>CAJTUT010000001.1 GCA_910579455.1 uncultured Bacilli bacterium
TAGTTGTAAAAATAGATATAAAAGATTGATTAATATTTGTTTTCCAGAGTTTGAGGAACTATTTAAAGGTAGTAGAATTTATGAAGAAACAGCTTTAAACTTTATAAAAACATTTCCTCATGCTTATATTGTTAAAGAGAAAAGAATTGATGCTTTATATAACAACCTGTATAAAACCAATTCAAGACATGATTATTATTACAAAAGATTAGCAAATAAGGTTAAAGAAATTTCTCTTAATTCTTATCCAGGAGTAGATAAAGATCATTCAGATGTTAAAAATTTATCCGATATGGCAAGTATTTTACAGGAAAATATTAAAACAATAAATGAGTTAAAAGATAAGATGATTGAAACAGCAAAAGAATCACCTTACTTTGACATTATCAATTCGTTTTATGGTATTGGAGAAGTATTAACAACTGAATTACTTGGAGAACTTGGAGATATTACTAGGTTTGATAACCATAAACAATTAATTGCTTTTTGTGGGTTAGATCCAACAATTATACAATCAGGAAAAAGTATTAATGTTCATGGAACAATCTCTAAACGAGGAAATAAATATGCAAGATGGATATTATTTAATATTAGCCAAATGGTAGTTAAATTAGGTCATCAGTGTCCTAACCATCCAGTTTATAATTATTATTTAACAAAAAAAGCAGAAGGCAAACATTACTATGAAAGCCTAACTGCGTGTTCAACAAAAATATTAAGAATGTTATATACAATGTGCAAAAATAATACAACATTCAAAATAAATTAACAAATTCATTTTATCACATATATCACTATAATACACGAAAATTTTAAAAAAATGCCTATTTTCGTGATTTTAGTCGTGGTATAATATTTTTATAAATTTAGTATTGACAAAACTTAGATAGTCAATTTATCGAGTAAATTATCTAAAATAAGTATAATTTATCAAATATATATAAACTGCAAAATCGCAATATAAATATATTTAAAAATGCAAAAATGCAGTTTTTTTGTTGACTTTTGTCGTTTTATAGTATATTATATAAACCAATTTAAAGAGGGGGAAGTAGTATGCTAAAAACTCAATCAATGAATCTGGATTATATTAGAACTTTTGTAATAGTTGGACAATCTAAAGATTTAACTGATGCTGCATCAAAACTTAATATTGATCCAACTAATGTCTCAAGACATATAAAAGCATTAGAAGAGATAATGCAAACGAAATTATTAAATAGAAATCAAAAAACTTTTGAATTAACTGAAGATGGAAAAAAATTATTTGAAGGATATGAAAAAGCATATAACATGATGCTTTTAGCAGAAAAAACATATACACAAAGTAAATCTCTTAATAGTGGAAAATTAACTATTGGTATAAGTCCAGAGATGGAATTAGGATTTGCAAATGATAAGATTAAGAACTTTAAAAGCAAGTATCCTAATGTTGTTGTTAAAATAATTAATTTACCAACACAGGAATTATATGAAAAATTGTCCCAATTTTATGTTGATTTTATTATTGACACTCCAGTAAATAATTTTAAAAAAAGTAGCAATATTAAAGTAAAAGAATTATTTTTAGATCAATACTGCATAGCATATTCTCCACAATATTTTAAAATTGAATTGAATTCTATAAAAGATTTAATGGATTTACCTTTAATCTTACCAATTACTTCTAAAACTGAAAGAAAAATGTTTGATGAATTAGTAAAGAAAGAAAATATTAGTAAAAATCTTTCGTTAGAAATAGATAATTATGAATCTATTATGGATTATATTGATTCTGGACTTGGATTTGGTTTAGTTCCTAAAAGATATATTACTGATAATGAATATAAAACTCTAGATATTGATTTAAACAAAGAAATTATAATAGCATATATTCCAGAAAATTTATCAGAATCTGCTAAAATGTTATTAAATGAATTTGAATAATAAAATATTTTATACTCTAGTTTTAATAGACTAGAGTATTATTTTGCAATTTTGCAGTTACAGTTGTAAAATTGTATGGCTATCTATTTCAATAGATATGTTATTATAAGCACCATTAAAGCGAGGTGTTTATATGCAAGTAATTGAAATGCATTCGAGTTGGTTAGCAATTAACTCTATTATAGGTTGCACTAATAATTGTAAATATTGTCTATTACAAGCAACTAATGATAATTGTCATGTACCAAAGATTTTAGCAACCCCAAAGGAAGCAGTAGAACAATTATTAAATTATAAATATTATGATTTAGATATTCCAGTTTGTCTATTACCTAATACTGATGCTTTCTTAAATGAAACTAATATAAATTATTTAATTGAGCTTTTAGAAGAAATAAGAAAACATCATATAAAAAATGATTTAGTAATTATTACAAAATGTAAAATTACTAATAATGTAATTGATTTAGTAAAAAAGATGAAATCAAATGGGCAAAATATAGTATTTTATATTAGTTATTCTGGATTAGGAAAGGATGTAGAACCTGCTATTTCTGAAGAAATTTTAAAAAGAAATTTTAAATTGTTAAGTGAGAACAATATTGATGTTATTCATTACTTTAGACCATTTCTTCCTCAAAACTCTAATCCAGAAAGGATTCAAGAAATATTAGATTTTGTGAATCAATATACTGATGTGTCAGTAATTACTGGACTTGCTCTCATTGAAACATTTATTGATAAAATAGAGTGTTGGAATGAAATAAAAGAGAATAAAGAAAAAGCACTAAAAGCCAACTGTGTATGGCCTCAAAGTGCATGGGATTATTTTAATAATTCATATTCTCATAAACAACAAACATTTCAAACGAATACTTGTGGATTAAATGCAAAATTAAAAAGAGCATCATCACAATATTATGGAACATTTGAATGTCAAAATTATAATCATTGCAGTGAAGAACAAAGAAATCGTTGTAAACTAGCTCATAAATTATTAAACCAACAACAAATAATAAATCAATGTAAAAATCTATTAAAAAAACTGGATTTTAACATTGAAAATGTAGGATTTTATTTTGATGAATTTGGCAGTTTAGAACTTAAAAATATAGATTTAAAAATAAGTGATGCTTCTTATTTATCTTATAAATTAGGAGTTAAAGTATATATTTCTTCAAACTGTATTGTTCCAGATACTTACAATTCTACATTAAATGGTGCAAAACCTTTGGTATTGAAAGTAGGTGCAAAGTAATGAAAGATATTATTAAGTTTTTAGATGTCCATTATAAATCAGCATTAAAGTTAGTAAGCGATTTTGATATTACCAAAAATAAAGCATGGAATCCTCAAATTTATCTAAATGAACTTTATGTACAATTAGGTCATGTTTATAATGTTTTATTTGCGAATGAAAATGTTAATGAAAATAAAAGAAAAATTGATAATCTAGGAGATGAATTATCAGATGTTTTATTGCAACTAATCAATTTGGCTAAAATCATGAATATCAATATGTATGATATAAAAGATTATAAAGACTTTAAATATGATAACATAAATGGAATTACAATTTTATTGGGACAATTAACAGAAGCAGTTATGGAAATCAATGAATGTCGCTTTAAAAAGAGTAGATATGGATTTGATTCTAGTTATGATTTTGTAAAGGATCGTTTATTCAAACTATTTATCATTACTTATAACATATCTAAAGATTATAAGTTAGATATGATTAAAGAATTTGATGATATGTTAAAAGATGCTAATGGCTTTTTAGATAGATTTAGAAAAGGAAATAATAAAGTAAACGAATATATTGATATATATGATTCTAATGAAAATCTATTAGGTTATTGTGAAAAAGGAAAAGCTCATAAATTAGGTTATTGGCATAAAGTATTCGGATGTTTAATTTATAACAGTAAAAGACATAAAGTATTTATGCAATTAAAAAATCCTAACTATAACAAAATAAACAAAATTCCACTTTTAGAAATTACTGCAGGAGGACATCTTATCTCTGGCGAAACATTACAAAATGGTGTTCGTGAAATAAAAGAAGAAACAGGATTTACTGTTGAGTATGAAGAATTAACTTTTTTAGAAAAAAGAAAATGTAATAAGACTATTTCAAAGGATTATAAAATAAAAGAGTTCCAATATTATTATAGTTTGGACTTAAATATTCAAGTAGAAGAATTTAAGAATTTTGATACATCAGAGGTGTTATCATTTGTAGAAATTGATATTAGTGATTTAATTAAATTACTAAATGGAAAAATAAAGAATATAAAAGGTAAAAATTCAGAAAGTGAAGATATGATAATTACCATAGATGATTTAGATCAGGCATATATAAAAAATGGTTTATACATATCACTTTTAACGAAGTTAAATTTAAAAAGGGGGAAAGGAATTATGCAAAGAAAAATTAGAAAACTTTATCGTACAATAAATCATCAGAAGAAAAGAAAACCAGAAGAATTTTATTTTGACGATGGTAAAGTATGTAATTCTAAAGATTATAACAAAGATAACATTAAGTATTCAGTGCAATTAGTAAACACTGATAGGAATACTGATAACTATATTGTATGTTTATTAGCAATTATCAATCACAAACCAATTCCACAGTTATTAAAAAAAGAATTTAATAGTAAGAGAGGAACAAACAAATATTTTAATGAAATATGTGCATTAGTTGAAAATAATACTAACCAAGAAATTATTGATAAATGTTATGAAGATAAGTTTTTAAATATGGGAAAGGTTAGCTTCTTTAGTAAACTATTCTAAAATGGAAGATAAATTCCAATAATTTTACCTATAAATATGACTACATTTTGGATATTGTTATTCCAAAAATCCCATGTTACAATGTTATAAATAGGACTTTTCATGTAGAGAGGTCTTATTTTTTTACCTTTTTCACTGCAAAATTGCAGTTGGTAATGCAAAAATGCTTGACTTTTTAATAAAAAGTTGTATTATATACTACAATTATTTATATTATCTTTAATATAAATTATGTAGTAATTAGCAGTTTTGGGGTTCTGGTAATGCTTTCAATTTATAACTTTATAAGCAACAAGAGAAAATTACTAGAACGATAGTATTTTCTCTTTTTTGAGAAACTAGAGGGGGATAAATATGAAAGCACTTATTTCAAGAAAGTATTTAGATAACTTTGAAATGAAAGAATTAAGCAAAGCAGTTTTTGATTTATTTGATGATTATAATTTCATTTGCAGTTTAGTTAGAGATCATATGATAGAAAAAACGAATTGTAGAGATTATGCTAAAAATAAATCCAATAGTTCAAGTGAAGAACTAAAATCACTTTTAAAAAGAGAATCATATATAAAATATTTAAAAGAGTTTGAAAAAAAGTTGAAGACTTAAAAGCAAATTTTACAGATGATGAATTAAAAGTATTCAAATATAGTATTGGAGATAGAGAAACTGATAAAGAGCTTTGTGATCGAATAACCAAAACATATAAAACTTATTTCATTATTAAGAAAAGTTGTTATGTTAAAGTTGCTTTAAAATTTAATTTATTACCAGAAACTGTTGATGAGACATTAGAAAGAACTTTTATGGCTATTGCATAGGTAAATTTATACAAAAACACAAAACAACATGAAAAAAGCACGAAACAACATGAATTGAACATACGATTCTATTGAAATGAATTTGTCAAGTGCTATAATATGGTAAAATGAAAAAATTATGCGAGGAGGAAAAACCTCTTTTTATTTTTTTCATTTTGAGGAGAAGAAACCTTTTTGGAATCTTCTCTTTTTTTATGGGAGGAATGGTTTGATATGGTTATTGAAAATGAATTGAAAAATGAAGAGTATATTGATGAATTTATTTTAAGTCCAGAAGAATTAAAAGAATTTGATATGGAAGAAACATTTAATAATGTACTAGAAAAGATAAGAAAGTTAAAAAAAGCGAGGAATATTTTTATAAATGGTTATCATTTAAGACTTACTCCAGACTATCAACCTAGATTAGAAGCATTTACTAATAGTGTAACTGATAAAGTAGGTAATGCAGTTGAATATAAGTTAGATTCAGAACAAGAATATAATGAGTTTAATTATCATTTAAGTAAGTTATATGAAACAATGTCGAAAATTGAAATTGCTTATATCAATGATTGCTTATTATGTAATAGATCAGAAAACTCTGTAAAAGAGAAGTTTAATGCTACTAGAAAAACTTTTGAAGATGCTAAAAATAGCAGTATCGCAAGATTTGCATTAGCATTTAATATCATTGAATATAAATAAATATTTAACCATTTCTTCCAAAGGAAGGAGGAAAAAACATGAAAACAATTTTAAAAATCCCATAAATTAAAAAAATTGATAAAAAACTCTTGCAAAATTTCTTTTTTTAAGTGATAAATATATAAAGAGGAAAACTTATTATTTGGTTATTAAAACACCATATAAGCAAGTTTATGATAGGAGTGAATGAGTTATGCGAGATAAAAAGAAATTGCCTTTAAAAATGATATTTTTAGGGGTATTACTCTTAGTAATTGTTGGTAGTGTTTACTGTATAAATCAACATAATTTATTTAAAGATAATTCGCAAGAACAAAGTTCAAAAAAATCAGATGATAATAAAGAATTAGAGAATAAAGAAATAGATACCAAACAAGATAATGAGAATTCTGAAGAACAAAAAGTAGAAGATAAGGGAGAGGAAAGCATCAACCAAAATAATGAAACAAAAGTTGAAAGCACTCCAAAACAAAATAATAATAGTTCTTCAACTCAAAATTCTAAACCTAATACAAATAATGTAACAACCAACAACAATATAAATAAAAATCAAAATAATTCAAGTAATAACACAGAAACAGTACCTAAACAAGAACCACCAAAACAAGAAAATCAACAACCAGTAGTACCAAGTTGCACTCCAAAAAAGTTTGATATGAATTTTGTACGAGCAGATTTTTCATCATTTGGAGAGTGTACTGCAAAAGGAGATAAATATAAAGAGGCGGGATATGGTTATTTTTGTGATAACTATCAAGATGATTGTGGAACTACATATTATATGCTAACAATTTATGAAAGAAATACTGGTAAAGAGTATGACTTTCATACAATACCATTACCTTAACAGGTAATTTTTTTATGCAATAAAATAAAGGAGGATTAGATTTATGAAGAAAAAGTTAAAGTGTTTATTGCTTTTATTTGGTTTATTAGCATTATGTCCTAGTATTCAAGTAAAAGCTCAAACTTATCAAGAAACATTTAATGATAAATATAAGTGGATTCCTGATACTTTTATAAACAAAGAAAAAGGAAGCACAAAAAAATATCAACAATTAGCAGTGATTACTAGAAAAAGTGATAACCAGTTTGTATATTGCATTGAACCTGGGACTCCACTAGATAGTAATGAAATTTATACAGGTCAAGATTATGACCAAGCATATGTAGCGAACATGACACAATCACAATGGAGAAGAATTCAACTTTTAGCATACTATGGTTATGGATATAGTGATTCAGAAGTAAATCATACTGATTTAAAATGGTATTCAGTTACTCAATTTATGATTTGGCAAACTGTACCACATGGTTATGATATTTACTTTGCTGATTCACTTAATGGAAATAGAATTAGTAAATATACAAGTGAAATGGCAGAAATGGAAGCATTGTTAAGTAAACATTATGCTACACCAGACTTTGGAGCAACAAATTTTGAAACAGTTATAGGTCAAACTTTAAAATTGACTGATAATAGTGGTGTTTTATCAAAATATGAGGTAACTAGCAATTCATTCATTTCATCCAGTAAATCTGGAAATGATTTATATTTAACTGCAACTGCAGTTGGAAATACTAATATTTCGCTAACAAAAAAAGATGTTAAATATTCCCATCCTACAATAGTTTATGTAAAATCTGGAACACAAGATGTTGTTCAAGTAGGTAGTTATGATCCAATCGATACAAAAATAAATGTTAATATTTTAGGTGGTAAAATTACTGCAGAAAAACTAGATAGCAAAACATTAAGTTATAAACCTTTAGGCGACGCTAAGTTGACAGGAGCAGTTTATGGAGTGTATAATGAAAATGATGTTAGAGTTGGTCAAGTTAGTATTGGAAATAATAATACAGGGACAAGTGATTACTTACCAAGTCTAGGTCGCTTTTATCTAAAAGAAGAAATTAGTGGAAAAGGTTATCAATTAGATACAACTATGTACTGGTTTGAATTAACAAAAGATAATTTATATCCAACACTAAAAGTATTTGAAGATGTTATTGAAGTAGATGTTGAATTATTTAAAGTCTTTGCAAATGGGCAAACTGGTATTTTAACTGGAGAACCAAACATTGAGTTTGAGTTTTACTTAATTTCAAGTGGAGAACTTTATACAACAGGAAAGACCAATGAAAAAGGAAAATTAAAAGTAACTCTTCCTTATGGAAAGTGGCGTGTTCATCAAAAAAATACAAGTTTAAACCATGAAAAAGTGGATGACTTTGAAATTACAGTAAATGAAAATACTGAAAATCCATATTATCAATTACTTTCAAATGCACCAATAACTGCAAAATTAAAAGTTTTAAAAATTGATAAGGATTCACAAAAAGTTATTATTCGTGAAGGGCTAAAATTTAAAATTAAAAACCTAGATACAAATGAATATGTAAAACAAACCATTACTTATCCAACAGCTCAAACGATTGAGGTATTTGAAATGGATAAAAATGGGGTAATTATTACTCCTTATGCTTTATCTTGTGGTCGCTACCAATTAGAAGAGGTAGAGGATCAACAAATAGAGGGATACCTTTGGAATAGTGAACCTTTGATTTTTGAAATTGGAGAAAATAGCAAATTTACTGAAGATGAACAATATGGAACACTTTTAGAATTAAAATTTGCAAATGAACAAGTCAAAGGCGAATTAAATGTAAATAAAGTTGGAGAAAAAGTAATTATTGAAGATGGTTCATTTAGATATGAAGAAATTAAATTAGATGGTGTTCATTATGAACTTTATGCAGATGAAGATATATATTCTCAAGATGGAACACTTATTTATAAGAAAAATGATTTAGTTAAAGATTTTTATACTAAAAATGGATTTTATAAAGTAACAGGGTTATATCTTGGAAAATATTGCTTAAAAGAAAAGGCAAGTGTGGGAAATCATGTTGTAGATGAATCCAGTTATTGTTTTGAATTAAAATATAAGGATCAATATACTAAAACAGTTACTTACACTTTAAACCTTAAAAATTATTTAAAAAAATCAGATTTTGAATTTACTAAAGTAGATGTAAGTACAGGTAAACCATTACCAAATACTACTATTACAATATATACAAATAATGAGGGAGAAGAAAGGCAACTTATTTTCACAGGTAAGACTGATGAATTTGGAAAAATTATTATAAAAGGACTTTTCACTTCAAAATTTGTAATGTTTGAATCTGAAGCACCAGAAGGGTATATTTTAAATACTGAACCTATGGAATTTGAAATTACTGAAGATGGACAAGTTGTAAAATCTACTATGACAAATGAAAAAATTAAATCTACTATTAAAATCCATAAAGTGGATGAAAATAATAATCCATTAGCAGGAGTTTTAATTGGTATATTCGATTTAGAAAATAATTTGCTAGGAAAATATTATACCAACGAATCAGGAGATATAGAGTTTGTTAGTGAATATGGAAAATTTTACTATCAAGAACTAGAAACAGTTGAAGGATTTATTCTTAATGATGAAAAAGTATATTTTTCTGTAACTGAGAATGGTGCAATCATTGAATCAACTCTTGTTAATTATTCAGTTCCTAATACTGGGATTGATAGAATTGATTTATCTTATATACTAGGTGGACTTGCAATATTAAGTGGTACAGGTATAATTATCTATGCAAAAAAGAAAAAACAAAAATAAGAAAATGGGTCAATATTTAATTATTGGCTCTTTTTTATTTTTAATTGGATTAGGTGTTATAGGTACAAAACTTTATATAAATTATTTTATCCATATAAAAGAAGAAAATGCTATTGAAGAGTTTTTTGAAATTAAAAATGAAGATACTCAAGATGTAATTGTAGATGAACCAGTTGATGAACAAGTAGAGTCAAAAAAAGAATCTTCTTATAATTACATAGCAATATTAGAAATTCCTCGTATTAAATTAAAACGAGGATTAGTAGCAATAAATGATAAAAATAACAATGTTAATAGAAATATTGAAATTATAAAAGGATCAGATATGCCAGACATTGAAAATGGTAATTTTGTTTTGGCAAGTCATAGTGGATATAGCAATATTTCATATTTTAGAAATCTTAATAAAATGCAATTAAATGATTTTGTCCATGTTTATTACAATGGAGAAAAATTTAATTATAAGATTACTAATATCTATGATGTTGAAAAAACTGGACAAGTTAGTATTTCTAAAAAAAATAATACGAATACTTTAACATTGATTACTTGCAGACATAATACCAATAAACAAATTGTCATTATTGCAGAATTAACAAGTAAGGAGGTATATTAAGTGCATTTTACAAATGGTGGAATGGGAAAATGTGTCCTTTTAAAAGAAGATGGCATATTGTACTCTTTAATCTATGCTTATGAAAGTGGTCAATTTGTAATTGCTTCATTTTTAAATAAAGAAACAGGAAACTGGGGTGGAGGCAGTTATTTTGGCAAAGATTTAGATGATGCTTTAGAATGCTTTAATAAAAGAGTTGAAGAAAGAAAACAGGATGAACAGGAGAGATAATATTTTATGGCAAAAGTAGGAAATTATATCTCATTTAAAAAGAAAACAAATAAATCATCAAGAAATTATAAGATGGAGCAAATCGCTAATTATAACTTGATGAATAATTATGATTATAAGTTATATGTGGATATTGTAAAAAATAATATGGATACAAATTCACGAGTAGAATTAGAAAAATTAAAACAAGATATAGAAAGTGGCATTATAGATAAAGTAGTTGTCATTTCTCTTTCTAACATAAATAGAAATCATTTTATTCTTTTAGATTTTATGAAATTTTTAAAAGATAATGCTTGTGAATTAGAAAGTATAAAAGAAGGCAGACTTTATTTAGATGACTATGATCGAATTATTTTAAAACAAAATGAAATATTAGAGGAGGAAAATGTAAGATGAATAATGAAAAAGAATTAAGAAATTCTGTAAATAAATTTGAATTAGAAGGGAATATAGGTAGTGTTAGAGATGTCTATGAAAATCAAAATGGTAAAAAAACATTAAGATTTGATATTGCTCAAAATAATAATGGAAACACACAATTTGTTCCCATTGTAATAAAAGGAGAACTTGTAAATGCTTATGCAGATGAAATCGAGAAAGGTAATTGGATAACTGTAAAAGGAATCATTACTACCTATCCTAAAGAAATTGAAAAAAATGGTAAGACATATAAGGATAAAGCTATTGAGATTTTAGGATTTGAAATTATTGATAGAACTAATAATAAAATTTATTTATCAGATGGTCAAGTTAAAGAAGTCTCAAATAATAAAGAAGAACAGGAGAGATAGTATGCATGATGATTATGACATTCATATATTAAACTCTTGGGAGGATAATGATGAGATGTATGTTGATTATATGGTTAAGGATAGAAACAATCCTCAAGTTGCTCATGTTTGTACTGCTTTAGAAAAAAATGGCATTGGAAGTGAAATTGAAAAATATATACAAGAACATTTAAAGAAAAATAATGGGTTAGAATTAACTTTACCTAAAGTAAGTGAATTGAGTCCATTATTAACATATATTTTTGATTTTGTATGTGAAAGCGAAGCAAATATGTGTCATATTGATTATAATGACTGGGAAGAGTTAAAACTTGAAGATGACTTTGTGGAAAAAGATATTGAAATTTTAAAAGAAGAAATTAGAAAATATAATTTAAATGACTACATTACATTAGATGATGGAGAATATATGATTTGTGGATATGGTGGTTTACAATGTTGCTTTAATGATGATAGAGGAAGAGATGGTGAACATGAAAGATAAATTAGTTAAGGGTCAAGCATTTATTGGAATAGATGACCAAAAATACTATTTCTTGGGTTTAGATTATGATGAGCAAATTCTTTTTACCAACCTAGATTTATGGACAGATACTGAACAAAAATATATGGAAAAAAGTAATTTATTCATAAAAGAAATACTAGATGAGAAATCTAAATTGATAGAAGATACTACATGGTATTATCAGTCTATTAAAGAGTTAGAAATGGCATCTACTGAAGAAAAAATAAAAAGATGTTTAGATATTATAGAAAATTCTAATAATAATGAATTAGAGTTGAAACCAACAGATGTTGGTCCACTTGTAAGAGGACAAGCATATAGTAAAGAATTTAATCAATATTATGAGTTAATCGGCTTTATCGTTGAAAATAATATATATGTTGATAATTCTTTAAAAGCTAAGCAAAAAGGTTTTTTTGCAATTTATCATTCCAACTGTGAGAATAGTGTTCCACTTATTTTTGAAAGAAATTTTAGTGATAGAGATAATTCCTTTGATGGAAAGTTTTATCTTGCAGGAAATGATGATAAAGTTGATATAAAAGAGGTCATTATGAATAAGGATTTAATTGATTCATCTATGACTGAAGAATTAAAAAATAGATTAGAAAAAAACAATAATAAAGAAATGTCTAAATAAAAAGGAATTGTTGTAAGTTCTTTGAAAACTTGGTTGATAACTACACTTTGTTACAGTGTAGTTTTTTTCGTTTTTCAAAGGATAAGTGTCGCTCATTGGAACTGTGTAGTTATTGATCATTTTTGATTAGTAATTGCACAGTTCTTTTTTTTTGGCTTTTTTTAGTCGAAAGAAAGGGTGATACAATGAAAGGTTTATTAAATGTTTTAGCAATTCAACAATTAGAAGGTGGTACATATACTGTTGACACCATCTTAAAAGTAATCAAACAAATTACTGACTGGGCATTAGCAGTAGGTATTTCACTTGCAGGTGTTGCTTTAGTTATCAGTTTTATTATGTATGCAGTAGTTGATGTTGACCAAAAACCACGAGTAAAAACGAGAATAACACAAACATTACTTGGTATTTTTGGTATTATTTTAGCAATTTCATTAGTCAATATAATCATAAGATTATTTACATAGGTGGTTCTTATGATGTTAAAAGTATTTGATTTATTAAGAACTTTAGGGTGGTATTTAGTTAGTTTTATTTATGACTTAATAGATGCTCTTTTATCCATTATCAAAAAATTAAATGCCTTTGATATAATTAATTCCATATCAGATAATCAAGCATTCAGAAACTTTTATACAGGTGCTATGGCAATAGCAGTAACAATTTTTGCTTTATTCATTATATGGAAATTTGTAAATAAACTTTTAGATCCAGATGAGGAAACAACTTTTAAAACAATAATTATGGAAATAGTAAAATGTGGTTCGCTTATCATGCTTTCCACTTTTCTATTTGTCCAAGTATCCAATTTTTCCATATCACTTTCTAATTATACTGGTAGTATTTTTGAAAGTAGTAATAATGCAACAATGAGTAATACCATGTTAACCATGTTTATTTCTTATAAAGATAGTTATAAAAATAGTGATAAGTTTAGTGAATCTAAAAGTATAGCAGAAGTTGTAAAAGATGGTTCATTTGATAATGATGAATTATATCTTTCAAAATATGTAACAAAAGCAAAAATTATTTTTTCTGATGAGAAAGATTATAAATATGATGTTAATTGGTTAATGGCAGTATTTTGTGGTGGGTTTTTCTTATATAGTTTATTTTTTGCAGGAATTATGTTAGGTAGAAGGCAAATAGAATTTTTATTCTTATTTTCTATTGCTCCTATTGTTTTTGCAACAAGTATTTGTAATAAACAGAGAAGAGGGGCAGTAATAGAACAATTAGTGTCATTAGCTCTTCAAAGTGCAGTAGTAATGCTTGTTGTAACTTTAAGTGTAATGGTTATGCAACAAGTAAATGATACTACTTTTTTTACTAATTCATTTATGAATATTACTACAAAAACATTGCTTTATTTAGGATGTGCAACTTTTATCATGACTGGAAGTCAAGTAATCAATAGGTTTATTGGCTCAAATGTAAGTGCAGCAAGTGGTAGAGAACAGTTGATGTCTTTAATGGGTTATGGAAAAATGGCAGGAATAGGAGCAACTGTTGGAACAGGAGCAGTTTTAGGTGGAGGTTTACTAGCAACTGGTGCTTCCATAAAAGCAGGGAAAGCAATGGGTTCAGATGCTTTATCAAAAGTTGGTATGGCATTGGGAACTTTTGGTACAACTGATCCATCTAGTGGAGAAGCACCAACACGAGCTCAAAAAGTAGCAAAGGCAATGGGAACTAAAATGTGGATGACAGGTCAAAAAATGCAAGGTAAAAGTGATTCTAACAAGTTTAGTGCAAGTGATGCTATGATGAATTTTGGTGCGAGTAGTTTAAATAGTGCAGTAAAAAAGGTAATGCCTAGAGCAAGTTATAATGCTTCTTATTATAGGCGTAGAAAAAATATGATTTAGGAGGTGTAAGTTTGTATATAACATTAAAATCAATTAAAAGAAATTTAGGATTTAAAGGCATAGAAGTAGCAGATATTTTAATTGCATTTCCCATTATAGTTTTTTTTATTATTTTATTTTGTTTTACACCATTTAAAATACCATCACTTATCTTTTTACTTGTTGGTATTTTTTGTTTATTACCAGTTAATGTGAGTAAAAAAAATAGAATGTATAAAGTTTTAGGGTTAATGTTACAGTTTATTTCTAGACAGAAAATTTTTATATATCAAAATATAGGAAAGGAGAATGAGTTTGTTGAAAAAGAAAGTTAGTAAAGAAGAAAAGAAAAAGTTAAAAGAGAAAAAGATTATTTCTTCTTTCATTAAGAAAAAGGAAAAGAAAAATCAAACATATATTTCGAAAAAAATATTAAAAAACAAATATAAAAATGCTCAAACTTTCACAAATGCAGATACAGTATCAGAAGAGGGTGTTATTAAATTAAAAACTGGAGAGTTTGCTAGAGTATATTCAGTAGATGCAATAGATTTATCTTTGACATCTAATACTCAAAAAGCGAACTTTTTTAACCAATTAAAGTTTTTATATCAATTAAGAGATTTGAACTTGCGAATATATAAATTAGATGATATGATTGACTTGAATGCAAATAAAGATTATTACAATAAACTTATTGAAGAATTTAGTCATGATGAAAATAAGGTTGCTTTTCTAAAAGAAAGATGTGAACGATTAGATATTTTGGAAAGAGAACATCTTACTACAACAAGTAGATATTACTTTGTCATTATTAGTGATAATGATAAGGCATTAGATCACATTGTAGAAGAGGTAGAAATGCAATGCTATAATATGACACCAAGATTAAATATTCAAAAAATTACAAATAAATTAGAAATATATCAATTTTTAGTTAACTTGTACTTAACCAATGCAAGTATAGAGCAAATTATGTGGAGCGATTTAGTAGAATTAGTTGCTCCTTTTTTTGTTAGTGAAAATATGAGTTATTTAAAAGTAGATGAGGAAGAGGTACAAATTGTAACCATTAAAAAAATTCCACCATTTATTGATGAGTTATTTTTTGAAGAACTATTTAATGTTCCAGACACTAGAGCCTGTATCCATATTAAAGATACTATTCCAACTGAAGAACTTATTAGGAGATTAGATAGTAATTATGAATTTTTGATTTCAGAAAGAAGTACTACAAGAAAATTGTCAGATGCTACTCAAATGGATACTGAAAGAGAAAATTTTCAAGCACTTATGACTCAAATAAAAAATGGAGATGAAAAAATCAAAGAAGTAGATTTTATCATTGTAGTAAAAGGTAATAAGAGAGAAAGAGAAGATAAAATAAAGGAATTAAAAAAGATAGCAGATGTGTATCAAATTAAGTTAGATGTTCCTCGTATGAGACAGTTAGAAGGTTGGCAGTCATTTGATATAACAAAATCTGGTTTTAATGATTATCATAATTATCTTCCAAGTTTAACTCTTTCTGCATCATTTCCACTTACTATTACTCATTTTAACGATTCAACAGGATATATGTTAGGAACTGATATTCATACTGCATTACCAACTATCTTTGATTTATTTCATAAAAATAAAACTCGTCCATCTAGTAATTTAGCAATTATTGCTTCGACTGGAGGGGGAAAAAGTTTTACATTAAAGAAAATGATAATCAATGAAATAAATCGTGGTAATCGAGCAATTTTATTTGATGCAGAGGGGGAATATCAAAAGTTAGTTACTAAAAATAAAGGAGAGTATATTGATTTATATTCTTCTAGTGGAGGAATTATCAATCCATTACAGGTTCGCTTCCTTCCAAGTGATCGAGAAGAAAAAGAGGATATTACCATAGACAAAGTGAATTTTGAAGATTGTCCTTTAGCAAAACATTTAGGTTCTTTAGAAACATTTATTAAATGTGCTTTTGAAGAAATTAAAGAGAGTGAAGTAGTTGTTATGCTTGATATGATTGAAAAATTATATAAAAGATTTGGAATTACACAACATACTAAAATATCTAGTTTAGAAAAATTAGAGAATACAGATTATCCTATTTTTAGTGATTTAATTGATTTTTTACCAGATTATAGAAATATGATTACTAATCCAGAACAATTAAAAATAGTTGATAAGTTAGAAATATTATTAGATAGATTTAAAGTTGGAACTGATGCAATGTTATTTAATGGTTATACATCAGTTAATCTCGATTCAGATTTAATTGCTTTCAATGTTAAAGACTTATTATATAGTAAAAATAAAAGAATTATTACAACTCAATTAGTTAATTTACTTACTTATTTGAATAACATTATTGTCAGTAACAAAATTGTTAATGATAAAGAAAAGGGAAGTAAAAGGCTTAAAAATATTATGGTTGTAGTAGATGAATTTCATTTATATCTTAAAAATACTGATAGCGAAGTTATCTTAACATTTGAACAAATTGCAAGAAGAATTAGAAAATATCATGGTTCATTCGTTCCAGCAACACAAAGTATTCATGACTTTATTGGAGATGATGATTCAGTTAGAAGTGCTACTGCAATTTTTAATAATTGCCAATATCAACTTGTAGGTATGTTAAAAGAAGATGATTTGACTACTTATTTAAAATTGTTCTATCAAAATCCATTAACTGATACACAAAAGGAATTTTTGATGCAAGCTGAAATGGGAGAATTTCTACTTACTGTTAATCCAAAGAAGAGAATAAGAGTTAAAATTTTAGCAACGCCTATTGAAGTTGAACTCATGGGAGAGGAACTTAAAGTATGAAACAACTTACAGATAGACAATTAAAAAATAGATTTAAAAGAATGTATCAAGAAGAGTTTGATGATCCTAATGAATCATTTATGGATTTCTTATTAGACTTAATTCCTAGAAATATATTATTAAAAATGTTATCAAAGGGAAATAGATTTTATTATTCTATATTCCATAAATATAAATAATGAAAAATAAGAAGAAACAAAATATCTTTTTGAAAATTATTGGTGGTAGTACCATTTTATCCATAGCATTTGTTATGGTTATTTTAATTTGTGTTCTTATGTTATTAGATTTTTTTGGAACTAATTTAACAAAAGAAAAGGTAAGTAATAATGCAGAATATGCTGATGCTTATACTATGACTGTAAATAAATATTTAAGAAATGGGTATGTACCACTTCAAAGAATATTATATTTCTATTTAGAAAACAATGGTCTAACAATAGATACACTTTACACCATGAATCAAAATGTAGAAGCGAAAACTGCGAAAGAAATATCAACTGTTTGTGAAGATGTACGAGTTAAAAATATGGGTGCTTGTATGGAAAGTAATTTAAAAGAAAATGAAGATTATTTAATAGTAAGTACAGGATATTTTAATTTTCCATTAGATGTTCAGTCATTTACAGTAACAAGTTTTTTTAATGAACAAAGAGTTATTTATGGAAAAAGTAATGTTCATAATGGTTGGGATTTAGCAGTACCTGCTCAAACTCCAGTATATTCAGTTTGTAGTGGGACAGTAGAAAAAGTTAATTATACTCAAAGTGAGAATATTCCTTATGATAAAAGTGGGAATAGTATTGGTAATACAATAACAATAAAATGTGATGAGGATTATGCTGAAACTTATTATGTAGTTTTTGCTCATCTTTATCCAAATAGTTCAAAGGTTAAGGTAGGAGATAAAGTAAATCATTGGACAGAAGTTGCTTCAGTTGGAACAACAGGACACTCAACTGGTAACCATCTTCATTATCAAGTACAAGATCAAAATGGAGGGTTACTTGATGGTATGAAGTTTATAGATTTTACTTTATCAAGAACAACAAACAGTGGTTATAATCCCCCTAGTTTTAATAATGGGGAAGCACCTTTTAGTCCTATAAATTAGGTAAGTAGCCACTTTCCACATAAGATGTGGTCATAGAAAAGTATTGAAATAAAAGTAAAAAAACAACATAGGTAGCCACTTTCCACATGAAAAGTGGTCATTTTCGCAAGTGCGAAAAAAGTAAGACACCATAATTTATACTTGATTTTATAAAGGAAAATTAAGTTTGTGGTGTCGCTCCCCTTATGCCCATTAAAAATATGCAATATTTTTATTAAGAAAACACATTCAAAATGTGGAAAGTGGCTACCATTCATTATTAGAAATGGAGGTTTTATGATAAGAGGTTTAATTAGAACAACTTTAAGAATTGATAATAATTTAAAAACAAGAATAGAGTTGTTAGCAATAAAAAATAATATGAGTTTTAATAAAATGTTGACCTATATTATCGAATTAGGGTATGGAACTTATATGGAAAAATTTGATAAATATTATGAAGAACAAAATAAAAAAATTAAAAGCGAGGTGTTAAATAATGACTAGAATTCGTGTATATACTGATGAAGAAATAAGAAGATTATTTCAAAGTGGTAATGTATTATCCATAAAAAATAAAAGTCAAATTGTATATAAAAAAGAATTTAAACTATGGGCAATTTATGAAAAAATATCCCATCCAGAAAAAACAGCTAGACAAATTTTTGAAAGTGCAGGTTTTGATATGACTATACTTGATGGAAGAACTCCTCAAAAAAGGTTGCATTCTTGGATAGAAAAGTATAAAATGTATGGAGATGAATATTTTATTGAAAGAAATAAATATACTTATTCATCTAATCATAAAAAAATAGAAATCAATCATTCAAAAAATTTGCATGATGAATCAAAATATTATTTGTTACAAATAAGTGATAGTGAAATAAATGTTATTCCAGTATCATTAAAATAAAAAAGGTGCATCATGAAAAAATTAACTATAAGAATTGATGATTATATGTATGATAGACTTAATCTAACTGCGACAGAGAATAAAACATCTATCAATAAAATTATTGCTTCCATAGTAAAACAATTTATGGATCAACCAAAAGAGATTAACTATTTGAAGGAATTAGATGAAAGATTAAATGCTATTTCAAAACAACTTGAAGGAATATCTAAAAGGCAGTATCTTCATTTTAATATATCATCTCAACATTTTGCTAATCATGGATATTTATCCAATGCAGATATAAAAGATGATAAATGTTTAAATGAGATTTTAGGAAAGAATAAAAATTACCATGAGTAAAAAAAGTCCTAATGTCATTTTTAAAAGTAAATATTGTTTAGCACTTAATTGTGTTGATAATAAAAATAATTCTTTAAGTTATAAGGAAGATAGATTAAAAGATGTAGATGATATGGTCGATTACTTTTCAAATGCAAAAAAGAAAGTAGTTGGTATGTTTGAATATTATATGGGGCATACACGAAGAGAAAATATAAATCTCGTTTTAGAAAATGGGAAGTATGCAACTAAACAGGATATAAAAAAAATTAAAACTGATTATAAGAAATATATAGAAAAATCTAATTTATGGAAAGGTATAGTTAGTTTTCAACCAGAATATCTAACTGAAAATATTTCTATAAAAGATTTAGAACAAAAAATGGCAAAAGAAATAATGCCACAGTTTTTAAAATATTGTGGATTCAAAGATGTTAAAAATATGAGTTATGTTTTTTCCATTCATACAAATAAAAAACATCCTCACATACATCTCGCATTCATAGAAAAGAAACCAAATTACCTTTATTGTGATAATAAAGTAAATTATCGAAGAAAAGGTAAGATTACAGTAGATGAACAAAGGTATTTAAAAAGACTAATAGAACTTTCTATTGAAAGAGAAAAGTATTACACACCTTTATTGAAGAAAACAAATGAAGATATTGATTATCTAAAATCATTTTTTAATCCTAATGAAAAAAATTTTATTCTAAAAAATGTAGATGAGATTTTTATAGAAGAGAAAATTTTAAAATTAGGAGAGCTTGTAAAAGAATATCGTAGCATAAATAATCAAAATTCTAATAAAGTAAAATATAATTCTATTAAGAATAATGAATTAGGAAAAGAAATAAAATGTTTAACAAAAGATATAAAAAAATATTTATTAAATGATGAGAGTTCTTTCCTTTATAATAAAAAGAATGATGTCAATGATGATTTAGATAAATTAAATAAATATTTTGAAAAGTTAGATTATGAAAATAATATTGATAGCGATATATTAAATAATAGTATTGTTAATAAAAAAGAAGAGTATATTGATAATTATATTTTGAACTCTATTGTTAACCATGCTTTATATAAATATAATCGTATTTCATTTATTGTTAAAAATAAAAATGATTTGGATCATATAACAATAGAAGATTTGATTCAAGAAGTAGCATATCAAAATTCTAAAAGAGAAAATAGAACTGATAAAGAAAGAAGAAAACAAGTTTTAGATAATTACTTTAAAGGTAGTAATAATATGTTAAAATTTCCTAGTAAATATAAAATGGAAAAGGCGATTAAAAATATCAATTATGAAATGAATAAAGCAACAGAAGAATTTAGTAAATTATTTAATTATTCAAATGAGAAATAGGAGCAATTTATAGTTGCTCTTTTTATATTGAAAGAAAGGAGGACACTATGGCAAAATTTAATATTGAAGTAGTAGAAACATTAAGTAGAGTAGTAGAAATAGATGCTGATACATTGGATGATGCTTTATTTATGGCAGAAGAAATGTATAATAATGAAGAAATTGAATTAGATTACAATGATAAGGTATCAACTGATTATAAAGAATATCCATATCCAAGATTTCAAGATGATTTTAATGTGGACTTGAACTATTCTAAAGAAGATAATAAGTTAAAAGTAAAATCTGGAAATATAATTGAATCTGAACATAGTTGCAATAACTCTGAAGAATTGTTAAAAATAGTTAGCGAAACCTTTGCAAAATGGGAAAGAGAAGATTTTAAAAAAAGAATGAAAGTTGCAAAAGAAATGAAAAGAAAATTAAAAGAAGAGAAGGAGAAATAGAAATGTTTATTTTTTTAGTATCGCTAATAATGTTATTAGTGATTTTTTTATGGTCTGCTTGTATTATTTCAAGTAGAATTTCAAGAGAAGAAGAGAAAAATGATTATGAAAAAGTTTTTAAAAATATGGATTAACTTTTGGGGACATAGGTATAGAATTTTTCAAAATGATAGAGTGATAAAAGAAATATTGATTTATCACAAAAGAATATATGAATTGGAGGAAAAACAAATGAAAATGTTAGAAAGATATAACAAACTTTCAAAGGAAGATAAATCCTATTTAGAAAGTTTTATTATTTATAGAGAAATTTATGATAATGCGAAAGCAAAAAATATAGAACTGTCTGATGATACTGTTGAAGATTTAAAGGAGTATATCATGGAATTTCATGATGATTATTATAATTATGATTTATCGCAAATGACTAATTTTATTTCTATAAATTACTTAAATAATAAATTTACTTTAAGACAATTACAAAATTTTGATAAAGAAGATTTGTATGATGCTTTAGAAGAAAATAATATTGAAATGCTTATTGAAAACTATGAAAGGTAGGGGATTATAATGGATTTTTCAAAATTAAATGTTGAATTTTCTAATATGCAAAAGACAGTAACAAAATATACTGAAATAATTGTATTAGTTAATTTAAAAGTAAAAGATAATTTAAAAAGTATCAGTAAATATGAAACTAAAATGAAAAATACAAAAAATAAAATAGAAAAAGATATAGCTCATTTGTATATAACAATGTTAAAATGCGAGAATGAGTTTTTAGAGAGTTTAGTAAAGGAGCAGGAAGATAAAAATGAAAAAGGTGTTTGATGAAGAAAGAGGAGAAAAATATTATTTAACAGTTGCAAATTATGTTAATAATAGATTATATATTCAAGTAGATAAGAATCCTAATGGAGAATTACTTGATGACTATGATTATATGGTTGAAGTAACACAAAATATTCCAGAAATAACCATAGATAAATTAAATCAAGTATATTTATCAGATGAAATCTCTGGAGGAATTAAGTATAAACTTTTAGATGAAGGTTTTATAAGTAAAACTATAAATATAATTGAATATAATGGGAGAAAGTGCCATTTAGTAGAAGTTGATTTGGAAAAGCTTAAAGAATATGATAAAGAAGGTGTTGAAAAGTTTTTGGAATTAAATCAAGAAAAAGGATTGTTAAATCAATACTCTTTAGAAGAAATAAAAGAATTGCTAATAAAAAAAGAAAAATTAGTGTATGTTGATACAGGTTCAGAGGAAATAGTTGTAAGATATGAAGATTTACCTGATGTAATAGTAGATTTGAATTATAAACTAGGCTCTGTTGATTTAAAAGTATATGATTATAATAATCCATCTTCAATACCTATTTTAAATACAATAGGATACTTTTTAGATAGATGTGATCAAGATGTTAGAAAAGATATAATTGAAAGATTAGTAGGTTTACAAACAGATGAAATTGAAATTAAAGATTATAAAGTAATTGATGAAGATATGCTTGATGATGTTAGAAAATCTTTGGAAAATAAAATGGAAAGATAGTTTATGCCATTACCTTATATCATGATTTTAATTATTGTATCTTTGATTTTAATTTTTCTATATTTAGTTGAACCATTTATTACTAGACAAAAAATAAAAGATAATAATGAACATGGCTCTGCTAGATGGTCAACATTAGGAGAAATCAAAAAGAATTTTAGAGAAGAAAGTATTTCACATATTAAAGAAAGTGGTTTTCCTATTTACTTTAGTAAAGATAATAAAAGAGTGTGGTTTGATAATCAAACACCTCATTGGATTATATTGGGTTCAACAGGAAGTGGGAAAAGTGTAACATCAGTAATTCCATATTGTAGTTTTATTGCGACTGCTACAAAAAAGAAATCAGTTTTTATAACTGATCCAAAGGGCGAGATATTTCAAACTACAAGTCAAATGTTTAAAGATAATGGATATGATGTTCTAACTTTAGATTTTAGAAATCCAGAATTTTCTAATCATAATAATTTATTGCACCCTGCTTTAAGAGAGTATGAGTTGTATGATAAATATCTAAAATTGAGCAATGAAGAAAAAGATGAGAAAAAAGCAATGGAATATAAAAATAAATCCATTGTTCATTTTGCTCAAAGCAATCAACTTGTTAATGATTTATCTAATATGATTATGAATGATGAAACTGCAAAAGAAAAGTTTTGGAATAATAGTGCTTGTGATTTACTTTATGGAATCATTTTTTTATTTTTTGAAGAATATGTTGATAATAAAATTAAAAGAGAACAAGTTACTCTAACATCTATTAAGAAATTTCAAAATAGTTCTATGACTGATACAAATAATAAAAATTTAAAAAAGTATATTGAATCAAAAACTTATGATATGAAAAGTAAGGATAAATTATTACCATTATTAAATACATCAGAAACAACATATCGTTCTATTACTTCAACTTTTAATGAAAGAATGTCATTGTATGATGATGTTAATGTAGAAAATATTACATCTAATTCAGACTTTGAGTTGGATGATTTAGGAAAGAAACCAACTGTACTTTATTGTTGTATTCCAGATGAATCGAAAATATATTATTCTCTTGTATCAATTATAGTATCTCTTATGTATAAAACATTAGTAATGCTTTGTAATGAACAAGAAAATAAGAAATTACCTTATGACTTAGTATTTTTATTAGATGAATTTGGGAACACACCACCTTTAAATGATATAATTTCCATGACAAGTGTAGGGCGAAGTAGAGGACTGTTTTATAACTATTATCTTCAATCTCTTCAACAATTAGATAATTTATATGGAAAAGAGGTTAGTCAAATTATTCAAGATAACTGTGGTCTTGCCTACTTAAAAACTAATACACAAGAAACTGCAGAAGCTGTGAGTGTTCGCATCGGATCGCATGGAGTGATGACTACATCATTAAATTATTCTATGAGTTTTACTAATAATAATGGTAGTAAAGGTACAAGTTTAATTGCTAGAAGATTATTAACTGCTGATGAAATAAAACAATTACATTATAAAACTATCATTTTTCCAACAATAGGACATCCTATTTTTAGAGATACAGTTACTTATGATAAATTTAGTAGTTATCAAAAAGGTTGTATTCAAAGAGAAAAAAGACCTTTAGAAAGATTAGTTAATACCTATTTCACAGTAGATCAATTAGTAAAAGTAAATAGTAATCAAAATGTAGTACCACAAAAAGTGGAAAGTAATCCAACTTTAGAAGAAAATAGAAAGTTATTAGAAAAAATAGCAAATGAAGTATTAAATATCTTTGGGAAAGTAGATTTTAATATAGAATATAATATTGATAAACTACAAGCTGATGTATATTTAGCACCACCATTATCAACAAGTGATATTGCACTATTACAAAGTTTAACAGAAAAATATCATTTCACATATAATGCTATATCAAGTAAAGAAAAAATCAATCGTAAAAATAGAAATTCAAAAATAGAAATTTTTTTAAGTATAAGTAATAGTAAATTAGTGTAAACTGTGCTATAATTATTCATGAAAGTGAGCGAAATTATGAAAAAGAAATTTGTTATGATTCTATTGTGTGGGATTTTATTAGTTAGTGTAACTGGTTGTGGAAATGAAAAACAAGAAACAAAAATAAATGAAACTGATAAACAACAAGAAACTACTAAAAAAGATAGTGAAAAGATTTTTGAAATCAAATCTGGTGCTAGATATACTTGGTCTAGTGATGAAGTTGGAATACAAATAGATTTACTTAATGATAATAAAGTAGTATCTTCTTCTCGAACTAAATCTGGAAAGTTTGATGAATACTATGGTACTTATTCAATTAATGGTAATGAGTTAACAATTAATTTAACTCAAAAAGATAGTGATGATGGTAAAGTATCTTATAATGAAATAAAAAATTATAAAATTATTTCTGATACAGAGTTTAAAGATGAAGAAGATAATGTCTATTCATTTAAAACTTCATTAGATAAATAAGAAAGGAAGTTTTACAATGAATAAAATAATCAAATTACTTGTAGTAATGTCTATTTTTATAACTATTACTACTGGTTGTGGAAATTCTGATAATTCAAAAAAATATTCTGATTCAATCAATGAAATAAGAAATTCTAAATTTGAAATTTTAGGGGAAGATTATAATGTTGGTAATTATATAGATTTTGCTTTAACTAACGCAAAATGGAGTGAAGATGACAATTATGTTGGAGATCGTGGTAATGGTTCTATTAAAGTAATTGGTAAAGATAAAAATACAGGAAAAGATGTTGAAATAGTTTGGATTAAGAATGTTGAAAATGGCTCAAAAAGAGAATCAAAGATAGATTATATAATTTTAAATGGAACTAAAGAAGATGACGATGCTATGGCTTTTTCTAATTATATACAATACCTTGAAAATTATAAAAATGATTTAGAAAGTCAAAACAATTAATATTTGGAGAATAAAATATGAAAAAGATATTAAATGTAATTTACTTTTTATTTGGAATATTAGGTGGCTTTTTAGTATCACAACTTGTATATACAGTATCAACAACAATGATTAGCACAGTTAAAAATGGAGATTATGCTTATACTGGAAATGTTTTAGTTAATATATTAATCGGTATTTTATTTTATATGTATGTTTTAAAAGTAATAAAATCGATTATAAATTCAGAAAAAGGTAATATTATTCAATCAAAATCAGAAAAAATAAATTTATCATTATTTATAGTTTCTTTACTTGGTTGTAGTTATTTTATTTTAAATAAATCTACAACAGGAGATACACCACTATTTGCTACAATAATTATTGGTTTATTTAGTATTCCTTTAGTTATCAAATTATATACTTATGATAAATTTTATAAAGAGTTTTATTTAGCCCCTATTAAATTGAATAATAAAAAATTAGATGAAGTTATTGTTAAAGAAAATAAAAAGAGGTTTTTATTTAATTTACTTGGTATTATTACAGGAATTATTTTTACAATAAGTGTTGTAATAATTCATAAAATTGTTTTTTCAATTACAATAATTAGTGATAAAGAAGTAAATAATGTATTACGAATTATAATTATTCTTCTTGTATCTTCAATCTTATTAATTATAATTGATAAAGTTGTTATGATGTTGTCAAAGAAAAAATATAATAAAAATTTTAAATATTATTATACGATTAAAGATTATTTTGTAGATAGTTTTCATATTGTATTTACAATCTTATCTTATGTTTTGTTTGTTTATGTTTTAGATATTAACCTTTATTTAGCTTTGATTTATATGCTCATTATTAAAGTTTTAGTAAATAAATTCATACCACCATCAATAGATCCAGATATTGATTTGTCAAAAATTAATTTTTCATACAGTCATCTTTCTAATAGTAATTGGAATAAAAATAGTAATGATATTAAGTTTGGTTATTTAAGTAATGGAACTTCTTATTTTTCAATGGACTTGGGCTCTGGAATTACATCTACAACTCTTACAGATAAAGATGGGAATAAAACTGATGTTACATCATTTGAAATTACTGATAATTTAGAATATAAATCAATAAGAAAAAGATAATATATTTAATTGACTATTGTTTTTAGTAATAATTTCTTTTATTTAATTAAATACAGGTCAATTTATTTGTGAGATAATTAAAAATTTAAACTGTCAATTATGGCAGTTTTTTTATGCAATAAAATAAAGGAGGGAAGAAAATGCAAAATGAATTTAAAAAGGATTTTTTTGATACAAGAGATGAGATATTATCTAATATAAAAGAAAATCCATATAATTGGAATAAGTTTATTACCTATTGGGCAAAAATATTAGATAAATATAGTGTTGATAATGTTTTTAATTTGTATTCATATAATCCTACTGGTCGAATTTATTATACATTTGATGAGTGGAATAATAAAAATATTGATAGAAGAATCAAACCTAAAAGTAAAGGTATTCCTATTTTAGTAAACGATCATAAAACTTATGTTTTTGAGATAAAACAAACTTATGGTAGAGATTATAAAGAGTGGAGTTATAGGCATTATATAGACAAAGAAATATTATTATATTATCAAACTAAAAATGATATTACAAATGATGTTAATATTTCATTAAATGAAAATTTTTATAATACATTTAAAGAGATTTCTAAAAATAACATTTTAAATAACTATAATAATTTAAAGGAAGAAGAGGTAGAGTTCATTTCAAAAATGATGACCTCTCTTTTTCTTTCTAAAATAAATTTCAATATTTATACATTACCAAGTAGTTTTGAATTATATAATAATTTATCAGATGATGAAATTCTTAAATGTATGCAAATATCTAATAAGGAAACTGCTAAAATTTATAAAGATTTTTCACTTAATGCTGATAAAATAACAAAAGTACAAGACGTATTTAAAAAGTCAGTTATTGAACAACATAAATCTAATGATTATATTACGAATGTCGATTTAGAACATATGTTTACTAAATATGAAAATGATACAGGATATAGTTCTGAATTATTAAATAACATTTATCAAAATGAGTTTGATAGGTATTCATATATCAATAAAAATCATTTAAAACATAAAACTGATATTGAAGTGTCAGAAAATACTGAAGATATAAAAGAACCATATTCATTAAGTGATATTACATTAGAAAAAGGTAAGTATTATGTTGATGAGAAAGAAATATCTCAAGAAGAGTTTGATGAAGCATTTGCTATTGCTGAAGATGAACATTTTGATTTTATAAATGGACTTAATGTTGATTCAGAAGAATATGATGAAGAATATATTGAAGATGATAATGAAAATAATTTAAAACAAGAAATAACTTTATTTGGGAATGACCAGTTATCCTTATTTGAACCAAGAGAGGATCAACTTGCTAGTAAGATATGTGATATTTTTAATTCATTTGATACTAAATATCAAAATACCTTTTCAGTGTCGAATGTTGAACTGCAAAGATGGGAACATATTAAGAGTAAAAAAAGAAATTTAAGTATATGCTTAAAAAGTCCACTTGCTGATAATATGGATGAAAATAGTTTTTCATTTTTTAATACTGATAAAACTGATGAGATTAAATTAAATGATGGAATTATAAATAATTATTTCTTATCGCAACTTATGAAAGATAAAGATTTTTCAATATCTTTTTCTCCATCACTAATTCATATTTTTTGGCATAATTTTGATGATAAGCAATTTGATTTGAATATATCAAGTTTTAAACAAGTAGATAATATTAGCAAAGACTTTGATGGAAGTGAATTTGAAAAATGGTTGCCTAAAAGCATGAAATTTAAAACCTATTCCAAAGTAAATAATGATTTATATTGGGTTACAGAGCAATTTTTTTCTATGGAAGATTTAAGAATATTTCAAGAGGAACTGTCTAAAACAAAATATAATAAAGCATATATAACTGCTCGTGATTTAAGTTTATCTTTTGATTTTGATGAAGACATGGCAGATGGTATACTAATTGAAGTTACAAAAGATAATATTATTCTTAATGATTATTTTAATAAGAAAAAGATGTATCAAGAAGCAGAAAAAAGAGCTGAGGAATTAGAAGAACAAGAGTTAGAAAAAAATGATGAGGAAATATCTTACAGAACAGTGGAGCATACTATTATTCCAACTGAAAATGGAGTAGTATTATCTGAACCAGATATAAAATATTATAATAAAGATGGAGATGAAGTAGAATCACCGAAAGAAGAACAATATCCTAAAATCAATTATCATATAAAAGATGATAAAATAGATAATAGTTTTGGTGCTAAATCAAGATTTGAAGATAATATAAGGGCAATAGATTTACTTAAGAAATTAGAATTAGAAGATAGAAATGCTACAAGTGAAGAACAAAATATTTTGTCGAAATATGTAGGTTGGGGTGGAATTGCTGATGCTTTTGATGAAAGAAAAGATAATTGGTCTAGTGAAAGAACAAGATTAAAAAATCTTTTGAGTGAAGATGAGTATAATCAAGCAAGAAAGTCCACTTTAACATCTTTTTATACACCCAATATTGCGATTGATAGCATTTATAAAGCAATACAACAGTTTGGATTTAATAAAGGAAATATTCTTGAACCAAGTTGTGGAACTGGAAACTTTTTTGGAAGAATACCAAAAGAATTGGAAAATTCTAAATTATATGGAATTGAACTAGATAGCATAAGTGGTCGAATTGCTAAAAAGTTATATCCAGATGCTAAGATAGAAATAAAAGGGTATGAAGAATCTAATGTTCCAGATAATTTGTTTGACATTAGCCTTGGTAATGTTCCTTTTGGTAATTTTAAAGTGCCAGATAAAAGATATAAAGAAAATTTTGTGATTCATGATTACTTCTTTCAAAAAACTTTGGATAAAGTAAGAAGTGGTGGTATAATAGCTTATATAACAACAGATGGTACACTTGATAAAAAAGATACAAAGGTTAGAGAATATATTGCGAAACGAGCAGAACTGGTTGGAGCAATAAGATTACCTAATGATACATTTACTGGAAATGCAAATACAAAAGTAACAACTGATATCATATTTCTAAAAAAGCGAGATGAACTTAAATTAGATTTAAGTGATGAGGACTGGCTATACACAAGTGAGTATAAAGATGGTATTATTATCAATAATTATTTTATTAACCATCCTAATATGATGCTTGGTAAAATGGAACAAAAAACTTCTCCTTATGGAATGGAGAATACACTTAATCCTAGTGAAACAAGTCTTGAAGAGTTAATGACACAAGCAATTAAGGAATTACCTTCTAACATATATGAAAATGCTCCTTATGAAATTAGTGAGCAAAATAGTGAATATGAAATATTAGAAGCAAGTGATGATATTAAAAATAATGCTTTTGTTGTAATTGAACAAGATAATAAGAAAATTATATATCAAAGACAAGATTCTAATTTAATACCTTATCAAATTCAAGATGGTATGATAGCAAGAAGAATTATTGGTATGTGTAGTGTTAAAAAAGCATTACGATATGTTTTTGATATTCAACTTAAAGATGGAACTGATGAAGAATTAGAAAATGCTCAATCTATTTTAAGTGATGTTTATGATAATTTTATTAAAAAGTTTGGTTACTTAAACGATAGTGCTAATGCTAGAGTTTTTGATAGTGATCCAGATTATTATTTGCTTTCTTCTATTGAAAATAAAATTACTCAAGATGAGGAAAATGATAAACCTATCTATGAAAAGGGAGATGTCTTTACAAAAAGAACTATAAGAAAGAGTAAAGAAATTAGTAGTGCAGAAAATGCAGAAGAGGCACTTATGTATTCTCTTAATAATCGTGGATGTGTAGATTTTGAATACATGAAAACTTTGTATTCAAAAGAAAAAGATGAAATGATAGAAGAGTTAGACACTTTAATCTTTCAAGACCCAGAAAAAATATATGATTTTAATGATGGATGGGTACTTGCGAGTGAATATTTGAGTGGAAATGTTAAACATAAATTAAATTATGTTAAATCTATAAATGAAGATAATAAGTACGATAGAAATATCGAAGCATTAGAAAGTGTCCAACCTAAACCATTAGAATATGATGAGATAAGTGTTAAATTAGGTTCAACATGGATTCCAGAAGATGTTTATCACACTTTTTGCAGGGAACTTTTAGATATACCTAGGTATGATGCTAGTAGTTTAAAAATAAAATATGCAAAAGAGGTTAATACATGGTTATTTCAAGCAAGTGGTCTTTATGGATATGGAATTAAAAATACGAATACTTGGGGAACTGAACGAGCAGATGCCTTGGCAATAATTAAAAATACTTTAAATCTTCAAAGTGTTACTGTTTATGATAAATTAGATGATGATCGAAGAGTGGTTAATCCAGTTGAAACTGCGAATGCTAGAGAAAAGCAAGAACTTATAAAACAAGAGTTTAAAGAGTGGATATGGAAAGATGAAGAACGAAGAGAAAGGCTTGTAAAAATCTATAATGAAAACTTTAATTGTTTAAAAGAAAGAGAATATGATGGTAGTCATTTAACTTTTGATGGTATGAATCCTAATATAAACCTTCGAGAGCATCAGAAAAATGCAGTTGCTAGAGTTTTATATGGTGGAAACGCATTGTTAGCCCATGCAGTAGGAGCAGGAAAAACTTATGAATGTATTGCTAGTGCTATGGAATTAAAGAGATTAGGAATAGTTAGTAAACCCATGTTTGTTGTTCCTAACCATTTACTAGGACAATGGGCAAATGAGATTTTAAAATTATATCCAACTGCTAATATTTTAGTAGCGAATCAAAAAGATTTTGAAAAAACTAGAAGAAAAAAATTGATGGCACGAATTGCAACTGGAGAATGGGATGCAGTTTTAATTGCTCATTCTAGTTTTGGTTTAATTCCTATTAGTAAGGAATATGAAAAAAAACATATAGAAAATCAAATAGAAGAGGTTACTGAAGCTATTGAAAGAATAAAAGCAGAATCTAATGAAAGTTTAAGTGTGAAAAAGTTAGAACAAATAAGAACTGGTATGTATGCTAGACTGAAAACTTTATTAGATAGTAAAAAAGATGATGTTGTAACATTCGAAGAGTTAGGAGTAGATCAGTTAATAGTTGATGAAGCCCATATGTTTAAAAATCTTCCTATGTTTTCAAAAATAAGAAATGTTGCAGGTATCAATAATAGTGAATCTAAAAAGGCGACAGACTTATTTATGAAGATAAGTTATATATTAGAGAATAATGGTGGCAAAGGAGCAGTATTTGCAACAGGTACACCAATTTCAAACTCTATGGGAGAATTATATGTAATGCAAAAATACTTGCAACTTGATAGATTAAGAGAAATGGGACTTGAACATTTTGATGAATGGGCATCTACTTTTGGAGAAGTTGTTAATAGTTTTGAAATTGCTCCAGATGGTAGTGGTTTTAGAACAAAAGCAAGATTTGCTCAATTCTTTAATATTCCAGAATTGATGTCATTATTTAAAGAAATAGCAGATATTCAAACATCTCAAATGTTAAATCTTCCAGTACCTAAATTAAAAAGTGGTAAAGCTATAACATTGGTTGCTCCTAAAAGTGATGAGTTAGGAGAATATGTTAATAAATTAGCAGAACGAAGTGAGATAATTAGGAATGGTTGCGATCCAAGAGAAGATAATATGCTTTTGGTTACAAATGATGGAAGAAAAGCAGCACTTGATTTACGAATGATTGACCCTAATATGCCAGATTTACCTAATTCAAAAATAAATATGGCAGTAGAAAATATATATCGAATATGGTTAGAAAATAAAGAGGACAAGTTAACACAACTTGTCTTTTGTGATTTATCTACTCCCAAAAATGATGGTACTTTTAATGTTTATGATGATATTAAGAATAAATTAGTAGCAAAAGGAATTCCAGAAGAAGAGATAGAATTTATCCATAATGCAAAAACGAATCCTCAAAAATTAAAATTATTTGAAGATATGAGAAATGGTAATAAAAGAATTTTGCTAGGTTCAACAAGTAAAATGGGAGCAGGTATGAATGTGCAAGATAAGTTAATTGCACTGCATCATTTGGACTGTCCATGGCGACCTTCAGATATTGAACAAAGGGAAGGTAGAATATTAAGACAGGGAAATCAAAATGAAGAGGTAGAAATTTATAGATATGTAACAGAGGGAAGTTTTGATGCTTATTCTTATCAGTTAATCCAAACAAAATCTACTTTTATCAATCAAATAATGGCAAATAGTAATGGTAGTGGAAGAACTGCTGAAGATTTAGACAGAGATACACTTACTTATGCAGAAGTTAAAGCACTTGCTAGTGGCAATGAACTTATTTTAGATAAGTTTAAAGTAGAGAATGAATTGAAACAGTTATATCTCTCTAAAACAAGATATGATAAATCTCATATGGAATTAGAAGCAAAATATAATCGAGAATTACCTAGACAATTAAAGTATCAACAACAATACATGGAAAGTCTTGAAAATGATATTCCAAAAGTGCAAGATTTATCTGGAGATAATTTTAGAATAACTATAAGGGATCAATATTTTACTTCCAGAAAAGATGCTAGTACAAAATTTTATCAAACTTTATCCATATTAAAAACTGGAGAAGAAACTAAAATAGGAGAAATTAGTGGGTTTGATATTGTAGGAACTAGAGAAGAATTAAGATATACCCCAGTAGTATTTATAAAAGGTGTAGGTAAATATAAAGTAGAAATCAATAATACTGATGAAATAGGAAATATTCTAAAATTAGAAAATATGCTTAAAAGTTTACAAAATAAATTGGAGACTGTAAAAGAACAAATTGCATATACAAATAAGCAAATGAAAGATGCAAAGGAAGAATTAGACAAACCTTTTACCTCTTTAGATAGAATTAAGGAACTTCAAAAAGAAAAAGCAAGAATTGACAGTGAATTAGATTTAGATAAACAAGAGGTAACTTTAGATGTTGAAGAAAATCAAGAACGAGAGGAGGAAAGAGAATAATGAAACTAAAAGATAAATTGTTAAATAAAGTCGCAGATTTATTATCAGAATATAGAACGCCAAAATATGATACGATTTTAGCTCTTGATGTAAAAGGAAAAGTAAAGGGAGTTTTAACTACTTATGATTGTACTTATACAGAAGAACTTAAAGATAAGGAACAAGAGGGACTAATTTCAATAGATAATTTATTTGAAAAAGAAATTGGAGATAGTAGATATAGTGATATTTATTTTTGTGAAAAGGATAAAGTTGTGTGTATTCATAACCATGCTAATAATCGTTATGTTGAACCAGTACATGAGTGTTTTGATTCAGCAGAAGAAAAAATATATTTAGTATGTGATACAGATAATTCCTATGAAAGTGCGAAAAGATATGTTGCTCAAAGCAGTAAATATCATTCATTTATGCAAGTGGTTGATGAAACTCCTAATAAAATTGCTTTTGATAAATTATTTAATAGAATTGTTAAATTAGATAAAGAAGATAAAACTATAAATAAAGATGAAGATAAGAGAGAAGAAGTAGTTAATAGAATAGAAATCGAGGGTAAAATATCACATTTAGGTAAAGAGTTTAAAAAGAAAGATGGGGAGTTTGCTCAATTTGTAGATATAGAACAGGAATATGAATACAATGGGAAAAGTCAAAAAAATGTTATATCAGTTATGTTAGAGGGAGAAACATTATCTAATAATAAAGATTTATTAGAGTTAAATTCAGATGTTAATATTGTGGGAAAATTAAATGTATATACAGATAAAAATAACCAAAATAGATCAGTTATAAATTGTAATAACATAGAAAGATTAAGCAAAAATGTAACAAAAAATATAGAAAGATAAAGAAATTAGATTTTTTTAAAAAAATCTCTTGCAAAATTCTTTTCTTTAAGTGATAAATAGTTTGAACCAAATCCATTGTATTTCTTCTCTAATGTTGTTCGTATCTAATTTGATGGGAAGAGTTGAACAACTATAAGAGTAAAAAAATAAAGTCGCTTAAAATGGCTTAAAAATGGGTTGTAGGAAAGGAGTAAAAATATGGTAGGAAGTAAACAACTTGAATATAGCAGAAGAAAAATAATTAAGGAGGGAAAATTATGTACATTAGTGAAGTAACAGAAGATGTTAGAAAGATATTTGATAAACTAGAGAAAATTAAAGAAACTGGAAGATTAAAGTTTGTAATTTATGTTTTTGATAGTTTAAATAATGGTCATATCAATAGTAAAAATGAAGTGAATCCAAGTTTAGTTGAAGATGATGATTTAGTAATATTCAATTTAGATACTATTGGATTAAGTCATAATTTTGCAGAAATCTATTTGGAGTATTTAACCATAGTCTTTAATAATATTGGAACATTATTAAGTAAAGCATACCAAGAAAATGGAAATGTAATGGGTATTCATTATAACAAATATGATAAACCTTTATTATCAATGTTTGAAAAATTGTCTTATAATGAAAAACTTGATGTATTAGCAGAGCTATTCATTAGATTAGATAATAAAACATTATTTAATGATGAATATCCAATACTTGATTTAAGTGTTAATGGTTTTGAAGTAGCAAGAAATATACTAGAACAAAAAATATAAGAAAAGAGGTAAACAGTGAAGGCAAGTATTAAATATACCCCAATAAGGTTATCAAATGATGGTCATGTTATTTTGCACGATTTTGAAAGAGTAAGAATTGAAAAAGGTTTTACTTATAGTGCAGTAGGAGAAAGATATGGTTTAGATAGGTCTTTAATTAGAGGAGTAGTTATAGGATATAGCAATCTTTTTTGCGAAAGGGCAATACAAATGGCATTTGCAGTAGGAGTTAAACCAGATGATTTATTTTTAAGAGACATAATTCTTGCAGGTGGAGATCAATTAGTATTTGTTAATAATCCTAGTGAAAAGGTTACTCAATTTTTAGAAAAAGTTAAATACTTAAGTTACAAGGATAGACTAAAATTTTGTATTGAATTATTTAATATGTGGAGTGATGGAAAGATTACCCATAAAAAGGGCGAAGTACCATTTACTCCTAACATATTAGGTTTTCCTAAAGATATTGGAAATAGATTCGCATCATTTTTAGATATTATGTTAAAAAATGAGGAAAATAGAGTTGGAAATAAAATAATGGTAGATGATATTTGTACTGTAAAATCAAGAAATAGTTATAATCAAATGTTAAAAGATTATAATAAATTATCATTTGAAGAAAAAAAAGATATACTAAATGAAATCATTTTAAGGTTTGATACAAGAACTTTATTTCAAGAAAAACTAGATTTTCCTAAATTTCCAGATTTTTTTACAGGTTGGGATATTGCAGAAGCAATGAGAGATTATAAAACTGAAAAAGAATAAATGTCATATTGATTTTCTAATTCTTTTGAAGAGCTGTTAGTTAATAGTGTAATTTTGTCAAAGTAGAAATACTTTGATTTTTTTTATTTGCAATTTTATAGAGTTTTTTGAATGTATTGTTAAGGAGTGTGATGTGAATGAAAACAAAAATTACTATTGAAAATAAAGAATTAAATAACCTAGTGGAACACAGTATGAAATTGTCTTTAATTAAATTGCTTTTATTAAAAGGGGAAATAACTGAAAAGGAATTTTCTAAATTAAAAGATGTAATTAAACGAGAGCATTTTCCACTAAAAACATAGAATAAAGAGCAAAAATATGCTATACTTATAGCGTGAGATGAAGGTATTATAATCTAAACTCTGCTAAAGAAAGGAGTTAAATTGGCGAGTGTCAAGGTTATAACCGCTAATCAATCAAGAATTAGTAAAATCACAAATGGCATCAAAAAAATAATTTTAAGGGTTTGTGCTTATTGTAGAGTAAGTACAGACAGTGAAGAACAACAAACCAGTTATAAATCTCAAAAAATTCATTATAAGAATCTTATTGAAGAACATGATGATTGGGAATTTGTAGATATTTATGCTGATGAAGGTCTATCTGGAACTAAAACTGCTAAAAGAACAGATTTCAATAGAATGATAGAGGATGCTTTAGCAGGAAAAATTGATATGATTATTGCTAAATCAATATCAAGATTTGCTAGAAATACTGTTGATACTTTAAATTATGTAAGACAATTAAGAGAAAAAAATGTAGATGTGTATTTTGAAAAAGAAAATATACATACTTTGCAAATGACAAGTGAAATGTTTTTAACATTGTATAGTGCTTTCGCTCAAGCAGAAAGTGAATCTATTTCTGAAAATGTTAAAGCAGGAGTTCGTATGAAAATGAAAAGAGGCGAACTTGTTGGTCATTATGCTCCTTATGGTTTTATATATGATGAGGAAATAGAAAATCTAGTAGAAAATCCAAAAGAAGCATTTATCATTAGATACATTTTTGATAGATATAAAGAGGGTGTTGGAACTTCACGAATTGCAAAAGAATTGAATAATCAAAATATCCCTAGTCCAACAGGAAAAAAATGGTCTGATACAGTTATTTTTAGAATGATACGAAACGAAAAGTATGTTGGAGATTTGCTTACAGGAAAAACATATACAGATAATCCTATAAATTCAAAAAAGAAAAAGAATAAAGGCGAATTTGATATGTATTATACTGAAAATCATCATAAAGGTATTGTTGATAGAGAAACTTGGGATATTTGTCAAGAAATTGCAAATAAAAGGTCAGGAAAGTACACTGCTGATGGTAGACCAGAAAAATTTAGTCAAGTTTATCCATTTAGTAGTAAGATTATTTGTGGCTTATGTGGAGAGAACTATATTAGAAGGTCTTGGAAAGGTCATAAAGATGGCGATCCTCGTAGAGTTGCTTGGGCTTGTAGAACTTATAATACTGACCATTTATCTTGCCAAAGTTATGGAAATGTTAAAGAATCTTATATTGAAGAATTATTTGTTAATATGTATTCTGTATTGTGTCAATATAATAAAGAGGTAATTGAGAAACTTTTAATCACAATAGAAGAAACTTTTAATAATGATGATTATTCTAAAGAACTTAAAAGTTTAGAAGCTGATATTAAAGCATATAGAGAACAACTTATGGAATTGTTAGATGTTAGACTTGCTAAAGTAATTGATAATGATGTATTTGAAGAAAAGAGTGCAAGAATAAATAAAAAAATCGAACTATTAGAACTAGAAGCAAAGAAAATTAGAGATTACATATCACATAGAGATAAAGTTCAAGATAGGGTAGATAAATTTAAAACTATTTTTCAGAAAAATACTACATTAAAAGAATTTGATGCTGATGTATTTGAAAGTATTATTGATAAGATTATAATAGGTAGAAGGAATGAAGATGGGTCTATTGATCCATATGAAATTAGATTTGTTCTTAAAACTGGAGATGAATTAACCGACACATTACCAATCAAAAAAATGCCTTCACAAACGAAAAATGAAAGAAGTGATACCAATGAGCGAATGGAAGAATTGCAGTCGCAGTTGGGTGCTTATGCCCACAACGGGGAATACTGTACTTGCAACCCCACGTGGATTAATTGGTGTAATAGAAAACAATTATCAAGAAGATGGATCTATTAAAGTCCCAAAAGCTTTACAACCATATATGGGAGGTAAAGATTTGATAAAACCAAAAGAAAATAATAGGTGAAATCAGGTTATCTCATGGTTTGTGAATTAGACAAATATAAGGATTAGGAGAAGTAGTTATGGGAGATGTTTTAGATACATTTCAAAGGAACCTTAATAATGGAAATATTAGAAAAAGTACACTGATTAAATTCTTAAACGAGTATGATGCTGCTCATTTATTTATAAATTCAAACTATGATTTAATAATTCAAAAGATATCTTCAGGATCTTATATTAGCGTAGTAGAAACATTATATAAGGATGAGAGATTAAAACGACTGTTAGAAGACAAGTTCTTAGATACGATTAAAACCTTAAAAGATACTTTTTACTTGAATGCTTTATTAGATGTATATTTAGAGGGAAAAGATGACTCTCAAAAACAAAATTTTTTAAAACCCTACTTTTCCTCATTAGTAGATTTTTTAAAAGTTTCTGATCTTAGAATTTTATTAGAATACACGAGCTTAGATAAGAGCTTCTATAATCAAGTTAATGATAAAATAGAGAGTAATAAAAGAGAATTTTTTAAGGGGATATTATCTGAAAAGGAAGTATGTGGGATAAAGATTTATAATGATAAACAAAAAGAGTTAGATACAATCTCAGATATTGCTGTATTATTAATGGATGAGTTGTTAGAAGAAAATAACAAAAATAATCAGAATCTAGGATATGCAGATATTCGCTATGAAAAAGGTGGCTATAGTTCTGTATTCATTATTGGTGATAAAGTTTTACAAATAGGGGATAGGGAAGAATATTTTCTTCCTAATCATAGAAGAATACTACAACCATTAATTAGAACCGATATTTCTACCTTAGTATCAGAGGAGATTAGAATTCCTAGTACTATTGATGTTAGCCAAAGAGTTGATAAAAAAAGTGCTATTTCAGAAGAAGAACTTTATACTGTTTATAAAGAATTAAGGGATGATAATATTCTTTGGATAGATATAAAAAAAGAAAATGTAGGAAGGCTACTAAAACCTAATAAAAAACATTTTTCTAAAAATCTTGCAGATGATAAGAAAGTCAAAGGCTTTATGAGAGAAATTGATTCTGATTGTCTAGGAGTAGGAGAAATTGTTGTTATTGATAAGGATTATATTTATGACCTAAATATAAGGAATAAAGAAGAGATTGATATTTCATGGAATTGCCTCGCTGTTTTATTTGAGGAAAGATATGAAAAAGAAAAGAATATAAATAAAGAAACTAGAGTTATTAGTTCTAATAAAGGTAAGTAAATGAAATAATAAAATAAAACTCATTATATTAATGGGTTTTATTTTTATAATAATTATTGGCAATAGAGAAGTCTACTATATTAAAAAAGTCGTTAATATAGGAATCTTTATTACACTTATAATTTAGATAATAAGCATGTTCCCACATATCAAGAACCATTAAAGGTATTAATTGGTAGGAATAAGGACAATCTTGGTTTTGGAAGTTAATAATTCTAAGATTGTCATTTTGATCCGTTACTAAAAAAGTATATCCGGAACCCTTGATCTTTAAAGCAGATTCTTTAAACCTTTGTTTAAAGGTTTCATAATCTCCAAAAATATGATTAATTTTTTCTAGAAAGAGACCCATTGGCATTTCCCTTTTTGGGTTAAGACTTCTAAAGAAAATTTCATGATTAATAACCCCTCCTAGGTTAAAGAGTATACTCTGTTGGATATTTTCTGGAAATTCATTGATATGCAAGGATAACTCTTCTATTGGGTATCTGTAATCATACTGAATGGAATCTAATAGATCGTTTAGTGTATTTAAATACCTTTTTGCATACTTATCATAATGAAGTCCACAAGTATGAGTATCAATATAAGGTTCTAGGGAATCGTATGAATATGATAATTTATTTAATGTATACATAACTACCTCCTAATTAATCATATGCAAAAGATAATCGTAGTTTTCTTGAAAAAATAATAATAACTACTATAATATAAGTAGTTATTTCAGGCTGTTGACAAAATGATATATTAACAGTCTTTTCTTTAGTACGTGTAAAAATACATAGATAGAGATATAAATAAATATAACTCATTGAAATTTTTAACATAATAAATCTTAAATAATTGATATTTAAAGAGAAGTGATGAACATGATATTAAATTCCATTAAAAATTTTACTTTCAAAAAAGATAACAACTCATATATAAGCAATCATACATTTATAACCTTATCTGGTTTTCAAATAAAGTCGCCCCTCCTCATGAATAGTCGGCTATAAATTGTTTAAAAGACGAGGTGATACAGAATATATTAATTCGCATATAAACAGGGATATTTTATTGAAAAACGGAATAAATTGTGTATACATTCGAACCCCTTTTGTTAAATGCAAAAAAACGATGATTTAACTTTATGAAATAAGGTGATTTATTTTTTGCAGTGAAATCTCATATCCTATTGCAATTACAATTTTAGCTTTTACAAAATTATATTAAATTTTCATAATACTTAGGAGTATTTAGAAAACTTATGTTATAATAACATATAAATTAAAAGGAGAAAGAAAATGGAAATAGTAACAAAACATTATATGGAAGTATTTTTGCCTATATATCTTGATGGAAAAATTCCACTTGATTTACCAACCGAAACATCAATTAATCTTGTTTCTGAAAGAGACCCGTTATTATTTGATGATGATACTAACAGAAAAGTTATGTTAGGCTTCAGATTCTTTGACATTACAGAGGTTACCTTGGATGATGGGGAAGTATTATGTGGCAAAAGAAAAAATTATAGCCCAGTATTTTATTATGGAAAAAGATTAGGTTTAAGTGATGTGAATGAATTAGGTATGCTTTCGAAAGATTTTATGAAAGAAAAAGGAATAACTTCTGTAATGAAATGTGATTGTGGATGTTTTATAACAAATCCTGAAAAAGGCAATCCAACCATAGAAGAGTACAAAAATCAATTGTTATCAAATAAAAACTCGGTTAAGCAGATGAAATTACGGAATTAATACGGAAGTTGGAAAATTTCAAACGATATTTAAGGATCAAATAAATTGCCTAGGTTCTAAATGAGTCATATTAATTGAAAAGTAGCATATCAAAAATAGTAAAAGGTAAAGAAAAGAATACATGGATAAACCTATAAAAAAGAACTTCTGTCGAAAAAAGGAGTATAAAAATCAGTATAAAATAGTCATCTTATTTCACTATATAAATGAGATTAAGTTTGACATAATTACATGTTTCATGATATAATATGTAACTGTCACATGAATAAGAGGTGTTAGTGATGTTTTATAATGAGAAAAAATCGATAAAGGTATGTGAGGAGGATCCATCCCTGATTTTTGCATTAATTAAAGAGGGTCATTTTAATCTAGTTGATAAATTACTTTCAAGAAAAAAAGTAGATATTAATACTCAAGATCAAGCTGGGAATGATATAATTACAAGATTATTAAAAGCCAAAGAATATCAATTAGTTTTAAAATATATGAAGAGAAAGGATTGGAATGTAAATCATCAAAATATGGATGGGAATACCTTTGCCCATTACTTAGTATCTATTCACTATGTCCAGATATTAGATATAATAAAAACATTAAAGAGAAATAAAAGATTTATCCCTAATATTAAAAATAAAAAGGGAGAAACAATTCTCGATAAATCGATTAATGAGAGCTACATATATACAACAATAAAAGTGTTAGAAGATGATCGATTTAATATGATCGATATTTTCTGTTTTAAGAAGATTTATGAAACATATATAAAAAGTTCTTATTATGGTAAGTATTCCAAGATGAATAATCTAATGATCATTATTGATAACTTAGATAAGAAGCAAGGATTAGTACCAACGATGAAGGAATTAGTTTATGAAGTTAAAAATAATATGGATACCATAAAAAAAGAAATTATGAAAAATAAATCCAAGTATTTAGAAGCTATTATTAATGATATTTTAGTAGAAATAACTGCTTAAATATCATTTTTTATTCTATAAATTATAAATTGAATTTTGTTAATTACTGTATTATAATAAAGCAAGGATAAAAGTATAAACCGATGAAAGGAATGTAGAGAGTGATAACACAGGGTGTGGAAAAAAAGATAAATGATTTAATAGATTATATAATAAATTCTTATGAGTATAAAAGATGTTTAGAGATAAAAAAACAGATGACTCAATGTAATGAGCTAAATCAATTAATAAAAGATATCAAAAAATTACAACAGGATTACATTAAAACAAATGGAAATTCAATAAAGCAAGAACTGAATAAAAAACAGAAAAGACTAGAACAAATACCAATTTATTGTGAGTATAATAGATATTTGGAAAGGATAAATGAAAAGCTAGATTTTATAAAAGAAAGCTTTAATGATTACTTTGATCAAAAACTAAATCAAGATATTACTGAAAGAAAACAAGAAAGTTAGTGTTTTTTTTATCCTCATTTGCATAAATTAGAATGAGGAGGAGTAATATGTCTAATTATAAAGAAATTGTTACTAAAGCTGTTATTGGTAAGGGGAAAAAAAACTTTACTACTACCACTGAAAAATTAGTAGATAAAAAACCTTCTACTATCTTAGGGTGTTGGGTAATCAATCATACTTTTAAGGGGGAAAGGCAAAACAATTCTATTGTTATAAACGGAAGTTATGATGTCAATATTTGGTACTCTTATGATAATGATACCAAGACAGAGGTATTAAAAGATACAAATACATATCAAGAAATAGTTAATGTTAGAAGGAGAGAAGATTCTGATACAGATGGAGAAGAAATCATTGTTAGAAGTTTAAAACAGCCGAGTTGTGTAAAGGTGGATATTGATCAAAATAAAATTATTTATACCATTGAAAAGGAATTAGGAATTGAATTAGTAGGAGACTTAAAGGTCAAAATAGCAATTAATGAGGAAGAAGATCCATGGGATGAAATTGTAGAAGATTCAGAAAAAATGGAAGATGCAATTAATGAAGAAGTACAAGAGGAGTTTATCAATGAAGAGCCAATATAGAAGTGAGGTCTAGTAAGGCTTCTTTTTTATTAATAAGAGAAATAAAGAGGGAATAAATATAATGCTTCCCTATTATACTGATAATATACTGTTATCAAAAAAAGGTTGACAGAGACCGCTTTGTACTATATAATAAAAATGCGAAGAAAGGAAGGTGCAAAAATGGCAGTTAAATTAAGATTGATGAGAATGGGAGCAAAAAAAAGACCTACATATAGAATTGTTGCAACAGATTCTAGGAGACCAAGAGATGGTAAATATTTGGAATTAGTTGGAACTTACAGTCCAGTAGGGGAAAAAGTAGTAAAAATTAACGAAGTAATAGCTCTAAAGTGGTTAGCCAATGGGGCTATACCAACAGATACTGTTAGAAATTTATTCAGTGAAGCTGGAATTATGAAAAAATATGCAGATTCTAAGGCTAAGAAAGGTGCCTAGTTATGGATTTAGTTACTTTAACCGAAAAGATTATCAAATCACTTGTTGAAAATGAAGAGGCAGTCAGTGTAAAAGAGTTTCCAACAGAAGAAGAAAACGTTATGCTCATTCAGGTAATTGTGGCAGAAGATGATATGGGCAGAGTAATAGGAAAGGCAGGTAAAACTGCCAATGCTATTAGAACACTCATTCAAGCTAGTAGTGCTTTGAAAGATAATAAATATGTAAAAATTGATATTGACAAGTTTTAAAAGACGATTTGTATTGTCTTTTTATTTTATGTGGATTTTTCTTGTTTAAATATTAATTTCGTATTATACTAAATATAAAGTATGATTTGGAGGGTAAAATGAAAAAAAGAATTATCAGTGCAATAATAATAGCAACGGTTTTTATTCCAATTTTATTAGTTGGAGGAAAAATTTTTGCCGTTGTTATGTCATTACTAGCCGTTATGGGCCTTCATGAGTTAATAAAAGTTAGAGAGACGAAAAAAAATTTTCCGTTTATGATGAAAGTTTTTGCTTATATTTTAGTACTTTTTTTCGCACTCAATGATTTTTCATCAATAGAATTTCATAGTACCATAGACTACAGGGTAATGAGTTTTATTATATTTATATTTTTAATACCGATGGTATTTATCAATAATAGTAAAAGATATAATTTAAATGATGCATTATTTCTAATTGGGTCTACACTCTTTATTGGTTCTAGTTTTAACTTGATTATTATTACCCGTAATTATGACATATTATATATTGTATATCTATTATTAATTACTATACTAACAGATACCTTTGCGTTATTTACTGGAAAATTAATTGGAAGACATAAATTGGCAAAAGATATTTCGCCAAATAAAACAGTAGAGGGACTATTAGGTGGTCTATTTATGGGAATTACTATTTCGGTTTTGTTCTACCATACGGCTATTAATTCTCAGTTATCATTGATAGTATTAGTATTAATTACAGCAGTTTTAGCTATATTTGGTCAAGTTGGAGATTTAGTTTTCTCTTCTATAAAAAGATATTATAAGGAAAAGGATTTTTCTAACCTAATACCTGGACATGGTGGAATTCTAGATCGACTAGATAGTATTATTTTTGTAGTTTTGGCATCCATTTTATTTTTAGGTATACTATAATAGGAGGTTATTATGACAATTATCATATTTATATTAGTATTAGGAGCAATTATTTTCGTTCATGAACTTGGTCATTTTCTTTTTGCAAAGTTAATGGGTGTTTATGTCTATGAGTTTTCATTAGGAATGGGACCTAGACTTCTTCATAAAAAGGGAAAAGAGACTGAGTACTGTCTGAGATTAATCCCAATAGGTGGTTTTTGTTCTATGGCAGGAGAAGAGGTAGATGAAGAGAAGATAAAAGTTCCTAAAAAAAGAAGACTTCAAGCGAAAAAACCTTGGCAAAGATTTTTAATTATGTTTTTTGGGCCAGGTTTTAACTTTATTTTTGCAATTTTTACATTGTTTTTTGTTGCGTTAATCTGGGGAAGTCCAAACTATGAGCCTGTTGTATCAAATGTGACAAAAAACTATCCAGCGTATCAAGTGGGGATAGAAAAAAACGATATCATAAAAAAAATTAATAATCATAAAATATCGACACTAGATGATGTATCTTTATATCTGACAATAGCAAATCCTAAAAAAGAGACTACTATAAGAGTCAAAAAGGAAAATGGTATAACTAAAACTTATCATATAAAACCAAAGAAGATAACAGAAAAGGGAACAACGAGTTATAAATATGGAATTGGTTTAAACAGTGAGAAAAAATATGGATTTTTAAATTCTATAAAATATACTTATATTAAAACGGGATCTTTATTTAAGCAAATGTGGATAACAATTCAATGCCTGTTTACTGGAGGCATTAAAATACAACAATTATCAGGACCTGTTGGAATTTATTCTATTGTTGGAGAGCAAAGTAAGGCAGGAATTGCAAGCATTTTATACTTAATGGCATTTTTAAGTATAAATGTAGGTTTTATTAACCTATTACCATTACCTGCCTTTGATGGAGGACATATTTTATTTATTATTATTGAAAAAATAAAAGGATCTCCAGTATCCCAAAAAACAGAAAATATGATTCATACGATTGGTTTATTCCTGCTTATGGCATTAATGGTATATATTACATTTAATGATATCCTAAAATTGTTTTAAGAATAAAAAGTGATAGTAAAAGGGAGATTAATCAATGAAGAAATATAAATGCTTATTACTACTGTTTATAATGATGATAGGGGTAATTTCTGTTAATGCTGCACCATGCAAAGTAGTAAAGGGAAGTGGAGAGAAGATAGGAGATGAAATATCTTGTGGTACTGAAAATTTTTATGTAATTAAGGTAAACCAAGAGAAAATGGTTCTACTTGCAAAATACAATTTAAAAGTTGGAAAAAATTGGTTTACTAATTCTACAGGAGTACTGCAAAATGTTTCAGTAACTGGTTCTGATGTGGGAATTCAAAGTGATGATTGTACAACAGCTGGAAGTCTTGATGGAGTATCTTATATAGCAACTTGTAGTGAATATGCAACAGATGAAGTGAAAGCACAATATTTTAATAATTATTACAACTATTTAAAAAATACAGTAAAAATAATGGGGAATTTGACTGTCTTACAACCAGATATGGCCCTGCTTGAACAGGCTGGATGTAAATATACTATATATCAGGAAGTAAGTAATATCCCTACAGAAGATGTAAATTGTCAAAATTCAGGGAATCCCTTTTTATATTCAACAAGTTATTTATTATCAAAAAAAGTATCAATATTTTCTGATGGAAAAGTCGTTTTGACTGAATATCCAACACTTGAACAGTCGGGAAAAAGTGGTATAAGAACGCTACCTTATGGAGCAGGTTACCGTCCAGTGGTAATTATGAAAAAGGATAATACTTTTGAAGCAAAAGAAATATCAAATGAAGGAGATTATAAAGACAGTAAAAAAAGTGATCAGATAGTGGATGTAAAAGATACGTTTAAGGCGTCCTATATAGGGTATTGCTTAGGAACAATCATTTTGATATTAGGAATTATGGTTCTATACCAAGAACATAGAAAAGGTAAAATAGAGATAAAAATAAGAGATCAGTAGATCATTGATATAAAAGAAAAATAGGGGAATCTATTTTTTTTTTTGAAAAAATTTTAAAGAAAGTGTTGACATTTTATGCTGTTATTAATATAATGTTATAAACAAGACGAGAAAAACTTGTAAAATTTTAAATAATGTTATTAATACTTTAATAATAACATCAGGGAGGTTTATATGGAAGCTAAATTCACTAAAGAAAATACTATAAAAATATTGGAGTCCTATTATAAGGAAGTAGAGGGGAGTGATGCAAAAATAGATATTACTACAAGTATAGGATGTCAAGGATTCTATGAGATAGAATGTGCTAATGTTCATATTAATTTAACTAATAGTATCAATATTGGTAGCCAAAAGATTAAGTCTGAAAGAAAACTTTCTAACGATGAGGTTAGAGAAGTATTTAGTATAGTTCTTAGAAATGAGGGCTATGAAGTTTCAAATATAAGTTATGATGCTGGAATTACATCAGGTGCTTATATTTGGGATCAAGGAAGTAGTTATGCATACTTTAGTGGAATCACTGTAAGTATGGAAAGATTAGAAAAACAAAAAATTAAAGGAGGAATATAAAATGAAAATTAAAAATTTAGAAATGTATGAAGGTATGTTAATCATAGTCGATATGCTTAATGGCTTTGTAAAGAAAGGAGATTTGGCAGATCCAAAAATAGGTGAGATTGTACCAAGACAGATTGAGTTAATTAAAGAAGCGAAGGAAAAGGGTAATTTAATTGTTTTTATTAAGGATACTCATGAAGAAAATTCAGTAGAACATAAAAGATTTAATGGAGCTCTACACTGTGTTAGAGGAACTGGGGAGGAATTAGTAATTGATGAGTTAAAAGAATTTGAAAATGATCCTGATACAGTGAGTATTGAAAAAAATTCTACAAGCTTTATGGAATCACCAGATTTTAGAGGATTAATTAAAAATGCCACTAATATAAGCGAAGTCGATGTAGTAGGATGCTGTACAGATATTTGTGATATGAATGGAACAATGGGTCTTGCTAATTACTTTGATCAGTGGAATCGTGATGTAGAAATTAGAGTTCATACTGATGCTATCGCAACTTTTGCAGAAAGCTCAAGACAAGATTATGTAGATGCAGCAAAATTATTAATGGAACAACAAGGGATACAACTAGTAAAGAAAATGAAATAAAATGAAGTCATATTTTTTTAGAAATGTGATATTAATAAAACGATAATAAGAATATGAGTGTATTCTATAATTTTAGAAAAATGTTATTAACAAAACGTTTAAAAGAAAAAGGAGAGATAATGATGGAAAATAAAACAATGATGACAGATTTTTATGAGCTAACTATGGCTCAAACTTATTTTGATCAAGGAAAGAAGGATGAAGTAGCATATTTTGATATCTTTTTCAGAAAGAATCCATTTAATGGAGGATATTTAATGACTGGAGGATTAGAAGAGACAATAGAGTATTTACAAAATTTTAAGTTTGAAGAAGATGATATAGAGTTTCTTAGAACAACAGGAAGTTTTAGTGAGGAATTCCTTGCATATTTAAAGGATTTAAAGTTTACAGGAGATGTTTATGCCATGCCTGATGGAACTGCAGCATTTCCAAATGAGCCAGTACTTACAGTACGTGCTAATATGGTGGAGTCACAAATAATAGAAACTGCCTTACTTGCTAACTTTAATCATGGAAGTTTAGTTACTACAAAAGCTAAAAGAGTAACCGCTGCTGCTAAGAAAATTCCTGTAATGGAGTTTGGGGCAAGACGTGCAAGAGGAATAGATTCTGCAATTGAAGCAAGTAAGCATGCTTATGTTGGAGGATGTAGTGGAACAAGTAATGTCTATGCAGGAAAAAAATATGGAATCCCAGTACTTGGAACGATGGCACACTCTTTAGTCCAAGAATCAGAATGTGAGTATGATGCATTTTTATCTTATGCAAAATCGCATCCAGATAATTGTGTTTTCTTAGTAGATACATTTGATACGTTAAAGAGTGGTATTCCTAATGCCATTCGTGTAAGCAAAGAATATCTTGAGCCAAATGGTTACAAACTAAAAGGAATAAGAATTGACTCAGGAGATTTGGTTTATTTATCAAAAGCTGCTAAAGAGATGCTAGATGAAGCTGGATATCCTGATGTTACAATTTGCCTATCTAATGGATTAGATGAATATTCAATTACCAGTATGCTAAATAAAGGAGCAGTGATTGATTCTATTGGAGCTGGGGATAATATCGCAGCAAGTAAAGAGCGTGTTGGTGGAGTTTATAAATTGGTTGCTGTTGAAAAAGATGGGGAAATCATTCCTAAAATAAAGGTGAGTGGTGATACAGTAAAAACGACTAATCCTGGAGTGAAGAAGACTTATCGCTTCTATGATATCGATAGTGGAGAAGTTTTAGGGGATGTCATTGCAAGAAGTGATGAAATTATTCCAGAAGAAAAATATACACTAGTATCTGATAGAGACCCTTGGAAGAAAACGGAAATTACTGATTATAAGGTAAGAGAGCTACAAGTACCAATCTTTAAAAATGGGGAGCTTGTTTATAAGGAACCTACATTAAAAGAAAAACAAGCTTATTGTGAAGAAGAATATCAAACTCTAACGGACCGTATTACTGATATAGAAAATCCTCATACTTACTATGTTGATTTATCAGATAAGGAGAGAAAACTAAAAGAATATATGTTATATGAAGCAATGAACAATGCATCACAAACTGCAATGGAAAATATCGGAAGGCAAAAGGTAAAAGGAAGATGCGAAAAGAAAAATTAGACGAATTAACTACATATATTCAGGAATTAAAAACAATCAAGAAAACATTAATGAAAGAGGAGTTTCTTTATGATTCATTAGGAAATCCAATTAAAAGAAAAGGCTTTCTTCAAGTTGAAAAGTATTTATGTGAACTTGCTAATGGAAGAGTGATTCCAAGAGAGAGAATCGTAAAAGGAACAACGGGTGGAAATGCCTCGATTGTTGTTCCTATTACGAAAGATAATCAAATTGTACTAGTCGTCCAACCAAGAAATCATACTAAAGAATCAGTTTGTGTAGAACTTCCAGCAGGATATATTGAAAATCAAGAAAGTCCAGCGGATGCTGCAAAACGTGAATTAGTAGAAGAGACTGGATATACACCCAATGAAATCCATCTTTTAGATAGTTTTTATCAAGATCAAGGTTGTAGTAGTGCTTATAATTATAGTTTTGTAGCTCTAGGCTGTGAAAAAGTAAAGAGGCAAAATCTAGATCGTGATGAAGTGATTCGATACTTTGAATGTAGTCTGGAGGAAGCATTTGATCTGATCAAAAGAGGTTATATTTGTGATATTCAATCTAAATATACTTTAGAAAAATCAAGACAATTCATAAAAAGGAGAGAGAAAAATGAAAGCATTTAATGCTAAAAAAGAGGTAAATAATATCATTAAATTTATTCAAGATTATTATCAAAAAAACAATTTAGGAGGTGCCATATTAGGAATTAGTGGAGGAAAGGATTCCGCTGTGGTTGCAGCTTTAATGACAAAAGCATTAGGTTGTGAAAATGTAATTGGAGTAACTTTGCCATGTCATTCTAAAAAGGAAGATAAAAACGATGCTAAATTAATTAGTGATTATTATGGATTTGAACTAATTAATTTTGATCTTACCTCTATTTTTGATACTTTTAAAGAAGAACTTCAAAAGATAGGAGATTTTGGTAGGGAAGAAGTAAAAAATAGTGATATTAATCTAAAACCAAGGTTTAGAATGGCTGCTGTATATTATTTGGCAGCTTTATATAGCGCTTTAAGAAGAAAAACTTATTTAGTTGCTGGAACTTCTAATAAGAGTGAACTTTATGTAGGATATTTCACAAAAGGAGGAGATTCAGTTCATGATATTGCTCCTATTGCAAACTATACAGTAGAAGAAGTTATTAAAATCGGAGAATATTTGAATGTTCCTAAAGAGGTTTTATATAAAAAGCCAAGTGATGGTCTATCAGGACAAAGTGATGAAGAAAAACTAGGGGTAACTTATAGAGAAATTGCAACTTGTATGGAAGATAAAACAAAACTGGATAAGAAAGTTGCTGAAAAAATTGAAAAACTACATCAGAATAATTTACATAAATTCCATATTCCGACTTATGAAAGATAGGTGATTTGATGAAGATTGGTATTTTTGGAGGATGTTTTAATCCTCCTCACAATATGCATAAAGATATTGGTCTAAATTTAATTAAGAAAAAGTACTTAGATCGGGTAATTTATGTACCAACAGGAGATCAGTATCAAAAAGTAGAGTTAATTCCTGCTAAGGAAAGGTATCACATGTTAAAAATTATGACTCAGGATCAACCAAATCTTTCTGTTTCTGATATTGAGATGAAAAAAACACTGACTTATACTTATCAGACATTAGACTATTTTCAAAAAAAATATAAAGAAGATGAAATTTATTTCATTTGTGGAAGTGATAACCTAGATCAAATTACTACATGGAAGAATTATCAGTATATTCTAGATCACTACAAATTATTAGTTGTTAAAAGAAATTGTTTTCAATTAAATTACTCATTTAAAAATGTAGTAGAAGTAGATATGCCTATGAGTAATATATCATCTACTATGATAAGGGATAAATTAAAAAATAAACAATTATTAGAAAATATGGATAATCAAGTTATAGAGTATATCAAACAAAAAGAATTATATCTGGAATAATAAGAAGTTTTATAGAGAAAGTGAGGTAAAACCATGTATAAGAATAGAAAAAGATCTACTCCGTCTTTTGCCAATATAAATTTACAAGGACCATGTAATTGGCAATGTTTCTTTTGCTTAGGAAAAGATATTGGGTGTGCAAATAAGAAAAATTATTTAAATATACATTTTAAAGATTGGAAAAATTTTGACGAGTATTTAGAATTATGTCATCATAACAATATTAAAAAAATATATCTTACGGGTCAAAATACTGACCCTTTATTATATAAATATTTATCTGAATTAATAGATTATATTAAAAATAAAGGATTCTTGATAGGAATCAGAACAAATGGAGTTTTAGCTTTAGAGAAAATAAAGGAGCTTGAAAAACTAAATGATGAGATTAGTTTTTCTATTCATACTTTAAATAGGGATACTAATTATAAAATTACTGGTAGTTATAAGACTATAGATTTAGAAAAAATAGATAAAAGAATGAAAAAACATTATCGGATTTCAATTGTTGTGACAAGATATAATAAAAATCAAATTTTAGATATTATCAAGCAATTAAGTAAATATGAAAAGTTAGATTATATTCAATTGAGATGTGTTGCAACAGATACTAGATATGATGACTTAAAAAAAGATATTATAGCATTTAACGAAGTGTGTGATAAAATTCAGGATAAGTTTTTGGCTACAAAAGAATTTTATGGTGCTAAAATATATAATATAGATGGAAAAGAGGTTACTTTATGGAAAATAGTTGCAACAGCAATTAATAGCTATAACTATTTTACAGAAGGAATTATAAGTGATAACTGTTTTGTAGTAGAAGGATATTTAAATAATATTAATAAGAATGGTAAAAATATAGTATAATTAAAAATATCTTAGTAAAAGGAGAGTCTTATGAGTAATGGAATTAGTAATATTGTAATTAATCCCGATTAGTTTTATCACAAACTAAAAGAAGAGGCTTTTGATCGTGTTATTCTAAGTGGAGGTTTAAAGTCAGTCAGAATGCGAAGAGTTAGAAATGGCTTTTGGAATGGTTATGATTTTATATCTTTAGATAAAAAGATTGATAGAATTGGAAATTTCACTTCACCAGATTATTCTTATGAATGTTTAATTGATAGATAGTTCCTATGCTTATGTTATCAAGGATATAAAAGCAGTAAAGGCAAGATATATCAAAAATCATCATAAATTATGCTATTCTTTAAGTAAATTGCCAATTCCTATTCATTTTTCTTATTGGTTAGATGAGTATCAAGAAAGAGATGAAATTCCTCTAGAGAAAATAATAGGAATTAAGATACCTTACTTACAAAGGGACTCTATAGAATCTGATAAAATGATACTATCTCATCTGTTAGAAAAAATGGATCTGTTAGGTTGTTCTTTCCCATTTATTGATGTTGAACATAAGAAAAGGATAGAGCTAAATAGAATAGAACAATATATAAAAAGAAGGGAATACAATGGAAAAAATAGTAAAAGAATTAATGAAGCAGAAAAAAACAATTTCTACCATGGAATCTTGTACTGGAGGAGGAGTTTGTAATGCAATTACCAATATAGAAGGTGCCAGTGAAGTTTTAAAGTTTAGTGCAGTAACTTACTCTAATGAATTTAAAATAAAAATGGGAGTATCTTCTGATATTATTGATCAGTATAGTGTTTATTCCATGGAAACTGCTAAAGAAATGAGTAAAAAAATAACTGATTTTACTTCTAGTCATTATGGAATTGGGATTACTGGAAAGTTAAATAGAGGGGATCCTAATAATCATGTTGGAGAGGATAATCAAGTTTTTATTAGTATTTATGACAGGGATCATAATCAGTATAAAACGTCTATTTTAGAAGTTTTCAAAAAAACTAGGAAGGAAAATAAAGAGCTTGTGATAAAAAGAGTAGAAGAAATGTTATTAGAAATAATAAAATAATGACATTTTTTAATGGATCGTGTTATAATCAATTTATAAAAAAGAGGTGATTTGGATGAAAGAGTATAAAAGTGAAGAAGAGTTTTTAAAAGATTATGACTCTAGTATATTTGAAAAACTTTCTATGACTACTGATATTTTATTAGTAAGTGTTTCTTCAATTAGTCAAGGTAATTATAGAAAGACTAGTAAAAAAATGATGAGTATTTTGCTTGTTAAAAGAGATTCATATCCTTATAAAGATAAATGGTGTTTGCCAGGAGGATTTTTAGATCCTAAAACTGAAGATTTAGAACAGTGTGCTAAAAGGGTGTTGAAAAAAGAAACAAATCTATCTGATATTTACTTAGAACAACTATATACTTTTAGTGATTTAAAAAGGGATCCCCGTATGAGGGTGGTTTCTACTTCTTTTATTGCTTTAGTAGATAAAAATATATTAACAGAAAATTTAAATCCTAATGCTTCTTGGTTTGATGTTACTTTAATAACAGAGGAAAAAGATCAAACTACACTTACTTTAGATAATGGGGAAGAAGTGATTACTTTTAGTATTAGGAAGACACTAAAAGAAAAAACAACAGATCGTTATCAATTTACAACACTAAAAAATGAAAAGTTAGCTTTTGATCACCCTGTTGTTATTTTATCAGGAGTGGAGAGATTAAGAAATAAGATCAATTATACTGATATTGTTTTTAATATGATGCCAGAATATTTTACTTTAGGGGATTTACAACAAGTTTATGAGGTTATATTAAATAGGAAATTATTAGATCCTGCTTTTAGAAGAATTATCGCATCTAAAGTAGAAAAAACAGAAAAAATAAAGAAAGGTGAAGGACATAGGCCTAGTGCTTTATTCAGGTATAAGAGGTAGTAAAAAATGAAAGAAATAAGAAAGGTTCGTTTATTTCCAAATCATAATGAGAAATCTTTTAAAGTTGCTCATGAGTTAAAACAAAAATTAAAGTCTAGGAGATATGACTTAAGCGATGATTCTTGTGATCTTGCTATAGCAATTGGTGGAGATGGCTCCTTTTTAAGAATGGTAAAACAGTGTCAGTTTCATGAAGATATTTATTATGTAGGTGTAAATACGGGAACTCTTGGTTTTGCACAAGAAATTTATCCAAAAGAAGTTGAATGTTTTTTAGATAGGTTAGAACAGAAGGAATATCAGGAAGAAAAAATAGGCATTGCAACGACTAAAGTTACTACTGATAGCGGAAGTGATGTATTTTCCTCTTTAAATGAATATGTAATTCGTGATCAAAATTTGAAAACAACACGTTTTAGGATCGATATTAATGAAAACTTACTTGAGAAGTTTATTGGAGATGGAGTATCCATTGCTACCTCCTTTGGGTCTACTGCTTATAACCGAAACTTAGGAGGTTGTATGGTTTATAATGAGTTGCATACCCTTCAAATTACTCCTATAGCCCCTATTACAGATTACAATCAAGGATATCAAGCATTGGGAAATTCTATTTTAATACCAGAAGAAAGAGTGATTCATATTACACCTGATCAGGCATGTAGAAATTTTATTATTACAACTGATGGAGAAAATAAATTTTATTCTAACGTTTCTTCTCTTACTACTTCAGTAGATAGGAAAATCAAACTTTTAAGAATGAGAGAGTATGATTATACAAGAAAGATTCATGAGAAGTTTTTATGACAAAATTAGACTACATTGAAAGTCTTTTTTTGTTTACAAAAACCTATTTTTATACTATATTTAATATATTAAAGCTAGGTGATATGAATGAAAATCATGAATTTAATATTAAGTATATTTTTAGTTACAAATGTAGAAGCAAAGACTACAGATATCAAGGAGTATATTCCCGATGAAAATTTAAGAAGCTGCATCATGAGTCAATATAATATGGAACAACAAGAAAAAAAAGATGATCTCACATTAGAGGATTTAAAAAATATTAGGCATCTAAATTGTAGTAGTTATATGATAGCAAATACCAAAGGGATAGAAAGATTAGTAAATCTTACTGAGTTGAATTTATCAAATAATAATATTTCCAAGATTAATTTGGAAAAAAATTTAGAGCTCGGTATTTTGCAAATCAGAAATAATTTATTAGAAACTATTAACGTTAGTAAAAATATTAATTTATGGAGTCTCGATTTGTCTGATAATCAAGTAAAAGAGATTTTTCTAGCGAATAATATTTTATTGAAGAAATTAAATATTTCTAATAACAATTTAACCACATTAGATATTCAAAGTAACTTAAATTTAAGTGATTTATCGATCCGAGGAAATCCTTTTTCTTATTATATAGACAAAACTAAAAAGTCATTTCAAACACCTATTTTGTATAATCCTTATTTTCAGGAAAAATTGGAAAGTATAACCTATACTAGTAGTAATGAAAAAGTGGCAATAATCGGGGAAAAAGGAAAAATAACTCCTATATCATTTGGTAAAACAGTATTTGTGAGAAGTTATTTTCTCCAAAGTGAAGATCATAAAGAGGAAATAAAAGAAGTCAATCATTTGGAATTAACTGAAAAGGAACAACACATCAAAGTAATGAATAAGACAAAGAATGTACCATATATTGTATCATTTGGAATCGTATTACTCCTTTTAGGCATTTTTATCATCAAAAGGCATTTAAATGTGAGCGAAAATCAAAAGTAGTTACTAAGGTAACTTTTTTATTTATGTTATAATATGAATAGGAGGTGATACTTTGATTGTTGGTGTCCTAGTAGAATTATCAAACAAGAAAATAGATAGAATTTTTGATTATAGGGTAGAAGAACGATTTATAGATAGTATTAAAATTGGAATTCGAGTAGAAGTTCCTTTTGGACATCAAGTACTAGAAGGTTTTATACTTGAAATAAAAAAAGATAGCGATGTTAGCAATTTGAAAAGTATCATTAATATCATTGATCAGGATATTATTTTAAATCGGGAGTTAATAGAACTTGGAAAAACAATACAGAAAAAGACTCTAGCTACTTTGATTAGTTGTTATCAGGTGATGCTGCCAAAGGCTTTAAAAGCAAAAAAAAATACTATTATAAATAAAAAATATGATATTTATTATAAATTAAATGAAAATATAGAAGGTAATTTTAATAAAAAACAGCAAGAAATAATCAATAAATGTATGATGGGAAAGATAAAAAAAGAAGAGTTAGTAAAAATATCCCCTTCTAGTTTAAAGACACTCATCAAAAAGAATATTTTAATAGAGGAAAAAAAAGAACATTATCGTTTAGGGTATCAGGATAGTAGTGATAAAATTAAAGAATTAACAATAAACCAGCAAAGAGTAGTAGAAAGTGTTGACCTAGAAAAAGAAGATACCTATTTGTTACATGGAGTAACAGGGAGTGGAAAAACAGAGGTATATATTAAGTTGATTGAAAAAGTCCTAAAAAATCATAAAACAGCTCTTATGTTAGTTCCTGAGATTTCCCTAACTCCTCAAATGGTTCAACGTTTTAGTGAAGTTTTTGGTAATCGGATTGCAGCACTTCATTCAGCCTTATCTGAGGGAGAAAAATATGATGAATGGAGAAAAATAAATCGAAAAGAAGTATCGATTGTAATAGGGGCTAGAAGTGCTATTTTTGCACCCCTAAGTAATTTAGGTATTATTATTATAGATGAAGAGCATAGTGATTCTTATAAACAAGATAATAATCCTAGATATGATGCTAGAGATGTTGCGATTATAAGGAGTAAAACAAATCATTGTCCATTAGTAATGGGGAGTGCGACTCCATCTTTGGAATCCTTTGCTAGAGCAGGAAAAGGAGTCTTTCAGCTACTGAGTATGCCAAATAGAATTAACGGAAAAAAATTACCACAAGTTGAATTAATAGATATGAATCAAGAGATAAAAAAGGGGAATAGCTACTTCTCTTCTGAATTGGTCAAACAAATTAGGGATCGTCTCTACAGAAATGAACAAGTAATTTTACTTTTAAATAGAAGAGGATATGCGTCTTTTATAACTTGTAAAAATTGTGGTTATACAGCAAAATGTCCACATTGTGATATTACATTAACTTATCATAAAACATCTAATATGTTAAGGTGCCATTACTGCGGATATGCTACAAATTTAGATAAAAAATGCCCAGAGTGTAAAGAAGAAGCGATCTCTTCCTTAGGAATTGGCACAGAAAGAGTAGAGGAAGAATTAAGGAAGATATTAAAAAATGCTAGAATTTTAAGAATGGATTATGATACAACTAGTAGAAAAGGAATGCATTCAAAAATGATTTCAGAGTTTAAAAACCGTGAATACGATATTTTACTAGGAACTCAAATTGTAGCTAAGGGATTAGATTTTGAGGATGTTACCTTAGTGGGTGTTATTAATGCTGACACGTCATTAAATATTCCAGATTTTAGAAGTAGTGAAACTACATTTTCATTACTTTCACAAGTATCAGGAAGAAGTGGTAGAAGTAACAAAGAAGGATCTGTTATCATTCAGACATTTAATCCAGATCATTATGCGATTCAATTTGTAAAAAATCACGACTATATTGGTTTTTATAGGAAAGAAATGAAAATTAGATATCAGCTAAAATATCCTCCTTATTATTATATCTGTTATCTGAAAGTGAGTAGTAAAAACTGTCAAGAGGCATCTAGAGAAACGAATAAAATCAAAAGATGTTTAGAAAAAAATTTAAAAGAGGAAATCATATTAGGTCCTTCCCCTGCTAATGTTTTTAAGTTAAACAATATTTATCGATATGGTATCATTATTAAATATAAAAAGGATATTTCTGTTTATCCGATTCTTAATAATTTGGTAGAACATTATCGTAGTAATAATAAAGTGAATTTAGAGCTTGATTTTAATCCAAATCATTTTTGATTTCAGATAAAAATGATTTGGAGTTTTTATTATGAGTGGACTGGATTTTTATTGACATAATTATAAAGGAAGAAATATACTAGAATCATCAAAATATTATGATAGAAAGAAAAATAGGAATTCTTAGTTTATTTGCATTAGGAACAATTATTGTAATATTAGGAATAGTAGTTATAGTTCATACCCATAAAAAACAAAACTACAAAAAATTTTAAAAAGAGAGTTTTAGTGATTTCTTTTTTAGAAGTTTTAAATTATTTACATCTGAATTAGTTTATTATATAATTGAATTAAGGTATATAGGAGGATATATGGCACAAAAATTTTTTAATACAGATTTAAAAAATGACAATTCAGAAGAAAATAGTGAATATAGCGATCATATTCATGTTAGCCCAAGTAAGGCACATGAGGAATATATAGATCGAAATACTATATCGGCAAAAATCTTTTTTATTGTACTTGGTTCTTTTTGTGTACTTGGAGTAGCATACTATGTAGTACAATGGTTATTAAGTAAGTAGTATTTATGGGTGGTGGTGAAATGTTAGAAAATATTTGGAAGAGAGATGATGTGAAATCCTTTTTGTCAGAAGTAATATTACAAATAAAATTTAATCAGAAAGATATTCCTAATACTTTTTGCGAGGAAAAAATAACAAGGAAGCAATATTCCCTTTATACTTGTATGGATGCAATTATAAAGTATTTCATTATTGTAGATGATAATCATTTTGGTTGTTATTTAGAACAATTAAGAAGAATTATGAAAAAACTTCAAACACATAATGATATTACCATTGCAATTACAAGATTATTAATTCAATCAGTAAAGAGTAAATTAGGAATTAAGGATGAATCACCACAGTCAAAAAAAACTGTTGTTCAGTATTTTTACGATCGATATATCAAAGAAGGTTATTTATTTCATAGTTTCCCAGGATATTTTTATGAAGGGCCAACAGAGTTGCGAATTGAAAACTATTATTACCAATTTGAAGAGATGAAACAAATTCATGAAATAGTCAAAAAGTATAGAGTGGGTAGGGCATTCTCTAAGAATTTTGACATCCCTACTGAAGGTATCAGTTTTACAGACTCTCCATTTATGGCTTTATTTTACTCTTATAACTGTCCGTTGTTTTTATACGAATTATGCATTAAACTCATAAAAAATGACGAAACAAAGGATAATATATTAGATAACTTTTTTATGAAAAATTACAATGAATGCTATCATCAGTTGGATTTATTTTTAAAAAAGAGAGAGGTCCCCTTGAACGAAAAAAATAAAATTTTAAATTTTTTTCAATCGGAATGGAAAAAATTAGAAGTTACAAAAGCCTCACCCGTGATAGCATGTATAAAACGAGAAAAGTTAGAAAAAACTTCCTTTGAGAAATATGAAACATTGGTAGACAAGGAAGATAGTCTAGAAAATATAATTACTCATATCCTAGATGTTAGATTAAATGATAACCAAATACAAAATTCAATTCAGCCTGAGTTTTACTTAAAATTACCTAATATCTATGAAATTTTAGAAAGTGAGATACCACAAGAGAAAGAATCAAAAGAAACTATGGATTTAAATAATAGTTATGGAAATGCTACTGTAGTAGCACTATTTGGAGTATTATTAATTGCTTTAGGAATTACATTAACAATTATAATGATGGGTAGATGATGAGAATGAAAAGAATTGTATTTATGGGAACTCCTGATTTTGCAGTCCCTATATTAGAAGGATTAATCGAAGAATATGAAGTAGTAGGAGTAGTAAGTCAACCAGATAAAAAAGTGGGTAGAAAGCAAATATTAACTCCTACGCCAGTGAAAAAAGTCGCTTTAGAACATCAAATTTTAGTATTACAACCGCATAATATTAGGCAAGAGTATCAAGAAATATTAAACTTAAAACCCGATATTATTATTACCTGTGCATATGGACAAATAGTCCCAAAAGAACTCCTACAGAATCCGGTTTTAGGTTGCATTAATGTTCACGCCTCCTTACTTCCAAAATTAAGAGGTGGAGCCCCTATTCATAAGGCAATTATAAATGGAGATTCTAAAACAGGAATAACGATTATGTATATGGAAGAAAAACTGGATTGTGGAGATATTATTGCTTCAAAAGAAACACAAATCTCAATGGAAGATAATTTAGAACGTTTACATAATAGGCTTAGTATAATAGGAAAAGAATTACTTTTAGATACTTTACCTAGTATTTTTAATCAGACGAATCAACGTATCAAGCAAGATGAAAAAGTTGCTACTTACGCATTTAATATTACACATGAAGACGAACACATAGATTTTTCTAAAACAAAATTAGAAATTTTTAATCAAGTGCGGGGTCTAAATCCAATCCCAGGGGCTTATTGTTTATTCAATCAAGAAGTTCTAAAGATTTATAATACAGATCTATCATCAGAAAAGAAAGAACTAGAAAAATCGATTGGTGAAATTACCCATATATACAAACATGGAATCGGGGTAAAAGTAGGCGATGGAGAATTGATCATTACCGAAGTAAAACCATTTGGGAAAAGAAGAATGTTAATGAAAGATTATCTAAATGGGGTAAAAAAGGAAGAGTTATTAGGAAAAATACTGATATAAAAGATAGATATAATATAAGAGGAGATATTATGAAAGAAAAAGTATCTAGAATAAAAAGTGCAATTCATTATCTAAAGAAGCTATGGAAAAATCCAAGAGCAAAAGGTGGTATCATTCTAGGTGCTTATTTTCTTTTCTTTTTATTCATTATTGTATCCCTTAGATCTAATACTAACAATGATTACAAAGGGATAGAATTAATGAATGATTTAGGATTTAGTTTAGAAAAAATAAAACAGAATAATTATCACTATTTGTATAATATCGACTATAATGACTCCAAGGTTCTTTATGAGGGGGATCGATATTATCACAAAGAACTATTTACAAAAACAGATAATCAGAAAATAGAAACTTTTTATAATTATGATGAAACATACCTAAAAAACATAAATAATGTATGGTCTAAGACTGAGAACCCATATTATTTTTACAAACTGCGAGAAATTCAGAATATAGAAGAGATTTTAAAAAACGCCTATGAGGAATCTAAAACAGAGTATAGTAATAAAAGTAAGATTTATACCTATAAAGTTACTACGAATAGTATTGTAAAAATAATAGATAAAAAAAATATTGATATTTCTGATATTCCTAATACTATTATTTTAACTACAAATAGTGATCAAGAAGTAGAAAAAATTGAAATGGATTTATCTACTTATATTTCCTATAAAAATTATAAAAAGGACATATTAAAAATTACGATTACTTATTCAAAGTTTGGTGAAGTAGAATTAATAGAAGATCCAAAATAGAATTTCCAGTTCGTTTATAAAAGGAAATATATTACTGGTAAAATACCAGTAAATTAATATATATACTTTCTCGCAAAAAGTAACAGATAGAATTTTTACGATTTAAATGGTCGTTTTTTTTTTGGTATTTTGGTATACTAATAAATAGGTGATAACATGATAGAACAAAGAATAGAGGAACTGATTCAAATTATTAATGAGGCAGATTACAATTATCATACATTAGATGATCCAACGATTACAGATCAGGAGTATGATAAATATTTAAGAGAACTATTTGAATTAGAAAAAGAACATCCAGAACTTATTAGAGAGGATTCTCCAACCCAACATGCTGGTGGGGAAATTATTGATGAGTTTCAAAAAGTAGAACATAAAATTCCAATGATGAGTTTAAGCGATGTGTTTTCAGAAAGTGAGTTATTCTCTTTCGATGAGAGAATAAAAAAAGATGGACTTCATCCTCAGTATATGTGTGAATTGAAAATAGATGGTCTTTCTGTTTCTTTATTATACGAAAAAGGAAAGTTTATACGGGCAGCTACACGTGGTGATGGGACAATTGGGGAAGATATTACTCACAACGTAAAAACAATCAAATCAGTTCCTTTAAAGTTAAAGGAAGAAGTAGATATAGAGGTTCGTGGCGAAATCTTTATGAATAAAAAAACTTTAGAAGAAATCAATATAGAAAGAAAAAGAAAAGGTGAATCCCCTCTTAGAAATTGTCGTAATGCAGCTGCAGGGTCTATTAGACAACTAGATTCTAAAATTGCTAAACAAAGAAAGTTAGACTCATTTATTTATCATTTACCAAATCCGCAGGACTTTGGAATTAAAACTCACAGTGATGCAATTGCTTATATGAAAAGTCTGGGCTTTAAAACTAATCCTAACAATCGATTAGTTAAGAGCATGGAGGAAGTAATCGAGTTTATTGGTGAAAAAGGAAGGATTAGAAAAGATCTCGCTTATGATATTGATGGAGTAGTCATTAAGGTGAATAGTATTTTAGACCAACAGCAATTGGGGTATACGGCAAAATATCCAAAGTGGGCTACCGCCTATAAATTTCCAGCGGAAGAAGTATTAACAAAACTTACAGATATTATTTTTACAGTAGGACGTACGGGTCAAATTACACCAAATGCAGTACTAGAACCAGTAATTGTTGCAGGTTCTACGGTAAAAAGAGCTACACTTCATAATGAAGATAATATTATAGCGAAGAATTTAAAAATAGGGGATATTGTATCAATTAGAAAAGCGGGAGATGTAATTCCTGAGGTAATCGAAGCAAAACTAGAAAGACGTACAGGAAAAGAAAAAGATTTTGTTATGATTGATAAATGCCCTATGTGTCATGATCCAATTATTAAAAAGGAAGGCCAGGTAGACTATTTTTGTATAAATCCTAATTGTAAACGTAAGAAAATAGAAAGATTAATTCATTTTGCATCTAGAGATGCGATGAATATTGAAGGGCTAGGGGAAAGAATTGTAGAAGATTTCTTTAATTTTGGATTTATAGAAAAAATTAGTGATATTTATAAGTTGGAAAATCATAGAAAGGAGTTAATTACATTAGAGGGATATGGAAATAAATCGGTGGAAAAATTGCTAGATGCGATTGATAATAGTAAAGAAAATTCATTAGAAAAATTATTATTTGGTTTAGGGATTCCTCATGTAGGAGAAAAGACATCTAAGATATTGGCAATGCATTTTAAAAATCTAGACTATCTAATTTCTAAAGATATAGAAGAATTGGTAGAAATTTCAGATATTGGGGAAATTATTGCGAAAAGTATAAAAGACTATTTTATGAATAAGGAAAATATAGAGGAAATTGAAAGATTAAAAAGACTTGGTCTAAATATGAATTATTTAGGAAATAAAATAGTAGAAAATGAAAACTTTAAGGATAAAACCTTTGTTTTAACAGGGACTTTAGAATCTTTTAGCCGCGATGAAGCAAAAGAAATTATTGAAGGATTTGGGGGAAAGACAGTAGGTTCTGTATCCAAAAAGACGTCGGTAGTTATTGTGGGAAAAGATCCTGGCAATAAGTATCAAAAGGCACTTAATCTATCAATAGAAGTATGGACCGAGGCAGAATTTAGGACAAAGATAAAACAGTAATAGAATAAAATGAACCCAAGGAAAAGGAATCCATGAAAATATAGATGTTCATGTTCATATCTAAATATATAAGTTTATCTAAAAAGAAGTAGAAAATTTAGAAATTTAAAGACATATGCTTCCTTTTTTAACTAACTAATTTGGGATTCATAACAATAGTATTAATACCCTTAGATCTAAAATAATTTTCAACTGGAAAATGATATAGAAGTTGATTCCATAATAACAATTAAATTATTATAATGTTTAACAATATTATATAAATTATCAAAGTCATCCTTTTTATTCACAATTAAAGCAGAATCAATAATGATATTTTTTAGGGAGTCAATAAAGCAATAAGCATTTTTATTTTTAGCAATGTCAAAAATTAAAATATATTCCATAGATAAACTCGCTTCATTGATATTTTGGTTAACACCATATTGAATTATTTATATTCCTATACGCTTAATCATTCGAACTACAATGTTCCATTATCTACAACCGAATTAATAAATAACTATATGGCAGATATCCAAAAAAATCGTACTCGAAGTGCCTGTTATAATTCGTCTTTACCGATATTTGTTGTAATAACAAAAAACATAAAGAAATCAAAATTTTAATCTCAAAATCTTTATGTTCAACATTATACGTGTTATAATAAACTGGTATTAGGAGGAATGCAGATGAAAGATCAATTAACAAAGGAAGAAGTCTTACATGTTGCAAATCTTGCACGAATTGAAATTAGTGAAAAAGAAATTGAAAAATATCAATTAGAGTTAAAACAGTTACTAAATGATGTAGAAAAAATTAATGAAGTAGAAGGATATGATAATGATATCTTAATAGCATGTTGGAGTGGACCTACTAACTTACGAAAAGATGAGACAGGAGAAATGCTGAATCCAAATGAAGTGATTAAGTCTGCTCCAAGACATAGTGGAAACTATATTGAAGTTCCTGTCGTAATAAGTGATGGAGAGGGGGCTTAGTGATATATGAAATATTTAAACTTGGAAATTAAAAAGATCAATAGATTATTAAAAGAAGGGAAAATAACTCCAGTAGATTTAGTAAACGAGGCTTTTGAGAATATTGAAAATAATAAAGAGTTAAATGCTTATATTACGTTAAATAAAGAAGAAGCCTTAAAACAAGCAGAATGTTTAATTAATAAGGAAGTAGATAATATTTTATTTGGACTTCCAATAGCTGTGAAAGATAATATTATAACGAAAGGTTTGAGAACAACCTGTGCGTCCCACATACTAGATGAGTTTATTCCAATTTATAATGCAACAGTAGTAGAAAAATTAAGGGCAAAAAACATGATTATTATTGGTAAAACTAATATGGATGAATTTGCTATGGGTTCAAGTAGTAGAACTAGTTACTTTGGCTCTCCTAGAAACCCATGGAATAAGAAAAAAATATCCGGAGGATCATCAGGGGGATCTGCAACAACAATAGCTGCGAGAGATCTTTTGTTTGCTCTAGGAAGTGACACAGGAGGATCGATTAGACAACCAGCAAGTTATACAGGAATAGTAGGAATGAAACCTACCTATGGGAGAGTATCTAGATTTGGATTAGTTGCTTATGCATCCAGTCTTGATCAAATTGGTCCAATGACAAGAAATGTTTATGAGAATGCCCTTCTTTTAAACGCAATTGTTGGAGAAGATGAAAAAGATTTAACTAGTGTTAACAAAAGGGAAGAAGATTTTACTAGATTAATTGGACAAAATATTCATAACATGAAAATAGCAATTCCAAACTTTTTTATGAGTGATATAGTGGAAGAAGAAATTAGAAAAAAGGTAGAAGAGACGATTAAAATATTAGAAAATAATGGAGCAACAGTTGATTATATAGATGTAAAATATCTTGAAAATACAGTGACATTATATCAGATTATTGCAATGGGAGAGGCTAGTTCAAACCTAGCTAGATTCGATGGAATTAGATATGGATATTCTAAAGAAAATCCAGAAAATATTGAGCAATTATATTACAAAACAAGAGCGGAGGGATTTGGAGAAGAGGTAAAAAGAAGAATTATGATAGGATCCTATCTTTTAAGTGGGGAGAATGCCAAGGTTTACTATAATAAGGCCCTATCGATTCGAGATGATATGAGAAAAGAACTCATTAAAGTTTTCCAAGATTATGATTTAATAATAGGACCAACAACAACAACAACAGCTTATGATTTAGATGATTCGATGGATGATCCCAGCAAAAGTTTTATGGATGATGTTTTAGTAATTCCTGCTAATATGGCAGGACTTCCAGGACTCAATATTCCAATTGGATTTGATCATTCACATATGCCAATAGGGCTTCATATTATAGGAAATTCTTTTGAGGAAGCGAAAATTTATCATCTGGCTAGTTTTATAGAAAAGGCAGTTGGGCTTGAATTAAACCCTAATTTGGGAGGTGAAAATGATGAGTAAATATATTCCAACAGTAGGAATTGAGGTTCATGTGGAGTTAAAGACCAATACCAAAATATTTTCTTCTTCTAAAAATGGGTATGGAGAAACAGCAAATTCTTTAACAAATGTAGTGGATTTAGGTTATCCAGGAACCTTACCTACACTAAATGAGGAGGTAATTAATTTAGCAATAAAAGCAGCAACCATTCTAAATTGTAAAATAAGACGGCAAATGCATTTCGATAGAAAAAACTATTTTTATCCAGATAATCCTAAGAATTATCAAATTACTCAATCGAGAACACCAATCGGCTATGATGGTTATGTAGAAATTGAAGTACAAGGAGAAATGAAAAAAATCTTTATTGAAGAAATGCATATCGAAGAGGATACCTGTAAGAGTGCTCATCGTGGGAGTGTTAGTTTGTTAGACTTTAATAGAGCTGGTGTTCCTCTAATTGAAATCGTTACAAAAGCTTGCATTACCAGTAGCGAAGAAGCAAAACTTTATTTAGAAAAACTAAAGCAGCTTTTATTTTATGGAGATATATCGGATTGTAAGATGGAAGAGGGATCTATGCGATGTGATGCCAATGTATCAATTAGAAAGAATGAAGAGGACCCATTAGGAGTAAAATGCGAAATAAAAAATATCGGGTCTATATCAAATGTAGCAGTTGCCATAGAAAAAGAAATTGAAAGGCAAGAAAAATTAGTAAATAATAACGAGACTTTTCAGGAACAAACTCGTCGTTTTGATGATAAAATAAGTGATACTGTTTTAATGCGTGTTAAGGAAACAGGGAACGATTATAGATATTTTCCAGAACCAGATATTCCCTATGTTGAATTGACTGATCAGATGATAGAATCCGCTATTTCCTCTATTCCGATGCTACCAGATGAAAGAAGACAATTATATATTACAAGAGGTGTAACAGAGATAAATGCAAACAAACTAATTGCAAACCGGGGATTAAGCGATTATTTAAATGAATTTATAGATACCAACTTAAATTTTAAAGAGGCTGTTAATTTATTATTAGGAGATATATCAGGATATTTAAATAAAAATGAAAAAACAATTTATGATACTACTCTTACTAAGGAAAAATTTTTAGATTTGATAAAAAAAATGGAGGAAAATATCTTAACGAGTAAAAACCTAAAGGATATATTAAATAAGATATTAGAAAGTGATGATTCTATTGATAATATAATGAAAAAATGTAATATTTCTAATATTACAGATACTAAAATGTTAGAAGATATCGTTCTAAAAGTAATCAGTGAAAATGAAGAAAGTGTACAGGACTATAAGTCAGGAAAGGATAGGGCAATTAAATATCTAATGGGACAAATTATGAAAGAAACTAGGGGTAGTGCAAATCCACAAATGGTAAATCAGATTTTAATTCGCGAACTAAATAAGTAATTGAAAACATAAAATACATAGTGTATAATAAAGATACTAGGATGTGAATAATATGAGAAAATATATGAAAGACCATAAAATTATAGTAGTTGCAGTAATATTTTTGTTACTATTAATTGGACTCGCTTTCGTTGTAAAAGGAACCTTTTTTGCAAACAGCGGAAATATATTTTATGGAGATCGCCTAAAAGGAATTAAAGAAGTAATGATAACCTCTAGCCAACAAAAAGGCATTATTTCTACATTAAAAGATGATAGTGCTGTTAAGTCGGCAAAGTATTCTTTGCAGGGAAAAATTGTGAATATAATTATAACAGTAAATGATGATGTAGGTATAGATACAGCAAAGTCACTATCCCCTAAAATATTAGATAACTTAGATGACGATCAAAAAAAATTTTATGATATTCAAGTATTCATTAAAAAGAATAATGAAGCATCAGATTTTCCAATTATAGGGTACAAACAAAATAAAAAAGATAACTTTGTTTGGACAAAAGATAGGGCGGCGAGTTAATTTATGAAAAAGAAGTTATTAATCATACCAATTATAATAGCGGCTCTCGCTTTTATATTTGTATATAGATATTATAATCATGAAGATAAAAGTACAACTCTAACAGTGAGTGAAAAAAAATGGGTACAAGATAATAGTAGAAAAACCATTGATATTGAAGTAGTAAATGATTATCCCATCTATGGTATGGATGGAAAAGGTGTTTTCTATGATTTTGTTGATGATTTTAGTAAAAATGTGGGATTAGATTTTAATAAAATTCCATATTTAAAAGAGAGTGAAACAACAACAGATAGTCTCAGATTCCAAATTTTGGACAATGATCAAAAACTAACAAAAAATGACTTACTACTATTTGAGGATTATTATATTGCAATTGGGAAAAATTATGACAGAATCAATCGAATTAAGGATATAAAAGATGTAACTTTCGGCATTTTTGATCAAGATGCAGAAACATTAAAATATTATTTAAAGTCAGCGACGGGAATTTCTTATAAAACCTATAAAAATATAGGAGAGATTTATCAGGCTTTAGATAAAAACCAAGTAAACATGATTATCATTCCAAATGTGATGTATATGGATAAAAATATTTCAAGTGATCAGTATTCAATTAATTATTATTTTACAGAAATCACAAAAAAGGTAGTCTTAACATTAACTAATAATAATGAGGAATTGAATAATATTGTAAAAAAATATTATACAAAATGGAAAGAAACAAAGTTTATTGAACGATATGATAAAGAATATTTTGATTATTATATTAAAGAAAATAATTTGACTTCAAAAGAAAAAGCCTCTTTAGTATCTAAGGTTTATACGTATGGATATGTAGACAACAAACCATATGAGACCAAGAAAAATGGAAAGGTAGTAGGAATTGCTGGGGAATATATAAATAGGGTTTCCAGACTTTCGGATATCGAGTTTAAATATAAGAAGTATTCTAGTAAAAAGAAGTTAGAAGAAGCCATCAACAATAAGGAAATAGATATTTACTTTGACTATTACGGAATAAATAATAAAGACTATACAGCAACTATCTCTACGTTTATAGAGGATTATGTAATATTGGGTAGGAGAGAAAATAACTACATTATCAATTCCTTTGAAAGCATTAGAAATAAAGAGGTTGCAATGTTAGGCGATAACTCCTTATATAATTATGTAAATAGCAATGCAAAGGCCTCTATTAAAACTTATGACAATATTAGTGAATTAGTAGATAAAGCCCAAGATCGAATAATTATAGTAGATAGAAATATTTATGACGAGTATCAAAAATCTAAGTTTAAAAATTATAATGTATTATATATTGATACTATGATGAATGATTATAAGTTTATGGTAAAAAGCTCGAATAAAACCTTTTATAATTTGGTAAACTATATTATTAATACTAACTCGTATTATAATTATAAGAATAGTGGACTAGATATGTTAAATAGATCATTTTTAGAGGAGAGAAGCTTTGAACAGATTTATATAGTGATTCTAATTATTATATTTTTACCAATTATAATAGCGATTATGATATATTTTATGTTTAAAAAGAAAAAAGAGAAAAAGAAAGTAATTATTACAGATAAACAGAAGTATATTGATATATTAACTTCATTGAAAAATCGTAATTATTTAAATACTAAGATGCCAGAGTGGGAATCATCTAAGGTATTTCCACAAGCAATTGTGATTATAGATCTAAACAATGTAAAATATGTAAATGACAATTATGGACATGAAGAGGGAGACCAGTTAATTGTAGAGGCAGCAGGAATTTTAGTAAATACTCAGCTTGAAAATAGTGAAATTATTCGTACCGATGGTAATGAATTCTTAATTTATTTAGTAGGATATAGTGAAAGACAAATTTCTACATACACTAAAAAATTATCTAAGGAATTAAAAAAATTACCACATGAATTCGGAGCGGGGGTTGGATTTAGTATGATTACAGATGAAATTAAGACGCTAGATGATGCAATTAATGAGGCAACTTTGGAAATGGTTACAGATAAAGAAGAATATAACAAAGGATGATAGTAATGATAGAGCGAGTGAGAAAGTTTTTAAAAAAGGTAATGATGTATATTGCTAGACCTTATATGAGAATACTGCCAGGACAACTCGCTTTTTTCTTTGTAGTTTCTCTAATTCCTTTAATAGCTTTAGTAGGTACAATAGCAGGTTATATGTCAGTCACAGTCGATGAGGTGAATCACATTTTAGATTCTATTTTACCATTTGATGTGACAAATAATTTTATTACCTTTGTTTCAGGAAAAGGAATCACATTCAATATCGCAATCTTTTTTGTATCTGCTTTTGTTTTAGCATCTAATGGTGCCCACTCTATGATTATTACATCCAATGAGATTTATATGATTAATAGTAATAGTGTATTCAAAAGGAGAATAAAAGCCATTATCATGACGGTAGTACTAGTGTTACTACTGTTATTCCTATTAATTGTTCCAGTATTCGGAGATGTTATTTTTAATATTTTAACAGGGATACATGATAGAAATAAGGTTGATTTAGCCTATGGAATTTATAAAATGTTACAATACCCAATTACTATAATCCTTGTATTTTATGGAATTAAGCTTTTATATGTTATGTCTCCTGATAGAGATATTAAACCAAAAACCACCAATACGGGTGCTGTTTTTACAACCTTAGGTTGGATTATAGCAACCAAGGTTTATTCTATTTATGCAGGTATTTTTTCTAACTATAATATTTTTTATGGAAGTATCTCCAATATTTTATTTTTATTAATGTGGGTATATATTTTGTCTTATATCTTCGTATTAGGAATGGCATTTAATGCTAGTAATACAGAAGAAGACGACTTTAAAACTATGCAAATGACTTTAATAAAATAAAGTCATTTTTATTTGAAAGAATTGAAAATTATACTTAACGGTGATATAATATAGTAAGTGAGGTTAGATCATGAAAAAAAGAATAATAAAACAAAAGGATAGGGTTATCAAATTTTTAAAGTTAGTAAAAAAAGAACATCTTATAAAGAAATATATTCATAATAATGTTTTATTTATTACGTTTGTTTTAACATGTGTGTTTAATTCAACGATGCTTCGTTTTTTGACAATGCATCTATTAGAAAATTATTTATCTATTAAACCTATTTTAGCAGATACAGCTATTTTAGTAATAGTAGGCTCTTTTGGCTATTTATTAAAACCTAAAAATAGGTTTAGTTATTATTTGGCGTTTAATATTTTATTTTCAGCACTGTGTATGATTAATTCTATTTATTATACATTTTATACCTCTTTTGCTTCTGTTTCTATGTTATCACTTACGCAGTATATTGCATCGGTTGGAGATGCTGTTGTGGAGAATGTTTTGCAGTTAAAAGATGTCATTTACATTTTGGGACCTATTATTTTAATTATTGTGCATATTAGATTAAAGAAAAAAGGTTATTATAAAAAAATAGAGGTGAAATCGGAGCGAAAGAGAAAAACAATAAAGACCTTGGTTGCAGGTTGCATCATTGCGGTTTTATTCACAGTTACCTTATCCGCCTTAGATATCAGCCGATTTGCTAAACAATGGAATAGAGAATATGTAGTAATGAAGTTTGGAATTTATATTTATCAACTAAACGATATTATTACATCGGTCCAACCTAAAATAAATTCTTTATTTGGATACGATAAAGCGATGAAGGAATTTAAAGAGTATTATAAAGATATAGAAAAACAACCTGAAAATGAGTATACAAATATATTTAAAGATAAGAATGTATTGGTACTTCATGCTGAGAGTATTCAAACTAATTTATTTAATTTAAGCTTTAATGGAATTGACGTAGTACCTAATTTGAAAAGAATTGCAAGCGAGGGAATGTATTTCTCGAATTTTTATCCACAGGTTAGTGTTGGAACTAGTAGTGATTCCGAATTAACATTTACCACATCATTAATGCCTACACAAAGTGGAACAGCATTTGTATCCTATTTTGATAGAACTTATAATTCTATTCCAGAGATGATGAATAACAAGGGGTATTATACTTTTAGTATGCATGCTAATAATGCTGACTTTTGGAATAGACGTGCTATGTATGAACATTTAGGATATCAAAAATTTTATAGTAAAACAGATTATAATGTTACTAATGAAAATACAATCGGTTTAGGCTTGAGTGACCAGGAGTTTTTTAAACAATCTATGCCAAAATTAAAGAAAATTAATGAAAAATATGATAAATGGTATGGCCTAATGATCATGTTATCAAATCATACTCCGTTTTCGGATATAGAACATTATGGTGAGTATGATGTTACAATGAAAGAAGTAATTACAAAAGAAGACGGAACTACTGAGGAAATTGTACACCCTTATATGGAAGGAAGAAAATTAGGAAATTATTTTAAGTCAGCTCATTATGCAGATCAGGCAATTGGAGAATTATTCCAAGAATTAGAGGAAAATAAATTATTAGATGATACCGTAGTTGTCATTTATGGTGATCATGATGCTAGACTTTCAAGAAGTGATTACGATTATATGTATAATTATGATAAGCAGACAGAATCTAAATTGGATAAAGATCATCCTAATTATAAAGAATATGATTTTTATCAATATGAGTTGGGAAGAAAAGTTCCTTTCATTATTTGGACAAAAGATATGAAGGATTCCTCAATGAATAAGGAGATAAAAGATGTAATGGGAATGTATGATGTCATGCCAACTTTAGGAAATATGTTTGGATTTTATAATAAATATCAGTTAGGTCATGATATCTTTGATATTAAGTCTAATAATATTGTCGTATTCCCAACTGGTAATTGGGTTACTAATAGGGTATATTATAACAGCCAAAAAGAAGAATATCTATCCTTAGACGGAAGTGCAATTAGTGAAGAAGAGATTACTAAAAATAGTGAGTATACTACGAAGCTGTTAAACCTATCAAATGATATTATTGTATATGATTTAATTGAACGATATAAAGAAGAGAAGGATATCCTAACATATAAGGAGGGGAGTTAAATATGGTAGCAAAAAGAGTGAAAAGAAAACCAAAAAAAATATTCATTATACTACTATTAACTCTTTTTATAATAATAGCGGGTGGTGTTTATTTTATATTTTTTAATCACAACCAAGTAAAGGATACTAAGGTTGTTTCCAAAATACCTGAGTATGGTTATACCTTAAAAAGTAATAAAAGTACTACCTATAAAAAACTATTTCAAGAGTTAAAAAGTATTTTAGAAAAAGAAAAAGTAAATGAAAAGGAATATGCAAAAATAATTACTAAAATGTTTATCACGGACTTTTTCTCCCTAAATGATCATGTAGCAAAAACAGATGTTGGAGGAACAGATTTTATTTATACCACAGCTTTAGAAAATTTTTTAGTAAATGCAGAGGACACTTTATATAAATATGTAGAAAGTAATATCTATAAACAAAGAAATCAAAAATTACCAGTAGTAGAGAGCATCACAATCAATCAAGTTAAAACAATAGAGTATACCTATGAAGAAGAAATAGACGAAAAAGCCTATCAAGTAATTGCTAATTGGACCTATAAAGACAAAGAGGCAGCTGATGGTTATCAAACGGAAGCCGTATTTACATATATACACGAGGGAAAGAAACTTGCATTAGTGGAAGTTTCAGATAAGGAAGCAGATGAGGAAGAAAATCAAGATGAATGATTTTACTTCCTTTTTATATAATTATAGTATATTATATAATAAAGGAGGAGAGTAGATATGGAAAGTTATCATTCATTTACTTATACGGCTTTAGGAGCAGCTTTAGGTGTTTACATGGCAATTGCTACTGTTATTGGTATATTAAGTATTATTGCTATGTGGAAAATATTTACAAAAGCAGGAAAACCAGGTTGGGCATCTATTATTCCGATTTATAACATCATAGTTCTGTTCCAGCTTGTAGGATTAACCCCATGGCTATTATTACTATATTTTATACCAATTATAAATGTTATAGCAGCAATCGTTTTAATGATTATGGTATCCATAAGACTTGCTAAAGCCTTTGGTAAGAGTTCAGGCTTTACTGTAGGACTAATTTTTCTAAATACAATATTTATTTTAATATTGGGACTAGGAGATTCTAAGTACGTGGGAATACCTGAATAAAAAAATCACTTCAGTTTGAAGTGATTTTTTTATTATCGGAAGGGGAGCCACTTGAAGAATTATTATTTCCTGCTGATGAGTCCCCAGTATCACCAGATTCTCCTGTTCCACCAGTATTATCTTTATCACCATCAGGGGTTTCTGGTATGGTTGGTTTTTCCGTTGAAGGAATATCATTTTTATTTTGGGTAGTATTGTTTGTTGAACTATTATTTTCTTCTTTACTACATTTTCCATTCACTTTAGTGTATCCCCACTTACATACACAGGATACTCCATCAGCACCCAATTCTTCATTGAGTCCACAAGAATCTTTTGAACTAGGTTTAAAGGAATTGTATTTGGAAGCATTATAAGTGGATTTATAAGGTCCTTCCCCAATTACTTTTTTCTTGTAAGGTTCATTGATGGAAAAGCTGAATTTTTTGATAGTTTTATGCTTTGTAAGTCCTAGATTCATTTTCATAGCCTTTATAATATCATTTTTACTGTAGGTATTTGGAACATAGTTATATAGCTCCATACGCATTCTTTTATCATATATCATAGCACTAGCACCCTCTAAATATAATTGTTGAATATTAATGATATTAGAGTTATTGCTACTTAAGCCAATTTTTGTAATATCCTTAGCGATACTATAAAAGGATAAAATTTGTTTTGTTGTTAGGTTGGTATCTAAGCTATTAGCTACAGTATTTAAAACACTAGTAAATTGGTTAACACTTCTTAAGGATTTTATTTTTTCAAGCATAGCTTGAATTACTAGTTGTTGGTTTTGACCACGACCGAAGTCTCCATTTATTAATTGTTTTCTATTTCTAGATAGGACTAGTGCCTCTTCTCCGTTAAGATGTTGCCTGCCTTCTTTAATACAAATTTCAACTTCCCTATTAGAATTATCAGTACACAAATCTTGGGGAACATCAACATCAATACCACCTAAGGCATCTACTAGTTTGACTAATCCTTTAAAATTAATCTTAGCATAGTAATCAATATTAATATCGAAAAAATCCTCAATTGTGTTAATCATACAATCATTTCCATAAGCTGCCGCATGGGTAATTTTATTTTCATCTTTACTAGGCCAACAAGCAATTGGTACATAACTATCCCTTGGAATTGATAACATAGTGGCATTTAAAGTTTTTGGATTAAAAGTAATTAGGATTAAAGAATCGCCATTAGCCACTGCATTTTTGGTTAAAACCTCATCTGTAGAGTCAATTCCCATTAGAAGGATAGTGAAAGGTTCTTTTACAGATTTACCAGTAGATTCTGTTTCAGATTTGGAAGTTTCAGATTTTAACATTTTCCTTTCTTTACTAGTAATAATTTTAGTTTCCTCTTGAATATTCTCATATCCAGCAATATTTCCATAAATACCTGGATAATCAGTGGATAAGAAAATAGCATCCACATCATTGGTATATAAATCAGAAATCATTTCAGTATAACTTTCATATTTAACAAATTTATTATCTTCTTTTAAATTCTCCTCTTTAATTATCTCTTGAGGAATAATATATCCTTCTGGTGAGGTTTTATCCTTTAAGATACCAATTTTATAGTCTTGAATATCTTTGACTGTTGTTACCTCATTGTCTTTTAATACTACCAAACTAGAGGAATAGGTGACATATTTTTTATTAATATTATTAATCGTCCCATAAAAATACGAGATAATATAACCAGTTAGGAAACAGATAATAGAATAGATAATTAAAAAACTGATAAATCCAATTCTTTTAGATGGCTTCTCCTTTTTCCTTTTACGTGGCTTATCCTTCCATACTAATCTCATTTTAATAAGTAAAATAAAATCAATAAGCAATAAACTCCCCATTGCAATATATCTAATAACATCTTCCACTCCACTTAATTTAAAAATATTGTAAAGTAAAAATCCACTAGATATTAATGATAAAATAAAAAATATGAATGCTACAACACTTGATTTTTTTCTTTTTTTCTTTCCTTGAGATGTCTCTTCTAGGATTTCAATGTTTTCTCTCATATTTTCCCCTCCAAATCTTCTTTAACACTATTCATTATACAAAAAAAGTGAAGTGTTTTCAACTATATTATGTAATTTATAACAGAGAAAGAAGAAACCTAAGTGAATAATTTATTATTGTATAAATGTCAATATAATGTAAAGATTTTTTTTATTTACATGTAATGAGGAAAATGCCGTGTAAATCTGATATAATAGAATTAAAATATTGGAGGTGTTAGGCATGAGTAAAAAAATAATTTTTGGGTTTTTCCTTTTCATATTTTTCATTTATCCAAATAATGTAAAAGCTTTGTCATCCTCAGAGTATGAAAAGCGGCATAATTGTAGCAATTTTGAATTGGCTAGAGCCGAAACAAATGGGAGTGCTACTAAGGTTGGATGCTATAATACCTATCAGGAAGCGAAGAAAGCAATGAATGAAAATAGCAATCAAAATTTGTTTATCTTTGATGAAAGAGGAACTACTAAAATCGTAGATGCTAAATATGCTTTAGTAGATTTAACAGTAAATAATCTTACTTATTTTTATGAAAGTCCTACTTTAACCACCAGACTTTATATGGCGATTAATACATCATCATCTTATGGAGGGGTAGATGCAGCGTTTATTGATGCCAACGCATCTAATTTTGCAGCGAAAGTTAAAATAGCAAATTTTACAGGATGGATTGCCAAAGAAAACTATGAAATTGTACCCCTTGCTTGGATAAGGTCTAAAAGCTCTTATACAATTACGGATCAAACAATTAAACATAATTATGTTGCTAAAATTCAAAATAGTTATAGTGGTAATAGTGGTTCAACTATTGGTCCAAAGCCCGATGGAGTATCTGCGGGGACCTATTATAGTTATGATGGACATTACTTCTATACCAATCTCATCACTATGTTGAATGATTATAAAAATAATACTTATAATAATGCAGTTAATAAAAATAATCCTTATTATAATTATTATATGTATTTATCAAATCATACAAAAACGACATATTCCTCGTTAAATATTGATGAGTATATAAGAAATACGTTAGGTTACACAAAAGGTGTTTATAGCGATAAGGCATATAATGGAGCAAGTAGGCTTTATGGTCAGGGTCAATATTTTTATAATACGCAACAAGTCTATGGAGTCAATGCCTTACTTTCCTTTAGTTTAAGTCGAAATGAAACTGGAAATGGTCGCAGTAATTTAGCGATTAATAAGAATAATGGATTTGGTTTAAATGCTGTTGATACCAATCCTACTCAGGGTTCAGATTGGTATCCAACATTTTCTAAAAGTATATTTGGGTATGCCTCTAAGTGGGCATCCTACAGCTATAGTTATGCAACGGATTGGAGATACTTTGGACCCGCCTTTGGAGATAAACAAAACGGTATGAATGTAAAATATGCAACTGATGCCTATTGGAGTGAAAAAATGGCTGCTAATTATTACAATTTTGATAAGAGTAAGGGTCTAAATGACTATAACTATTATCAATTAGGTGTTATTACCTCTCCCACTAAAGCCTATTTTGGAGCTTCAACAACTTCTAAAATGATTTATGAGTATCCAGAATCAGAAGATCAGGTAGTAATTGTGGGAGAAGTTGGATCTTGGTATAAAGTAGTAAGTGACATTAATATTGATGCAAATGGTAATAAGATTGGTAATAGTTCAGACTACACTAAGCCATATAATTGGAATAGTAGCTATGTTTATGTAGAAAAGAGTAAAGTAAGACTTATAAACAAAGGAAAAAATGGTTATGTCGCACCTACTAGTGTAACAAACTACCAGGATAGTAATTATACATACAATTTATATATTGAAGATAATACATTAAAACCCAAGGTAGCTGTTACAACAAAAGAGACCAACTATTATTATGATGCCGCCTTAACATCAAAAAAGAATCAAAGGGTGTTAAAAGATAAATGGATCATGGTATATAGTGCTTGTTATGATAACAGTGGTAGAGTCATTTCTTATTTGGTAACCTCTAATTATAAGTATGATCAAAAAGAGTGGATTTCCGCTGATTCCATTAAATTTATTACCAGTGGTTATGGAAAAGTAACTGTGATTCCAACAGGTGCCTATGCATGGGTAAATTCCTCTGCACATAATCGTTCGGATACCGTAATTGGAGGGCAATTTACTTATTCTTATGTACCTTTGATGACATCAGTGAACTCAGATGGAAAACTTTGGTATAAAGTTCCTGTCAACTTAGAAGGAACAGCTAACTCTACTGGATATATCTTAGCGAGTGATTCGGATATGAGAGTGGATTTAACAATGAGTTACGCAACTAACAATAATCCTGTTATTTCTGCTAGTAATAAAACTCTTGTTCAAGGATCCAAATATAATCCGTTAGATGGAGTTAGTGCAACTGATCCAGAAGATGGCAATATCACATCTAAAATTCAAGTTATTACGAATACAGTTAATACCAATAAAGTAGGCACTTACAAAGTCGTTTATAGTGTAACAGATAAAGATAATGCTACCGTTACTAAGGAAGTTACCATAACAGTTATAAAAAATGAATCACCTGTAATTCAAGCTAGTGATAAGACAATTAAACTGAATTCCAAATTTAATGAATTAAGCGGAGTTACTGCTACAGATAAGGAAGATGGAGACATTACCAAAAATATAAAAGTGGTAGAAAATACAGTAAATACAAAGGTAGTAGGAAATTATAAAGTAACCTATCAGGTCACAGATAGTTATGGAAATCAAGTTACAAAAACCATTACTATCAAAGTAGATGATATCCCTTTAGAAAAAAAATCGGGTAGATTTGATTTGCACTTCTTAAAAAAATCTTCAAATAAGTTAATAATCAAGGGATACTCTACTATAGACGGAATTCACAATGATTTAAACACTAATATTAGTTATCAATTAATTTTCGAAAATATTGACAACGGTAAGATTTATAAACAGGATTTAGAAAGAGTAGAGAATAGTTCTAATATTCCATATAACGTACCATCTTATGATCAGTATAATTATAAATATTCTTGGTTTGAAGGAGAGATTCTAGTTAATAAAATACCTAGTGGAGACTATAGAATGTATATAGAGGCTTTTAATGAGTCATATTATTCTAAAAATATCATAAGCAATCAGTTATATAGTGAACAAATAAAAACCTATGAAACGAATTCTAAATATGTATTAACTAGAAATAATTATTTTAGTGCTACTCGTGATTTAGAACTTGTTATTAGGGATCAAAAATTAGCAGGTAAAACAACAGATGCCTTATCTAATCAATATGGTCAATATGAAGATTTAAAATTTATAAATAATAAACTATACATATATGGTAACTCTTTCAGCACAGGAATGGATTTATCCAATTCTAGTAAAGTAACAAGAAAAATTATATTTGAAAATACAAATACTTATCAATCATACAGTTATGCCTTGTCAAAAGCAACAAAAAAACTTTATGATGTAAAACTACCAGTTCCTGATAAATTGTCAAAAGAAAATGCTTGGTATGAGGGAGAAATAGATATTAGTAATTTGGGGATAGGAGAGTATAGTATTTATATTACTACAGCATCTAATGTAGAAGATATTGGGGAACTAAATGAACAGTTATTTAGGGATTTAGAAAAGATAAAGGCTACAATTAATAATAAGAAATACCAGTTCAGAGTAAATTATAATAAACGTTATAGGGTTGAATTAATTGTTACAAAATAGTTTTTAAGGAGGGGAATATGGACCAAAGAATAGTGAAACCATTTACAATATGGAAGCACTTTAAAGGAACAAAAGCTTTAGTAATCACGGTAGCTAAACATAGTGAAACAGAAGAGAATCTAGTTATTTATCAGTGCATTGATAATAATGGCAAAACCAATCATCAAGATGGAATTTATGCTAGACCCTTAGATATGTTCTTATCTGAAGTAGATCATGAAAAATATCCTGATGTAGTACAAAAATATCGTTTTGAAGAAGAAATTATAAACTAATATATAAGAATATAAAAATAGGCCTTGGGTCTATTTTTATGTTATAATGTATATGAATGAAACAAAGTTATGAGAGATGATGGATCTAGAGAAAATATTAGGGAAAAATGATAAGAGCTACTGCATCATTTAAAAACACACTGTTTTTTCTAGACATTGAGTAAGGATAGGGTTATAAAATGAAAACAGATTTAATTACTATACCTAATGTAGGTAAGAATACGAAACAAGATTTACTAAATATAGGGATTTATCATGTAGAAGATTTAAAAGGGAAAGATCCTGAAGAACTATATTTAAAAGATTGTGAGTATAAAGGATATAGAGAAGATCGATGTCAGTTGTATGTATTTAGAATGGCTGTTTATTATGCAGAGCATACTTCATGGGAGGAAGAAAAACTAAAATGGTGGTATTGGAAAGATAAAAATCAGTAATGTGAGATGAATAACCGAAAGGAATTTAGTTACTATTGATAGAGGATGAAAGGAAGTTTATTATGGATGATAAAGAATTGATACTAAAGAATTAAAAAGAATCTTGGATTAAGTACGGATGATGTGGTTAATTATTGTAAGAAAAAGATATTAGATAATAGTAGTATTATCTATAAACAGGGCAAGAACTGGTATTGTGAAATAGAAAATATAAGGATCACTATCAATTCATATAGTTATACCATTATTACTGCACACATATTAAAGAATGATTGATAAAGTAAAGAAAGAGGTGTTAGAAATATGGTATTTGCTTCGTATTATCACTCTCCTATTGGAACATTTCTAATTGCATCTAAAGATAATCAAATAATTGGCGTATGGCTCAAGAATCAAAAATACTATTTACAAAATATAGAAGAAAAAATAATAATGTCGAATCATATTCCAATAATTATTCAAACGAAACAGTGGCTAGATCGATATTTTGATGGAGAAAAACCAAATATAAAGGAATTAACTTTAAACCCAGTAGGGAGTGACTTTAGAAAAAAGGTCTGGAAAATACTTACAAGGATTCCTTATGGAACAGTGACTACTTATAAGAGGGTTTCTGAAATACTTGCAAAAGAAATGAATATTGAGAAGATGTCTATACAGGCAGTTGGAAGTGCTATTGGACATAATCCGATTTCTATTATTATTCCCTGTCACAGGGTAATTGGAACTAACGGAACTTTAGTAGGATACTCTGGAGGTCTAGATAAAAAAGACTACTTATTAAACCACGAGAAAGAAGATAAATTACCTATTTCAAAAGAGGAAGGGTTATCATATGAATGGAGATTTGATTGATTTAGTGTTATCAATTGTCTCAGAAATTCCAGAGGGATCTGTTGCAACATATGGACAAATTGCTTATTTAGCAGATAAACCAAGAAATGCAAGATTAGTAGGTAAAATCTTAAGTATATCAGAATATTTTGGAAAGTATCCCTGTCATAGGGTAGTAAATCACAAGGGAAGAATTGCCCCTTGTTTTAAAGAACAGAAAAACCTACTTCAATTAGAAGGGATAGAGTTTAGGGATGAGACTCATGTGAATTTAACGAAACATAGATGGAAAATATAAAAAAATGGATACCCCTTTTTATATTAAAAAAAAATTGTACCTTTCCTAAAATATAATTTGATATTATGACATGTAAATATATAGAATATTAGAAGAAATTATAGAAATTTTAAAATAATAGGAGTTGAGGAAAACGATATGATAGTAAATATAGGCGGAAGAACAGATATTGTAAATTACTATAGTGAATGGTTAATGAACCGGATCCATGAAGGGTTTGTTTATTCAAGGAATCCCTTATTTCCTAGTCATATATCTAAGATTAGTTTAAAAAAAGATGATGTTGCCTGCCTGATGTTTTGTTCTAAAAACTATCAGCCGATACTAAAGCATATAGATATTATTAATAAGAAATATAGAGTAATTTGCTATTACACCATAACTGCATATGGTAAGGATATCGAACCAAATGTTCCCAGTATAGAAAATTCAATGAAAACATTAATTGAACTTTCCAAAATTATTGGTAGAAAAAAAGTTTTGTGGAGATATGATCCTATTTTGTTAACTAAGAAATATACCATAGAATATCATTTAAAAACTTTTGAGTATATGGCAAAACATCTTGCACCCTATATTCAAAGATGTATCTTTAGTTTTGTAGAAATGTATAAAAAATTAGAATATAACATGCCTGAAATTATTCCTTTTACAAAAGAAGATAAGAGAAAGTTATTACTAGGAATTGGTGAAATTTCAAAGAAGTATGGAATATATACTCAAACATGTGGTACAGATCAAAATTATGAAAAATACGGAATTCATTTATCAGGATGTATGACATCGGAAATTTTAGAGGAAGCAAATCATGTACAGTATAAAAGAGTAAAGCAAAAGCCAATGAGAAAGGGATGCCATTGTATACCAAGTAGAGATATAGGAGCTTATGATACTTGCCTAAATGGTTGCAAATATTGCTATGCCAATAAAAATCCAACAATAGCAAATCAAAAAATAAAATCACATGACAAAAACTCTCCTATATTATTAGGAAATATAAAAAAAACAGATCAAATAACAGAAGCAAAGCCAAAGAGTTTGATTTGTAAAGATAAAAATGAGCAATTAAGTTTTATGTAGATGGGATTGACGTGATTGTAAAGGAAAAAGAAGTAAAGGATTATTTAACTAAATCTTAAATTGGGGAATATGCGATAAATCCATATATTGGTCGTCCCCATCAGTGTAGGTATTGTTATGCTAGATTTATGAAGCGATTTACAAATCATAATGAAGCATGGGGGAAAATCCATTGATATAAAATTATGTAAGAAAAGGATAGATATAAAAAAATAGAAGGAAAAAAGGTATTCGTAGCGTCTGTAACCGATTGCTATAATCCATATGAGGAAAAATATCATATTACCAGAAAGATTTTAAAACAGCTAGTAGGAGTAAATTGTAGAGTACAAATAGCAACAAAAAATAAGTTGATTTTGAGAGATTTAGATCTATTAAAACAAATGAGGGATTTAAGTGTTGCTATATCAATAAACATCCTTAATGAAGACTTTAGAAAAGATATGGATAAAGCGAGTTCTATTAAAGAGAGATTAGAAACACTAAAAATATTACACGAAAATGGAATTTATACCATTTTATTCATGTCACCTATTTTTATAGGAATCACTAATTGGAAAAGGATTATTGAAAAAACAAAAGAATATATAAGTGAGTACTGGTTCAAAGATTTAAATTTGAGAGAGGATTATAAATATGATATTTAAAAATATATCAAAGAAAAATATCCTAGAACATATCCTACGTTTGAAAGTATTTATCTAAAGGCAAATAAACAGCAATTAATGGATATGGATAATGAAATAAAGGACTACTGTAATTTCAATAGAATTAATTATTCTGTTTACTTTCATCACGAAGAGGTCATGAAAAGTCGCAAAAATAAAAAATTGGGAAAGAAAATGAATTAGATTTGGGAAATACTTAAAAGGAAGGAATCGTAGAATGAATAAAACCAGATGTAAGTGGTGTAATCCAACCAATCCACTTTATGTTCTATATCATGATACAGAATGGGGAGTTCCTAATTTTGATGATCATTACTTATTTGAAATGCTAATATTAGAGTCCTTTCAGGCTGGACTTTCCTGGGAATGTATTTTAAATAAAAGAAATGATTTTGAAAAATCATATGATTATTTTGATATAGATAAAATTATTCTTTATGATGATAATAAAATTAAAAAATTGTTAAAGAATAAGAAAATTATTAGAAATAGACTAAAAATAAAAGCGAGTATTCATAACGCTAAAATTTTTAAGATTATTCAAGAAGAGTTTGGGAGCTTTTATAATTATTTGGAGACTTTTGTAGGAGAGGAAATACGATATGAGTTAGGAAAAACTACCAATGACTTATCAGACCAAATCTCAAATGACCTCCAAAAAAGAGGAATGAAATTTGTAGGTAGTATTACGATATATTCTTACTTACAGGCGATTGGTGTTGTTTATTCTCATGATAGGAATTGTTTTCTTTATAAAAATAGCTAAATGTCTAAATCAAAAATAGAATTTTACTTTTGATAAAATACACGATTGGAATAAAATTTATGGTATAACAATAATAAAGGAGAAATATTATGGACTATATAAACCAAACTATAGAAAAAACAATTATAGAACTATTTTGTTCAAAATTTAAAGATAAAATAGATCAAGGGGAAAAGTTTTGATCAGTAGTATGTATCATCATTTACAAAAGAGCAGATTGAAAGATTATTGAAGATAAATGCGGTTATGGAAGAAAATAATCAGAAATTTGCACATGTATTGTCAGTATCGATTCATAAAAAGAGCGATGTGGTAAAGGAACTTAAACAGAGTATAAAAGCAATTTACACGAATATAATAAAAAATATAAATGAAGAGGTAATAAACCAACTAGAAATATATATTAAGGAATACACTAGTAATATTATAGAGTTAGATTTATCAAAAATAAAGTATTCTCTTCATTTCATAGAATTATTAAATTTTAATATGAGTGAAGATGAAATATATGGTTTTGATGATATGTTTATTCTTGACTATATATTTTCATACCAGATTGATGCGGATGTGGCAAAGAAAAATTTGAGTAATAATTTAGAAAAATAGTTTATAAGACTAAATATTGGCGATAAGGCATATATTTCAAAATCCATTCTCTCGATTGCTAGAAATTATCCAAATTTTAATTATAAAGGTCATACATATAATGAAGTGAAAAACAGTATAAATATAAACAAAATATAATAAGGTAGGATTTCCTACCTTAATTTTGTACTATATAAATAGTATAAGTATCACAAGTATTTGCTATAAAACTACCCTTTGATGTGCTGTCCCTATGAACCATTCCATTATTTCCAACAGAGCTTGCTCTTCCTACAAAGGAGAATTTAACATTAGGATAGGCTCTTCTATAATTAGCTGCTGTTTCATTTAGACTAGAACCATTTAAGGATCCTTGAAAAGTAACAGTTACTGTTTTGCTTTTATCACAACCCTCTGGTTTATTGCTAGGGGTTGTGGTAGTAGGGGATTGATTATTCTGTGTGGAAGAACTGGGTACATTCGGTTTTTTTCCATTACTTATAGTAAGAGTAAGGGTTGTATTTTGAGATACTTCACTATCCGCTCTTAAAGATTGCTTAATTACTGTATTCTTTGGCTTTGTATTATTTTCATAAACAAAGTTATATTTCAAACTTAGAGATTTTAATCTTTTAATAGCATCATCCTTAGTTTTACCAACTAAATTAGGAACTGTAACTTTTTTTCCTTGGGAAATCGTAATAACAATGGTATCACTATTTTTAATGGTATCTCCCTTTTTGTGAGAATAACTAATGATTTCTCCTTCTTTTACTTCTGTGTTAAATTCATATTTTTCTTCATAGTTTACTTTATTTTTATTTGCCCAGGTTCTAAAATCATCTATATTCTTGAAAGATTGCATTACTAGTTTTCCTTTTGATATTGTGACTGTAATCAAAGTCTTCTGTTCAACGGTATCTCCTTTTTTATGGTCTACAGAGATGACTTTATTTAAAGCGACTGAATCGTCATATTGATTCCTAAATTCTAGTTTTAATTTATTTTTTATTGCCCAATTTGTAATTTCTATAACGTTATATTTTGATAAATCAGGTATTTTAATTTTCTTTCCTTTACTGATCGTTAAAATCACTTTGTTTTCTTCATCATTTGGCTTGACCATAGTACCCATCTTTTTATTCTGCTTCATAACAGCATCTCGTTTAATATGATTAGAAAATTCCCTTTTGATTTCATATTTTATAGAATGTTGTTTCAAAAAGAATATAGCCTCAAACTCTTCCATATTAGTAAAGTCGATGAGTTTGGTATCTTCTAGCTGTTCCTCTTCACCAGATGAAAAGGTAAGTTTTAATTCATCACTGCGTTTCATATTTCCGGACTTACTTTGCTCAATAACTGTATCCTTATTTTTATCAGATATTTGGAATTCTACCTCGACATGATTCAATTTATTTTCCTTTATATATTTTAAAACTCGTTTTGAGTTCCAAGTGGTCATGTCAGGAATGATAACTTCCTTATCAGGATTTGGACCTTCACTAATTACAATATCTAACTCTTTGATATCCTTTAGGAGAGTTCCTTCCTTTTTACTTTGACTAATAATATGATATTCCTCTATTAAATCACTGTATTCATAAATTTGATTAATCTTAATTCCATTTTTTTGACTCCATTCTATGACCTCTACTAAGCTCTCGTCTCTAAAATCCTCTACTTGATTTAACTTTAATATAGTAACCATATCTAACTTCGTAGCAATTTGAAATAGGCTATATCCAATCATTAGTAAAGACGCAATCACTACAGTAGATTTGTTATTCCTTCGATTTGTAATTTGTGAGAAAGTATAAAATATAATAAAAATACTAAGTAGTAGGTTATTGATTATTTCTATCATAAAATTACCATTATGTGGTAGCAAAATAGAAATCATAAAGTTTGCAACGACACCTATAAAAGATAACAATAATAAAAGGTTACATACCCTATGAGTCTTTCTTTTCTCTTCTTTCATTTTATCACCCTCATTCTACTTATTATTATATAATATATTATGAAAAATAGATATGGATTATCAATACTCTTTACGTAAAACAAAGGCATAGAATTAGTCATCAAATACTACCTGAATCTTAGAATTATTCTTTGTTCTCAATATTCTTTATGATATACTAACATTAGGTGGTAGTATGAAAAACGTAATAATTATAGGAGCAGGACCAGCAGGTCTAACAGCGGCATATGAATTATTAAAAAAGGGAAGAGGAAAATACCAAGTAACCATCTTAGAAGAGGATAAGCAAGTAGGAGGAATTTCTAAGACAGTTTATTATAAAGGAAATCGATTAGATATAGGAGGACACAGATTTTTCACAAAGGAAAAAAGGATAGAAAAAATATGGACTAAAATTTTAAATGTTCAGTCCAAACCATCCTATGATGATAAAAAATTATCTATTAAAAAAAATCTACCTAAAAAGGGACCAGATCCAGAAAAAAATGATAAAGTGATGTTGATAAGAAACCGAGTATCTAGAATTTTTTATGAAGATAAATTTTATGATTATCCAATATCTATCCGTTGGAAGACGATAAAAAATTTAGGAGTTTTTAGAACAATAAGTTGTGGAGTTAGTTATATAAACTCCAGTTTATTTAAAAGAAAAGAGAAGAATTTAGAAGATTTTTATATTAATAGATTTGGTAGAAAACTATATTCTATGTTTTTTTGTGGGTATACAGAAAAAGTGTGGGGAAGAAAGCCATCTAAAATCTCAAAAGAATGGGGCTATCAAAGAGTGAAAGGAATTTCCATTTGTGAAGTTTTAAAAGAAGGGATTTTAAAGCTATTTAAAATAAGAAGAAGGGTAAAAGAGACCAGTTTGATAGAAGAGTTTTATTATCCTAAATATGGTCCAGGTCAACTTTACGAGGAAATGGCAAAAAAAATAAAACAAATGGGTGGAAAAATTATAAGGAAAAGTAAAGTCATAAAAATTAATCAAAAGGATAATAGAATAGAAGAAGTTATATATGTAAAGAATAAAAAAGAACACACAAAAAAAGTGGATATTTTAATATCTAGTATGCCAATAAAAGATCTTGTAGAGTCACTAAATGAGGTAGAAAAACAAGTTCTAACGATTGCATCTAACTTACCATATCGAGACTTTATAACCGTAGGCGTTCTAGTAGACAAATTATCACTAAAAAATAATACAAAAATAAAAACAATGAATCATAATATTCCAGATTGTTGGTTATATATTCAAGATGATAAAGTGAAACTGGGTAGAATTCAAATTTTTAATAACTGGTCTTGTTATATGGTGAAGGATAAAGAAAAAAAAGTATGGTTAGGACTAGAATACTTTTGTCAGGAAAATGACTGGTTTTGGAACCTTTCTGATCAAGAATTACAAACCTATGCTGAAAAAGAGTTAAAACAAATTAAAGTAATTAATACTAAAGTATTAGATAGTTGTTGTATTAGAGTAAAAAAAGCTTATCCCGCATACTTTGATAGTTATCAGGAATTTGGTAAAGTAAGGTCCTATTTAAATCAGTTTGATAATTTATATTGTATCGGAAGAAATGGACAACATCGTTATAATAATATGGATCATTCTATGATGACTGCAGTTAAATGCGTGGAACATATTTTAAAAAATAAAAAGAAAAAAGATGAGATTTGGAATGTAAATATAGATGATTCCTATCATGAGGAGAAATAGAAATGAAAAATTTATTCATCAAAATAAAAACATACCATCCACCTAAATACATTTGTATATTGTACTTCTTTGTTCCTATTTTCATTTGTACTACTTTAAATTTAGCCAAAGAAAATGATATTTGGTTTTTATTAAACCATGGTGAATATGTATTTAAATATGGCTTTCCTACCACGGAACCATTTTCAATGCATCAGGGATTTTCTTTTGTCATGCAACAATGGTTAACTTCAGCTATATTTTATTTTGTATATCATTATTTCGGACGACTGGGTTTATTGATTGTAATAGAAGTAGTCAATATTTTAATTCTGTATTTCCTATACAAATTGTGTATGCTATTAAGTAATGATAAATATTATATTTCTATTGTAATGAGTTGTATAGTAGATCTGTTGTTATTGACTAGTTTTATTCTACCTAGACCCCAAATTTTTACCTATTTGTTTTTAATTATTACATTATATATCATGGAGTTATTCTATCAAAATAAAAATACAAGAGCGATCTATGTTTTACCATTCTTATCTTTATTGCAAATTAATTTCCATGCTTCTATGTGGTTTTTAATATTCTTATTTATTCTCCCATTTTTGGTTTGTTTGGTAATGGAGAAAATAAAAAACAAAAAAGATAATCGTATATTTCAATTATTAGGAATTTTGACAGTTATGTCTTTAGTAGGTTTTCTAAATCCTTATGGATGGAAAAATATAGCCTATATCTTTCATTCTTATGGAATAGACTCTATTAATAATATAGTTATAGAGATGGCTCCACCAGTAATTTCAGGTGGTTTTCAAACAACAATAGGAATTATGACCTTTTTAGTATTGGGAGTAGTTATGTCGATCTATATATTTTATAAACAAGGACAAATTAGATTAAGATATATGTTTCTTTTAGCAGGAGTCACTATATTAAGTCTTATGAATATAAGAAGTTTTGCTCTATTAGTAATTGGATCTTTGCCATTTTTATCATTTTATTTAAAAGATCTAGAAAAAAAACCAAAACAGAAAGATATGGAAATACCAAAAAATATAAAGGGGAATTATATTGGTGTTCTATTATTTTTAGTTACATACGTTATAGTATTAGGTATACATTCTTCTGGCAAAGGCTTAACGAACTATTTAGAAGAGGGAATCGATTTCTTATTAAAAAATAATAATAGAAAAGATATTGTATTATATACCGACTATAATAATGGTTCTTATGCAGAATATAGGGGGTTAAAGCCTTATATAGATACAAGAGCAGAGGTGTTTTTAAAGTCAAATAATCATAAAAAAGATATTATGGAGGAATACTATTTACTTTTCTTTGGTGTACTGGATTATAATCAATTTATTGAGAAATATCACTTTACACATTTGATTGTTACTAAAAATGATCGTTTATATCAAAAAATTTCCAAGGATAAAAGATATCGTGTCATCTATAAAGAAAAGGAATATAAAATATTTGAAAAAGTAAAAAACTAGATCAGTGAGGCATTTGATTATTGATTCCCATAACATAAGATACATGATATAATTGAGTAGGTGATGGTATGAAAAAAATAAATACTTTTATTGATAAAAATATGAATAAAATAGTAATCATATTTTTATTTTTACAACCTATAATAGATGTAGTTACTGCTATTATGCTTCATACTTTTAAAATAAATTTTACAGCGGGAGTAGTTCTTAGAGTATTATTTTTACTATTTATGATTTATTATTTGTTTTTTATAAATCAAAATGAAAGTAAGAAAAAGTCTTTACTATATGTAATAGCTATTATTATATATATCATTTTATTTAGTTTCCATATTATTTGTGCAAAGAAGATAGGGGTATTAGGAAGCGAACTGAAAAATGTGGCTAAAACATTTTATTTCCCAATCCTTTTAGTATGCATGTATGACATGTTTAAAGGGAAGAAAAATATCATAAAACCTAGATTTTTAAATAATCTATTTATTACTTATGGTCTTTTCGTTTTAATACCCAATCTTTTAGGTTTTGGATTTGATAGTTACACGGTAACGAAGTCTGGGAGTATAGGTTTATTTTATACAGCCAATGAAATTAGTGCAATACTCTCTATTCTTATGCCTATTTTTATCTATATTATTTTAGAAAAGAAGAATTACTTTTTAACGATTCTATCAGGAGTTATATTATTATATACTTTAACCTCTATAGGTACTAAGGGACCTTTCCTTAGCTTTTTGATTATTTGTTTTTATTATTTGGTTTGTTATATTTATCATCATATTAAAAGAAAGAAATATAAAATAGTAATGATTGCTAGTTTGGTATTTATTAGTTCGATTTCTATTTTTATTTTTGTAATTCCTAAAACAAGTTTTTATAAAAATATAGTAATTCATTTAGAGTTCTTGGAGGTTAAAAAGGCTAGTGATATTATCAAAAATCCAAAAGTGTTAGATCATTTTGTTTTTAGTGAAAGATTAAGTTTTTGGAAAGAGGTACATACGATTTATCAAGGGAAAAATATGACCTCTAAAATATTAGGGATTGGATATTTAAATTTCGATAACCAAAGTAGTATGAAAATGATAGAGATGGATTATGTAGATATCTTTTATAGGCATGGAATAGTAGGCTTTTTAATTTATATGAGTGGATTTTTTTATATGATATTAAAAATAGTAAAAAAATACTTTAACAATACTACTATGAATAGTAGAAATAAAATAGTTCAGGCCTATATGCTTAGTATCGTATTATCTATAATTTTATCGCTTTTAACAGGACATGTAATTCTCTCACCATCGGTTTCTATATTTGTTGCATTAATACTTAATTTGCTTTATAATGAATTATATAAAGGAGAATTTAGATATGGCTAAATTAGGAATGGTGATTCTCAATTATAATGATTATAAGACTACAGAGACTTTATTGAAAAATATAAAGAATTATAAATGTTTAGATCTGATTGTGGTAGTAGATAATAATTCGAGCGATATCTCTTATGAATATTTAAAAAAGTATGAAACAAGGAAAATAAAGATTTTAAATTCCTCTAAAAATGGAGGAGTGGCTTCTGGATATAATTTGGGTGCTAAATACTTAATGGAAAAGTTAAAAAAATGCAATATTATTTTTTCTAATTCAGATATTATCATTAGTAAGGAAGAGGACTTAAAAAAACTGAGTAAAGATATTGATACCCACGGAGCTGCCATAGTAGGACCTACTATTGTTGAAAACAGAAGTTTAAATAGAGGTTGGATGATGCCAACTATAAAAGATGAAATTAAATTTAATTTACCCTTAATTAGTAGAAAATACCTGAAAGAGATTCGGTATGACGAAGAACATTATAACGAAGATTTATCTATTGTTGGCGTTGTATCAGGTTGCTTTTTCTGTTGTAGTGGACAGGCTTTAAAAGAAGTGGATTATTTAGATGAGGCTACCTTTCTTTATTATGAAGAGCAAATTCTTGCGAAGAGAATGGAACAAATAGATAAGCAAATAGCGGTGGATAATAATGTTGTAATTATCCATAATCATTCTGTAACAATAGATAAAAATATTAATAGAATTAACAAATATAAAGCATTAAAGAAAAGTCAGAGATACTTTGTAGAAAAATATTTACATGCTACAAAAAAAGAGTTAAGATGGTTAGATTTTACTAATAAATTATCATTAGTAATTTTATATATAAGATGTTTCTTTAAAGGAGGTTTTAGAAAATGAAAGGAATTATTTTAGCAGGAGGGTCTGGTACTAGACTTTATCCACTAACACAGGTTACTTCAAAACAGTTAATGCCAATTTATGATAAACCAATGATTTATTACCCATTATCTGTTCTAATGCAAGCCAAAATTAGGGATATTTTGATTATCTCAACCCCTACTGATTTACCAAGGTTTCAATCGCTATTAGGTGATGGATCTAAATTTGGTGTGAATTTGAGTTATAAAGAACAACCATCCCCAGATGGACTTGCTCAAGCGTTTACTTTAGGAGAGGAATTTATTGGAAGCGATAGTGCTGCAATGATCTTGGGGGATAATATTTTCTATGGTTCAGGGTTAAAACATGAACTACTAAGAGCTAAAAAAAATGCTAAAGAAAATAAGGCAACAGTATTTGGATATCATGTAGATGATCCAGAAAGGTTTGGAATTGTAGAATTTGATTCAGAAGGGAAAGTCTTAAGTGTAGAGGAAAAACCAGAAAAACCAAGGAGTCAATATGCAATTACAGGATTATACTTTTATGATAATAGTGTGGTGGAAAAGGCTAAGACTTTAAAACCATCTGCTAGAGGGGAATTGGAAATTACAGATTTAAATAGATTATTTTTGGAGGAAGATAGACTAGAGGTTATTACTCTAAATACGGGTTATGGATGGTTTGATACAGGAACTTTTGAAAGCTTGAATGAAGCATCTGACTTTGTTGGAATTGTTCAAAAAAACCAAAATGTTACCATCTGTTGTCCGGAAGAAATTGGTTATAAAAATGGATGGTTGTCAAAAGAACAAGTATTAAAACAAGCCGAGTTGATGAGAAAAAATACATATGGAAAACATTTATTAGAAGTAATTAAAGATAAAGAAGGAAATGAAGTTTAAAAGGAGAAATGAATGATGAAGAAGATAAAAACAAATTTATTAGACTGTTATATTTTAGAACCACAAAGATTTGGGGATGAAAGAGGATACTTTGAATCTATTACCAAAGAACAGTTGGAAGAATTAGGCTTTCATACAATTGCTCAGGTTAGTAACTCAAAAAGTGGAAAGGGAATTATTAGAGGACTTCATTTTCAAAAAAATCCCTATTGTCAAGCAAAAGTTGTTAGATGCCATCAAGGAGCAGTATTAGATGTAGTGGTTGATTTTAGAAAAGATTCACCAACTTATGGAAAATGGACAAGTGTAGAATTAACACCAGAAAATGGAAGATTATTATATGTTCCGCGTGGATTTGCACATGCTTTCCTTTCTCTAAAAGAAGATACCTTATTTGAGTATTATGTAGATAATCAATATGCACCTAGAATGGAGGATGGAATCCTTTGGAATGATCCAGAAATCGGAATCAATTGGGATGAAATATTTGCACAATATGGGATTGAGAGGCCAATCCTATCAGAAAAAGATAAAGTTAATAACACAATGAGAGATTGTAAGACTGTTTTTAGTACCAAAAAAACAAGATATCTAATCACAGGTTTTAAAGGACAACTTGGATATGATATTGCAAGAGAGTTAGAAAAACGAGGAGAAGTAGAATATAAGGCAGTAGATATAGATGATATGGATATTACAAATAAAGACCAGGTAATGGATGTAGTAAAAGCGTATAATCCCGATGTTATTTTCCACTGTGCTGCATGGACTGCTGTTGATAAGGCAGAAGATATGGAAGAAAAGGTTAGACTTGTCAATGTGGAAGGAACTAAAAATTTAGTTGATGCCTCTTTAGAAGTGGATGCAAAAATAATTTATATGTCTACTGATTATGTTTTTGATGGAAAAACAGAGGGTTATTATAAGGAAGATGATCCGGTAAAACCTATGAGTGTTTATGGAAGAACGAAATATGAAGGAGAAGAGGAAGTAAGACGAAATCCCAAACATTTTATTACAAGAATTTCTTGGGTATTTGGAATTAATGGGGGAAACTTTATTAAAACTATGTTGAGATTAGCAGATAATCATGAGGAAGTAACTGTAGTAGATGATCAAATAGGATCCCCTACTTATACAGTAGATTTAGCGAAACTCTTAGTAGAAATGGCAAATACAGAAGAATATGGGACCTATCATGTTAACAATGATGGTTATTGTTCTTGGGCTGAGTTTGCACAATATATTTTTAAAAGTAATGGAAAGTCTACAAGGGTAAAACCTGTATCAACAGAAGAGTATTTAGCACTTACTGGGACAAAACAAGCGTATCGTCCAAGGAATTCAAAATTAAGTAAAGAAAAACTAGTAGAAGCAGGGTTTGAGATGTTACCATCTTGGCAAGATGCAACAGATAGATATTGCGAAGAGTTAAAGAATAATTAACGTAAAGCAGAAAAGAATTAATACTAATTCTTTTCTTTGTATGATATAATTTTCTTAGATGGGATGTGATAAAAAATGGATGTTTTGGACAATAAGTGTCCAGCATGCGGTGCCAAAATTATATTTAATCCAAAGAATCAAAAGTGGGATTGTGAATATTGTGGTAGTAAATTTAGTCTAGAAGAAATGAAAAGATATGAAAATGCTAGTTCCTCTAAGTCAAATACAAAGAAAAATACGAATTCTAAAAAAAAATTAGAAGGTTTGGATGTATATACCTGTAAAAACTGTGGAGCAGAAGTAATGGCAGATGAAACTACAACAGCGACTTCATGTCTTTACTGTGGAAGTACTACAATTTTAAAAGATAAAATAGATGATGGGATTGCTCCATCCAAACTGATTCCATTCAAAAATGTAAAAGAGGATGCAATTAGTGCCTTTAAAGGTTTATATAAAGGTAGACCTTTGATGCCTAAGTTTTTTAACAATCCAAAGAATATAGAGAAGATAACTGGAGTTTATATTCCATTTTGGACATATGATTTGAAAGTATCTGGACAAATTGATTTTACTGCCACTGATGTAAAAACTTGGAGTGATTATAGCTATAGATATACAAAAACTGATAAATTTTTATGTAAAAGAAATAGTAGAATGTCCTTTAATAGAGTACTAGTTGATGGATCCTCAAGATTTGATGATGATTTAATGGACTCTATTGAACCCTTCAATTTCAAGGAATTAGTAGAATACAATCATGCTTATTTATCTGGATTTTTGGCAGAGAAATATGATGTAGATAGTAATAAGGCGATGGAAAGAGCGAATAAAAGAGCTATGAATACGGCAATTTCAACTACAAAGGCAACTGTAATCCATCAAAGTAAAGTGGTTACTAATAATAACTTACATATTGCAAAAGTAAATGATGATTATATCTTACTTCCTGTTTGGATGGTAAATATTAAGTATAAAGATAAGACTTACACTTTTGCAATGAATGGTCAAACGGGTGAAATCGTAGGAAATATTCCATTAGACATCCGAAAAACCATTATTGTATCAATTCTTTTGTTTATTATTACAACAGTACTTGCCTTCTTTATCATTAGAGGTGTAACATGAAAAGAACAATAAGAATAGGCTTTATCATTTTCTTAGGGTTTCTTTACAATATTTGTTTAGTATCTGCCAGTACAAATACAAATATTAGGACAGAAAGTGATTATAGAGTAGAAGATTGGGTAGAAATAACAGAATCTAATAAAAGGCATATTTTAAATACACCTTCTGTTAATGAAGAAGAAAAAATATATGATTTTGCTAATTTATATACAGAAAGTGAAGAACATGATTTATTTAACAAAGTATCAAATTATATTAACTCATATAACATGGACTTAGTAATTGTAACAATTACTAGTAATAATAAGGCTTCTCCTATGACGTATGCAGATGATTTTTATGATTATAACAAATTTGGTATAGGTCAGGATAGAGCTGGAGTTTTGTTCTTAATTGATATGGAAAATAGGGAAATTTATATGTCAACAACAGGAAATGCAATAAATATGTATAACGATTATAGAATTAATGAATCTCTTGAAAAAGTTTATCAATATATGAGTAATGAGGAATATTTTGAAGGGACTTCAAATTATATTAAAGTAATTAGTGATTATGCATCTAGTGGGCTACCTAGTAATAATGATTCCAATCAAAAAATGCCGGTTAGAGTAGTAATACTACGGTCTTTACTGTCAGGATTAATAATTACAATTATTATAATGATTATTTTAATTAGAAAAAACAAATTAGTTAGAAAAGCGACTACAGCAGAAGAATATTTAGATCAAGATAGCGTAGATATCAAAACGATTAGCGATTCTTTAATATCTACGAATACAGTAAGAACAACAATAGAACATGATACTTCTAGTGGAAGTTCCACCCATTCTGGTAGTAGTGGTTCTTCGCATGGTGGTGGAGGTCATGGATTTTAAAATAAATAAAAATAAGAAAAGAGGTTTAATATGGGATTAATAAAAGCAGCAGTAGGGGCTGTTGGAAGTACTCTACATGATCAATGGAAGGATTATATCAAATGTGATGATTTAGGACAGGATATCTTAATGAGACGTGTATCTACTCCAAATGGAATCATTTCAAAGGATAGTGCCATTCAAGTTTCACCTGGGCAAATTGCAGTGATTTTCGAAAGTGGAAGGATACTAGATGCAACTGCAGAAGAAGGGATTTATACATTTGACCAGTCTTCTTCTCCAACTTTCTTTGCAGGACAGTTTGGGGCGGTATTTAAGGAAATGTGGAATCGTTTTGTCTATAATGGATCACCGAGTAAAGAACAGGCCGTATTTTATTTAAATGCTAAAGAAATTATAGATAATAAATTTGGAACGCCAGCTCCTATTCCTTTTCAAGATTGGTCACATCCGATTCCAAATCAAATGACAGGAAAAGAAACTGCACTAAGAGTTCAAGTGAAATGTTTTGGTAAATATACCTTTAAAATTTCAGATCCAGCAGTATTTATGTCAAAAATTGCAGGAACCGCAGAGGAATATAGAAAAGATGAACTTGTAGAACAGATGAGAAGTGAAGTTATTGGATCTTTTCAAAATGTGCTAAATGAATTAGGGAATAGTGTTCATAAAGCACCTGTACTAGAGCTTCCTAGTTATACAGATGAGATTAAACAGATGATGGATGAAAAAGTATTTGATGAACCAATTCGTGCTAGAGGTCTTAGTATTGTAGGGTTTGTAGTAGAATCTGTTACCTTAGATGATGAGTCAAACAAGAAAATTGATAATTATGAATTATCTGCAAACGCTGCTATGCAACAAGGAACTCTTACAGGGGCTTATGCAAATGCAGTGCAGGATGCTGCGAATAATACAGCAGGAGCAGCTAATGGCTTTATGGGAATTGGAATGATGAATATGGCATCAGGTGGTGTAATGGGAGGCGTTGCCACAACAAATCAGCCAAACACTAATAATCAAGCACCAGTACAAAATAACCAATCAACAGGTGGAAAATTCTGTTCTAATTGTGGAACACCAGTCAATGGGGCATTTTGTTCTAACTGTGGAACCAAAGTCAATTAATGTCAAGAAGTAGTTTTTCTACTTCTTTTTTTTGAATTTTATTTTTTTCTAGTAGTATAATAAGTATAGATATGATAGGTGTTGTTTATGAAAACTAGAAAAAAAGGTAAGAAGAAAAAATTATATCAAAAGAAAAAAGCTTATTACAGGAAGGATAAGTTTTTTATTGTTTTGGTTGTTCTTGTTTTGCTTTTGCTGATCAACAATATCTTTCTTTATAGGAATACTTTATTAAAGGAACAGGAAAAAACAAAATTAGCACAAAAGCAGGATTGGCTTATTAAGAAAAAGGAAAGAATGAAAAGTTTGAAGGAGGGAGATATTGTTTTTTTAGGAGACTCTATTACCGAAATGTATGATTTGGCTAAGTATTATTCTTTTCCTGTTATCAATAGTGGAGTTTCTGGCTGGACAACAGATGACATTTTAAATCATTTAGAAGAAAAAGTGTTAAAGTATCATCCTAAAATTGTTATTTTATTAATTGGAACGAATGATATTAATCAAGATAAAGATGCTACCTATATTGCAGAAAATATAGAAAAAATTGTAGATGAAATAAAAAAAGATAATTCTAAAGTCAAGATTTATATAGAATCAGTATATCCTATCAATAGTACAGATCAGGAAAAAATAGATAAAACGCTAGTTGGAAAAAGAACGAATGATGTAATTATAGATATTAATCAAAAGATAAAAAAATATTGTAGGAAAGAACACTTGGAATATATTGATATTTATCCTCTTCTATTAGATAAAAATAAAAATTTAGATTTAAAATATACTAAGGAAGGATTACATATTAATGAACAGGGGTATCAATTAATTACTAAAAAGTTGAAAAAAAGTATAGAAATTTAAGAAATAGAGTTTTTTCTTTCTAATAGGCTACGTTAGAAAGTTGTTTGAAAAAAATAATGGAGAGGTGAGGAAGTATATGAAAATATTAGTAACTGGATGTTGTGGTTATATTGGTTCTCATACTTGTGTGGAATTATTAAACCATGATTATGAAGTAGTAGGATTGGATAATTTTAGTAATAGTAAAAAAGAAGTATTAGATAAAATCTCTCAAATTACCAATAAAAAAATTACTTTTTACGAAGGAGATATGTTAGATGAACACTTTTTAGAAAGTATTTTTAAAGATAATGAGATTTCTTGTGTGATTGACTTTGCAGCTTATAAAGCAGTAGGAGAATCTGTTGAGAAACCAGTGGAGTATTATATCAATAATGTGAGTAGTGTTTTAACACTTCTTAAGGTCATGAAGCAATATGACTGTAAAAGACTAGTTTTTAGTAGTAGTGCGACTGTTTATGGAAACCCAGTAGAAATTCCAATATCAGAAGCTGCTAAGGTTGGCAGAACCACAAACCCCTATGGTACTAGTAAATTATTTGTAGAGCAGATTTTAAAAGATTTATATCATTCAGATCCAAGTTGGAACATTGTTATTTTAAGGTACTTTAATCCCGTTGGAGCACATCCTTCTGGACTGATTGGAGAAGAGCCGAATGGAGTCCCTGCTAATTTAATGCCTTATATTTCTAAAGTGGCAAAAAAGGAATTAACATGTTTATCTGTATTTGGAAATGATTATAATACCAAAGATGGAACTGGGGTTAGAGACTATATTCATGTTGTTGATTTAGCAATTGGCCATATTAAAGCTTTAGAAAAATTATTAAAGGATGAGTGTGGAATTTCGATTTATAATTTAGGAACTGGTGTTGGATATAGTGTTCTTGACATAATTCATACATTTGAATTAGTAAATGGTGTAAAAATAAAGTATAAGATGGTAAATCGAAGAAAAGGGGATATTGCAGTATGCTATAGTGACCCTAAAAAAGCAAAAGAAGAATTGGGATTTGTATGCAAAAGATCCTTGGAAGATATGGTTCGTGATGCCTGGAATTATGAAAAAAATAAAAAATTATAGGATCATTTAGTAGTCTAATTTATTTTTCTTTGTTATAATAAATGTATTAGAGGAGGTAGAATATGAAATTTTTAGTAACTGGGGGAGCTGGATTTATAGGAAGTAATTATATGCATTATGTAGTAGAAAAGTACCCAAATGATTCTTTTGTTTGTTTAGATGCTTTAACTTATGCTGGAAATTACAATAATATCAAGGATTTAGAAGGAAAGAAAAATTTTACTTTTGTAAAAGGAGACATTACTAATAGAGATTTTATCGATGAGTTATTTAAAAAAGAACAATTTGATATTGTGATTAACTTTGCAGCGGAATCTCATGTGGATAATTCAATCAAAAACCCAGGAATATTTTTAACTACGAATATAATTGGAACACAAGTATTGATGGATGCCTCCATCAAATATAATATTAAAAGGTATCATCAAGTCTCAACAGATGAGGTATATGGAGATTTACCACTCGATAGACCTGATTTATTATTTACAGAGGATACTCCAATTCATACCTCAAGTCCTTATTCATCTTCTAAAGCAGGAGCAGACTTACTAGTTAATGCTTATCATAGAACCTTTGGTCTACCTACTACCATTAGTAGATGTTCTAATAACTATGGACCTTATCAATTTCCAGAAAAGTTAATTCCTGTTGTAATCTCAAAGGCTTTAAAAAATGAAAAAATCCCTGTATATGGAAACGGTAGCAATGTAAGAGACTGGATCCATGTCATTGATCATAATATAGGAGTGGACTTAATTGTTAGAAATGGGAAAGTAGGAGAAGTTTATAATTTAGGAGGACACTCTGAGAAAACTAGTTTAGATGTTGTAAAAATTATATTAAAACAAATGGGGAAAAGTGAAGAGTTAATTACTTTTGTTGAGGATAGAAAAGGACATGATTTAAGATATGCGATTGACTCTACCAAAGCAGAAAAAGAATTAGGTTGGGATAGGACCTATACTTTTGAAAAAGGAATTAAAGAAACTGTAGATTGGTATTTAAAAAATACAGATTGGCTCGATAATATTTTATCAGGAGAATATAAACAAGCCTATAAAGACTAAAAAAATAGTCTTTTTTCTTTTACCAGTATTTCCTTTATGATATAATTGGAATAGGGAAAGTAGGTTGTAGTATGGAAAAAGAAAAGAAGATAAGACAGTCTAATTTTGAATTGATGAGAATTTTATCCATGTTCATGATCATCTTGTGGCATATTTTAAGAGGAGATGGTCATGGGAATGTCATTGTAAACTGTGAAAGAGATTCATTAAGACTGATATTTGAATTTATGATGTTTTTAATGGTGGTACATGTAAACTCTTATGTTTTATTAACTGGTTATTTTCAATGTAAGAGTAAATACCAAATGTCTAAGTTATTTAAAAATATCAATATGATGTGGTTTTATCGAGTGGTATTACTTATATTTTTAGTTGTTATTAATGTGTGGCATCCAACTCATATTGAAATTTTTAGAAATGTTTTTCCACTTGATTTAGGTTTTTATTGGTTTATGGATGTTTATATTTTACTTTATTGTATGAGTCCTATTATCAATCAATATATAGCAAAAGCAAATAAGAATGAATTCAGAAAAGCTATTGGTATTTTACTTATTATCTTTTCAATATTACCCTATATTACGGGACTTAAAACTTTATACAATGATGGTTATTCTTTATATAACTTTGTTTTGTTATACTTAATAGGTGCTTATTTAAGAAAATATCCACTAAAGGAAAGTTATGTATTTAAAAATATTTCTAAAAATTTATTTCAGCTTATTTGTATTATTATTTTCTTTGGGTGTGCTTTATTTAACTTTTTGTTTACTCAATTTGGAAGTAGTATTACTTCCTTTGGAAATTTATTTCATGAAATTGGATCCAATCTAACTACAACTTCTTTGGCCTATAGTAATCCATTTGCCATTATTCAAACTATTGTTTATTTTTGTTTTTTTGAAACATTAAGCTTTAAAAGTTCCTTTGTTAATAAAGCATCTTCCCTTACGCTAGGGATTTATTTGATCCATAATAATATACAAGTAAGACACAATATTTATAAATGGTTAAAGATAGATCATGGGCCGATTTATTCTTATAAATTTATTTTTTATGTTTTTGCCATGGCAATACTGATCTATACTGTGTGTTCATTGATTGAACTGGTAAGACAGATTTTATTTCAGTTTATTTACAAAAGAAAGTTATGCTGTCAATGGAGAAAAAAGTATCGAGGTTTTATTGATAACTGTGGAATGAAGGTAAATTGGTAATTATTAAGAGTTGAAAACACTTTTAGAAAATAGTAAAAAGATCGAATCTATGGTATACTAAATAAGAAAGATATTGTATATGGAGGAGTATATGAAGAAAAAACAAGACAATGAATATGCAATGATAGTTGATGATGTGTCAAAAAAGTTTAAAATATATTATGATAAGCCCAATACCTTAAAGGAAAGATTAGTATTTTGGAATAAAACAAGATTGAATTATCATCAAGTGTTAAAAAATATTAACATCAAAATCAAAAAAGGAGAGACGGTGGCTTTAATCGGTGTCAATGGAAGCGGCAAGTCTACCTTATTAAAACTCATGACAAAGATCATTTACCCAACAACAGGAAAAATTATCACCCATGGAAAATTAACTTCTCTTTTAGAATTAGGAGCAGGCTTTCATCCTGACTTTACAGGGCGTGAAAATATTTATTTTAATGCCTCTATTTTTGGACTTACTGCCTCAGAAATTGATAAAAGAGTTCAAGATATTATTGATTTTTCGGAATTAGGGGAGTTTATCGATACTCCAGTTAGAACGTATTCATCTGGTATGTATATGCGTCTTGCGTTTTCAGTTGCTATCAATGTAGATGCTGAAATTTTACTAATTGATGAAATCTTAGCAGTGGGAGATCAACACTTTCAAGATAAATGTTTTGAAAAATTACAAGAATTAAAGAAAAGTGATAAAACAATTGTGATTGTCAGTCATAGCTTAGATGCAGTCAAAAAATTATGTGATAGGGGAATTTGGATTTATAATGGTGAAGTAAAAAAAGATGGGAATATTAAAAAAGTGATTGACGAATACTTAAAGGTGTGTGGTTAAGATGTTTAAAGAGTTATATAATTATAGACAACTTTTAAAAAGCAATGTAAGTAAAGAAATAAGAGGAAAATATAAGGGCTCTTTTTTAGGCGTTTTATGGAGTTTTGTAAATCCACTATTAATGACTTTAGTCTATGCAATTGTATTTCCCTTTATTTTAAAATCCACCCAACCACATTATGTTACCTTCATTGTGATTGCAATTCTTCCTTGGACTTGGTTTACTTCTGTTATATCACAGGGAACTAATACCATCGTTGTAAATGGTGGTATTATTAAAAAGGTATACTTTCCAAGAGAAATTTTACCAATTTCTATTGTAACAAGTGGGTTAATTAACTTTCTAATTTCCTGTTTAATTATTGCAATTTTCTTAATTTTTAGTGGGATTGGTTTTAGTTTTTATATTGTACTTTTACCACTGATTGTAATCATCCAATATATTTTACAACTAGGATTAATTTTTATTACTAGTTCTATTGATGTCTATATTAGGGATGCAGAATATATTATTTCCTTTTTCGTATCCATGATTTTTTATGGAACACCAATTTTATATTCTTCTTCTTTGTTTCCCGAGAAGGTCAGTTGGTTATTAAAGCTAAACCCTTTAACTACCATCATAGAATCCTATCGAGATATTTTTTACTATCAACAACTTCCTGATTTACAAGGTTTAGGAATTCTATTTTTCGTGAGTTGTTTGATTTTATTAATTGGTTATAAGATATTTAAAAAATTAGAAAAAGGTTTTGCAGAGGAGTTATAATATGGCACGTAAAAAAAATATAAAAATAGCAGGGATTGTAACGCTATATAATCCAACAGATCAAGATATTAAAAATATCAATACTTATCTTGATGATCTGGATAAGTTATATATTATTGACAATACAGAGGGTAAGGATAATAAAAAACGAATCCCTAAAAATGAAAAAATAAAGTATCAATTTAAAAATGAAAATGTAGGAGTAGCGACTGCCTTAAATATGGGAGCAGAGTTTGCAATAAAAGAGGGATATTCTTATTTACTTACGATGGATCAAGATACGACCTTTAAGCCTGGTGTAATGGAAAAACTAAAAGAAGTAATGAGATCTACTGATATGAAAGATATTGCAATCGTTACCCCTTGGCATAATACCAAACTATTAGATCAAAAACCAAAGGAAGAGTTTGATGATCCACACGATGTGATGACCTCAGGAAATATTCTAAATTTAGATATTTGGAAAAAGTTAGGGGGATTTAAAGATGAGTTTTTTATTGATGGAATTGATATTGAATATTGCCTAAATATTCATAAAAATGGATACAAAATTCTAAGAGTGAATTCAGTAGAGATTGACCATAATTTAGGGGATATTTTCTATAAAAAAATAAGAGGTAGATTATTTTTATGTACCAATCATGCTGCGTTTAGAAGGTATTATATCATGAGGAATTATCACTATATTTGCGATATGTATCAAGATTATGATCCTAAATATTGCTATAGTCTAGTTAGTCAAAGACATAATATGATTGGCGTATTACTTTTTGAAAAGGATAAGTATAGAAAAATTAAGAACTATATCAAAGGATATCTTGATTACAAGAAAGGAATCAAAGGAAAGATCCCTAGCAATAAAACATAGTAAAGGAGCTATTTATGGCAAGAAGTAAAAATATAAAAATAGCAGGAGTTGTAACATTATATAATCCAACAGATCAAGATATTGAAAATATCAATACTTATCTCAAGGATATCGATAAGTTATATGTTATTGATAACACAGAAGGCTATAATAATGAAGCAAGAATTCCTAAGAGTAAAAAAATAAAGTATCAATTTAAAAATGAAAATATAGGAGTCGCAACAGCCTTAAATATGGGTGCAAAGTTTGCAATAAAAGAGGGATATTCTTATTTACTTACAATGGATCAAGATACGACTTTTAAACCTGGTGTGATGGAAAGACTGAAAGAGGCCATTAATAAATTTGATATGAAAAAAGTAGGAATTATCACCCCTTGGCATAATACCAAAGTGTCAATTGCAGAAATTGATGAGGAATATGATTATCCACCAACTATTATGACCTCAGGAAATATCCTAAATTTAGATATTTGGAAGAAGTTAGGTGGATTTAAAGATGAGTTCTTTATTGATGGAATTGATATTGAGTATAGCCTAAACTTACGTAAACATGGGTATCAAATTGTAAGAGTAGTAAATGCTAAAATTGATCATGAATTAGGAGATATTCAATATAAAAAGCTTTTTGGAAAAACCTATCTTTGTAGTAATTATCCTGCAATTAGGAGATACTATATTATGCGAAACAATCATTATATATTTGATATGTATAAAGATTTTGATCCTAATATTTGTTGGTCCTTATTAGAACAGAAAAAGCATATGAAAAGTGTCTTATTATTTGAAAAAGATAAGTTTAGAAAAATCAGGAATTATTTTAGAGGATTAAGAGATTATAAAAAAGGTATCAAAGGAAAATATCCATATAAAAATTAATGGAGGTAAAATAAGATGTATAGAGTAAAAGAATTGATGAAGAAGGTAATAAGGACTTTAAGGGAAGAGGGTTTTGTTGAATTAGTAAAAAAAAGTTTTCGCTTTATTGCTTATAAAGTAGGTAGCTTAAATCGCAAATACGATGATGGTTTTAAGGATATTTTATTCATTAATGGATGTAGTCTTCCTCATCCGCAAAGGTATCGTGTTACCCATCAAATAGAACAATTAGAGTCTTATGGAATCAGTTGTGATAAAGTAGATTATGATAAACTAACACTGGATAAAATTAGATATTTCAGAGGCTTTGTTTTTTATAGATGTCCTATTACTCCAGTAGTAGAAGAGTTTATAAAAATAGCCAAAGAAAATAATAAAACCTGTTTTTATGATATTGATGATTTGGTATTTGATTTAGAACATACTAAGATGATTAAATTTTTAGATACTATGTCAAAAGAAGAAAGAGACCTATATAATGATGGGGTCACTCGAATGGGGAAGACACTGGATTTATGTGAATATGGGATCGCTTCTACTAAAAGACTTCAAAAGGAGATGGCTAAACATTTAAAAGATGTTCATATTAATAGAAATGTAGCTAGTGAAGAAATGGTTAAATATTCACAACTTGCATTAGAAGAAGTACAAAAAAATTCGGATAAGATTATTATGGGATATTTATCTGGTAGCATTACTCATAATGATGACTTTAAGCTAATTATGCCCAGTATTGTTAAATTATTAAAAAAATATGATCATTTATATTTAGAAATTGTAGGTTTATTAGATTTACCTGAGGAAATGGAAGAGGTGAAAGAAAAAGTAATCACTGCACCATTTATGGATTGGAAACAACTTCCTAAATTAATTCGTTCTATTGATATTAATCTAGCACCATTAGAAGATACGATTTTTAATGAGGCGAAGTCAGAAAACAAATGGACAGAGGCAGCCTTAGTTAAAATCCCTACAGTTGCTTCTAATGTAGGGGCATTTAAAACTATGATCCAAGATGGGGTAACAGGACTTCTTTTTCATAATGCAGAAGAGTTTGAAAAGAAAATGTCACAACTAATTGAGGATAAAAACTTTCGTGAAGAGATTGCTGCTAAGGCCTATGATGAAGTGATGAAAAAAAGTATTACAACAACTTCAGGTAGAGAAGTGGCAGAGTTTATAAAAAGTAAGTTAAGAAGAAATATATGCTTTGTCCTACCTTCTCCTAATATTAGTGGCGGAAATATGGTGACCATCAAGCATGGAATGTTATTAAAGAAAAAAGGGTATGATGTAACTTTAATTAATATCAATAAAGAAACTAAAAAAGTAGATAAGCTTTATGAAGGAGAAGATTACTTATTTGTAGTGAAAACTGATAGAACTGAATTTTTAGCCTATTTAGATACTATGGTCGCTACCATGTGGCTAACATTAGAATTTGTTCAGAAATATTATCATTGTAAAAATAAGAAATATTTAGTTCAAAATATGGAAGCAGGATTTTATAAGCCAGGAGAGTTCGAAAGAAAACGTGCCAATGCTACTTATTGTAATTTATTAAATATAGATTACTTAACCATATCAAAATGGTGCCAAAATTGGCTAAAGGATGATTTTAAAACAGAAGCAAAATATGCTCCAAATGGAATTGATTTAGGTCTTTTTCCTGCAAGAAAAAGAACCTTTAATGGAAAAGTGAAAATATTAATAGAAGGCAATTGTAAAGATCATTACAAAAATGTAGATGAAAGTTTTATGATTGCCAATCGACTAGATAAAGAAAAGTATGAAATTCATTATTTATCTTATGAAAAGGAACCAAAGTCATGGTATCAAGTGGACAAATTTTATCATAAAGTTCCTCATGATGAAGTAGGAAAAATATATAATGAATGTGATATTTTAATAAAAACTAGCATTTTAGAAAGCTTTTCTTATCCACCACTTGAAATGATGGCAACAGGTGGATTTGTAGTTGCCTTACAAAATGATGGGAATCAGGAATATTTAAAGGATAGAGAAAACTGTCTGATTTATGAACAAGGAAATATAGAAGAAGCCATTTCAAAGATAGAAGAGTTAACTTCTAATAAAAAATTACGAGACCATTTACAGAAGAATGGTTTAAAAACAGCAAAAAGTCGTGAATGGAAAAAAATAGAAAAGAACATTTTAGAACTATATCAATAAAAGGGGTGTTATCAAATGAAAAAAAGTAAGGTAGTACTAATCGCTTATAGTTTGTTGACACTATTATTCGTTATTCTAGTAATATCACTCATTTTTCCTAAAAGTACATTTTCATCAAAAGCATATGAATTAAAAGATATTACCCCAATTGGCGAAATTTATAATCATGATGTTATACAACAACACTTTATTGCAGAGGATGATTATTATAAAGTGGGGATCTTTTTTGCAAATTATGGAAAATTGATCCATCAGGGAAACTTAGTATTAAAAATTATGGGCGAAAATAATCAGGAAAAGGTCATAAAAACGAAATTATCAGAACTTGGGGATAATGAATATTACTATTTTAATTATACCTTTAAGAAAAATAAAAAGTATTCTTTATCATTAACAATTGAAGACTCCAAAGATCCTATTTCCTTATATACAACAAAAGCAAAGGTAAAAGATGCTACCTTAGTATATAAGGGTGAAAACAGAGAAGATATCATGATACTTTCCTTTTTATACAAGAAAAAGGATTATTTCAAAGTTTGGTATTGTTTGTTTGCCATTACACTTATAGCAGGATATATCATCTTAATGAAATGTAATAAGGAGTAGATTATGAAGAAAAAAAATTTAAAATATATCATATTAATAGTGGTAATATCATTCGCCCTTAGTTTCTTGATGGAGTTATTTTTTAATAGAAATGTGCTTTTTCTAAATAATACTAAAGAAGCAAAAGTATTAGAAGTTCATGGACTAGAGAAAAAGGGAAAGTGGTATCAGGCTACTAAAAAAGATTCTTATCTTATCATGAAGTTTAGTACTGATTATATGAATAAGTTACGTTTTGATTATCAGTCTAAAAAGGATTTTCTATGGGATATAGAGCTTCAGGATGAAAAAATATCCAATTCTTCTTCTGAACTCATTGATCAGGCAATAAGAAAGTTTGGGAAAAATATACCTAATAAACCAATAAGAATTAACTTTCATGAAAAAAATATCAAGGTAAGTAATTTTTATATAGATAACAAAATAGATATCAATTTTATCAGACTCCTTGTTATGATTAGTTCCTGTTTTGGAGTAGGAATCTTAATCCTTTATAGAAAAACCTTTTTAAAGCACTTAGAAAAAGCATTTTTATTTATTGCCATTTTATCTGGGGGAATCATGATCTTAACAGTCCCTAAAAACGTTTTTGTTTCTTGGGATGATCAAATCCATATAAAACATGCTTATGAATTCATGAATTCTGAGTTTAGCGATTTTTCTCCTGCTTTAAGACTCATAACTACTCACTATAAAATAGATGGAGATACTTTCCAAACACAAGAAGAAAAGATATTAGTCTATCAAGAGTTAAATAAGCTTCATTTAAAAAAGAGTCAGGATAAAATTCAAGTAAATAATTATAGTGCTAAGTATAATCGAGTAGTTTATTTACCATTTTTTATAGGATTTCAAATTGCAAAAGGATTAAATTTAAATTATATTACTACTTTTATACTCGCTAAGTTATTCAATTTTTTGTGTTATGTACTTCTGATGTATTGTGCAATTAAGGTAAGTACCTATGCAAAGAAAATCATATTTTTAATCTCCTTATTTGTCTCTAATATTTTCTTATCTACACAATTTTCTTATGATCCTACGATTATCGCTAGTATTACCTTATCGATTGCTTTATTTTTAAGGATGTTAGAGGAACAGAAACTATCTAAAAAATACTGGCTTGGGTTTATATTTTGCAATATTTGGGCAAGCTTACCAAAAGCCATTTATTGCCCTTTGTTATTGTTAGTGCTGTTTATTCCTAATCAAAAATTTGATAGTAAGAAACAGGCACATTTATTAAAAGGAGTCATCATAGCACTTACCTTACTATTAATGTCTACTTTTGTACTACCAATGTTATCAGGTTCTGTTAGCGGTGATCCAAGAGGTGGGGCAACCAATGCCTCTTTGCAATTGAAGTTTATATTTAGTAATCCATTTAGATATATTAAAATATTAATGAAGTTTTTTATTTTAAATGGGGCGACATTAACCTTTGGAGAAGGAGCTTTTATTAGTCTTTCTTATATTAATGATTGTATAGAACCTATTATTCCCTTCATCTATATTACTAATTTTATCCTTCTGTTGTATGTTGTCTTTACTGATAAATTTGATAAAAAACTAATTTCTAATAAAATGAAAATAGTATTTGGTACTTGTTTTATAGGAATCTCTGTATTGATTTGTACAGCATTATATATATCTTTTACACCCGTTGCAAGCACAACGATCGCGGGGGTTCAAACGAGATATTTTATTCCATTATTCATTTTATTGTTGTTGATTTTGAAACCAACTAGTAATCATAAACAAGATCTTAAGATTCAAAAACAGAATATATTCCTTTTGCTAATTCCCTTTTTATCATTAATGATTACTAATTTCTTACTGGTATATATGAAAATAGGAATATAAAATATAGATTTCATCAGATAATTGTAGTAAAATGAAAATAGGTGATTTTATGGAAAAAGTATTACTAATCATACCTGCTTATAATGAAGAGGATAATATTTTAAATACTTATCAAAGTATCATGGATTATAATAAGAAGAATAAAACCAAATATGACGTCATTGTAATTAACGATGGTTCAACTGATCATACGAGCGAAATTTGTCATAAAAACAAGATTCCAGTTGTGGATTTGATTCATAATTTGGGAATCGGAGGTGCTGTTCAAACGGGTTATAAATATGCAGATGCTCATCAATATGATATTGCGATTCAGTTTGATGGGGATGGACAACATGATGTAAGATATGTATCTGATATCATGAAGCCAATTAAAGAAAAAGGTATCGATATGGTAATTGGATCTAGATTTATTAGCAAAATGGATACCTTTAGATCTACTTTGGCAAGAAGAATTGGAATTTCTATTATTTCCTTTTTTATGAAGCTAGTGACAGGAAAAAAGATATATGATACTACGTCTGGCTTTAGAGCTTGTTCTAAAAAACTAATTCAGGATTTTGCAATTTCTTATCCAAGTGAATATCCAGAGCCAGTTACAACCGCTGAAGTCATCAAAAAAAACTATCAGGTATTAGAAGTTCCTGTCGAGATGAAAGAAAGAAAGGCGGGAACTTCTTCTATCAAGGCATGGAAGAATGCTTATTATATGATGAATGTGACAGTTGCCTTACTAGCAATCAAAATAAGGAGGTATAAAAAATGCAAATAAATTTAATTATTACCCTCATTGCGGTTGCCTTATTTCTAATTATTTTAACGACCTATATATTAAAAAAAGGACGAATTTCAGAAAAATATGCCCTACTATGGTATGGTATGACTATGATGATATTATTAGTGGCATTATTTCCTAATTTATTTGTATTTATTTCCGAAAAGTTAGGATTTAAAGTCATGTCTAACTTGATTATGGGAATTTTAATTGGAGTTTTGATTTTGATTTTGATGGCTCTTACAATTATGATTGCAGGACAGAAAAAAAAGACCATTTTATTAATACAGGAGATTTCTATTTTAAAAAGTGAAATCAGATCAATGAAGGAAAATCAGTGATGAAAAAGATTCATACGTTTGTAGTCTTAGCCTACAAAGAATCCCAAGAATTAGAAACTTGTATTAAGTCTGTCCTAAATCAAAGCCTAAAGACAAATGTTGTAATTGCAACTTCTACTCCTAATACATATATCAAAAAAATGGCAAAAAAGTATTCTCTTCAAATGATAATAAATAAGGAACAAAAAGGGATAGGATATGATTTTGATTTTGCCAGTAATTGCGTAGAATCAGAATTAGTGACAATTTCACACCAAGATGATATTTATGATGCTAATTATGCTGAAAAGGTAGTAGAAGCATATCAAAAAAATAAGAATGCCCTGATCATTTTTACTGATTATTATGAAATTAAAAATGAACAAAAAGAAAAAACAAACAAAAATTTAAAAATCAAAAGAGTTTTACTATTTCCACTTAGATTCCGATTTTTATCAAAATTTAAGTTTTTTAAGCGATTTGTATTAAGGTTTGGAAATGCAATTAGTTGTCCCGCAGTTACCTTTGTTAGAAAAAATGTACCAAAAGATAAATTTAAGTGCCATTTCAAATGCGATGTAGATTGGTATGCGTGGGAGAAGTTATCACATCTTAATGGATCTTTTATCTATATTAAAGATAAGTTGATGGGGCATAGAATTCACGAGGATTCTACCACGACCGAAATCATAAAAGAAAATATTAGAACGCAAGAAGATTTGGAAATGTTTCAAAAGTTTTGGCCAAAGTGGATTGCCAAAAGCCTAAATAGTATTTATAAAAATTCTGAAAAAAATAATGAGGAGAAGTAAAAAAAGGAGGAGTATTATATGAAAAAAGAAGAAAAGAAAGAAATTGCAGTACTAATTCCTTGCTATAACGAGGCAAAAACCATTGAGAAGGTAGTAAAAGATTATAAAAAGGCTTTACCAGATGCCAGTATTTATGTTTATGATAATAATTCAACAGATGGTACAGACCAGTTAGCAAAAAAAGCAGGAGCAATCATAAAGTATGAATATCGCCAAGGAAAAGGAAATGTTATTCGTAGTATGTTTAAAGACATTGAGGCGGATTGTTATTTAATGATCGATGGGGATGATACTTATCCTTGTGAAAATGCAAGAGAAATGTGTGATTTAATTTTAAATAAGCAGGCTGATATGGTAATTGGAGACCGATTATCTTCTACTTATTTTAAGGAAAATAAAAGACCATTTCATAATTTCGGGAACCGACTTGTAAGAGGATTAATTAATACTTTATTTAAAAGTAAAGTGAGAGATATTATGACAGGATATAGAGCCTTTAGTTATGAATTTGTAAAAACATTTCCCGTTCTTTCTAAGGGGTTTGAAATAGAAACTGAAATGACCATTCATGCCCTAGATAAGAATTTTTTACTAAAAGAAATTCCAGTCGAATATCGTGATAGACCAGATGGAAGTGAATCTAAACTAAGTACTTATAGTGATGGTTTTAAGGTCTTAAAAACCATAGGAAGACTTTTTAAAGAGTATAAACCAACTATTTTCTTTACCTTGATTAGTTTCTTCTTTTTCATTATTTCTGTGATTTTTGCGGTACCTGTATTTAGGGAGTATTTTCAAACTGGATTGGTGCCAAGATATCCTACTTTAATATTCTCTGGTTTTATGTTAATGGTTTCTATTTTACTTTTTGTATGTGGATTAATATTAGAAGTAGTTGTAAAAAAACATAGACAACTATTTGAATTAGTATTGACTCATATTAAAAAAAGTTCTTAAAAAATATCAATAATTAGTAAATAGGAGTGTTTTTATGGATTTTATCTTTCCACTATTTTATTTTATACTTACCACTGGCTTTATGGTTGTAATATCAAAAAAAAGCTTTGGCAAGTGTCTTCCACTTGCCATGCTACTAGTAGCATTTACATATTTTTTTAGCCAAGTTATTTTTAAGACCTTTAAAATAGGTTTTTATCTAAATATCTTATTTGCCGCTTTATTTTTAGTATGGTTATTGATCTCTAAAATAAAAAGGAAAGACCTTAGTGAGTTTAAGAAAAGATTTTTATCGAAAGGTTTCTATTTCTTTCTTGTAATTTATATTGGTGTTTTCCTGTTTGATTTGAATAGAGACTTTTCTATGTGGGATGAGTTTTCACATTGGGGTGAAATGGTAAAGGAAATGTTGAGGTTAGATCATTTTTACTCTGTTAGTTCCTCAACCTTAATGGCACATAAAGATTATCCACCAATTGTTTCTTTATTTGAACTATTTTTTTGTAATTTGTCTGGTGGTTATCAAGAAGCCTATCTGATTAGGTCCATTCATTTACTTAGTTTTTCTCTATTTATCCCAGCAATTTGTGATTGTGATGTGAAATTTCTTAAAATAAAAACCTTTTTCAAAGCATTATTGATGATGGGAATTATATTTTTAACTATTTTATTATTTGATCAACATGGGATTATCAATACAATTTATACAGATTATCTTATGGCTATTTTAGTTTCCTATTCCTTATCTTTAATTTTATTAGAAAAAGAACCTTTATCAAACTTTCATTTATTGAATTTATCTGTTGCTTGTTCCTTTTTAGTGATGACAAAACAAATGGGTCTTCCTCTTTATGCTATGATTTTGTTTATGTTTATTTTCAATGTATTAATAAAAAATAAGTTTAAGATAAAAAAAGTGTTTCATAAACAAAAAATCTTTTCAGTTACAAAGATTGTTATTTTATTATTCATAATTCCTTTATCCCTTTGGAAAGGTTGGGATATGTATGTGAATTCTCTACATCTTAATGCCCAATTTAAATTATCTGATTTAAAATTATCAGAATTAGGGGGAATTATTAAGAAAACATCAGGGGAGCAATATCAACAACAAGCAGCGATGAACTATATGAATGCTATAAAAAATAATAGCATGACCACATCCATAGTTTCATTCAATTATCTTCAATGTGCTATTTTAGTTTTTCTTTTATTATATTTGATCTATTTATATAGAAAGAAGTATTTTAATAAAGGGCAAATCGCACTAACTGCACTTACCTTAGCTTTTGGTTTTATTGGTTATGCTTTTGTGATGCTTATTATGTATGTATTCTCATTTGGACCTGTGGAAGGACCTAACTTGGCATCATTTAATCGCTACTTACCAACTTATGTATTAATCTGTATGCTATTCATTGTAATGCTTTTGATCTATATCGATAGTCGAGATGATAAAAAAAGTGATTCTTTAAAAAAATATATTCTTATTTTTTGCATACTAATCTTGATTCAAAAACCTAGTTTTACTACGAAGATTACCCCACAGTGGAAATCTAGTGACGAAAGTATTTTTGAATATCATGCGAAAAAACTAATGAAAAAAACTAAAGAAAATTCTAAAATTTTCTTAATTGCCCAAAATTCAACAGGGGAATTTCAATTTTTTGTAAAATATTATATGAATCCTAGAATTGTTAACAGGCATCGTTTTAATCTTCCTGTTGCGAATGTGGATAATTATAAGGAGTATTTTGAACAAGAAATTAAAAACGATATGATCAGCTTTGATTATTTGTATTTAGCACAAATAGATGATGAATTTAGGGAAAAATATCAATTTTTATTTTCAAATTCTAAAGTTGAGAATGAACAACTTTATAAAATAAAAAAGAATGGTAATAACTTTGAACTTATATTACAAAAATAGTATATGGAAAAAGAAAATCAGATGTATTAAGTAAGGAAAAATTAAGCTACTTAATCGTTTGTTTTTTTTATTAAGATAATTAAAAGTATAGATTTTATGAAGTAAAGATGATACAATAATTATATCAAAAGATAGAAAAGATGGCTTTAGTAATATAAGATTGAATGGTACTATAAAAGGTATCCTAAAATAGGAGGCAGTTATGAATCAAGATTATTATTCTGAGAAAACTTTAAAGAAACTTCAAAAAATAGAGTTAGGAATATTAAAAGACTTTGACAAAATTTGTATGGAAAATCATTTAGAATATTTTATATGTGGAGGATCTGCGATAGGAATTGTAAGACATCATGGTTTTATTCCTTGGGATGATGATATTGATGTTGCTATGCCTAGATCAGATTACGATCGGTTTTTAAAAATTGCGAAGGAAAAATATTCTAAAAAATACTCTATTATGAATAATGAGCAGAATCCAAAGTTTCCTCTCATGAATACGAGATGGGGCTTAAATGGTACAGAGTATAAAACAGAGGATTTAAAAGATATCCCTGGTAATTTTGGTATTTTTTTAGATATTTTTTGTTTTGATAATATTCCAGATGATGATAAATTAATGAAAAAACAAGCAACAAAAGCATGGTTTTTTGGAAAACTCTTAGTACTTAGTGGAGTGAAAAAGCCGACTCTTTATTGTTATGGAATAAAGAAAAAAATACTACAAGGAATCTTTTTTCTGGCACACTATATTTTGAAGTTATTTCATATAAGTAGTCGAAGTTTTTATAAAAAAGCTCTTCAGTATGCAATTCAATATAATGATGAAAAAACAAAGAGATTTGCTTATTTATTTGATCCGCAAAGATATACAAGTATTGTAAATAAAGAAGATATTTATCCACTAAAAAGAATGAAGTTTGAAAATATCGAAGTTAATGTGGCATCTAAAATTGAAAAGTATCTAGAAACTAGATATGGGGATTATATGACCTTACCACCAGAAGAAAAAAGGCATACTCATCCTCCTTATAGTCTTAAGTTTAAGGGGGATTAGGGATGAAAAAAATATCGATTATTATACCTGCTTATAATGCGGAAAAATATATAAAAGAAACATTGGAATCCATCTTATCGCAGACTTTTCATAAGATAGAAGTAATTGTAATAGATGATGGATCTAAGGATAAAACCAATCAATTAGTGGAAAAATATCAAAAAAAGCATCCTGATATTATTCAATTATATTCCCAAAAGAACTTAGGACAATCCTCTGCTAGAAATAAAGCTTTGCAATATGTTAGTGGAGACTATATAGCTTTTGTAGATGCAGACGATACTTTAAAAAAGGACTGTTTAGAAAAACTTTATTCTAAAATAGAAGAGGAAAAAGCGGATATTGTAATATGTGGATATGAAAAGTTTTATGACTTTTCTGATGAGATATTTTACCAGAGAATGCCAAACGATTGGGATGTAGAATTTGATCATGGATTTCACCATATTTTTCAGTATTCACCATGTGCTAAACTATTTAGAACTTCTTTTATTAAAAAATATAATTTAAAGTTTAGCGAGGGGGAGCAATTAGAGGATGGTCCTTATAATGCCTTAGCGAACTTATTAGCAACCAAAGTGGTATCATTAAATTATATTGGATATCGCTATAGAGTATATGAAAATTCCACTATGGGAAATATAAGAAAAAAGAACAATAGACCAAAACCACCTTATCATGGGGTTATTACGTTAATTGAAAAGTTTGATCAATTTAATAAAGACAGCAATAAAAGACAAGTGATGGAATACTGTACTACCAAAATCTTGGCGGGTTTTGTGACTACTATGTATAAAACTTGTGATAGAAAAACAAGAAAAGAAATATGTAATTACTGTCATGAAATTATGAGAAAGTATTTTAAAAATATAAGAAAAAATCCTTATATCAAGATTAAAAAATTAAAAAAATTACCTTTATCACATCGTGTTGCAGTAAGATTATTTGTCTTCTTTGATCGAATTAACTTACTCTATCCATTTTCGGTTGTGATTACTAAGGTGCTATAATGAAAGAAAAAAAATTATCGTTAGCCAGTAATCTAGTTTGGAACTCAATTGGTTCTTTTACTTATTTAGTATGCCAATGGTTATTAACTTTACTAATCGTTAGACTATCAAACAATTTAAGTGATGCTGGCAACTTATCCTTAGCAATTTCTATTACTAATATTTTTTATAATTTTGCATGCTTTAATGTAAGACCTTATTTAGTCTCTGATAATATAGGAGAGTATAAAACAGAAGAATATACTTCTTTTCGAATTGTGACTTGTATTTTATCCACAATACTTTGCTTTTTATACATTTTAATATTTGATTATACGATGACACAATTAATCTGTATTCTTTTATATATGTTATTTAAAGTAGGAGAGGCAGTTGTGGATTTATTTCATGCTTTTGAACAAAGGAAGTCTAGAATGGATATTGGAGGAATCTCCTTATTTTGTAGGGGAGTCCTATCAATTGCTAGTTTCTATGTTGGATTTAGAATTTTTCATAATATTAATATTGCTATTATTGGTATGATCATTTCAACATGGCTTTTTATCCTTTTCTATGATTATCCAAAGGTCCAAAAAATAGAAAAAATAAAAGTAAGGATGAATTATCAAAAAGTCAAAGAACTATTTATAAAATTTTTACCCTTAGCGATTGGGACTTTCATAGGATCAATGGCAACATCTTTACCAAGACAATTTTTGGAGAGTATAGAGGGAGCTAGTATTTTGGGAATTTATGCAACAGTTGCAACTCCAGCAGTGATTGTTCAAACTGCAGCATCTTATATCTATAATCCTTTGTTAGTTATCTTTTCAGATTTTAGAACGAAAAAAGACTCGAAAGGATTTTGGCTCCTTTTCTTAAAAACCAGTTTAATAATTATTGCACTTTCTACTGTATGTATTATAGGTTCCCAATTTTTAGCAAAGTGGGGACTCCAATTGTTGTATGGAGCAAAAATAGCTAACTATGATTATTTATTTACTGGTGTTATTTTCTACACCTCTTTAACTGGATATATGTGGTTTTGTCACAATATTTTAATCATTTTAAGAAAGATGAAGGAACTATTACTTATTAATGTAACAGCTTTTATCTTATGTTTATCAACTGCAACACTATTTATTAAAAAGTACTCGATGAATGGTACCAGTTACTGTCTTATTTTCTTTACTTCTATTATGATTGTCGGGATGTTAATCATTATTGTAAGAGATATTAGAGAATTAGGTATTAGCGAAAAAAAGGATGTCAAGGAGGTTGTAAAATGAATCAGTTCCAAAATGTGGATGATTGAAAAACTTATGGATCATGATATACTAACATAGTAAATTAGTTTTTAAGGAGTAGTAAGTATGAAAATAAAGAAAGTATTGATATTTTTAGTTTTAATTTTATCTATTATCTCAATTCAAGTTTTTGCTGAAGGGATTAATCAAAAAGATGAGCATGAAATAGGGGATCAGCATTTAACAACAGATGAAAGTAATAATATTTTAGAAGATGATCCCTCGATTGACTCAGAAAAGCAAGAAGAAAAAACACCCTCAGTAAGTCAAGATGGAAAAAACAAAGCAATCAATAACAAAGTAAGTGTTCAATATTCTACTCATATTCAATATATGGGATGGCAGGATTTTAAAAAAGAAGGGGAAATCTCAGGGACGTCGGGAAAGTCGTTAAGATTAGAAGCAATTAATATAAAACTGGAAAATAATAACCTAAATGGAGGAATTAGATATAAAACACATGTGCAAAACTTAGGTTGGCAGGCCTGGAAAAATGAAGGAGAGATCTCAGGAACATCAGGGAGTTCTTTAAGACTAGAAGCAATCCAAATCGAGTTAACGGGAGATCTTGCTTCTAATTATGACATTTATTATTCGGTGCATGTGGAAAATATAGGCTGGCTAGGTTGGGCTAAAAATGGAGAGCAATCAGGAAGTGCAGGATATGGATACCGTCTAGAAGGAATCAAGATAGTATTAGTAAAAAAAGGACAGTCGTTTGATGTAGGAAAAAAACACTACTATGAACCTGCTCCTATGATCTATGGAAAAAGCCATGTACAATATGTAGGATGGAAAGATACAGGATATAATCCGGAAGTAATAGGGGCAGTAGGAAAAGGATTAAGATTAGAAGCTTTTACTTTAGGAATTTATCATTATAGTACAAAAGGAAGTATCAAATATAGCTCTTACGTAGAAAATGAGGGATGGCAACAAGAAGTAGAAGGAAATAAAATATCTGGAACTGTGGGAAAAGACAGGAAGATTGAGGCCATTAAAATTAGTTTAACAGGAGAAATTGCTAATTTATATGATGTATATTATAGTACTCATGTATCCAATATAGGTTGGCTAGGTTGGACTAAGAATGGGGGAGTATCTGGAAGTAGAGGATATAACTATCAAATTGAGGGAATTAAAGTGAAGTTGGTTCCTAAAGGACAAGGGTTTGATGTAGGAAGCAAGAAACCCTATTATGAACTGATTAATGCTATCCACAGTAATGCTCATATAGAAAATATTGGTTGGAGTGGCAATGCCATTAATCAAGAGATAATAGGAACTACAAACAAAGGACTAAGACTAGAAGGAATTAGGCTATCAATTAATAATCCGACAGCAAGTGGCGGAATTGAGTACAGTTCTCATGTCCAGGAAATAGGATGGCAAGCTTTTAAGAAGGATGGTGACATTTCTGGAACGATAGGGAAAGGTTACCGAATAGAGGCCATTAAGATTAGACTAACAGGAGATTTAGCAAATAAGTATGATATTTATTATCGTGCTCATATTCAAAACCATGGCTGGCTAGATTGGGCGAGTAATGGAGGAATTTCAGGGTCTGTATCTTGTTCTTATAGAATGGAGGCAATCCAAATAAAACTAGTTCCAAAGGGGAGTGCTGCACCAGGAAGTACGACAAGACCTTATATTACTAGTTATTGGCAAACAGTAGGATCTAACACCTATTATTATAAAGAGGGTGTGAAAGTAACAGGCTGGCAGGTAATAGGAAATCATAAATACTACTTTAATCAGTATGGGGAATTAAAGGTTAGTAACGCAAAAAAAATAATTGATGTTTCTCACCATCAAAAAGTAATAGACTGGAAAAAGGTCAAAGAAAGTGGAGAAATTGATGGTGTAATTATAAGAGCTACTTATAATGCAATTGGTGAAGATACTCAACTTAAAAATAATATAGAAGGGGTTAAAAAGTATGGTATTCCCTATGGAATTTATGTAGCAAATTATGCCGAAAACTATTCTGAGGCGGTTATGACTGCTAAAAACGTAAAACAATTAATGAGTAAATATTCCATGAATCCAACTTTGGGAGTTTATTTGGATTTAGAGGATTTTCCAGAGTTGCCTGCTTTAGGTCTTATGAATACCGCTCAATGGGAAAGTATTACGAAAGGTTTCGTATCTATCATACCAAATATTAAGATTTATGCGAATTATAATTATGTTACCACAAAACTCACAACATCTTATTTAAAAGATAGAATTTCTTGGATCGCACGATATAATACATTCTGTGGCTATTCTGGTCATTATGATGGTTGGCAATATACTAGTACAGGTAGGGTTACAGGTATATCTGGTAATATTGATATTAGTGCATTTGGGGATATGGCTAAATAATTCATATATTATTTTAAAATGAGAAAAAAGAATTCTACTGAATTCTTTTTTTGATCTATCCTTTATATTTATTTGTTAATTACTACTCTTAATGGTATAATACCATTAAGGATAGATTTTTCTAAATTTAATCAAGGGGATATGAGTATGAAAAAACTTATAGATTTTATTAAACGTGAGTATAAATATTTACTATTTATATTATTATTCATGATCATGAATTTCTTGTTTTTATGTAATCTACACATTTCTAAATTTTCAAGTAGTCATCTATTTATTTTTGTAGCTTTAATTTTTCTAAATATTATTTTTATAGGAGGATATGCATTTTTATTTCGTAAAAAAGAGGATTTAAAAGTGGAAAAATTGTATTTGATGATGATAATTCCCTTAGGACTCTTCTATTTATTTTTATTCCCTGTTAATCAAATGCCTGATGAAAATACACATTTGATGAGGATTTCTGAAATTTCATTGGGACATTTATCGTCAAAGATGGAGTCTAAAAAAGGAATTCAAGGAAGATATATGGATGCTAATCTTTCAAAAGTTATTGGTGCCAATCGTTATAAAGAAGTGATTAAAAGATCAAAAATAAAATCATCAAAGGATCTTAGTTTTTATCATTTTGCGAATACAGCCTTATACTCTTTTGTCTGCTATTTGCCTCAAACAATGGGAATGTTGATTGCTAAAACGATGAATCTCCCTATCATTTTTCAAGTTTATATGGCAAGATTATTTAATTTTTTAGTATTTATCCTTTTAACTTATCAAGCTTTAAAATTAATTCCAATAAAAAAATCTTGTTTCTTTCTTATTTTATTTTTTCCTATTGTATTACAAGAGGCAGTATCTTTATCCCCAGATGCATTAACCATTGCAGCTTCTATGTTCTTTATTGCTTATGTGTTCCATCTAAGATATAAAGAAGAGTCTTTAATTACAAAAAAAGAAATTGGTGTTTTAGCACTTACCTCTATTGTATTGTCATTATGTAAAATTGTATATTTACCAATTTGTTTTCTTATTTTTTTCATTCCAAGACAGAAGTTCTCGTCAAGGAAGAGAAAAAATATTATGGTATTATGGATTGTTTTAATATCGATTTTAATCAATTTAATTTGGCTATCCATCTCAAAAAATTTTCTACCAAAAACTAATGGGATCAATTCAGGAAGTCAACTACATTATATTCTTACAGACTTTCTAAGTTATGGAATGACTGCATTTAGGACGTATGATATTACAGGAAAGGATTTGCTTTTTCATTCATTTGGAAATAGCTTGGGTAATTTAAATATTAGAATATCAGAATTATATATCATTCCTATTATGCTTTTATTCCTGATCTTTGTTTTGTATGATAACGATCAGAATAAAAGAATTATTATCAAAAATAGTGAGAAGGTATGGATTATTTTTCTTATTTTGGGAGTTGTAGCGTTAATATCTACTAGTCTATATTTACAATGGACACCTGTTGGTTCTTCAACAATTGCTGGAATTCAAGGGCGTTATTTTATTCCTATATACTTTTTGTTACCATTTTTATTTACCAAATACAAGTTATTACCAAGAAAAGAGTTTTTAAATAGATATGTTTATTTGTATCTTGTTGCACTTAATACTTATGTATTTAGTACTATATTTTATCAATTTATATAAAAGGGAAGTAGTTTATGAAAAAAGAAGATAAGGCATCCTTATTTGTAAAAAGGATTTTGAAAATCACTCATATAAAAGTAAGTAAGAAGTTGGAAAATCTTTTGATCCAAATTTTTAAGTTTGGAATTGTAGGGGTAATGGCAACGATTATTGATTTTGCATCAATTTATATATTAAAAGAGTTTCTACATATACATGTAATAGTCGCTAATACATTATCCTTTTGTATTGCAACAGTCTATAACTATATGGCAAGTATTCACTGGGTATTTAAAGTCAATCAAGATAAAGATCCCAAAAAGAATTTCATTTTATTTATCTTTTTCAGTGTTATAGGATTAATATTAAATGATTTGCTTATGTGGTTTACAGTAGAGCAATTTCAAATTTATTATTTACTTGGTAAAGTAATTGCAACTTGTCTTGTTATGATTTTTAACTTTATTACAAGAAAATTATTTTTAGAATAATACAAAATTAACAGTGGAGATAATTATTTTTTAATGTAAAATATCAACATTTAGATTTAGTGTTTATACTGTTTGGGCTTATAGTTAATGTTTTTTTTCCTTTTGTTTTCGTAGTATATTTTTACAGATTCCCATCTATTAGAAAAAGCTATGACTATATCTGTGTGCTAATTCCTATCATCAAAATATTAGAGATAATAAGGATAGTATCTATTTCATAACTTGAAAGAGGTGTTTAAGGGAAGAATCAAAGAAGAAAATTAATTTTTTTTGATTGAAACAAAATACATTGTATAGTATATTAATAATAGGGTGATACGATGAAAGAGGAAAAGAAAATGGTTGAGAAAAAAGGTAAAAGTGGATGTGCAATTGTCCTTCTTTGTATTGCTTTCTTATTAATTGGTGCAGGAGGAATGTATTATTTCATTAGTACAAAACTAGGACCTATAAATAAGCAGGATACAAGTATAAATAACGAGGAAATATCTCTTAACCCTAATGGGGTCTTAGTAAGGGAACTAGTAGATAGACTGGACTATAATACAGAATGTGGTATTAATGAATCATTATACAAAAACTCTAAAACAACAATAGATAATTTAGATGAACTCTATTTAAAAGTACTAGTAGCTAAACAAGCAAATGGTAAAAACTTAAATGGAGTTATATCTTTTACAAAAGAAGAATTTGATTCTAGTGCCAAGGAATTATTTGGAAAAGAAATGAGTCTTAGTTCATCTGATATTACTAATATTTGTCCTTCGATTACCTATGACTCTATTAATCAAAAATATACAGGGGGTGCGAATACTTGTGAGAAAAAGTCATGTAGTTATGAAAATAAAAGACACGTTGTAAAGGCTTTTAAAAAGGCAAACAATTTGTATATCATTATGGCAGTAGTTGCTATTAATCAGGAAAGTAGAAAAATTTCAAATATAAATGATTTAAATTCCGTGATAGAAGGAGTAGATATTAATACATTTGATATATCAAAAGATTATGAAAAAGTAAATAATTATAAATATACATTTATTTATGATATTGATGATAATAACTATATTTTTAAAAGTATAGAGTTAGAAAAATAATATGAAATATTTTTCTTTTCATATAAAAATATTTCATGTATAATAGGATAAGGTGATGATAATGAAAAAGATATCAATTTTATCTTTACATTTAGGATTTGGTGGTATTGAAAAATCAATTGTTGCTTTAGCCAATCTCTTATGTGATAAATATCAAGTAGAAATTGCCTGTATTTATAAATTATACGATAAAGAGGCATTCGAATTGGATAAAAGGGTGAAAGTGAAATACCTAATTCGCAGTAATTTGCCAAAAAAGGTAGAGGGATATAAATTATTGTTTTTTAAATTTCATTGGATAAAACTGATAAAAAAACTATGGAAGGACTATTTTAAAAAATTAAAATTTGCATCTTTTTTTAAAGATACCTTTCTTGGGATTTCTATGTATCCAAAAAGAGCTAAAGTTATGAAAAACTATATTAAAAATTCTAATTCTAATGTTATGATTTCTACTAGAACTTTTTTGAATGAATGGCTAAGTGAGTGTGCAAAAGATAATGTAGTAACAATTGGTTGGGAACATAATCATTATCATGATAATATAAAATATGCTGTGGATGTTATTAGAAGTTGTAAAAATTTAGACTACTTTGTATTAGTATCTAAAGATTTATATCAATTCTATAGAAAAAAATTAATAGATTATAAATGTAGATGTGTTTACATTCCTAATATCTTAGATACTATTCCTCCTAGACTTGCAAAACTGGAACAAAAACGGTTAGTATCAGTTGGTAGACTCTCTAAAGAAAAAGGCTATTTAGATTTATTAAGAATTTATAATATCTTGATAAAAGAACATCCAGATTGGACTTTGGATATTATAGGAGATGGTCCAGAAAGAGAATCTTTAGAAGAGTATATAAAAGAACATCATCTAGAAGAAAAAGTTATCTTGCATGGATTTCAAGGAAAAGATTATATTGGTGAAGTATTAAATCAATCCTCTATTTATTTAATGACATCTTATACAGAAAGTTTTGGTATTGTTTTAATTGAAGCAATGAGTTATGGTCTACCTTGTGTTGCCTTTTCATCTGCAGAGGGAGCAAAGGAATTAATTAATAGTGGTAGTAATGGTTATTTAATTAAAAATAGAAATAATAGGGCCTATATTAAAAAAGTAGAAGATTTAATGGAGGATATAGAGGTTAGAAAAAGAATTGGCAAAATGGGAAGGAAAAGTATTAAGAAGTATAGTGGAGAAGAAGTAATAAAGTCCTGGTTAGATATTATAGAAAGTTAGATAATAAAAAGTAGGAAAAATGATTAAGATTTTTGTTTTTTCTACTTTTGTTTTTATTTTATGGTATACTACTATTAGGTGATGATAATGAAAAAGGTACTGTTTATATCCTCAACTGGAGGACACTTATCCGAGATGCTACAATTGAAAAGTATGTTTAAAAATTATGATTATCATATTATCACAGAAAAAACAAAATCTAATATTAGTCTGAAGGCTGATTATAAAAAAAGAATTAGTTTTCTAATTTATGGAACCAAGGATCATCCTATATCATATCCTTTTAAATTACTTGCCAACTGTTTTAAGAGCCTTTATCTTTATTTTAGAATTCATCCAGATTATATTATTACAACTGGAGCACATACTGCAGGACCTATGTGCCTTATTGGTAAAATATTTGGAAGTCGTGTTGTTTATATAGAAACATTTGCAAATATGAATAGTAAAACTGTTACTGGAAGATTATTATATCCATTTTCTGATAGATTTATTGTCCAATGGAAGGAAATGAAAAAGCATTACAAAGATGCGATAGATGGGGGATGGATTTATTAATGATTTTAGTAACACTCGGAACCCAGGATAAAGACTTCTCCAGATTACTTAAGGCAATTGATAGAGAAATAAAGAAGGGAAATATTAAAGAGAAAGTAATCGTTCAGGCAGGGTATACTAAATATCACTCTGATAACATGGAAATATTTGATCTAATTGAACCAGAAAAATTACATAACCTTGTAAAAAAATGCAACCTTTTGATCACGCATGGTGGAGTGGGTTCGATCCTAGATGGTCTAAAAAGTGGTAAAAAGGTGATAGCGGCTTCTCGACTAAAAAAATATAGGGAACATACCAATGATCATCAAAAGCAAATCGTAAAGAAATTTGCTGATGAGGGATATTTATTAGAATTAAGGGATATGCAGAAACTAGATAAGATGTTAGAAAGGGCAGAAAATTTTAAACCTAAAAAATTTCAGAGTAATACTAATCAATTTATTAAAGGAATCGATGACTATATAAAAGAAGATAATCATACTAGTTGGTTCAATAGATTTCGCTTTTTATGTAGTAACGGTTATATAGGATTTATTCTAAATATAATCAATTTATTTCTATTTTGTATCCTTTTTGGAAAAATAAATGTATATTATAATATTTTAATTTCCTACTTTGTTACATTTTTATTAAGTCTTTTGTTCAATGTGTTAATAGATGTGGAATACAAGCACAATTGGAAACATTTTTGGATTATTAGAGGAATGATTCTAATCTTAGATTTAGATCTTATGTATCTTTTTAAAAATATCATTCAGTATCATTTGATTTATTCAAAATTTATTATTAATTTTATTATTATCATTTTAAGTTATATTGTGATAAAATTTTGTTTTCAGAATAAAAATAAAAAATAAATAAGTATGAATAGTATTTTACAAAAATCAATATTTTTGCTATATTTATATAGTAGGTGATTATAGATGAGTAATAAAAAGTCAACGCTTATCTTAATTTTATTAGGAATTCTATCCATTGTACTAGGATTTATTATAATGTTTATTTCAAATATTAAAAAGGATCAACAAGAAATGAATAGTAGGATGACCAAGATTGGCAGTAAGTATGAGGTCTTCAAAAAGAAGGTAGAAGAAATCAATGTGATAAGAGATAATCTTCATAAGGAATTTTTAGATACAATTTATTATGAAACTTTTTCAGAAAATGAGTTGAAATATAGAAAAAGTTTATATAATTATGAGAAACTGGTAACAGATTTAAGCAAAAAAAATTCTACATTAAAAGAGTATTGTAAGAGTGGAATCTACTATTCTTCAAGTGATGTTAATAATAAATGTAATGCTTTTAATTTAGCATATGAACAATTAATTAATACTTTTGTGGATGATGTTAATAAATATAATGGAAATATTGCTCAGTATAATAAATGGTTAAAAGAACAAAATAAAAATGAGAGTGAAAAAATAGAAAATTATGCAACTAAAAAAACATATATCGATTATAATAAAGACGGACAATATTCAGGTAAGGAAGAGTAGTTATGAAAGATGAAGAAATTGAAGTATTATTATTACTAGATGACCAAGAAACTGTCGATAATTCAAAGAATAAACAAGACAAGAATAAAAAAAATAAAAGTAAAAAAAAGAAACTAATAGTTGGAATTAGTGGTAGTTTCGGAGGAATTATGGCAGTTTTACTCTTCTTATTTTACGGTCCATGGAGTGGCTTTCGTAATTTTTGGATTACAACAGCGATGACTACAATGAATCATAGATATCTAGCAACTTCACTATATAGTGACGAAACAATACAGAGAGTTCTATCACAAAATTCAATTATAGAACCTGATGGAATATCGAATCCAGATTTAATTCGATTTAATCGATATGGGAAAACCAAAAGCTATAAAAATAAATATGAAGAACAAATTTTAAAGCGAGATAAGAATGATCTATATAAACTAATTGACATAGAGGGAAGTAATTATAAAGGGCATTTAGTTGCTATATATGATCCTTCTAGAATTTCGATTGCAACTACCAAATATTTAAAATCAAAAGGACAATTTATTACAACTGTTGCCAAAGATAATGAGGCTATTATTATGATGAATGCAGGAGGTTTTTATGACCCAGACTGGAATGGTAATGGTGCACTTCCTCACGGAACAGTAATTCAAAACGGTAAAGTAGTTAGTGATTATACAGATGCTAATATGGGAGGAGGCTTTATTGGTTTCGATAAAAATAATAAATTAATTCTTGGAAAGATGAGTAAAGAACAGGCAATAAAAAAGGGTTTGAGAGACGCAATCGAATTTGGACCATTCCTAATTATTAATGGAAAAAGTGCTTTTGTAAAAGGAAATGGTGGTTGGGGAATTGCACCTCGTACAGCAATTGGTCAAAGAAAAGATGGAATAGTTCTATTTTTGGTAATTGATGGTCGCCTTGCTACTAGTTTAGGAGCAGATATGTCAGATCTAACGGAAATTATGGAAAACTATGGAGCAGTTAATGCAGCTAACTTAGATGGGGGAAGTTCATCAGAACTAGTTATAAAAAATAAGATTGTGAATACTCCTGTAGCAGCAGGACCAAATGGATTAAGAACAATGTCAACATTTTGGATGGTAAAATAAGACAGGGTTTATAATAAAAAATTAAATGTACTATTTTCTTCCTTTTATGTTATAATACTTAATTAATTAGGGGGATAGTATTATGAAGATAAAAAAAGCAAAGCAAATGGTTACCTCAAAATTATTTTTTATCGTTATAAGTATTGTTTTATTATGCTTATTGATAGGTTCGTTTTTCTATTTTTCATCTATAATGGAACATTATAAAAATGAAAATCCATATGAGATTAAAGTAGAAGCAAATGATAACTTTGTATTCTTAGGAGACTCTATAACAGAAGGATATCCTACAAAAGAATTATTTGATGATCTGCCTATTATTAATAGTGGAGTATCAGGTTATACTACAGATGATATTTTAAAAAATTTAGATGAGATGGTTACCATTTACAATCCAACGAAAGTATTTATCCTAATTGGAACTAACGACATTGCCCTTGAAAAAAGTGAAAGTCAAATTACAAATAATATTAAAAAAATAGTTCAAAATATTTTAAGAAAAAGACCGAATACTAAAATATATATAGAATCAATTTATCCAATTAATAATGTAGAAGAGGATAAAATCGATCATGAAGTAGTCGGTGTTAGAAATAATAAAAAAATTAAACAAATAAATAAGAAATTAAAAAGATATTGTAAAGAAAAGGGATATACCTATATCAATATTTATGATGAACTAAGCGATAAATCAGGAAATATTGATCTAAAATATACAAAAGAAGGTCTTCATCTAAATGATTTGGGATATTTGAAAGTCACAAAGGCATTATACCAGTATTTAAAATAAAAGCATAAATTATAAATTTATGCTTTTTATATATACTAATAATGGTGATTTTATGAGAAAAAAATTTTTGATTGTTAGTACCATTCTATTGTTAATAGGGGTTATGATACTATTTATTTTTGCCTATTATAAAAAACAGGTTCAAAACCAGGTTAGAAAAGAAAATCAATTAATAGAAGATATAGAAAGTCACTATCATTCCTCTGTATCTATTGTAAAGAATGCACCTATATATAAAAAGGAAAATAAAAAATATATAAAAGTAGGAATTGGTTTTAAAGATGTAGAGTTGATGTTAGAAGGTATTACAAACAATTCTAAACAAAAATACTTTAAAATAGAAAAGTCAGATTATTATATTTATTATAAAAATGTAGAAAAGGTATCTAAACCATTAAAAAAGGATAATAGATATCATAACTATTTATATTTTAATGAATCATTAAAAACAAAAGATACATTTTCTCTATATAATAAAAGTCAAAAAGAGTATACCTTTTATGAATCTATGGATTTTAAGATTTTAATCAAGGAGGAAAATAAGTATGGTGTAGTGTACCATGATAATCTGTATTATATTAATGAACAAGATGTTTCTAGTATTTATTCAAGCGATAATAATGAAAAAGAAGTGGCATCAGAAATTCCTGTAACTGTTTACCATTTTCTCTATTTAAAAAATGAAAGTTGTAATGAAATTATTTGTAATTCTATTAATCAAGTCGAGGAAGAATTTAATTATTTAAAAGAAAATAAGTATTTTACACTCAACACGAAAGAAATGGAACTATTTATCAAAGGAAAAATAAATTTACCTAAAAATAGTATTTTAATTACCATTGATGATGGAGCCAAAGCCACTAATTTTTTAGATGTTTTAGATAAGTACCAAATCAATGCAACCTTATTTTTAGTTAGCTCTTGGTATCCCAAGGAAGATTTTAAGAGTAATTATTTGGAACTTGCTTCGCACACTCATAATTTACATAATCCAGGTGTTTGTAGCGAAGGACAGGGGAGTCCTTTGAAATGTAGCAATAAGAATGAATTATTATCAGACTTGAAAGAGTCTAGAAAGACTCTTAATAATACAGATTCATTTTGTTTTCCTTTTTATGAATATAATGATTATGCAATTGAAATAGTCAAAGAAGCAGGCTTTAAAACAGCATATATTGGGGGAAATAGGAAGGCAAGCATTGGGATCAATCCTTATACTATCCCAAGGATTACTATTCATAATAATATTTCTCTTGAACAATACATTAACTTCATTCAGTGAAAGATTCCTTTTTTTCATATTTTAGTATATAATTAATATAGTAATAATAATTTGGAACACAGGAGGAAATAAAATGAAGAAAATTATGGATGGCAATGAAGCGTGTAGTTATAATGCCTATAAATTCACTGAAGTAGCAGGAATTTATCCGATTACTCCGGCCTCAACAATGGCTGAAAATGTCAGTAAATATAGTAGTGAAGGAGAGTTAAATTATTTTGATTCCCCAGCAAAAGTAGTGGAAATGGAGAGCGAAGCTGGAGCTATCGGAATGGTTCATGGAGCTTTACAATCAGGATGTTTAGCCTCCACTTTTACTGCTAGTCAAGGTTTGTTACTTATGATACCCAATATGTATAAAATAGCTGGAGAACTTCTTCCGTGTGTCATTAATGTGGCAGCTAGAAGTATCGCAACCCATGCCTTGTCTATTTTTGGAGATCATCAAGATATTTATGCTACACGTGCTACTGGGTTTGCAATTTTAGCTTCCTCATCTGTTCAAGACGTTATGGACTTAACTAATGTTAGTTATTTATCAACCATAAAAGGTAGAGTACCTTTTCTTAACTTTTTTGATGGGTTTAGAACCTCGCATGAACTTCAAAAAATAGATATAATAGAATCGGATCAAGTTAGAAAACTAATAGATGAAAAGGCGTTACAAGAATTTAGAGACAGGGCCCTAAATCCTCTTCATCCTGTTACTCGAGGAACTTCCCAGAGTGAGGAAGTGTATTTTCAAGCAACAGAAGTTAGGAATGAATATTACGATAAATTACCAGACATTGTAAATAGTTATATGGAAAGTATTAATAAAATAACAGGTAGAAATTATGCTCCATTTAATTATTATGGTAGTAAAAATGCTAGCAAGGTAATTGTGGCTATGGGTTCCGTTTGTGAGACAATAAAAGAAGTAATTGATTACTTAGTAGAAGAAAAAAACCAAAATGTAGGGTTAATCGAAGTTCATTTATATAGACCTTTTAGTACGAAATATTTTTTAAGTGCATTACCAAAATCTGTGAGGAAAATAGCTGTTCTAGACCGTACCAAAGAAGCAGGAAGTAGTGGAGAACCTCTTTACTTAGATATTGCTAAAGTCTTAAGTGAGGCAGACTCTAAGGTCCTAGTAGTAGGGGGAAGATATGGACTATCCTCAAAAGATACTACCCCAGCTATGATTAAGGGGGTATATGATTTTCTAGATAAGAAGGATGTACATAATAATTTTACAGTAGGAATTGTAGATGATGTTACTAATTTATCTATTAAATATGAGGAGGATTTTAGACTTCCTAGTACAAGTATTGATTTTTTAATATATGGATATGGCTCAGATGGAATGGTTTCTGCTTCCAAAGATTTGTTAAAAATTACTGGAGAACATACTCGTGCTTATGTTCAAGGGTATTTTCAATATGACTCTAAAAAAAGTGGGGGTCATACAGTTTGTCATTTAAGATTTGATAAAAAACAAATTCAATCCACCTATTATATCGAAAAGGCCTCTATTATAGTTTGTACTCAAGATAGTTACTTAAAAAAGATTAGTATGCTAGATAAAATTAAATTGAATGGTATCTTTCTCCTTAACACGAATAAAACAGGGGATGAGGTATTAGCGATGATGAGTGTACATGATAAGCAAATCCTACAAAATAGAAAAGTGAAAATGTACATTATAGATGCCAACAAGATAGCAAAAGAAGAAGGAATTCAGGGAAAAATTAGTACAATTATGGAAGTTTTAATTTTTAAGTTAGGCAGAGTAATTGATTTTTCTTTCACCAAGGAAGTTATTAAAGAAAACCTGATGGTTAGATTTAAAAATAAAAGTGGGGATCTGGCTTCTAAAAATATAAGTGCAATGGAAAAAGCATTAGATTCCTATTCACGAGTTAGAATTCCCGATGTGGATTATGACATAGAGGTAGAAGGAAAAAAGACCGCTTTTGAGAGAATGAATGCCATGGATGGAAATAGCCTACCAGTTAGTAGTTTTTTAAAAAATCCAGATGGCACATTTGAACCAGGAACTACCAAATATGAAAAAAGAGATATTAGTGATATTATCCCCTGCTATAATAGTGAAAATTGTATTTCTTGTAATTTGTGCTCTTTAGTTTGCCCACATGCTGTAATTAGACCATTTTTACTCAATGAGAATGAAGAAATGGATGCCCCTGAGGTAGTAAGAAAGCAACTAATCAATCCCAAAATAAAAGATTCTAATTATAAGTATACCATTGGAATTAGTATTCCCGATTGTACAGGTTGCGGATTATGTGCTGATGTTTGTCCTGGTAAAAGGGGTGAAAAAGCCCTTGTTATGAAAGAAAAGAAAAAGATAAAAGAAAAAGATCAAGAAATATCCTATAAATATCTATTTAATGAGGTGTCAGAAAAAGATGTGATGAATACAGATACCGTAAAAGGAAGCCAGTTTAAAACTCCTAAGTTTGAGTTTAGTGGGGCATGTGCTGGTTGTGGGGAAACCGCTTATCTAAAACTTTTAACACAATTATTTGGAGACAGATTAATGATTGGAAATGCAACAGGCTGTTCTTCTATTTATGGTGCCACAGCACCCAATATGCCATACTCAATACCTTGGGCTAATTCTTTATTTGAAGATAATGCAGAGTTTGGATATGGTATGAAGATTGCTGATATGGCAATGAAAGATAGGATAGTAAGGTTGATTAAGAGCCATATAAAAGACGTAAAAAAAAGTGAACAAGCAATTTATAAGGCATATATGAAAGAACAAACAGAAGAAAATGCAAAGGCTTTATTTCATATTATTGATAATACAAAGATTGAAGAATTAAAAAAATTAAAGGAATTTATTCTACCAAGATCTATCTGGTTAGTAGGAGGCGATGGTTGGGCTTATGATATTGGCTTTAATGGTGTTGACCATGTATTAGCTAGTCAGGAAAATGTTAATATTTTAGTATTAGATACAGAAGTATATTCCAATACAGGAGGTCAAACATCGAAATCAACCCGAGTTGGAGCAGTTGCTAAGTTTTCTAATAAAGGAAAGCAAACACCGAAAAAGGATTTATTAAAAATAGCATTAACGTATCCACATGTTTATGTAGGGGCAATATCCTTAGGTGCTAATCCTGCACAAACAATCAAGGTGTTAAAGGAAGCAGAAAAATATAACGGACCTTCTATTGTTGTTGCTTATGCTCCATGTATTGCCCAAGGAATTATTAAGGGAATGTCTGATAGTCTAAAAGAGGAAAAAGATGCAACCACATGTGGATATTTTCCGATATTTCACTATAATCCAGAAACAGAAGAATTTAGTATGGATAGTAAGGCTGATTTTACAAAATATTATGAATTTATTTCCAAAGAAGATCGATATCGTAGTTTAAAAAAGATATCAAAGGATTACAAAGAAAAATTAGAACAGAATAGGATAAATGCTGAGAAAAGATATAATGATTATAAAAGTATAGAAAGGATAACAAAAGAAAAGTAGTATCATTGTTGATACTACTTTTAAAAACAAAAAATAAGAGACTGCACCCCCTGAGGGCAGTCTCCAAAAAGAATAAAAAGGGGTTGGCTAGTGTGATACTAGCGACCAATTCGCCTAATACCGAATTGGTGATTTATATACTAATCGAAAGTTTTAAATTTGTCAATAAAAAATTGCAAAAAAATTCACTTTTTTTGTTGATTTTTAAATTTTTTTAAATATTATGGTATAATGATAAAAATATAAGGAGATGAAAGTATGGAGATTATAGAGTTAAGTGAAGATAATTTTAAAGAAAGGATATCATCAGATAAAAAAATTTTAATAGATTTTTATGCAGTATGGTGTGGTCCATGTAAAATGATGGCTAGTGTTCTAGATTCTATCAAAGAAGAAATAAAAGATTGTGAAATTTACAAAGTGAATGTAGATGAGTGTCCTAATCTTGCTAGGGAGTATGGTGTTATGTCGATTCCCAATTTGATTCTTTTTCAAAATGGGAAAGTGGTAAAAAATGAAATGGGCTTTAAAACAGCAGAGGAGTTAAAGGAGTTTGTAGAAGTTTAGTATGTATGATACAGTGATTATAGGTTCAGGAATTGCAGGGATGACTAGTGCCATTTATTTATTGCGTGCCAATAAAAAGGTTTTAATTCTAGAAAAGAAAAGCTATGGTGGACAGATTATTGATTCCTTAGAGGTGGAAAACTATCCTGGTTTTTCTAATATTAGTGGATTTGATTTAGCTACTAGTATTTATAATCAAGTAAAATCATTGGGCGGAGAATTCAAGTATGAAGAAGTTATCTCTATTACGGAGGATAAAAAGGTAATAACAAGAAAAAACCAATATAAATCTAAAAGTATTATTTTGGCAACTGGCGTGGTTCCTAGAAAGTTAAATCTTGATTTAGAAGATAAATTGATAGGAAAAGGAATTTCATATTGTGCTACATGTGATGGGGGATTTTATAAAAATCAAGAAGTAGCGGTAGTAGGAGGTGGAAACACGGCCCTAGAAGATGCACTATATTTATCTAATTTATGTAAACGGGTTTATTTGATCCATAGAAGAGATCAATTTCGAGGAGAGGATAGTATTTCTAAACTATTAACAGAAAGGGAGAATATAGAGATTATTTATCACTCTACCATTTGTAAAATAAATGGCAAAGATACTTTGTCATCAATAGATATATTAAATAATCAAAATAAAAAAAGAGAAATTCCAGTGAAAGGATTATTTATTGCTATTGGAAGAGTCCCTAATAATCATTATTGCTCTAATCTAATTCAGTTAGATCAGGATGGATATATTTTATCAGAAGATTGTGAAACTAATGTAGAGGGTATTTTTGTAGCAGGAGATACAAGAGTAAAAAAGGTTCGTCAATTAGTTACTGCCTCATCAGATGGTGCCATAGCGGCTTCTAAAGTTTTAGAGTATTTAAATAAAAGAGAATATTAGAATTTTATAAAGAAATGAAATAAAAAGAAGACAGAGATTATATAAAAATTTCTGCTTTTTAATGTGGGGTAATAAATAATCAAGGAGGAAAATAAGACTTGATAATAATATAGTAACAATCAAAAAAAGAAGAGGATAAAAAATACTGGGTAGGATGCTAAGAGATAGCATTTTTTTAATATTCTATATATAAAACTTTCGCATATAATTCTATGAGGTGATAGATTGAGTCAATATATTGTACAAAGTGGAGATACCTTATATGGAATTGCAAAACAATTTGGGACTACGGTAGATGAAATTAAAAGATTAAATAATCTTTCTGGTAATGTAATCACAAAGGGCCAAGTGTTAACAATCAAAGAAGATACAACTACTCCAAATACATATGTGGTAGTAAAAGGAGATAGTTTATATACGATCGGTAAAAAGTTTGGCGTAACACCAGAAGAATTGATGCGATTAAATAATCTTTCTTCCAATATTTTGCAAATAGGTCAGGTGTTAAAAATACCATCTAAAAATGGGGGGACAACAGCTCCAGACAATGTAACATATATAGTGGTAAAAGGAGATAGTTTATATACTATTAGTAAAAAGTTTGGATTAACAGTTGATGAATTAATGAAATATAATAACCTTTCCTCGACCTCTTTACAAATAGGACAAATATTAAAGATCCCATCTACTTCTGATGATAGTGGTGGAGTTATTATAACACCAATTTACGAGAACTATACTGTAAAAAAGGGAGATAGTTTATATACGATTGCGAAAAGGTTTAATACTACAGTAGAACAGATTAAAAAAGATAATAACTTAACTTCTACAAATTTAAGTATTGGTCAAGTATTAAAAATAAAGGTGGGAGAAGAAACGATAGGTGTGGAAGAATGCTATGGGGAAGGATTCCAGGATGTAGAAAAGAACTATATTACTTATACTGTAAAAAAGGGGGATAATTTATATACGATTGCTAAAAATTATAATACTTCCGTGGGTAATATAAAAAAATTAAATAATCTTGTATCCGACAATCTTAGTATTGGTCAGGTGTTAAAAATAAAGGAGGTCACTTAATGAATTACATGTCATTAGAAGAATTTCAAAAAACAGAAGCTTATCAAGAATTTATAAAAGAAAATCCAAATATTGGTACGTTAAAAGTACAGGTGTTTACAGCGGATCAAGCGATACCTGTTGCAGATGCAGATGTCTATATTTCCAAGCAAATAGGAAATGATCAGGTACTTTTTTTTAAGGGAGTAACGAACTCTAGTGGAATTATTGATAATATTAAATTACCAGAACCAGAGGGAAACTTGGATATTGAAGAGATAGAAATTCCAAAATATACAGTTTACGATTTAACAGTTAGAAGTAAAACCTATAATGATACAAGGCACTATCGTATTTCTATGTTTGGAGGCGTAAAAGTACTACAATATGTTAAAATTGTTCCTAATGGTATAGGGGGAGTAAGATAATGGCAACAAATTATCTTACCCCAACGATACCAACTAACATTACGGTTCACTTGGGTGCTCCTGATAATAAGAATGCAAAAAATATAACGATTCCTTTTCAAGAATATATCAAAAATGTGGCTTCGAGTGAGATTTATCCGAGTTGGCCAGAGGATGCGATTAAAGCTAATGTTTTAGCCCAAATCTCTTTTGCATTAAATCGTATTTATAATGAATGGTATCCATCAAAAGGATATAGTTTTGATATTACGTCTCTACCAAGCTACGACCAAACCTTTATAGAAGATAGGGAATTCTTTGAAAATATTGTAAGAATTGTGGATAATATTTTCAATAATTATATTGTAAGGGAAGGTCAGATTCAACCTTTATTCGCCCAGTATTGTGATGGTAGAGTAACTACTTGTAATGGACTATCACAATGGGGGAGCGTTAGTTTAGCAAATCAAGGAAAAGATCCATTAGATATTTTGAAATACTATTATGGCAATAATGTCAATATTATTTATAATGCTCCTTTGGCAGATAATATTTCATCCTACCCTGGATTTCCTTTAGAAATAGGATCGGCTGGAGATAATGTAGTCATTATTAAAAGACAATTAAATCGAATTAGAAAAAACTATCCTGCTATTCCACAGAATGATGAAAAAAGCGAATTTTTCACCGTGGAAACTGAAAACAGTGTTAGAACATTTCAAAATATTTTCAACTTAGATGCAAATGGAATTGTGGATAAAGCTACATGGTATAAAATTAAATACATTTATAATAGCGTAAAAAAAATATCAGATCTGAATTCTGAGGGTATTTCTAAGGAGGAAGCGGAACTTTTATATGCAACAGAGTTGAAATATTTAGATACAGGAATTTATATTAGACTTTTACACTATATTTTAAGAACTATTGCTTACTTTGATTCCGAAATTCCACTTTTGGCAAGTGGGGGAATGGTATTTAATGAAAATACTGTTAAAATGGTTTTAGCCTTCCAAAAAAAATACGGTCTTCCGACAACAGGAGTAGTCGATAAAATGACTTGGGGTAAATTAATCGAGGTATATAATGATACAATTAATTCGATTCCTAATCAATATTTAGAGTATGTAGATGAATTCTATGGAGGAAGACATCTGACTTTAGGTATTACAGGGGATGATGTTAGAAGATTGCAAAAAATATTATTAAAAATATGTAGAGAAAAAAGAAATATTCCAGGAGTTCGTGTGACAGGAGAGTATGATGAATTAACAGAACGATCAGTAAGAGTTTTACAAAAGTTACTTCAACTTCCAGTTAATGGGATTGTTGGTGGGGCTACTTGGAATGATATTGTTGAGTATTCGAAAACATAAATCAAAAAGTATGATACAATATTCCTAAAGGAGATGAACCTTTTATGGATGATTTAGTTGGAATTTTAAATTCTGATCCATATTTAAAACAAAGGATATCTCATCAAGAATTTTTAAGTGGAAAAAGCGGATTTGATGATAATACCTTAGATACTGTATATCAAGAATATCAAAGATTCAAGAATGAGGAGTCACAAAAAGATATGGAATTGACAAAACTCTTAGCAGATGATCCAACTTTAACAGAAAAAATAACGCATGAGGATTTATCTGATGGATCTATAAGAGCGGTTTATCAGAAAAAAAGAAATAAGTAAGTATTTTAAATAGGCGTAACGCCTATTCTTTAAGAAATGAAATTAGCACTCAACCTTGACAAGTGCCAAAAATAGAGTATAATACATATTAAGAGGTGAGAAGAATGTATCAAAATAATCAGGAAGAAGAAAATGTATTAGAAAAATATGGTCGTAACATTACAAAAGATGGAAAGGATGGTAAGATTGATCCAGTAATTGGTAGGGATGAAGAAATTCGAAGTATTACTAGAATCTTATCAAGAAAGACTAAAAATAATCCAGTCTTAATCGGAGAACCTGGTGTTGGAAAAACTGCCATTGCTGAGGGATTAGCCTTAAGAATTATAAAAGGAGATGTTCCAACAAGTCTCAAAAATAAAACAATATGGGAATTAGACCTAGCAGCTTTAATAGCAGGAGCAAAATTTCGTGGAGAATTTGAAGAAAGATTAAAAAAGGTTTTAGCTGAGGTAAAAAAAAGCGGAGGAAATATTATCATGTTTATTGATGAGATTCACATGATAGTTGGAACTGGAAATACGGAAGGGGCTATGGATGTTTCTAATATTTTAAAACCGATGTTAGCACGAGGAGAAATCCATGTAATTGGTGCGACTACATTAAATGAATATAGAAAGTATATTGAAAAAGATGGTGCTCTAGAAAGACGTTTTCAAAAAATAAAAGTTAATGAACCAACTGTTGAGGATACAATTACCATTTTAAGGGGATTAAAAGAGAGATTCGAAATTCATCATGGGGTGACAATTAAAGATCAAGCCCTTATCTCAGCAGCCACTCTTTCTAATAGATATATTACAGATCGTTTTTTACCTGATAAAGCAATTGACTTAGTAGATGAAGCTTGTGCAACCATTAGAGTACAAATGGATTCTGTCCCAACAGAATTAGATACTTTGACTAGAAAAATTATGAAATTACAAATTGAAAAGGAAGCGATCAAAAAAGAAAAGGATGATTTGTCTAAAAAAAGAAAAGAAAGAATTGATAAAGAGTTAGAGAGTCTGAAACAAAAAGAAAAAGAGTTAACGGATAATTGGAATCACGAAAAAAACAAAAATCAAGAAATAAAAAAATTAAAGGAAAAACTAGAACGAGCAAAATTTGATTTGGAACAAGCTGAAAATGAGTATGATTTAGAAAATGCGGCTATCCTTAGGCATGGAGAAATTCCTAAATTAGAAAAGGAATTAGAGGAATTTAGAAAAAATAGTGAAAATAAACTGTTAAGTGATATAGTAACAGGAAATGATATTGCTAAAATCATTGCTAAATGGACTAATATCCCTATTGCAAAACTAATGAGTAGTGAGAAAGAAAAACTTCTACATTTGGAGGAAAATATGAAAGCAAAGGTGATGGGGCAAGATCAAGCTTTGAAATTAGTAAGTGATGCGATTTTAAAAAGCCGTAGTGGAATCAAGGATCCCAATAGACCAATTGGATCATTCCTATTTTTAGGTCCTACAGGTGTTGGGAAAACGGAGGTCGCAAGAACCCTTGCGTATGAGTTGTTTGATGATGAAAAGCATATGATAAGAATTGATATGAGTGAATATATGGAAAAATTCTCCGTATCCCGTTTAATAGGTTCTCCACCAGGATATATAGGATATGAGGAGGGGGGACAACTTACAGAGGCAGTTAGAAGAAATCCGTATAGTATTATATTATTTGATGAGGTGGAAAAAGCTCATAAGGAAGTATTAAACTTGCTTTTACAGGTATTAGATGATGGTCGTATTACAGATTCTAATGGACGTACAGTAGATTTTAAAAATACTATTATTATTATGACCTCTAATATTGGAAGTGAATATATATTAGAAGGACATCCAGAATTAGTTACGAAGGAGCTAAATAACTACTTAAGACCAGAATTCGTTAATAGAATTGATGAAGTTATTGTATTTAATTCATTAGATAAAAATACAATCTCTAAGATTCTTGATAAAATTATAAAAGAAATAGAAAAACGCTTGGGTAATATGAACATTCATATTAATCTAACAGATCAGGCAAGATATCATTTAATAGAGGAAGGCTATGATATCAATTATGGAGCAAGGCCATTAAAAAGATGTGTAAGTCGTATTATTGAAACAGAGTTGGCGAAAATGATTATTAATAACTCGATAGCACAAAATGATCATTTGCAAATCGATTATCAGAATAATCAATTTATGATAGAGAAAGTTCAGGGTTTATAAACCTTGAATTTTTTATGCTTTCACTTCTTGTTATTTTTTTCAATTTCTATATAATAAAAATATAAAGGATGGAAGAAATAATGAGAAACTTAAATCGAATTAAGCAAGACTTAAAAATTAAATTATCCTCGTTTCGATATTACCATAGTCTAGCTGTTGCAAAAAAATCAAAAGAGCTAGCAAAACACTATCACTATGATTTAAAGAAAGCCTATTTAGCTGGTTTAGTCCACGATATTGCTAAAGAATTTACAAAAGAAGAAATAAGAAAATGGATAGAGATCGGAAATTTATCTAAGAAATTATTGAATAAAGATTTTGAACCAATCGTGCATGCTGATATTGGATCTGTTTATTTAAAAGAAAAGTATCACTTGGATTCTGATATTTGTGAGGCTGTGAAGTATCATACAATAGGGAATATTAATATGGATGTTCTAACAAAAATTATTTTTATTGCAGATAAAATAGCTCGGAAAAATCTTTCTAAAGAGTTACAGGAAGTAAATGAATTTGCATATAGGGATTTAGATTCGGCTATTATAAAGTATTTGATATATGAAAAAAATAAGTTAGAAAGTCAAGGAAAACAACTTCATAAAGAAAGTATGAGAATCATTAGCAATTTTAATTTAGATCTAAAATAAATTGGGAACTTTGTGTTGTGAAAAAGTTTTTTTTATGTTATTATATTAATAATAGAGAATAAAATAGGTGGTGTGTGAGATGGAGATTAAAAAGGGAATCTCTCAAATGGCAGAATATCTTAATGTAGAAATAAACTACGTCATGCCTAAAGATGGTAGGATGTATTATGTATTAAAAGACGGAATTTTAGCTAATGGGTGCATTATAGCAACCCTAGATCCCAAATATGCAATCGATGAAAAAAATTTAAGTACGAGTGTTGGTGTATTTTCAGAAGCAGGGGAAGTATTAATTGATTTTGATAAAAAAAGTATCAAAAGCATTTCTGATGACTTGGTATTAGTAGAAAGTTCCAAACTAAGCACTCCTGAGGTGATTGGGATTTCTGGAAAAGAAACAGATCCTATGGTAAGCCAGGCTGTAAGTGAAGCTAAGGAAAATATTATAATGAGGATGCAAAGTCAAATGAGTCCAACAGGAGAAATATTATTTTCTGATCCTTATAAAGAGGCAAATGTTTATCGATTAGATAGTTATAATCATAAATTAGGGATAGATTGTAGCTTTATTGGAAAAGATGAGACTGGTTTGTTTTTTCATACAAATGATATAGGAGGACAAATCCAGATTGTAGAGCTAGATGACTTTAAGGTTGCAGAAAATGTTATAGTAGAAAATCTAGAGGAGGAATCTGAACCTGAAGGATTAAGTTTAAATATTGATAATGAGTTATTGAGTGGATTTAATATCCCAGACGAAGATTTAGAAAAAATGAAAAGTCAGAATGAAGAACAGGAGACGGCGGAGCCTAGTAAAGTAGAGCCCCCAAAGTCGCAAGAAATAATAGAGGAAACAGAAGAACCTAAGCCAGTATCAAAGGAGAATCTGGAACAGAGTCAAAGTGTAGTAGCGGATACAGAGGAAGAGCCAGATGATGATGAGGCATCAGATGAGATTAGTCTTAATATTATAAACAATACTGAAGATATAGAAGAAGAGGAATATGAGGAGGAGGAAATGGAGAAAAGCAGATATAAAGAAAAAAATAGAAAAGTAAGGAATAGAAAGAGAGATATTGATTTTGATATAGAAGAGGATGAAGATAACTACGAAGAAGAAATAGAGGATGAAGAATTAGAGGAAAGTGAAAAACCAAAGGGAAAAAATAGGAAGAGTAAATCAAAAGATGTGGAGAAAGAAGAAGTTTTAGATCATGCAATAGAAGTAATAAATAAGATGATTAAAGAAACTAACAAATTAAAAAGAAGAATTGCTCTATTAGAAGAAAAATTACAAGAAAAAGAGGAAATTATTCAAGAATCAGAAAGTAAAAAAGATGAATTAAATGATATTTTGGATAAAGCAAATGAAGTTTTACAAAGAATAAGTTAGGAAATCAATCCTAACTTATTTTTTTTAACAGTTCTATTTTTTCCTTTGGACTAAGGAAACTAGCCTGAATTGCATTGATATTTAAGGTCTTAAAATCCTGAATAGAAAATCCAAAATATTGATTTAATAATTCATATTCATGACTTAAAGTCGTATTAGAAACGGTTCTATTATCTGTATTAATTGTAACTAAAACACCTTGTTTCACAAGTTCTTTAATTGGGTGGAGTGAATAGGAAGGAGTTGCTTTAGTTTGGACATTACTAGTAAGACATACCTCTAAAGTTATCCCCTTTTTCTTTACTTTATTTAATAACTCTATATTATCAATTAATCGAATTCCATGGCCAATTCGCTTTGCATGATAATCAATGGCTGTTTCAATATTTGTATAAGAGGCTGCTTCCCCAGCATGAACAGTTAGAGGAATATGAAGATCATGAATTCTGTTAAATAAATCCGTAAATGAACTCGTTGGATACTTTGATTCATCACCTGCTAAATCAATTCCTACAACACCTTTTCCTAAATAATCTGAAGCCGCTTCAATTACCTTTAGATTCTCTTTCTTAGTAGCGTTACGCATCATACATAAAATAAGGTTGGTTTTGACAAAGTCATCTTTTAAACCTTCTAAAACCGAATCTATTATTTGTTTAAAAGATAATCCATTTTTAGTATGAAGTAAAGGAGAAAAACGAATTTCTGCATAGATAACTCCGTCCTTTTTCAAATCCTCAATTAATTCTTTACTAATTAAAGTTAAATTTTGTTGTGTTTGCATAACAAGACTGGGAATATCAAATTTTTTTAAATATTCACTTAAATTACTATTAGAAGAATCCACAACCATATCATCTTTTAAATTTGTTTGATTTAACAATTTGCACGCTGTATCAATACGGACACATCCATCTAGATGAAGATGTAATTCTATCTTTTTAATACTCTTATACATACTAATGAACACCACCTATCCTTATTATCATTATACCATATATTTTAAGTCTTTGTATGATTTAATAAATGTAAGATTTCTTGACTTCTATTTTCTATATCATATAAAATATAGATAAGTAAAGAGTTAGGTGGTAAAATGGAATATGATATTGATTCGTTAGTTCGTAATTTAGATTTTAATAAGAATCATCTTGTAGATTGTGGAAAAGGATTGTTTTTGACTAATTATGAAATATCAATATTAGAAAAATATGGTATTCATTATAGTCAATATAATAATTTGAAAAGTATTATATTGAAAATAGAAGAAATTTTAAATGAGGATTCTTGCCTAGATGATCTAGAACAGATTTCAAAGTCAATGGCAGAAAGGGATTACTATTTGAATACTAAAAAATAATACAAGAATTGATTATTTTACATGTCAAAAGATGCATGCTATAATGATAAAGTATAGGAGGCAAGGAGATGATTTATTTAGATTATGCGGCAACAACTCCAGTAGATGATGATGTTTTAGATACATTTGATAAAGTGACTAAGGAATATATAGGGAATCCAAATTCCCTACATAGATTAGGAATATCATCTAAAAAACTAATAGAGTCAGCTACCAGGCAAATAGCTAGTATCCTAAATATCAGAGAAAGTGAGATTATATATACTAGTGGTGCGAGTGAAGCTAACAATATGGCGATAAAAGGAATTGCCCTAAAATATAAAAGTAGAGGATGCCATATTATTACAACTAGATTAGAACATTCTTCTGTAATAGCACCACTTTCTTATTTACAACAGATGGGCTATAAAATAGATTTTGTAAACCTAGATGAGATGGGAAGGGTAGATTTAAACCACTTAAGCAAATTAATTCGAGAGGATACAATCTTAGTTAGTATTTCTAGTGTTAATAGTGAGTTGGGTATCATTCAACCAGTTGAGGCTATTGCTGATTTATTAAAAAAATATCCTAAAGTATATTTTCATAGTGATATTACACAAGCAATCGGTAAAATAAATATAAATTTAGAAAGGATTGATTTAGCCTCTTTTTCGGCACAAAAAATATATGGAATGAAAGGAATAGGATGTTTGGTAAAAAAAGAGAAAATCGCACTCATCCCTCTGATTCATGGAGGTAAATCTACGACGATTTATAGAAGTGGAACCCCAGCCACTGCTTTAATTGCCTCCCTAGCTAAATCCCTTCGACTAGTAAGTACGAGTAGATGCCAAAATTATCAAAAAGTATTGGAACTTAATCAATATGTACAAGAAAAGCTAAATAAAAATCCTTATATCCACATTAACAGTAACTCATGTTGTAGTCCTTATATTATAAATTTTAGCGTAAAAAAGGTAAAACCAGAGACCTTACTTCATGCTTTAGAAGAAAGCGATATTTTTATTTCAACACAAACGGCATGTTCAACAGGAGATAAGTCTACCGCAGTATATGAGGTTACAAAAAATGAAGAATATGCAAGAAGTAGTCTTAGAATCAGTTTTAGTCATTTAACTACAAAACAAGATCTAGATATCTTTATGAATCAACTAAAGAGTCATATAGAAAGGTTAGTGGAATTATATGAAAGTCATCAAGATAACAGCAGTTTGGTGTAGTGCTTGTTTAATTATGAATAATACTTGGAAGAAAGTATTAGAAAATTATGATATAGAAACGATTGAATTAGATTTAGATATGAACGAAGATGAGGTAAAAAAATACCAACCTGGTTCTATCCTACCTGTATTTATTTTTATGGGTGGAGAGGGTGAAATAAAAAGAATAACAGGGGAGGTAACATATCAAGAATTAATCAATATCATAGAGGAGTTAGGTTTTAGTGAAAAGATATCTTAAAATAATTAGTCTTATTTTTTTTGTGAGTCTTACATTTTTTATTTTATCAGCAGAAGCAAAAGAGAAGGTGAAATTATACTTTTTTCACGGAGATGGCTGTCCCCATTGTGAGGAAGAAAACAGGTTTTTAGAGAAGCTTTCTGAAAAATATCAAAATTTAGAGATTGTCAGATATGAAGTTTGGTATCATGAAAGGAATCAAAAGTTGTTGGAAAAGGTTAAGAAAAAGATGGATATTAAAAGTAACGGAGTTCCTCTGACTGTTATAGGATCAACTCCTATTTCAGGATATACGGAATCCTATAATAATAAAATAGAAAGAGCCATTCATTATTATTTAGAAGATAACAACTATCAAGACATTGTTAAAAAAATAAAAAATGGAACCTATAAAGAAAAAAAAGTACAGGATTTATTTTCAAAGAGTGAGCAAGAAACAGATTCTAAAACAACAATTAAAATTCCTTTTATTGGAAAAGTAAATTTAAAAAATGTATCTGTTTTCGTAGCAGCCGCTACGATTGGTTTAATAGATGGATTAAATCCATGTGCTATGTGGGTTTTATTATTTTTAATTAGTATGTTAATTGGAATGAAAAATAGAAAAAGAATGTGGATTTTAGGAATTAGTTTTTTAATAACATCAGCTTTAGTCTATATGGTAATTATGCTTTCGTGGTTGAATATTGTAGTGAATATTACAACTTCTATTTTACTTAGAAATATTATTGCTGTAGTTGCTATAGTAGGAGCATTCATCAATCTAAATAGTTTTAGAAAAGAAAAAGATAGCGGATGTGAAATAGTAGATACTAAAAAAAGAAAAAGAATATTTTCTAAAATTAAAAAATTTACAACTGAAAAAAGTTTTCTTTTAGCTCTTTTCGGGGTGATTGGTTTAGCGGTGAGTGTAAATTTAATAGAGTTAGCTTGTTCCGCAGGACTTCCCTTAGTGTTTACTCAAATTTTAGCACTGAATCAGGTAAAGGGTATTTCTGCATTCTTATACACTTTTATTTATATACTTTTCTTCCTACTAGATGATTTAATCATATTTATTATTGCTATGGTTACAACTAAAGTTACAGGGATTTCTACTAAGTATAATAAGTACTCTCATTTAATTGGTGGAGTGATTATGTTATTTATTGGAATTTTATTAATTCTAAAACCAGAATGGTTAATGTTTAATTTTCATTAATTTTTCTATAGCAATATTTTAAATTTTATTATATAATAAAGAAAAGAATAAATTAGAAGGTGTTTATCGTGGAAAATAAAATAACAATCGTGAATCAAAAACAAGAGGAAGAGGATGTAGAATTAGTAACATACCTAAATACAAAAGATAATAAAAATCAGTATATTGTTTATACAAGAAACGAGAAACAACCAAACGGTGATATTGTAATTTATATCTCAAAACTAATAGAAGAAAATAAAATTAAAAAAATAGTAGAAATCAAAGACGAAGAAGAATGGAAAAATGTTCAAACTCTATTAAAAGAAATTGCAAATGCATAAATGGAAAGTTGGTGAGGATATGTCATATCAAGATTTTGATTATGAGAATGCCCTTAGTTCTATTAAGGCCATTTTGTTTGATATATATGAAGACCAAGAAAGGAATATTGGCTCTACTGAAGATGAAGAATTAAGACAAAGTCAAATAACAAGATATATTAAAATGAAAGATATGGCAATTACCTTGATAGGCTATATTATAGATCTGTATGATAAAGATAGGAATAAAATAGTAAAAAAGGAAAATAATAACAAAGAAATATCTATTGAGGAATTGGAGCCAAAGGTACTTGAATTGAATTCCGAACAGAAAATAGAAAATTTAGAAGAACCAATAGAAGAAAGTGATACTCAGATTTCTATTCAACATGGGGTAGAAGAAACTCCTACCGAGTTAAAAGTATCACAGCAAACACCAGTAATTGAAGAAACTAGTTTAGAATCTTCCTCTTCCGTAGATTATAAAGAGAAATTCTATTTAGATAATAGAAATGGAAATAAGCCAAACTTTGCTTATGTCCCACCAAAGTTATTTGAAATTATAAAAAAAAATAGAATTTTAGTAGGAGAAGAAAATTTAGCAACTTTGGGAAGCGCACAACTACACAAAATGGACGAGGAGAAGGCTAAAGGAATTATTGTGAGAACAGACCAGTTTATGAAGTTAGCTCTATCTAGACATCGTCAAGAAGGTGTTTTAAAAGATGCTAAAGAATTTAGAATAGAGCAGGCTAGGAAATCCAGTAAACAGATGCTAGAAGATGAAAAACAAAAAATGAATATAAAAGTGAAGTCTCTAAAAGCGGCTTAATTAGGAGGGTAATGATGGATACAAAAGATCAAAATATAGAGCAATTAGATAGTAACAGTAATACTCAGTCTGTATCAGATATGCCAGCTGTTACCATTGTAAATAGGATTCCGGTAGTTGAAACTGTTACAGCTACCAGTGAAAATATTAATTTAAAAGATTCTATTAAGATAGAATATAATGAATATAGAAATGAGTTAAATAATATTTATTGTACTACTACAGAGGAAAATTCTGTGATATCAGAGTTTGTGGTAGAGGATAATAAATGTAGTCACACCATCACGATGAGACAATTAAATGGTACTAGAAATATTCTATTGAATAGAGAATTTGATTATACAAATCAATTTAGAGAAGTGTTTTTGGTATCTATGATAGAAGATTATAATAAGTATAATTCTATCTTTGATTCTAATGTTACAGCAGGACAAAATGATTTTGTTAACTTTACGATAAGAACCAAGGAAAATGATACATTAATCATAAGAAATATTGATATGGACTTAGCCTCTAAATTAAATGATATTCTTTATGAAAAAAAGGTTGAAACACCCGTTCCGCAGGGTGCAAGCAAATTAATGGGAACGAATGATAAGGGAATCGGAAATACATTCGTTATAATATTAACCATATTATTAATTGGTTTAACATTAATAGGAACGATATTTTTTACTATTATGTCTAACAGGTAAACATCTTAGGATGTTTTTTCTGTATAGTTATATGATATAATAATTATCAGGAGGAGTTTATGAAGTTAGAAGTAACAAACTTAACAAAAAAATATGGTAAAAAAGTAATATTGAATAATGTTTCATTTACTTTTGAAGAAGGAAAAATTTATGGTCTAATTGGAAGAAATGGAGCAGGAAAGACTACCTTTTTTAATTGTATGAATAGGGATATTGATATTGACTCAGGAGATTTTAAGATTATTGATAAAAAAATAGAAAAAAATTTAGAAGAGTCAGATATTGGGTATGTGTTATCTACCCCCATTGTGCCAGAATTTTTGACAGGAAAAGAGTTCCTACAATTCTTTTTGGAAATTAATAAAGATCAGATAAAAAAACAAAAAACGATAGAAGAGTATTTTAATTTAGTCAAATTAAATCAGGAAGATCAAAATAAGTTGTTAAAAGAATATTCCCATGGAATGAGAAATAAAATGCAAATGCTAATTAACTTTATTGCAGATTCCAAAGTTTTATTATTAGATGAGCCGTTAACCTCATTAGATGTTGTAGTACAAGATGATATGAAAAAATTATTTAGAACAATGAAAAAAGATCATATTATTATTTTTTCTACTCATATTTTAGAGTTAGCTTTAGATTTATGTGATGAAATTATAATACTAAATAATCAAAAAATAGAATTAATAGAAAAGAAAAATTTAAATACAAAGTCATATAAAGATAAAATTATAAGGGCATTAAAGGATACTAGAAATGATTAATGCATTAAAATTATCCTTAAGAATAGATTTTAATTATGCTGTTAATTCTTTCATTTATATGATTAAAAAAACACCTATTCTAAGAAATATAATAACTTCTAACTTATATGAAAAGGATGGATTTAAAACTTTTATTAGAATACTAGGAGTCATTTGTACAAGTATAAGATTGCTGTTATTTAGAGGATTTTATTTTATAATCATTTATAATATATCTAGACTTATCCATCATAATACTTCTCAAACTTTTTTTCATATTTTCTTTATTTTCTCTATTATGGGAATGTTTATTAATACATCCATTCTCTCTACTAGTAGAAAAAAGAATATTTCAATTTTACTATTTAAGATGGATGCTAAAAAGTTTATATTAAGTCATTATTACTTTTCTTTGATTATAGATTTTATTTTAAATAATATATTTTTATTAATGATATTATCCATGCTAAAAGTTCCCATTTCTATTTCCATTTTTTTAAGTTTATTTAGCCTATTGAGTAAAAATACAGGAGAGGCCCTTTCGGTTTGGTATTATCAAAAAAATAATCAAAAATTACTAACTGAAAAGATTTACTTTTTGATTATTATATTAGGACTTTTAATTAGTCTATTACCAATAGTGGATATCATTTTTAGTTATCGTATAATTTTATTGTTTACCTTGATTTTTGGCATTACTGCTACTCCTAGTTTTATATATCTATTAAAGGTAAATAATTATAAAATGATTTATAAAAAAATAAATGCATTAAGCTTTCAAATGCAACAGATAAACACGGAACAATCTGTTAGACAATTTATGGTGGATCTTAGAGATCAGGATAGAGAAATTAATCCTAAAAAACTAAAGGGAAAAAAAGGTTATGATTTATTCAATACGATTTTCTTTGAACGGCATAGGTATCTTTTGCTTAGAAGTTCAAAACTTTTTGCCATAGTATCAGCTACTCTAATTGTAATTACCATCATAATTATTATAGAGTACCCGAAAGACCAACTTTTAATTTATAACTTTTTAAAAGAACATATTAGTTTTTTAATTCTTCTTATGTATTTTATAAATAGGGGAGAGATTGTTACTCAAGCAATGTTCTTTAATTGTGATCATGCCATGTTAACCTTTAATCTTTATAAAAATCCAAAGGTAATACTAGAGTTATTTAAAAGAAGGGTAAACACTTTGATTAAAATTAATCTAATTCCAGCAATAGTGATAGCGATCGGCTTTCCCCTTATTTTATCTTTGACTGGAAGAGTCGCAGTTCTAGAATGTATCTGTATTTTTACACTGGTTATTTTTGTAAGTATTTTCTTTTCTGTTCATTATTTAGTAATATACTATCTGTTACAACCATATAGCAGGGAAATGAAAATAAAAAGTCCTACCTATTCACTTGTTAATGTAGCAACATACTTTTGTTGCTATATGTTAACAAAGATTCACTTTAATAGTATTTTATTTTGTATAACTGTGATTTTCTTTACAATTTTATACGTTTTTATCTCTCTAAGATTGATCTATAAAAAATCACCAACTACTTTTAAGATAAAGTAGTTAAATATAGGAATACCTTTTTCTAATTTTGCATATAATTTATTAGAAATATTATCAGAATAGATATATTTTTTAGATACATTTTTAGGAGTGATGCCATTTAATTTTTATCAAAAGTAGGATTTATTACATTTAAAGTAGTGTATGAACCTTGTCTAATTAGTAACTCATTGTACTGTTATATTCTTGCCAAATAGTTGTAAATATACAAAATTCTTGTAAATTGACTAATCATATGAAGTGTGATAGTATATTTCTTGAATTACGTTAAGTTTGTATTAGAAATACAAAAATGAGGTGAATAATTTTGATAAAAGCAAAGGCGATTAGTGCTACACTTTCTCTTTTGGGAATCATCATGATTATAATTGCGGTAGTACTACAAAGCGATGTTTCTAGTAAAACGAAAATTATGAAGAATAAACAGGAGAAGGTTAATGTTGCAAATATGTCTTCATCAAATAGAGTAACAGAAACAAAGGTTGTTGAAGATCAAGTGGCTGTAGATACTACTGATGTAAAGGTTGAAGAAGTATCTATGGAGGAAGCTCCCCAGGCAGAATATATCCCACCACGTATAGAAGTATATGCTGGAATGACTATGGATGAACTTTCTGAAAAATTAGATAGAAGCCTAGGAACCGGCTATATTGCAGGAAAAGGTAGATTAATTGCTACAAAGGCTCTTGAATTAGGTGTGGACCCCTATGTTGCTACTGCTATTATGTTACATGAGACAGGATGCAAATATAATTGTAGTTCATTGGTGGTTAGATGTAACAATGTAGGTGGACAAAAGGGTGGACCTAGTTGTGGTGGCGGAAGCTACAAAGCCTATGCTACTATAGATGAAGGAATTGTTGGTCATATAGAAAATTTATATAATAATTATTATTCGAAAGGATATAATACAGTTGCCTTAATTGGTCCAAGGTATGCAGAAAGCAGTACTTGGCAATCAAAAATCAATTGGTATATAGAACAAATAGGAATTAGCTAGGCTAGTTCTTTTTGATTTTTACAAGAAATGCACTAATTATGAAAATGAGGCATTAAGTAAATAATTTTTCTAGATCTATTGGTTTTAGGCAATAAAATTAGAAATGGAAATAAATATTTCAGATTGAAAAGAATATAATGTAGTGTAAACTTGATATTTTTAGAGAATTATGCTATAATCTAGCTGTAATTGATGGCACACTATTCTAGTCAATTACTTTATTACGAAGGTGGGACTAAAAGACCACTAAATAGCAAATCTGTGAAACCTTTGGTGTTTGCTTCTTACGCCCAGTTTGGGGTGGATGCTGAGGGGTATTGATTATTGGGCGCTCGTAATGGCATACGATAAACGACCCAATATATCGTGGAGACCTATTCTTGTGGTAAGCCTATACGTGTAAACTGATGGACTTATTACGACTTAGGATTAAACCCATATGTGGCGAAAGTTATGTATGGTGTAGCTTGTCTTGAGTGGAGAATTTGGGATAAATGATCGTATCTATTCATTGTGGCCAGATGATTAGAATATGCGTTTTGAAATTATCTCTGCAAAAGAGAACTAGTAATAAAGTGTGGTGGGGAAATCTCCTAGAGTGTTTGATATAGGATTGCAGTGGGTACTAAGTGGCAATCAAGTCATATGAATCGGTAACGACATATTAATTTCTTTAAAGGGGAACCGCAAATTTGGTAACGGATTTGTAGAAATTAGGGAAATCCTACTTGACCTAAGGCTCAAAGTTTACTATATTCAATCGCCATTCATTTAGAAATTAGGACAGTATGAAAATACTGCCTTTTTTGTTATAATAAAATTAATAGAGAATTTATAATAAATATAAAAGGAGTAAACAAAAAGAAATGAAGAAAAATAGTGAATTAGAAAACTTAAAGATTCAAACAAGAAGGAAAGAAAAAATAAAAAAAGAATTAGTAGATAAAAAATGGATATTCAAAATCATTATAATCACATTCACCCTGTCACTTGGCCTGTCTTTTTTATCAGAGTCTACTGTTCCTAAATTGAATTTAATAGGAGGAATTTTTATTGCACTAATTTTTGTTATATTAGGAATTGCGTTTGATATTATAGGAGTTAGTGTAACAACAGCTTCATCAAAGGTATTTCACTCTATGAACTCTAGAAAGGTAAAGGGTGCAAATATAGCAGTTAATTTTAAGAGGAATAGTGAAAAGGTATCCAGTTTCTGTTGTGATGTAGTCGGGGATATCTGTGGGGTTATTTCTGGATCCACTTCTGTGATAATTGCTGGATCCCTATCTAAAAAATTAGGAATTGATTTATTTTTAATGACTTTATTAGTAACAGCTGCTGTAGCATCTTTAACGATAGGAGGAAAAGCAATTGGAAAAAGTTTTGCCATTAATAAATGTGATATTATTTTATATGAATTTTCTAAATTAATTACTTTTTTTTATCGATGTAAGTAATAATTTTTTAGGAAGTATTAAAATCATAGTCAATCAGTTGATTGAAATATGATAATTATATAAATAAATTATGGTTCTCAAGTTTATTATAACTCAGGTCTTTTCATTTTTTTACTCAAATAATTTTACATTTGTATTTTTTTATAATATAATATAGAGACTTTTATGGGGGGGAGAAAACATGGTATTTTATGAGAATGGTAGGAAAATTAGATATAATCCCTATAATATGAAAAGAGGCGAAAACAAAGGATCAGGACAAGAGGTTGATGTATATAAAGAAAAAGATGAAGTCGTGAAGTTTTATAAACCTTATTGTGGAAAAATCAGAATGAGTAAAGAAACTTGTGAATACTTTCAAAAAATACATACAAAAAGGATCTTATTGCCTAAAAAAGTACTATTAGATAAAAAACGTCAAATAAGAGGGTATAAAATGCCTTATATAGAAAACCTAGGTGCAAATAGTCTGTATTTATTAAATAGAGACGAATTAAAAAATGAGATGAATTTGATCCATGAGGATATTGTTTGCTTAAGCGATTATCACGTATTAATTGAGGATTTAAGTATGGAAAATTCAGTATATCATAATGGGATTTATTTTGTAGATCCAGGAAGTTACCAAAAATGCGAGACTATTCCCACCTCAGTTGTATATGGTATGAACATGGATTTAGTAAATGAGTATCTTCTAAGTAAGGTTTTTAGAAGATGCTGTATCAGTGTACAAAAAGATTATCATAAAATTAATGCAGTAATGGATTTAATTGAAAGAGAAATAGAGGTCCAAAATCTAACTCCCCTTACTTATTTAATGGAAAAAATGGAGTCTAAAAATTTATTAGAATATATAGAAGATAAATTTCGTTCTGTCAAAAGTATAGGAATTAATAGGAAAAAAATTTATCTAGTTTCAGATTGTTCAGACTCTGAGGTAGAAGTTTACAACTATAAGGACCAAGAAGTATTTAAACAAATTTTTTTATATAAGGTACCTTCCCTAAAGTTAAGTAAACATCAAATGGACATGATAAAGGGAATTCCTACTCAAAGAATTTTAACACCTACAGATGATATTAGAATACCTAGAGATTATTATGAAGGTTTTATTACTATTAGGAAAACAGATCATGAAGATGAGTTGAGGAATTTGTCTGGAGAAAAACTAAGTTTAGAATTTGATTATTTAATCAGGGATATGGAGATTTTGGCCCAACATAGTGTTTTTATGGGTAATTTTACAAGACAAAATATTGTCTATGATAAAGGAATTTTTATTAATAATATAGAGAATTTTGAATTTTGTAGGAACAGTGAAGAAGCCATTGAGAGAAATAGGATTTCTTTCAATCAATTTTTAGAATCTTTGATCGAAGAAGGATTCTCTTGTCAGAAAATACAAGAAATCATAGATGAAATCACAGAATCGTCTCTTGATTGTGTTAATGAAAGTACTTATTCTGAGCTATACAAGGATACATCATTGGATTATGCTAAAAAATTGACAATAAAGTAAAAGCATAAGAAAAAATAGACAATAATTTAGATTAAATTAACTATAAGGAATTAGAATAGTTTGGTCTGGTATGCAGAGAATTATTAATAGTAAAGTAAATTGAATTTATTTTTAAAAAAATCTATGGTATAGTATAGATAGGAGTGTGAGATTAATGTTTACATTAGAAGAAATATTATCTATCGGTAATAAGTATAGCTTGGAGCTTGATAAAGATAATAACAAATTTTATGTTAATATCAAAAATCCAAAGGATTCTAAGGAACTAACCAAGGCGGAGATATCCTATATAAAATCTTGCTTATTTTTGCGTCATAATTTGTTACATATTATGCTGATATTTGGAAGTGAGCTATCAGATGAGGAGTTTTTAAAAAAACTACAAACTGATTTTATAGAAATGTTATTCAGTAGTAGTAAACTTAAATTAAATACAACATCACCTGCAATAACACCTACTCAGATGTTGTGGAACAATGTGTTTTTAGAAAGTATCTATGGAGGTATGGACTATCTTTTCAATATTCTCAAGAAAAATGGGAAAATGGTACAAATGTTGTCACACTCCTTTGCAGATACGAAAGATATGAATAGGAGCGAGGTTATACAATACGAACTAACAGATTATAAGGAAGATATCTCCTTTCAATACATTACTGATGTATCTCTACTATCTCGCCAAATGGAGAATATGATTACTATTACTATAGAACAAAAAAAGAGAAGAAGAGAATATGTTAATAAAATGATGGAATTATATAGAAAATGTGAAAGTAAGGAAGATTATAAACAACGAATAGAAAAAGAACAGAGTGATATGAAATGGATTTTTAATACAGTCGATAAGGATGGACATTTTTTAGTAATAGCCGATACAGCCTTTGTTAGGGTGATGGATTTATTGTTTGCGGCAAAAAAATTATCTATACCTGGGCAAAGAGATTATTTAGAAGAGTTTATAGACAAACCAGAAATAAATAATTTCCTGTTGCGTATGCAACGTTATTATGCGTTAGATGAAATGTATAAAGCGATTCAAAAAAAGAACGGACAAGATTTACACAAACCTACGCATTGGGAAGTTACGAGAAAAACATCAGAGGAATTTTTGAACGAATCTCCTAATGCATATAAAATGGCGGAAGACTTATTATCTACAGGAAAAACCTTTAAGATAAAGAAGGGAAATAATGGTGTGTTAAAAAAGGCTGGAGCTAGATTATTAGAACTTATTGTGGAGACACAGGGATTTGATGTTACTTGTTTAGCAGAGAGTTTCTTACAGGTAGACCATGATGACGATAAGAGTACAAAAAATAGAAGGAAGTAAAAGTATAGGTTAAATAAGTGTCCATCATATTATTTTATATTTGTTGCTTATTTCCAGTCAAATATTCTAGGAGTAGTCTACATAAGAATTTTTTTAAATCTTGGAAAATGATCAACAGAACACTTTATAAAAGAACAGATATTTTTTCCTACTGACAGAAAGAAAAACTTGTGTTTTTTTCTTTTTTTTGTTAAAATTTTAATAGTTTTGAGGTGAATATATGTTACAGGTAAATAACGTAAGTTTAAAATTTGGAAAAAGAACCTTATTTGAAGATGTGAATTTAAAGTTTACAAATGGGAATTGCTATGGATTAATTGGTGCAAATGGAAGTGGAAAGTCTACATTTTTAAAAATATTATCAGGTGAGATTGATACTACAACAGGGGATGTTTCTATGACGAAAGGCGAAAGACTTTCTATATTAAAACAGGACCATTACCAGTATGATGATATGAGAGTTCTTGATGTTGTTATTATGGGCAATGAGAAACTCTATAAGATTATAGAAGAGAAAAATGAGTTATACTCTCATACTGATTTTAGTGATGAAGACGGAATGAGGCTTGCTAACTTGGAAGCAGAATTTATGGACCTAGATGGTTGGAATGCAGAATCAGACGCCGCAACTCTTTTAAATAATTTGGGGGTAGGACAGGATCTTCATGATGTTTTAATGAAAGAAATCCCTGTAAAAGACCGTGTAAAAGTTTTACTTGCAGGGGCTCTTTTCGGAAATCCAGATATCCTACTTTTGGACGAGCCTACGAACAGTTTAGATATTAAGGCTATCAAATGGTTAGAAGAGTTTTTAATCAACTTTGATAATACAGTGATTGTGGTAAGCCATGATAGACACTTTTTGAATAACGTTTGTACCCATATTGCTGATATTGATTATGGAAAAATTAAACTTTATGTTGGAAATTATGACTTTTGGTACGAATCATCTGAACTTTTACAAAAACAAATGAAAGATTCCAATAAGAAGAAAGAAGAAAAGATAAAAGAATTACAATCCTTCATTGCAAGATTTTCGGCAAATGCATCGAAGTCTCGACAGGCAACTTCTCGTAAGAAGATGTTAGAAAAAATTGAATTAGATGAGATCGTCCCTTCTTCCCGTAAATACCCTTTTATTGATTTTAAAATTGAAAAACCAGCAGGTAAAGAGATCTTAAAAGTAACCTCACTTACGAAAGAAGTAGATGGAAAAAAGATTTTAAATAAGGTTTCTTTTACCATTTTAAAAGGAGATAAAGTATCTATTATCGCAGAGGATGATTTTGTAAAAACCGCCCTTTTCAACATATTATGTGGAAAGGATAAAGACTATAAAGGAATGATTGAATGGGGAAAAACAATACAATATGGGTATTTACCTCAGGATAATAATGAATATTTTAAGACTGATAAAAATATCATGGAATGGATTGGTTCTTTTTATGATATTAAGGATGAAACACTTCTTAGAGGATTTTTAGGTAGAATGTTATTTTCGGGAGAAGATGTTTTTAAGAAAGTAGATGTTTTATCTGGAGGTGAGAGAAGTAGATGCATGTTATCTAAAATGATGTTAGAATCTCCTAATTTCTTAGTATTAGATGAACCTACCAATCATCTAGATTTGGAAAGTATTACCTCTCTTAATAAGGGAATGGAAAGATTTGATGGAGAATTAATATTCACAAGTAGGGATTATGAATTAAATTCTACGGTTGCCAATAGAGTGATTGATATTCAATGTGATGGTTCGATTATTGATAGAAAAAAGACTTATGAAGAGTATATAGAGACTAAAAATTCATAATAAAAAAACGGGTAAAATATGATATATTTTATCCGTTTTTTATAGCCCCACGTTCACAACGATTTCCCCAAGAATCTATAACCTCTTGTTCCTTTTCTACGAAGATAACCTCACAGTTGTTAGGACATCCACTACAAAATTTACTGCTTGTGTGATAATTATAATCGGCTATATCAAAATGAAAGTCCACCTCAGGCATCCTTTGAGATAAAATGGCAACTCCAATCGCCCCCATTAAGTGCCCATTTTGATCAGTAATAATATTAGAATCTAGTATTTTTTCAAATGACTTTACAACTCCAATATTTTTACTAACACCTCCTTGAAAAATAATTGGTTCTATGATTTTTTTACCTTTGGCAACATTATTTAAATAATTTAGAGCAACACTTTTACAAAGACCTGCAATAATATCTTTTTTCTCATATCCCATTTGTGCCTTATGAACTAAGTCACTTTCTGCAAAAACGGTACACCTAGCCGCAATAGGAGTGGGATTCTTACTAGTAAGGGCAATACGACCAAAATCTTCTACTTGAATCCCTAGACGTTTGGCTTGACTAGATAAGAAAGATCCTGTTCCAGCTGCACATAAGGTGTTCATTGCATAATCTACTACAATATTTTTATCAATTAAAATAATCTTAGAGTCTTGTCCACCAATTTCTAATATGGTTCTTACATCAGGGTGAAATGCTAATGTTCCTACTGCATGAGCAGTAATTTCATTTTTAACAATACTTGCGTTTAAAATAGAACCGATCAATCGCCTTGCAGATCCGGTTGTTCCAACTCCAACAATTTTCAAATCTTTAGGAGAATTTTTTTTGAACTCCATCATGATTTTTTTAACTGCTTCAATGGGGTTTCCTTCTGTCCAAATATATTGACTCAAAAGGATTTTATTGTTTTCATCTATTACAACAGCTTTGGTAGAAATCGACCCAATATCTACGCCTAAATACCCTTTTTTCATTTTGTCTCCTTTCTAAATTTGATTAGATCATAAAATGCTTCTAATCTGGTATTGATTCCTTCTTTTGATGTTTCACAGTCATAAGAAAAGAAAATAATGGGAATATTTTTATCATTTGCTACTTTTTTAATAATAGGAATTGCTCCAACTTCTGGAGTGCATCCAAACGGTTTAGTATGAATAATTCCATCATATTTTTTAGATAACATTAAAGTTCGGTATACATTATCTAATCCATCCGCTCCTAATGTATATTTACAATATTTCCTAGTCTTAAAAAGCATATATTTAGTTGTTAATCTTTTCTTCCAAAGAAGGTAAGATAAGTCTGTATATCTTTTTACTTCTATATTCATACTAGCTAATTGTTCTTCTAAAAAGTAGCTAGAGAATTCTTCCATAGAAGTATAAAGTTCTCCAATAATTCCTACCTTTAAACAGTTTTTTGGCTTTTTAATTTCTAATTGCTTAAATTGTTTTTTATATTTCAAATACTGGAAGCTAAGAGTGGTGAAGTGATTACATTTCGAAAAATCTTGATACATTTTCTCCTTGAGTTTTTTAAAACTATTTTTCTTTACTTCAAATCCAACTCGTTTTCTAATGATAATATCAATTTTATCCATATAGTAAATGAAGAATAGGGTGATAAAAAACGTATGAAGAAATTTAAAAAAAGATAATTTAGGGTTTAGGTTTTTAAAGGTATTATAAACTTCTAATATATGAATTTTATCTTTGGATATGAGTTTAATAAAATCAAACTCATATCCTAAATCTCTTAGGATCTTTTCTTGAACTTCTGCATAATACCTATATCTACATCCTCCCCCAGCTTGGACTAAAATATTTGCACCATTTTCTAATGATTCTATAAAATTTCCTAAATTATATTTAAAAGGAATACAAACATCATTTGGAGAGTATTTACTTCCCAATTCCAATGTCTTTTTGGTAATAGGAGGGGACTCCCATACATCTAGGTTAGTAAGTTGTTTAAGTAAATATTTTACTGGAACAAAATAATTTCCCAAATGGGGAAAACTAATGATTTTTCTCATTAAAATTCCTCCTTTTTTTGACTTAAAATATCAATGAAGCTTTCTAATCTAGTAAGAAGACCAACATCACTATTTAAACTTTCCATCATCAAGTTTAAGATAGGAATATTTTTCACCTTTCTAATGGCTAATTCAGTAGATAAGGAATCGGGTCCACAAGGAAAAGAAGAGAGAATAATCATACCATCTACTTTATCTTTATAATATTGGATACTAGCCATGATCTCCTTACTGTGAGTCCAATGAATATCCGTTGAGATTTTACGACATTCAGAATCAATTAACTCATGATTAATCCGATCGCTATAAAGAATGGCGATATTTTGTTTTTCTAAAAAATCAAGAATAGGTTTTCCTACTAAGTCATCATATAAATTATAAGGGTGAGCTGCCAGTAAGATTTTCAAACGAGAATCAGATAGTTTGGATGTTTGTTTCTCTTCTTTCCTTTTTCTAATCTCTAAACTCCTTTTTTTGGCATATTGATAAGCATGATAAGTCTGAATATAAGAAATTCCCAACTTTTTTCCCATTTTTAAAAATCCTAATACTTCGTTTTCATTAGAAGACAAATCTACATTATAGTTTAAGATACTAATCTCATCAAAAGAGTTATTAACTAAATCATATAGACAGTTAAAGTTGGTACAAACTGCTTCCTTCTTTTTTACAGAAAATAATCTGGGAATTAAAACAAAATCACATTGATCCTTTAGCTCTGCTACATGACCTAAGAATAATTTTAGAGAAAGGCATGCTTCATCATGAGCGATTGATTCTCCAATTTCAAGTGTTTTTTTGGTACTATTTGAACTAATTACAATATCCATATCTAAATATTTAAAGAAATGAAACCATAAATCTTTATAATAATAATATAAAAGAGATTTTGGTATGCCTATTTTTAATCTCATAATTTCCTCCTAGAAAATACTATGTCAACAATAAAAAAATATAAGGATTTTATTTCGACAATATCCAAAAATTAGATATAATAAAGATGGTGATAGTATGAATAAAAAAGTATGGATAGGAATGATTTTTCTATTATTAATAATGCCTTTTTCTGTATTTGCGGAGAAAGAAGAAGTCAGATTAGTAAAATGCGTGGATGGTGATACTGCCAGATTTATGATTGGAAAAAAAGAGTATTCCACTAGATTTTTAGCGATTGATACTCCAGAGACCAAGCATCCTAAAAAAGGAGTAGAACCTTATGGAAAAGAAGCAAGTAATTATACTTGTAGTAGATTAAAGAAGGCCAAGAAAATTGTATTAGAATATGATCCGAGTTCTACAAAGGAAGATAAATATGGAAGAAGACTTGCTTGGATTTTTATAGATGATGAGCTATTACAAAAACAATTAGTCAAAAAAGGATATGCCAAAGTTGCCTATTTATATGGAGATTATAAATATACCAATATTCTAAAAGTAGTAGAAAAACAGGCAAAAATAGAGAAAATTGGAATTTGGTCTAACAAAGAAGTAAGAAAAGAAAGCAGTAGTATTTCTATTGATAAAATATTAAAAAAAATCTACCAATATATTAGAAAAGAAATAAAAAGTATGTTATAATATCCAATATGGAAAGGAAGTTTACAATGGCACCAAAAACAGGAAAAAATAAAAAAACTATACAAATAGAATTGGATAAGGATAGGTTAATAAAAAACACTTTTATTATTTTAGTAGTGATTGTTATTTGTCTTATTTGTTTTTTTGCTTCAAGTTCTAGATCAAAGCCATATGAGAAATCATCTAGCCAAGAGGCTTCTAGTGAAGGGAATAATGTGTTAGAACAAGCAACAAAACAAGCAGGAGAAATTAGTGACGATAAAAGAGTCCAACCGGAAGAAATTTCGCTTAAGACTTATTTAGAGTTATATGATAAGGAAGGGGAATCTTTAGTATTAATTTCTAGACCAACATGTCAGTATTGTAAAATTGCAACCCCAATTATAGAAAATATTATTTATGAGAAAAATGTTAAAATTCATTATTTAAACTCTGATAATTTAACAGAGGAAGAAAATTCTACATTGATTTCATCTGATAATTATTTTTCTAGTGGATATGGTACTCCTTTATTACTAGTAGTAGGAAATCATAAAATTAAAGATCAAGTAGAAGGATTAGTAACCAAAGAATCCTATGAAGCATTTTTTCAAGAATATGGATTTATGGAGTAAAAGTTATGGCAGGAATTGTATATAAAAAAGCATTAGAATATAAAAGAATACACCCAATGACTGTTGCATGGAGATTAAAACAAAATTCAGAGATTGTAGAGAAACATTTAAATCCAGGAGAGGTTATTCAATATGTTTTTGTAGCTCAAAAGAATAATAATCCATTCAATATTATCACTACGGCTGTTGTTGCATTAACTAGTCAAAGAATTTTAATTGGTAGGAAAAGAGTAGTTATTGGTTATTTCCTAGACTCTATTACTCCAGATATGTTTAATGATTTAAAAATATATAGTGGAATTATTTGGGGAAAAGTTTATATTGATACCGTAAAAGAATTTGTTACTTTATCTAATGTTGCCAAATCATCATTAAAAGAAATCGAAACTAAAATTTCATCGTTTATGATGGAAGAAAAGAAAAAATATGGATATAAACCAATGGGAAGAAAAAGTGCAGATTAAAGGTTTTAATAGGTTTTTTTAAAAAAGATTCTATTTTTTAAAAATAGTTTAGTTAGAAAAACATTATATAAATCTATAGATGTAAAATTTATGGGATCATTAAGTAACCCAATATAAAAAAATGGAAATTTATAGATAGTAGGGGCTTACTTAACAGGTAAGGGCGAAGTATAATTTTATACTTGTCCTTTTTTGATATTATTAGAAAATAACAGGGATAGAAGTTATAACTATATTATTATTTGCTCCATATAATAATAGAAAGAAGTACTAAAAAGAATACTTCTTAGAATGGGGGTGATGATATGGTTCAAGGACAAAAATCAGTAAGAGGAGGAGTAGAAGACTTTCTGTGTCCATTTGTAGATATGAGAATTACACAGGGAAGTAATAGCAGTTATTCACATAAGGGAATTATGGCAAATGATGTAGCTGGGAAAATAGCAGGAATTAAGTATCCTTATTATGCACCTTGCACTTGTAAGTGTTTAAAGACCTATCCTGTTACTGGACAAGTTATGTGGCAGTCGATTAATAAAGTTAGATTTGCAAATGGAAGAGTTGATTACGCCACCTTTATGACTGCCCATGATAATAGTATGGACGCAAAAATAGGTCAGATAGTAGAGCAAGGATCTAAGCTTGGGAATATGGGTAATAAAGGTTTTTCCAATATGACAGGGGTCCATTGTCATATAGAAGTATCACAATCTAGTGATACTTCATGGACTAAAAATCAGTATGGTAATTATCACTTTAATCATGAATATGACTTAGACGATTGTTATTTTATAGATCGGACTAATATTATTGATGGAAAAGGCGGGAATTTTAAGACGATTGATAAAGTGCCAGTAGACGGAGACGCAGAAAGCAAGAAAAATTATGTAAATTTGCCTAGTAATATTGATACATGGAGCTTTTATGATGTAGAAGTATCTCCAGTAAAAAAGAATGCAAAAGGACAGTTGAGACCCTCTAAATTCGGTGGATTAAGCTATTATGTTTATGAATATAGAGATGAAGGAACAACTGCTGTAATTAACACAGTTCAATTTGGTAAAGTGAAAATTTATATTAAGGATACCTCTGCTACTATAACAATTGGTAGTTATCAATATAGTAGTGGAAATCATTAGTGAACCATTATTAGAAAAAGGAACAATAATACTAATTATTGCTTCTTTTTTCTTAGGGAATGGAAGTTTATATTATTATCTATTTTTCCACAATTTGTATACTTTCCAAAATGTCTACTTTTTTTAATTTATAATTTAATTATAATTAAGGAGTAGTATTAATGAAATTGATAGGGAAAAGAATAAAAGAGGTAAGAGTACGAGAGGGATTAACACAAACGGAGTTTGGTAAAATTCTTCATATAGAAAAGTCAGCGATATCTCATTATGAGAATTCAGAAAGAAATATACCATTAGATATTATTGTTAAAATATCTGAATACTTTAATGTGGATGCAAATTATTTATTGGGATTAAATAATCCTATTAAGATGAAAAGCAAAGAGGTAAAATTATCAAATGAAGAGGTGGAATTTATTATGGAATTAAGAAAAACTAGAACTTATCAGAATATTATGATAAATCCTAAAAACTATGCTAGGTTAGTGGAGTTAAAAATATCTAGTTATAAAATGAAATTATAGTCAGTGTCTAAAATCATTTATATATTATATCAATAGAGGAGTTAATAATAAGAGAGTTCTTATGCATGAATTTTAAACATAAACGAGAATATGCAATGTCTTATTATTAGTATGAGTAGAGTGTTATGTATTTAATTTAGCTATTGTAGAAAACAAATATGGTTTAAATTTGGAAACAATTTTTACTGTATCATTTGGTGGGTACGACATTTACCAATATTTTTATAAGAATTAATGTTAATGCACATATGAATTATTTTTTGAATGATGTATTTAACTTTTGGTTATACTCTAGCAATTTCATTGGTAAAAAATCTTGAATGTTAATAGGCATTGCTTGTAGCAACGGATTATTCTTTATATAATAGTTAATAAAGAGAGGAGTTGTTCTAAAATGTTAAAAGAAAACATTAAAACAATAAGAAAATCAAGAGGACTTTCACAAGAAGAACTTGCTATCAAACTAAACGTTGTAAGACAAACAATTTCTAAATGGGAGCAAGGATTATCTGTTCCTGATTCTGACATGTTAATCTCAATATCAGATATTCTCGAAACGCCAGTAAGTGCCTTACTTGGAGAGAATATTTCTGAATCTAATACGAATGATTTGAAAGCAATTTCTGAAAAATTGGAGATAGTAAATTTACAATTATCACAAAGGAAGAATGCTAGAAGAAAAACAATTCATTGGTTACTAATTTCATTATGTGTAATTATAACAATAATTTTCATATCTTTGATTTTACTGAATAGCCCCTATTTAAATTGGGGTTATAGTAACTTTGAAAAAGCCGTTTTAAGAGTTAATTTTCATTCGTTCGAATGGGTATTTGTTAGAATAGTACCGATTATCCTTATTGGATCAATCGTTGGAATTATCTTGACTCGAAAGAAAGTTTAAAGTTGATTTATTATTTGAAAATTGCCTATATTAAAGCCTATAATTTGTAGGGATTATCAATTGAATGATTGAACTGAACCTCAAAAGTTGGACAGTTTGTAAATAGTTTCTAATTAGAAGTTTGTAACATGTAATTAACAGGAAACAGTCCTATTTTCATACTTCATTTACTTGATATTGAATGATTATAAGGGTAGTAGGATATGTAATTAGGTATTAAGTAGGCTTTATAACTTGTAAATTGGTATGTATGATATGTCTTTGTAAGTATAATATTTAATTGCCTTCAATACTTCAGTATTTGGCTTTAATGTCTGAGTAGTTTTAAGTCTAACATCAAAAAAGTCCTCCTTCCTAGAAAGAGAACTTTGGTTATTTATATAAAATAAAAACTCACGAACTTGTTACAGTCCGTAAGTTGTTTTCAAATGGAGCGAATTAGTTGGGAGTTGCTAACTCCCTTTCTATAACGATATTACCATACTATTAAGGATACTGCAACTATGATATAATTAAATTACTATTAATATGGAGGCGAATATCAATGAATAATGATGATATATTAAAAGAAATAAATAATTATATGAATAATCCTTTAAGTTATGCCTTATTATTAGAAGGGAATTGGGGTTCAGGGAAAACATATTTTATTCAAAATAAAATAAATAAAATAGATAACATTTATATTTCCTTATATGGAGTGAATAGTATAAGCAATTTATCTTTTCAATTATGTTGTGAATTAGCTAAGGATACAAATAATGGGTATGTAAGTAAACTATTTAGTATTAAGAAAGGTAATAAAGCTATCAGCACAATTGGAAGTATACTTGTTTCTAATATAGAAAATAAATTTAATTTTTCATTTAAAGAAGTTCTTAGTTTAATTGAAGATGTAGATTTAAGAAAAAAACTTTTGATTTTTGATGATTTAGAGAGAAGTTCTATGCCTATTGATGAAGTTCTAGGATTTATTAATAATTTGGTAGAACATAATAAAATTAAAGTACTTATTGTAGCAAATGAACAAGAAATATCAGATAAAAGTAATTATTTAAAATTTAAGGAAAAATTAATTTATCAAACTTTTAAATATATACCTAACTTACAAAATATATATAATACTTTATCAAAAAAAGAATCAAATATTGTAATTGAAAATGAAAAGTTTGTAATTAAGGAATTTAAAAGAAAAAATCATTATAATATTAGAACTTTGCAATTTATAATCCAACGATACAAAGAGTTAGAATTAGAGTTGGAAGATATATTATTAAAAATAGATAATGTGGATGTTGTAAATACAATAAAAAATGAATTGTTTCAATATTTGGTAATTGTTGCTAGAGAATACAAAATGGGTAATACTTTACCAGAATTTAAAGATGATACAGAAATCTCTTCCTATTTACTCGCCGCTAGATCATACTCTGGTATAACTAGCTTTAAATTTATTAATGATTTTATTTTAGGATATCAATTAGATATAAATTTAATTGAAGATATTTTAATTAATTATTCTTGTGACATAGTATCTAGTTTAAAAGGAGATAATAATCCTTTACAGATATTAAATTATTGGTGGGAAGTCGAGGATGATGTTATTAAGGATAGTAATAATAATATCCTTGAGAGACTACAAAAAAATGAATATTCATTTAGTTTATATCCAAAAATTTTAGCATATTTTGTTAATGTGTCTAAAAGTGGATTTGGTAATGATATATTAGATACTTGTTTTAAATTTATGAAAAAAAATATTATTGAGTCAGAAAAAGAAGTAACAATTAGATATAGAATTCTTGATATACCAAATGAATATATAAAAGAAGATTTTAATAAATTAAAAATGGAATTGAATAATATTATTGAAATACATAATAAAACAATTAATGAGAATACCTTTTTATTGTCCAGAAAGCAGAAAGTTGGAAAAAAGGGTTCTTATTTGTATAATATTTGCATGGATAATAAGTCAACCTTTTTAAATAAGAAAACATTTATTGAGATTGTTGAGAATGAAAATATTATTTATTTGGTTAAAAATGGAAATTCTACAGATATTAGAAATTTGATATACTTATTTAATGAAATTTATCAATATGCCAATGTTAAAGATTTATATCCCAGTGATTTACCAATTTTAGAAGAATTAGTTAAATTATTGAAAAAATGTAAATTAAACCAATTTAGTTTAATGAAAAAATTTAACTATGATAGTTTTATAGAATGTATTGAAAATATAATAATTATGTTGAAATCATAATAAGGATGTTAATTCTGTTTTGTATTTAAATTTATTTATTAGTCATAGTTTTTATAGTATAATTTAGTTAGCTTAAATTATTTTAGATTTTATTAAAGAACGAGGTGATATTAATGCAAGAATTAAGTGTTTTAGATCAAAAAATTTCCTATTTTAAAATGGATTAGGAAGACTATATTTCTATTACTGATATGCTTAAATATGCAATATCTAAAAATAAAAATATTATTTGTGAAAAGCCTATGGTAGATACTATCGAAGAGGTAGAATAGATAAATCAAATTACTAAAAATTATGATAAGATTCTAATTATTGATCATCAACTTCGTTTTAATCCTTATATATTGGAAATAAAGAGAATAATTGATAATGGTACCCTTGGAAAAATATACAATGTTTGTCTTACTCAACAAGGTACAGGTTTTGCTAATGAAAATGCTCCTTGGAGTTGGAGTTTTGATAGTGGAGAAGGTGGAGGAGTACGTCTTGCAATGGCTTCACATTTTACCGATTTAATTGAATACTGGTTTAATTCAAGAGATATTGTTAGGGTAACAGCGTTTATGAATCCAATTACAAAAGAACGTTTAGATTCAAATGGTAAATTAAAAAATATTTATGCTAGTACCACTTGTAATGCCTTCATAAGATTAGAGGATGAATTAACAGTTCAATATTCAATTAATGCAGGATTACAGCACATAAGTTGAAATGATGCACTAATTAATTATGAATTAATATTGATTCTATAAAATTTGAAATCACTTTTGCTAATTTTTTAAAATCATAATCTGAACTAATTGATGGTATATGAACAAAAATCATTTTAATACCTGAAGAAATTTCCTGAATATACTTCATACCTTCATAGTATATATTATTGCATAAGTAGTTACCAGCATCATTAGATAACGAAAAATCTATCTTATTTGACGAAAGGTATGATGTGAATTTTTTATAAGGAAATTTAGTTGTAATTTTATTATTATTTTTATTTCCAATCAATTCTATGTAAATATGATCACTATTAGGCTTTTGTCCAAAGGCTATAATATATTTGTAATTATTCTTATTTATTCTATTTTTTAATTCATTTACACTTGTGGAAAAACTATTCGTTAATTCTAATTTATCAAGATTATTTGCACGAATTTGATGAAGTAGTATAGAAGATGAATTATTTTTGCCTTTAAATGAAGTAATTAAAATATTCGGATATATTCCTCTTAACTTGTTTTCTTTATTATCTTCAATTAATTTCAATAATGCTTTATGATACTCATTCATAAAATACCTCTCTTTTGTCTATAATCTTGTAATTTCCTGAATCATCTTATTATCATAGGTTACTAACTCGTTTTCATTTTTCAAATATTTTATATTTAGTCCTATAAAGTTGAATAATTTTTTTTCTGTTTCTTGAATATTTGTGACCGATACATTAAACTTTTTTGCAGTATCTTGAAGTGTATGTATTTTTATTTGTTTGTTGTAACCAAACCGATATTTAATTTTTTCGATTTCTATTTTATTGAAATAGTTATTTAAATATTGAGAAATAAAATCATCTAACTCAAAAGCTAGTTTGTAAACTATTTCTGCAGTTTCTTCTTGTTGTTTATTTAAATGTAATTTAGAAAAAATATTTTCAAGAGTTAAATCATTTTCATTTTCTTTTCTGATATTATTTATAATAAAAATTGAAACAATAATATCATAAAGCATTTCCTGAGTTAAATCTATTAATCCATTAGCTAATTCATTAAAATCTATAACTAATAATTCAGATTCAAAATTATTCCCTCGCTTTAAATTACATTCAGGACATAATATCCTAATATTATTTTCATCAGAGCTTCCACCTTTTGACCAAGGAATTATGTGATCAAAATGAATATCTTTGTCTAGAAGACTTTTAGAACAAAGTTGACATATATTATTATCTCTTCTGCTTACTTTTAATTGAACTTCTCTTGGAATGATTCTTGAAATATTTCTAAGCTCTTTTGTTTCAGTAAATGGTTCTGCTACTTTGAATACGGGACAAATATGTCCAAAGATTCTACATATCTTTTCTTTATTATCATCTTCATGTGGCATATATTCAACCAAAGAACCATAAGGGCAATATTTAATTTCCCAGCAAGGTTTACATACTGCTTTTATTCTTCGACTCCAATCAATTTTTTTAGCCCAATCTTTAACTTCCATAAGTATACCACTTCCTTTTATAATTATATCATATTTTCTTTAGTAATTTAGATAGTCGTATAGCATTTTTTCTTTAAATATAGTACAATATTATTAGCAAGTATTTTGGAGGTCTTATGGAATATTTATTGAGAGAATTAATTAATAGTGTAAATAATTTAAATAGTTTTTCTTCTTATTGAAAGGTGCGATCAAGTTTAGCCTGTATTAACCAATACAGGAAATGTTCCTTTAACAATTAGGAATTTAAAGTTTGATGAAGAATTTATAAAACAACTATCAGAAACTGAACAAAAGTTATTAAGAAAGCCAAAAAATGATGTTAGAATATTTCCTAATAAAAAGTGGATAATTTGTTTAGGTGTAATAACATTTGATATCTTGAATAATTTTGAAAAAAAGAATTTAGAAATTTCCTATTCTTATCCAAAAATTAACAAGAATAAAATATATAAAGATAATAGTAATATTGATTTTGAACAATATTCTGGGTTTTTAGTATATGTTTCTGAAATTGATGAATTAAAGCAGATAAATGATAAAATCGAAAAACATACAAAAGAAATAAACAAAGAAATTAAGAAGGTTAGTGCATCACTAGTTCAATATCAGAGTTTAGAAAGTAAGTTCATAAAAAGTATCATAGAACGATATGATAGAAATGAAGAAGGAGAGATTTAAAATTGAAAAATAATTATTTATTAGTACATGGAAGTTTCGGAAGTCCATTTTCAAATTGGATTCCATATTTAAGAAAAGAAATTGAAAGTAAAGATTTAGAAGTATATACTCCAGATTTTCCAACAGGAGTGGGTTATCAAAATTATAAAAACTGGTCTAAGCTTTTAAAAACTTATGTAGAAGCAAATATCATTAATGAAAATACAATTATATTTGCTCATTCAATAGCTCCCATCTTTGTGTGTAAATTTTTAGTCCAGAACAAAATTAAAGTTAAGAGATTAGTGTCTGTCTGTGGCTTTAATAATTATCTTGGAATAGATAAGAATTATGATGCAGTTAATGAGAGTATGTATTTTGATAATCTTGGAGATATTAAAAATTATTGTAATGATATTGTCTGTTTTTATTCTGATAATGATCCTTATGTTAAATATGAAGCTGAAAAGGAATTTGCTGATACCATAACTGAAAATCAAATAATGATTTCAGGTGGGGGTCATTTAAATTCTGAAAGTGGCTATACAGAATTTACCGAATTATTAAAATATGTATAATGCACAAGCCAATTGACTATGTCAATTTGCAAGTGCGTCTCTATATTATTAGAAATGTAATATGTAACAAAGACTACGACTATTCAAACTATTCAAAAATGTTGTAGTCTTTTTTTAATTCTTCAGTTTTTAATAAATTATTTATAGTAATTTCCTCATCAGTATTCTTAGATATTTCTTTTAAATCTGAAGAATTATATAAGTTATTGTCATAACAATCTTTTAAAATGTTCTTTCTGATATTCTCTAGTTATTTCTAAAGAGGAAATAAGTTTAGCAATTAACTTTTGTTTTGCTTTTCTATTTAGACTATCAAAAATAAATGTTAGTCCTAAATGATTAGGGAAAATAACTTCATCATTTGTATCAAGGATTTCTTTCTTCCTACCTAGTTTTTCAATTTCATTTTTTATGACTTCATTCTTGTGGTTGATAACGTCAACATTTAGATTTGAAGTTAAATATAGGTCTACTAACTTTTTTTCTTGTAGCTTTAACTTTTTAATTGCTTTCTCAATGTCTTTAATATCTTTTATTAGTCTTTGCATTTCAGTTCTTAATAAATCTTTGCCAGAATGTCCTGCGTCATTATAAATATCTACAATACTATAATCATTTTTTTCACAATATTCTTTAATCATACGAAGTTATAAATCAATAGAATAGCCATTATCTCTTTGGTCATCTGTACTAACTCTTAAATATACTGCACATCTCATAAAATAATCATCTCCTCACTTATTTAGCATTTTGTAACCATTTTTGCAACCTAAAATAAATAACTTTCATATGTTTAGCAGTTTAAAGTGCTTTTTTAGGGGATAGAGAAGTAATCCTTTATTTCTTCTCACTTGTTTAGCCATTTAAAACTGAAAAGACGAAGTCTAAACTTTAAACTTTTGTAAAATTTCTATAATTTCTTTTAGTGAGTATTTTTGATTATGTTCTTTGATATAAAATGGTTTGTTAGATATTTCATTTATTTTATACTCTAATATGGTAAGAGTAGTAGGAGATGTAATTATGTATTCTACTGGCTCTATAAACTTCAAATTAGTATGTAAAAGGTGCTTTGATTTGCCTTTTTTTGTTTTGTAATTATAATTCTTAATCACTTCCAAAATCTCGTTATTTGGTCTTAATTCCTCAAGTATTTTAAATTCCACCATCAAAAAAGTCCTCCTTCCTAGAAAGAGAACTACAGTTTTCTATATAAAATAAAAACTCACGATACCATATTGGTTCGTAAGTTGCCTTCAAATGGAGCGGATGAGGGAAATCGAATCCCCGTCACAGCCTTGGCAAGGGTCAGTTTATTTGATTATATTTATTGATATATAAATTTTTATATCTTTGTTGTGTGTGATATGTGTGTGTTATGTTATATTTTTTTAATATTGTAAGGTAAATTTTAAAGTTGAGGATAGTTCGATTACTTCCAAAAAAAGTTATATGAAGACTACCTTGTTTAATTCTGATCGTAAAAAGTTTATGTCTAAATGAGTGTATACATCATCAGTTAAATCCTTAACAGCGTGACCCATGATCCTTTTTCTTGCTAAACTATCTCTCTTGCTAAATTTCCACAAAGTCGAAAATGCATGTCTAGTATCGTATGGCTCATGTTTCATAGATAACTTACTCATTTCGTTATTAAATAATTCATAAAATTTATTTCTTGTTAAAATGTCTAGTGTTTTATTATTCAGAATGCTTTTGAATATTTCTTTTATATCATCGTGAATTGGAATCATTCTATCTTTACCAGCGTCAGTTTTAGATCCTGTTACTATATAATCTTCGGTCGCTTCGGTAATTTTAAATAATTCATTTGGTCTGATTCCGGTATATACCATAAATAGTATAATATCTACAAAACTATTTCGATTTTTCCACAATTTTCTAATTTCATCTTTTGTAAAAGGGTTACGTTTCTTTTTTGATTTTTCTTCTTTGCTAACAACTAAAAACTTACTAAAGTTTGCATTTTTTTTAACTTCTAAAACGTTTGCATATTCATAAAGCTGTGTGTATAAATTTCTGATTCTTTTTTGACCATCATGACCTACGCCACAATTGTTGATTATATTCTGCATTATATCAAGATTAATTTCTTGAAATTTTCTACTATTTAAAATTAACGTTTTCTTATAAGCGTTTGTGTAGTGCTGTAAACCACTTTTACTAATTCCTGTGCTCTTTTTATATTCTAACCATTTGTTGTAAAGTTCTTTCCAGGTCATTTCGTTTTCTTGTTCTTCATCAGAAGCAAGATATTTATCAAGTTCTTTATTTCCCTTTGCTTCTGAAGTGGCATATCCAAGTACATTTCTAATAGGTTTGCCATCATCAGTCCAGCCGACATTAAATCCGTAAATGAATGGTTTTTTTCTGTTTGGATTGTTATCGATTCTATAACAAAATCCTGTTCCATTTCCTCTTCTAGTTTTTTTCATATTCTACCTCCTTGTATAAAAAAAGAGCAGTGCTCTTTATTGCTTATAAATTTCTATATTATCTACCAAGACACTCTTAATTATTTCTGTTCCATCTTCACTAATGTTTGTAATTACTGCTAGTTCATGTTTTGATTTAGTCCCATATTCATTTTTTATTTTTATAGTATCCTGATATGTACAAGAGTTTTCACTTTCGCCTGTTACTTTCCAAAATATTCCTAAACTTGCTCCATATGGATAATTAGTATTTAATATTTGAGTTAAATTATCTGTCATGTCATTATCCTTATTACATATACTTTCTTTAACTACTTCTGATGTATCTTGTTCTTGTTTTTGATTCTTATCTTCGGTTGATGTTTTATTTTCAGTTGTTGGTTCGTCTGTAAGTTTTATGTCATTATTCTCAACATACTCAGATAATATAACGCTAAATATTATAAATAGAGTAAATACCCCAATAACTATAAATAACACTTTATTCTTTTTAATAACTTCTTTCATGCCGATTCCTTTCTACATCTATTTAAAACACCTATACTAGCATGTTTTATCAAATATAATCAATTATATATTTTATCTTTCTTTTTAAGTAATCTTGCCAATCTTCCAGCTGTACCACTTTTGGTATTATCTATAATAAAATTCATTTCATTAGCTTTTTTACACATTATAATAGCATCATCAATTTGTCCTAATTTTTCATATAGCATAATTAAATAGAAGAAAGTTGAATAAAAAACACAATAATCTTTATCAAATTTCACTTTTTTTATTTCATATTCTTTTAATTTATTTGCCAATTCAATGTCTTCTAAACATAATTGAATACATTTTTTTGTTGCTTGATTATCTATAGATTTTTTACTAATGGCATCATAATATAGCATTTGAGTTTGTTCATAAAATTTATTATGTTCATCAAGTAGTGGTTTATAATTTTTATCTAACTCTTGTTCTTCTTTTGTGTATACCACAAATTTATGAGTTCTACCATCTGTTATTAATTTATAATCATTACTGTTATATTTTTTGATATATTCTTTTAGTTTGTCAATAGGAGAGTTTGCTATTTTTCTATCACTCATAGCAAAATTTAATTTTACTATACAATTAATACATAAATATTTATCTCCATATTTTTCTAAAACTTCGCATTTACTACAAGTTGGGCATTTTCCATTTTGAAACATTTTATTCACTCCTTATCTAATAAAAACTCCACATATCTATCGGCTTCATCTTCTAGATCCTCTCTTTTGTATTCAAAAATGAATTCATCTAGATGATGTAGCTCAAAGTGTGCAAACTCATGTAATAAAGCTAGTTTAGCTTTTTCATAGGGTAATTCTTTATTGATAACTATTAAAGTTTCCTCTCTACGTTTAAAGATTAGACCATGTAAGTAACATGGCATTTTAACCAATTTCACATTGATATTATTCGATGATGTATATTCTTCCTGTGTAATTTCTCCTTTAAGAAGTGACGCTAACATATAAACACCTCCTACATAGAGGTACTGCTTAATCCTCTTTTATTTATTATCTACTTCTTCAATAAATGAATTAATAATATTTAGAACTATTTGCCTATCTTTATCGTTTTTTAACTCGCTAGTTTTCTTATAAAGAATTTTCATCATCGGGTCTTGTAAGTTGTTAGAAATATTTTTTAATAATTCTTGGTTTTCTTCTGTTTGTTCTTTAAATTCTTCACTTGGTTCGTTATCAAGCAAGTAGTCAGTAGATACCCCAAAGAACTTAGCCATTTGTGTTATTGATTCATCACTAGGATGTCTATAACCTTGTTCCCACATACCGATGGTGCTAGTAGATACATTTAATATAGTGGATAAATCTTCTTGTTTAAGTTCTTTCTTGATTCTTAAATTTTTAAGTTTATTTCCATTAAACATATTATCCTTCCTCTCTTTAAAGAATATCACATAGAGTGTTATTTTTATATAGAACACACAAAAAGTTATAAAAAGTATTGACATTCCACTTTGAGTGGGATATACTTAAATTACGAAAGGAGGAAAAGAAAAATGACATTGAAAGAATTTAGGTTAAAAAAAGAAAAGACACAACAAGAAATGGCAGATCTTGTTGGAATTACTAAATCGATGTATGAAAAGCTAGAATATAATGAAAGAAAACCTAGTGTAGAAACTATCCAAAAATTTAAGACTGTATTTAAGGATTTTGAGTCAGAAATTTTTTTAGAACAAAATCCCACTTAAAGTGATAAAAGGAGAATAAGATGTTAGAAAAAGATAAAGAAGGAAATCTATTTGTTAGTCCTTTAGGGCAAATAATGTGTGAAATATTTAAAGTTAGAGATTTAATTATAGTTTTTGGAATAATAAATATTATTTTGATAATAAGTTGTTTATTAATAACGTTAATAAGGTAGTCACAATGGAAACTAAAATAGGAAAGAAAATACTGCGAACAAACACTTTAATTCCATTAATTATTTTAGAAATATATTTATCTTTAAAATAATTTTTTCCAATAGTAGTAGGGTAGTATGAAACAGAAGATGACATAATTGTATCTGAAACAAAATATGGTCTAGTGTTATTAACAATTTTATTTTCAGATATTAACTGTTTTATAGAACTTTCTATTGTTTTACGATCGTATGGTATAGAATTATATAATTCATCATTGATTAATGGATTATCTTTAGAAGAATTTTTATTTAAATATTTTAAAATCTTTTCAGAATATTTATCCAATATAAACACAACCTTTCAAAAAATATTAGGAGGTGATAAAAAATGAATATCACAGTTAAAGAGGCAGCTCGTTTAATGGGTAAAACAGAACAATTTGTCAGAATAGGATTACAAAGGAATCTTTTACCGATTGGAACGGCTATTAAAAATCCAGGCGGGAAATATAGCTATAACATAAGCCCTAAATTATTTGAAGAATATACAGGGATAAAGTTACCTAAATATTACTTTGAATACACCGAAAAAAAAGAGAATACCGAGTCTAGCAAACATAGTAATTCTCTTTAGTAAAAAATTAAAAACCTTATATAAGATTTTCGTGATTATTATATCAAAAAAAGTCTTATTTTGCAAGGTTTTTAGATAAAAAAATAACAAAAGGAGACGATATTATGAATAAAATTATAAATTACTTTTTTGAAGAAGCTGAAATAGAAATAGTGAATAGTTACCAAAAATTAATATCATTAGCAATTATTAGTTTATTAGTAATTATTTTGGCAGGTTAATATGGCAGTATTTAGAGTAGAAAAAGCTGATAATTACACTGCTATGAGTAATTATCATTTAAGAGATAAACATTTAAGCTTAAAGGCTAAAGGATTGCTTTCATTTATGTTGAGTTTACCTGATGATTGGGATTATTCTATGCGAGGTTTAGCAGCTAATTGTAAAGAAGAAAAATCAACAATAGAAAGAACTTTGAAAGAATTAAAAGACAATAATTACTTAACCATAAAAAAATTATTGCCTAATGAAACTAAAACAGGAAGGATCGAATACGAATATACAATTTATGAGACTCCACAAAAAACAAGACCTCAAAAACAAGGTATTGAAAAACAAGGCCTTGAAAATGGGACACTACTAAATACTAATATACAAAATACTAAAAAACTAAATAATACAACAACAACACCAATAGGGAAAGGCGTCGTTGACTTTGTAGAGGAAAATTTTGGAAGAACATTAGCACCAATTGAGTATGAGGAAATTCAAAATTGGGAAGACAATGAACTAACAAGATATGCAATTAAACAGGCTGTGCTTAATAGCAAGTATAGTATTAAGTATATTTCAAAAATACTCTATGAGTATCAAAAGAGTAATATCAAAACAGTGCAACAAGCTCAACAAAGAGAAGAAGAATATGCAAATAGAAAAAAACAGCCTAAAACAACTTATAGGCACTTTCAAACACGAAAAGAACGAGAAGAAGAAGCTATGAGAAAATTTTTGGAGGAAGATGATGACTAGACAAGAAGTTGAAAGATTCATGAAAAGAATACAATCTTACTATGATTGGTTTTCATGGGATAGTTTTAAGTTGTCGGAATGGCATTCTAAATTAAAAAAATATGATTCGGAAGACGCAAATTTAAAATTGGAACAGCATTTGCAAGGAGAATTAAAAGATAGAGTTCCTATGTTGCATTACATAACAAAGTATTTATTAACACCAGAAGAAAAAGCAGTAGATAGAAACGATTATCTAGTAGACTGTAGGCTATGTCAAAAAACTATACCTTTAAGCCAATACAATAATCACTATGATAAATGTTTATTAATTAAAACACTAATACCAATACTTCAAAAAAATGGGGAAACGGTTGATTACGATAGTTTAAATGAATACGACTATCAAACTTTAGATAAAGTGTACGACAAATACGTACCAATAAAAAAAGAAATCAATTTTACGGGAGTGATAATAAATGATAAGAGTTGAAATGGAATCAAGCACTAGAAATTATTTAGTACGATTATTAGAAAACTATAAAGAACATTTAAATGGCTTAAAAGCTAACAAAGTAGATTTAATGTATGAGTTAAACAATATCAATAGAGCGATGAAAATTTTAATGGGTAAAATTCCAGAAACAGATTTAAGTAGAAATATAGCACCGACAAATTTCATAGTAGGAGCTGATAGCGATGATTAATACAGTTGACTTAACAAGCCATCAATCAGGCTACGATCAATACTGTGAAGAGATAGAAAGAGAAAATAGAGTACCTTACAGTGATTATGAAATAATAGAAAACAGGACATTTATTTATGAAAATTTTATTGAAGATTTAGAAAATGTATTTGAAGAATCGAGTGATGATTCAGAAAAACTAAAATATGTACAAGCTCTGCTTGAAGATTTGAAAGAGGACCTAGAAGATGTTTGAGAGAAGAAAGCAAAGAAAAAGAGAAAGACATAACACTTTAGAGTTGCAGCTGATGGATGAGTTATCAAAAGCTCATGAAAATAGTAAAAAGGACGAAAAATTAATAAAAGCACAAGAGAAACTTATTCAAGTACAAGAAGACAATGACATTTATCAAAAATACATCATAGAAGAATTAGAAAAAGATGTAGAAAAGATTAAGCAAAAATATAAAAAATTAAAGGAAGAAAGGACTTTAGCGAAAGTGAGGTAATTATGAAAGATAAATTAATTAAACCAGTATTTAAAAGTGAAATAAAAGCACAAATTACAACAATAGGATCAATAGAAGACAATATTCAAGAAGTACAAGATTTTGCATTAAAACTAAATGAATATTATTCAAAATTAGTATTTACAAAGGATACTTTAAAAGAAGCTGGAGATGAAAAAGCAGAAGTTAATAAATTTAAAGATAAAGTAAAAAAATTCAAAAAAGAAATTGTTGATGAGTATAATAAACCAATTGATAATTTTAAAGAATTATGTGATACAACGGTAGCTTTACTTGAAGATACATATACAACAATTAATAATCAAGTAAAAGCATTTGATGAAAAGACTATAGCAGAATATGCAGAAATTATTAGAGCTTACTTTGATGAATATGCAAAAAGTAAAAAAATAGATTTTGTAAAATTTGAAGATATGAACTTCAAAGTTTTAAAAGGTTCACTAACTGAAAGTAAAAATCTAACTAAGAAGACAAAAGAAACAATCGAAAAGTTTATAGACAAAATAGTTGATGATATTAAATTAATTAATAGCCAACAATACGTAGATGAGATGATGATTGAATACAAAAAAGATTTGAACGTATCAAGAACTATTGCAGATGTTAATAATCGTCATATTGAATTAGAAAAAGCTCGAAAGGAAAAAGAATCTAAAAAAGAGCAAGAGCTAACTGATAAAGAGATGATTAATAAGATTGATGAATGCTTAACAACACCTAAAGTGGAAAAACAGGAAGAGGTATTAGAATTATCATTTAAAGTTCGTGGAACAAGAGAAAAATTAAAATTACTTAAACAATTTTTAGAAAATGGAGGATACGATTATGAGTAATAAAGAAGAATTACAAAAAAATAGTTTAGCAGTAATTTATGAAGTAGAGGGACAACAAATTAAATTAACACCACAAATAGTACAAGATTATTTAGTAGGAACTACTGCAAAAATAACATTGCCAGAGTTTAAATTATTTACTGAATTATGCAAAGTTAGAAAATTAAATCCATTTTTAAGAGAAGCATATTTGATTAAATATTCAAATAATAATCCCGCTAGTATCGTAGTAGGTAAGGATGCAATCTTAAAAAGAGCAGTTTTGAATCCACATTATAATGGAATGAAAAGTGGAATAATGGTAACAAATGAAAAAGGAGAAATTATTGAAAGAAAAGGTACTTTTAAACTCCCTGATGAAACGTTAGTTGGCGGTTGGGCAGAGGTATTTAGAAAAGATTGGGATAATCAAATTTACTGTAGTGTATCACTTGAAGAAGCCATCCAAAAAAAAGGAAATGGAGAGCCTAATTCTAATTGGAGTAAACAACCAGCGACAATGATAGAGAAAGTAGCTAAGGTAAGAGCATTAAGAGAGGCGTTTGTCGAAGACTTAGCAGGTATGTATGAAGCAGAAGAAATGAACGTAGATTTACCTGAAATTAAAGAGGAAGATAAAATTATCCAACAAGATGATGAAGATATACAAGAAGTTGAAGTCGCTGAAGCTACAGTAAAGAAAGTTGATATGAGTGAACTATAAAATAATCAATACTGGTAGCGATGGGAATGCCACAATTATAGAAAATACAATTTTGATTGATTGTGGTGTTTCTTTCAAAAAACTAAAAGATTATTACAAAGATATTAAGCTAGTATTGTTAACTCATATTCATCAAGATCACTTTAATAAAATCACAATTAAAAGATTAGCACAAGAAAGACCAACATTAAGATTTGGATGTTGTCATTGGTTAGTACAAGACTTAATCGATTGTGGAGTTAGAAAATCAAATATAGATGTCTTTGAAATAGGCTATAAGTACAATTATGAAGTATTTAAAGTACAGCCTATCAAGTTATATCATGATAAACCACAATGCGGTTATAGAGTGTTTATTAATGATTATAAAGTGATTTATGCTACTGACACTTATACTTTAGAAGGTATTAAAGCAAAAGACTACGATTACTACTTCATAGAGGCTAATTATGAAGATGAGTATGAATTACATAGCAGAGCTTATAACAATTATTACGAAAGCAGAGTTAAAAGAACTCATTTAAGTAAAAAACAAGCTACAGAATGGTTACTTGAAAATATGGGATTAAATTCAGTTTATGAATTTATGCATGAACATAAAAATAGAGAAAGAAAAGAGGTAGAGAATGAAGAAATTTAGCAAGGAATGGTTTCAAAATAAATTGAAACAATATAGAGGTATGTCAGGTTATCCGATGAAATTAACTGCAACAAAAGGCTATAAACCTAATCTATGGAGACAAAACAAGAAAGAACAAAGAATAGAATCTCTTTATAAATTAGCAAAAGAGAAAGGTGTGAAATTATAATGAAAACAATTACACATATTTGTGATTTATGTAAACAAAGCAAAGGAGAAAATGAATTAGCACATCTAGAAGCTAGAAGCAGAGGTTTAGGGCTTTTTGATAGCTATAGAACATTAGAGATAGATATATGTAAGTCTTGTCTGGAGAAAAAAGGATTTATAGTTAATAGAAAAGAAGAACAATCAACTAAAGAAATACAAGATGCAAATAGTAAAAATCTAGAAAATAAAATTATCGATATTCTTGACGATTTAGGAGTGCAATTTTATGAGTAAGGAACTAACAGAAAATGAAAAAGAAGCAATTAAAAGATGTGAGTATGCTTGCGAATTGTTAAGAAAGAATAATATTCCACATGAAGTTAAGAAAAAAGAAATAGGGCATATCAATTTACTTGGATATGTACAAGGTAAAACCACATTACAACCAATAATGAGCTTTTGGGCAAGAACAGGAAAGTATATATTTTTAAGAATACCAAAAGGACAAATAAAAAATGGAAATGATAGAGGAATACATAATTGCATTTTATCTTACAAAGACTTTATTAGATTAGAAAACGAAGAATTGGAGATTATTGCATGAAATTAGGTCAAAAAGTTAAATGCAAAGGGTATATAGTTAAGAAAACAAATATTGAATATGTTTATGCAAATAAAAAACATTTTAAAAAAGATATGGGTATATTCGGCGATGATGTCGAAGAACCTAAATTTTACATAGAAGACTTAGGAGAATACACGCAAAAAATAGCCGAAATTAAGAATAAAAAATTTACGGGAATAGTTGTAGGTATTACCCCAGTAGCTACAGAATATTATTATACTCAAGTTGAAAAAGATATTTTTGACCCTATTACATACGGCTATGTTGATACTCAACCTATAGACCAAGTAAAAGTAGAAAAAACAGGATATATAGGTTGTTACAAAGTTTATTATGCTATGGGAAAAAGTAGATTAGTGCCAATTGATTTGGTTGAAGAGATAGAGGTTATCGCATGAAAGAAGAGATAGAAAAAGACATCAAACAATTTCAAGATGCTATGGAAGACTTCTATAATCTAACATCAGAAGATATAGAAAAAGCTTATTCATTAGCTATAGTATTTATGCAATTAGCTAATAGATGGACTGAAATACAACTAAATGCAAGTAAGTATTGTGTAGTATTAGAAGTACCTAGAACAGCATTTAGAGATTATGCTTATGAACATTATAGGCAGTGTTCTAAAGCTCATGAATTTTGTCGCATAATTTGGAGACAGGGTAAAGAAGAATATAAAAATAGTTTTCAAAACGAGGTGTAAAAGTGAGTCGAACACATCACCACAGAAACAGAGGAAGAAGAATAGTAAAAGGAAGTTATTATAAAAAAATTCTTCATATTTGGGGAGAAGATTTTTCTTCTAAAAAAGGTAAAAAACGTTGGCTAAATAGATTAGCTAGAAAAAGGCAAAAAGAAAAGGAAAAAAAGCTTTATTGAAGGAATTTAGGAGGTAATAGAAATATGAATAATAAAGGAAATATAATTTTAAGTTTATTAGGGGTAGTAGCAATTATTGGAATAGTAGTAATAATAGCTTTTATTGGATTTCAATTCGAATATGGAAATGAAAAACAAGTAACCTGTACAGTTGATGATAAGTGGATAAAAAGAGCTAGTGGAGATGATGAGGAACTATATTTAGTAAGTTGTGATGAACAGGTATATAAAATTAGTGATTTGTTTTTTAAAGGCAAGTTTGATAGTTCAAATATATATGCAAAATTAAAAATTGGTAAGAAATATAAATTAACTGTGACTGGCTACAGATTCGGATATTTTTCATCATATCAAAATATTAACGATTATAAACTTATTAAAGAAAAAGGAAAGGAAAGATAAAAATGGAAATTACAAAAATATATATAACAAAAAATGAAGATGAAAATTCGAAAGTAAAGGGGCATGCAACAGTAATACTAAATGATGGCTTTGCAATACATAATATAAAAATTATTGAAGGAAAGGATAGACTATTTATAGCAATGCCAAGTAGAAAAGATTCAAAGGGAGAATATAAAGATATAGTACATCCAACAAATCATGAAGCTAGAGTAATGTTAGAAGAGGCTATTATCAAAGAGTATAGCAAAGATGAAAACTAAAGAAGAATTCTGTATAATGCCCAATAACCCAAAATATAGCATTAAAAGAACATCAGTGTATTGTCATAGACATGAAATATTTTTCGGAGTTAGGAATAGACAAAAAAGCATTGATGATGGGTTGATAGTGTTTCTAACTCCAAAAATGCACAATATGAGTGGAATTGGTGTGCATTTTAATAGAAAATTTGACTTATATTTGAAACAATTGGGCGAAATTGCTTGGATAGAGTATTACGACAAAACAAAAGAAGATTTTATCAAGAGATATGGGAGGAACTATTTATGAGTTTAGAAGTTGGAATGTATGTAAGAACTAATAAAGGCATATTTGAAAAGTTGGATGATGTATTAGAATTTGATGGATATGAATATTATCTTAATTTTAAAAACGTTGCTGTACTGTCAGATACAGAAAATAGTGTTGTAGGTAGTAAAGGAAAAATAACTAAAGCAAGTTACAACATAATTGACTTAATAGAAGTAGGAGATTATGTTAATGGGTATAAAGTAATTAATTTTGATGAAACTTATTTCAATGGAACTGACAGATTAAAAGAACCTAAAAAAACAAGAATAGTAATTGATAATGGAAAATATGAATTTGAAAATCGTATTAAAAATGATGATATTAAGTCAATAGTGACAAAAGAACAATTTGAAAGTATTAGTTATAAAGTGGAGGAGAATAATGTTTAAAAAAGACGAAAGAAAAACAAAAGAGTATAAAGGTAATACAATTTATTTAACAAGATATGAAGATATAAAAATAGAAAAATATTTAGATATATTAGTAAGAAGTATAGAAAGTTATGTAAAGCAAAAAGGTATTATGCCACAAAAGATAAAGTTAGGCTACAACAATTACAACAGAATATTAGAACATAACAAAAACTTAATCGAGAAAAAAGACAACAAGTATTTCACGTTTGGAGTTGAAATAGAAGTATGAAAAAAGTAGTAATAGCATTAGCAATAGTAATTATATCTATATCGCTAATAGTTTTGCTTTCAATAATACTGGACAAGCTAAATCAAGAAAGATGTTACAACTTGCCTTTGAACACGTTTTACAAAGATAAGAGTTGTTTGAAATATGTGGAGGAGTTAGATGAATAATAATTTAAGTAGTTTAAATAATTATCTTTTTGAAGAATTAGAAAGATTAAACGATGATGAAACATTGAAAGATAATGATAATTTAGAAAAAGAACTTAAAAGATCTAAAGCTATAACTCAAGTATCAAGTACAATAGTGCAAAATGCAAAAGTTATACTCGAAGCAAAAAAACATTGCGATAACTTTGGATTTGAAGAAAATGATTTTTATAAATTAGATAAGACAAAAAAGTTAGAAAGTAAAAATCCATATGAGGAATTTGGAAAAAGACAATGAGACATATTTATACAGATGAAGAAGATTTGTTTCTAAAAGAAAATGTAAAAGGTATATCACTAAAAGAATTAACAAGAAAATTTAATAAGATGTTTAATCTTAATCTAAGTGAAAATGCAATTGCTAATAGAAAAAATAAATTACATATTTTTAGTGGTATCAAGGGAGGACAATTTAAAAAAGGTCATATTTCTTTTAATAAGGGTAAAAAGCAAACAGAGTATATGAGTTTAGAGGCAATAGAAAGAACTAAAGCTACGAGATTTAAAAAAGGTAATATCCCTTGTAATCATAGAAAAATTGGCTCAGAAAGAATATCTAAAGATGGATATATAGAAATAAAAATACAAGATGGAAAATTAAACAAAAATTGGATATTAAAACACAGATATATTTACGAACAGAATTTTGGAAAAATTCCTGATGGTTATAATGTTATTTTCTTAGATGGAAATAAACAAAATTTTGAATTATCAAATTTAAAGCTAGTAACCAAATCGGAGGATTTGATTATGAATAAAAATAAATTGTTTACTAAAAATAAAGATTTAACAAGTGTTGGACTTAATATTGCAAAAGTAATAGATAAAACACAAAAAGTAAGGAGGATAAATGTACAAAGTAAAAATATATAATGAACATCAAATGGGAGCTATGCTAAATAGTGGAAAAATGCAATTTGAAAACTTTTATAAAGATGAGTTAATAACATTTTTAAAATTCTCTATAAATGAAAATAAGCGATTAAAACACGATAAAGAAAATCTAATAAAGTATTTAGAAGATAAGATAAAAGAAACAAAAGAACATAAAGAATTTATTTACAAAAATTATGACATTTTCAACAATGAATTACCAAAAAAAAGTTTTGATGAAGATATATTATTAATTAGAAAATATAAAGACATATTAGAAAGGGTAAAGAGTGGTAAGTATGAGTGAAATAAGATATTCAATAAATAATCATAGCATTGACTTTTATGATGGTTGGGAAACAACTACATATGTGATGATATAGACAAATTAGTAGATATTCTAAGTAAATACAAAGGAGATAACAATAAGTAGCTTTACAATTTTAGATATGCAAGAACTAAAAGCCATAAATAAACAAATAGAAGAATTGGGGTGGAATGATGAATATTAAAAAAAGGAACAAAGTTAAAAGTTACTGATAAAAGAAAAGGTACTTTTTTTGGAGTTGCAATAAAAGATTTTAACACTGAAGAAATTGAGTTTTATCCTATAGTGCTAGATCAAGAAGTATTACGTGGCTTAAGTAGAAATTGGTTCAAAGGTGACGAGATTCCTTGCAGAGATTGCTTGTGTAAAATTGAAATTAGAAAGTAGAGGAGGTAACAGATGTTAAAGATTAAAGATAATGTAGAACTAGATGACTTAATGGAACAATATAATTTAGATACTGAAATTATTGATGGAGATTATGAAAGTTCAACACCTGGAGATATAGAATTATCTAATAATGATGGTGTATTTATTAGTACAAGGACTAAAAAAGTATATGGTTTAGATTGTTCAAATTTAGATTTATTATATGACTTAATAAAAGCAGATATGGTAGAGAAAGTAGAGGATTAGAAAATGACAGTAAAAGAATTAAAAAATAAGTTAGGGATGTATCCAGAAGATACAAAGGTTAATATAGAGGTACAAGTTTTAAATAGTGAATATGGCTATATAGATACTACTATAGAAGAATTAGCAAGTACTATTTATGTAGATAACCTCAATGTTGATGAAAACGAATTACATTTACAAGTGATTTATGTTCAAAAGGAAGATAATAGCGAAGGAGTGATTAGATGAAAACAAATAGTGAACAGTTATATGATTACGTTAATGATTTAGGAACAGATGAAAAAGTTAAATTTAAAGTATATCGTGATGATGTATTTACAGGAGAAATAGTATATTGGGATGGAGAAAATTTTAATTGGGAAAGTGGAAGATTTTCTTCAGGAGCATTTTTTAATCCATTATATGATTTTGAAAAGATAGAAGAAGACAAAGATATAAAAGGAGTAGAATTATACCAAGATAAAGGAAATACACTAATTGGAAAAAATATGTGGTCATTTTATTACAAAATTAACGAGTTAGTAAGAGAAGTAAATAAGTTGAAAAACAAGGAGTAATAAATGGATATAATAAAAAACTTAACAAAATCTATATCATTATTAGATGAAATAGAAGAAGAATACGAAACTATACCAAAGATTCAGTCGGAATTAGACTTAAGGCTAAGTGATGTATACCATTTTATAGAACATAATCATCTAAATACAAGCCAAAGGTATAGAATAGTGTCACTTCTTCGAGATTTATTAGAAGAAAGAAGAAAAAATAAAACTGATTGGGAACTATTGAGAACATTTAAAAATATTGAAAATAAATTATCTCAAAAGGATAACAGGAAAATGTTGATAGCAGAAATTAGAAAGAAAGAAAAACTTATTAATTCAGATTATAAGTATAGAGTATATACAGAAGAAGAATTAAGAAAATTTATAGGTAAATAGTTTTGTCCACGTAATAAAGAATCAGTGTGGAAGATAGGAGTGATTATGAATTTAAAGGATTGTTTAGTACAATATTGTGATACCAAAGAAGAAATAAAAGAGTTAGAGAAAAAAATCAGAAAACTTGAAAATAATTATAAAGTAGCTGATGTTGTAGAGGCTTCATCTGCTATTTTCCCATTTGCAAAGAAAACATTAACGATAGAAAATATAGATTACATAACACAAAGAAAAGTATGTTCATATAAAGATTTATTAAAGGCTAGATATGATAGATTATTAGAACAACAATTACAAGTGGAAGAATTCATAGATAAACTACCTACAAGTAGACTAAGACAGATATTTGAGTATAGATATATAGATAACAATACATGGGTTAAGGTAGCTATGAGAATAGGAAATGGTGCTACCTCTGATTGTTTGCGTATGGAACACGATAGATTTTTAGAAAAAAATTAAATTTGTTCGTTTTGTTCGGTTTTTATGTGTTATATTAGTATCATGAAAATGTTTGAAGAGCTGGGAAACCAGTTCTTCTCTTTTTTTGTGTGGTGAAAAGAATGAAGAAAAAGGAAACATATTGTAATCTAGACTATTTCATGAAACACAGTTGTAAAGGTTGTAAGTTAGAAAGGTTGTGTAAAGAATGGGGTCGAAATCGGATTAAACGAGATAGCAGTAGTAATGATGTTAGTGTTAGTGATAATAGTAGGAAAACAAAGTAAAAGGAGATGAAATTATGATGATAAAAGCAAAAGTAAAAGAAGATTTTAACGATATTAAAAACAATAGGAAAAGAAGAAAAAAAGATACATTTATAACAGTGGATAAGAACAGGTATGAAGAATTGTATTCAAAAGGAAAATTATACGAAGGCAAAGAAGTAGTAGAAAAGAAATCAAAAGGTAGTGATTAGGGATGGCAAAGAGTAAAGTTGAATATTGGCTAACTGACGATGGATTGACTTTGCTCAAAGGATGGGCTAGAGATGGTCTTACTGATGAAGATATAGCTAATAACATTGGTATTGCTCAATCTACTTTATATGAGTGGAAGAAAAAATATTCGGATATTTCGGAGTCCTTAAAAAAATATAAAGAAATACCCGATTATAAAGTTGAAAATGCTTTATATAAACGAGCTAGTGGTTTTGAACATACCTATAGAACTCAAAAAGTTACCAAAGATGGTGATGTTGTTGGTTATAAAGTCACAGTCTATTATCCACCAGATCCTACATCAATTATTTTTTGGTTAAAGAATAGACAACCTAAAAAATGGAGAGATAAGGTAGAAATGACAAGTGATGATGAGAAGATGAAAGAAATTAATAAAAATATCTCTAATATCGCTAGCATGATTAACAATCCGCAAAAGAATAGGAATGAAGAAGATGTTCAATGAATTAGCTCCATTTTGCGAGAAACAATCTAATTATATAAATAAATGCCAAAAGAGTTGGTTGAACGTTGCCGAGGGTGGAAAACGTGGTGCAAAGAATGTTGCTAATGGTTTAGCTTTTTGTATAGCATTAGAGAATCATCCTGATAAACTTTATTTAGTCGGTGGTTATGACAGTGCAAGTGCAAGACTTAATATAATTGATTGTGATGGATATGGGATATCTAATTATTTCTCAGGAAGATGTAGAGAGGGTAAATATAAAAGCAGGGATTGTTTATATGTCAATACTGCTGATGGCAAAGAAAAAGTTCTATTGATTGTTGGTGGAGGAAAAGCTAACTCATATAAGTCTATCAAGGGTAATACTTATGGTATGGTTTATATAACAGAGGCTAATGAATGCGATAAAACATTTCTTAAAGAAGTAGAAGATAGAACTATATCAAGTAGTGATAGAAAGATATTTCATGATTTAAATCCTAAGGCACCAAATCATTGGTATTATACTGAATATTTAAGTTTTCACGAAAAACAACAATGTAAGATACTAAATTATGGTTACAATTATTGTCACTTTAATATTTTCGATAATTTAAGTATAGATAACAATAAGTTAAGAACCATTCTATTATCCTATGACAAAGCTTCAATTTGGTATAAGAGAGATATATTAGGTCAAAGAATAGCAAGTGCAGGTATATTCTTCCCTGAAATAGCAAATAACAAAGCTAGGTATTTAGTAGATAAATGTGATGTTAGTGGAATTATAACAACAGGTGTTGACTTTGGTAAAAATGGTTCTGACCATGCTTTTTGTTCTCAAAAGATAGCAAGGGATTTTAGCAGAGTATGTGTTTTAAGAAGTGACAAAGAAAATTGCAGTCCAGAGAGTGAAGAGGTAGTAGACACTTTAGGAATAGGGCAAGTGCTTGCTAAATTGGAGATAGGATTTATAAAACATATTAAATGTGTTGTTAAAAAATGGGGAATGATTAGTTATATTTTTTGTGATAGTGCCGAACCTGAATTGATAGAATTTTTAAGAAAGGCGTTAAGAAAAAACAATTACAACATTCCAATAATAAATAGTTTAAAAATAAAAATACCTTCAAGGATACATCTTTGGGGTATTTTATTTATGCAAGATAGAATTTCCTTTGTTAAAGGAGAAACAGAAGAAATTATCAAAGGATTTCAAGATGTTGTAAAAGACGAAAATGAAGAGGATGATATATACCTCGATGATGGAACGAGTGATATAGATATCTTAGACTCTAATAATTATGGTATCGAAAAATGGTATGCTCAATTGTTAAGAATAGGAGGTAATTAGATGAATTACGTTTACGAATATTTAAAAAAAATGGGATATAACATAAACACTGAATATTACAATAAAATTAATAATTGGATTGATATTTGGAAGGGTGAAGCACCATGGTTAAAAGTCCAAACTATTGATGGCGATGATTATCCTATGTATTCTTTGAATATTGCCAAGAGGTCATGTGAGGATTTATCTAGTATGCTTACAAGTGAGAATTATGATATAAAAGCAGCGGCAAATGATGAATTGTTGCAACAGATGATAAAAGATACTAATTTTCTAGAACAGTTGTCAGATAACATTGAAAAAATAGGATATACTGGGACAATTGGAACAGTAGTTAGAATTAAAAACGCAAAAATAATAGGAGATGGAGAAGATGCAAAATTAGTAAAGTCAGGAAAAACTAAAACAAAAGTTATAAACTTGTTAGCAAATCAAATAATACCATTAAGAATAGAAGATAATAAATTTATAGATGTAGCATTCGTCAGCGAACAAATACAAGATATAGATAATAAAAAAGTAAAATTAATATGTTTAGAAACACATATTTTGAAAGAAAAAGGTTATCAAATAAGTAATATATTTTTTGAAAAAGATACAGGAAATATAATGAATTTAGACAACGTATTAAAAACGTATAACACATTATCTTGTCAGCCGCTTTTTAGTATTGGAAAATTACCCAAACTAAATCCAATTGAAAATAACATGGGTTTAGGAATACCTATTTTCGGGGAGGCAATCGATCAATTAAAGATACTTGATTTAACGTATAATAATTTTGGCATGGATTTTAAACTAGGACAAAAGATATTGTTAATCAATCAGAAACTTACTAGATTTGAGAAATACGAGGATACAGATAAAGATGGAAATATAGTTGTGAAAGAACGGATAGTTTATCCGCAGGAAATTCAAAAAAGGTTGTTTACACCTATTGGTGATGAAATGTCGCAAGACGGAACTCAAAAGCCATACATTTATGAATATAACCCTGATTTAAGAGTTGGGGATAATGCAGATGGTGTTCAATATTCACTAGATTATTATTCATTTAAAATTGGATATGGTACTAAGTATTACTCGTTTTCTACTTCGAATGGAGTAACTGCTACAGAATATATTGGGAACAGACAAGACTTAATTGCAAATGGAAATAAAAATAGAAAGAAAATAAAAGAGTACTTGATAGGAATATGTAAGGCTCTTTTATTGAGTGAAAAAATATTGGGTAATAGTTCTATAGACGAAACACAAGCAATAGAAATACCAGATGTAGATAACTTTTTAGAAGACGATGGAACAGTATTAGAAAGAACCCAATCAGAAGTTGCGGCAGGATTAATGAGTTTATACACATATCTAACTAAATATAAAGGTTTAACAGAACAAGAGGCTATTCAAGAAATTGAATTAATCAACAATGAAAGCACACCTATTGTCAAAGGTGAAGATGAATGATAACTCCCGATAAAATGTCTAAATTAAAAAATAATAAAGTAGTAGATGAATACGAAAAATTAAATCAAGAAATAACAAAACAGGTTATTAATAAAATAATTCAATATGACGAATTGTTATTTACTAATGCAAGTAGATTTAAATCTACTATAAAACAAGATAAAAATAAAATATTTAAGGATTCTTTGAAGAAAACTAGAAAACTTAATACCAAGACAAAAAAAAGTATAAAACAAGTATTTAAAAAGTTAAGAGATGATTTAAATGACAATAAACGATACAATAAATAAGGCTATTAGTGATAGCAATAGCAAGATACCTAACCTGACAAGAACAATAGCATATGCTTCACAGGATGCCTATGTAAGTGCTATGAATAATATTTATAAACAAGTTGGTACTGGTAAGGTAGATTATAATACAGCCTTATCTAAAACTATAAATGATCTTACCAAAAATGGAGTAACTATTAAAAGCGAAACAAGCGGAAGAAAAGATAGGATAGAAGTCGCAGTAAGAAGAGGACTCTTTGGGAGTCTACATCAAACAGCTAATGATATATCGAAACGAGTAGGAGAAGAAATAGATTACAACTGCGTATTCATAGGGCACTCATCTACTTGTAGACCATCGCATAATGTTATAGATGATGTTATAATGAGTAAAGAAGAATTTAAAAAATATGAACATCTTACAGAAGAGTATGGTTGTAATCATATAGTCAATTATGATTGGCTAGAAGAATTCGAAAATTCAAATATTAAAAAAAAATACGGCGATGAACATATGAATTACAACGAATGTAAAAAGAACTATGAAATCCAACAAAAGGCTAGGTACTATGAGAGAGTAATTAGAGCTAAGAAAAATGCTATAGAAAGTGGAGATACTTCAGATAAGTTAAAAAAAGAGTTACAGTTAGCAAGAATTAAATATAGAATATTTTGTAATAGTAATAATTTAAAAATGAGTTATAATAGAGTAATAACCCCAACCCCTAAAGTGTCTAATAAATTGCTATTTAATGATAATATTATTACTCAAGATTTCAAAGATAAAGATAACAAAGTAGAAACTATGATAATATATGATATAAGAACTAAAAACAAAATATATACAACTACAAATAATAAAAGAAATATGGTAGGAGACTTAAAAAGCTTGATAATTTTCGAAAAATCTAAACCTAATTCGCTTGTAACAGCTCATAATCATCCTACTAATACATCTTTTTCAAAGCAAGACATAATTACGTTTAACAGGTTTAAATCAATAGATTCACTATTTGTTGAAACAGATGAGTATACTTATTATTTAACTAAGAATAATGTAAATAAAATAAAAAATAAGGATTTAAACAAAATATTAACTGATATTAGAAATATGTATTATAATAAGTATGGTAAAACAAAAGAAGCGATACATTTAGTAAATATAGAAATATGTAAAAGGATAGGTTGGAAATATGGAAGAATCAGAAAAAAATAAGCTATTATTTGATGATAGAGAACTGGAAGAACTAAGTGATGAAGAAATAGATATTTCAGTAGAAAAACAAAAAGAATTGAAAGATGAAGTGGATAAGTATTTTCAAGAAAATAAAATAGAATATGAAGATTAGCACTCAAAATAGAATGTTTTATTTATGCACTACTTTATAGGTAGTGTACTAATGATATAAATTAAATTAAAGCAAGAGTTCTATATCATTAGTACAGTGCTTATAAATAGCACTAGGTCGATAGAAATATCGGTCTTTTTTGTGTGGCATAGCAACGATAGGACTAGCAACTTTCTAAAATTTTTGGGTGGGGCGAACCATGTAAAAAAAACGCGTTAAAAAAGGAGGAAAGAAAAAATGAATAGAAAGAAAGTAGAAAGTTTATTGACATCTGTCGAAGACGAATCAGTAAAGAAAGGTATTGTTGATGGTTTTTTAGATTTGCATGGAGATATTGTTGCTAAAAAAGATACAGAAATAGCAACATTGAAGAATGATATTACAGTCAAACAATCTCTAATAGAAGATTTAAATACCAAAATTAAAGAAGCCGACAAGGTCGACATTGAGGCTATTAAAAAGGAACAATATGATTTAGGTAAAGCAGATGGAAGTAAAGAAGTAGAAACTTTCAAACAAAACAATGCTTTAGAAAAAGCGTTAAGTAGCTATAAAGCTAAAGACAATGATGTTTTATCAAAAATGATCGATAATTCAAAATTAGAATTTGAAGTTAATAGCGATGGAACATACGAAATTAAAGGGTTGGAAGAACAAATACAGGACTTAAAAGAAAATAAGTCATTTTTATTTGGAGATAAAGAAGAAAAAACAATTGATTTAGGAGCAGATCATAGTACTCAAGCCCCTACAAATGATTTTGATTTTAATTTTACTCCAATACACCCAAAAGAAAAATAAGAAAGAGAGATGATTTTAAATGGCAACAGTAAATTATGCTGAACAATATTCAAGAGCATTAAGCCAAGAATTTCCTTATGTATTAAATTTTGGAAAATTATATACAACGCCAAATAATAAGACATATAAGGTAGTAGATTCTAAAACAATAAAAATTCCAGTTGTAACCACAAGTGGTAGAACTGATGGTAACAGAGATAACATTACAAGTTTCAAAAGAAACGTAGACAATGATTGGGAAACAAAAGATTTAACTAATCATAGAGAATGGGATACATTATTACATCCGCAAGATGTAAATCAGTCAAACATGGTGTTGACTATTCAAAATGCTACAAAGGTGATGAATGAAACTCAAAAGTTTCCAGAAATGGACGCTTATTGTGTTTCAAAAATACATACTGACGCAGTAGCGGAGGGTGTAGTAGATGACACAACAACATTAACAGTCGATAATATATTATCAATTTTTGACAAATATATGGAGGATATGGATGAAGCAAGAGTTCCTCAAACAGGAAGAATTTTATATGTGACTCCTGCTATTAATACATTGATTAAAAATGCTAAGGATATAGTGAAAACAATTAATGTAAGTGGGAGTGCTACAGCATTAAATAGAACAATTTCAAGAATTGATGAAGTTGAAATTGTAAAAGTTCCAAGCGAGTTAATGAAAACGGTTTATGATTTTTCAAATGGTTGGAAACCAGGAACAACTGCAAAGCAAATCAACATGCTATTAATTCATCCTATTGCAGTATTTACTCCAGTAAGTTATTCATTTGCTAGCATGGAAGAACCATCAGCACATTCAAAAGGTAAATATCTATACTATGAAGAATCTTTTGAGGATGTATTTATCTTAAATAATAAAAAGAAAGCGATTAAATTTAATGTTTCTGAATAGGAGGTTTTAAAATGATAGCAATAAAAGGTAATAGAGAAGAAAAAATTCTAGATATTGATCAAGATAATTATTTAGAAATGGGCTATACAATTTATGATAATAAATTAAAAGTTGTAGCTACTCCTGAAAAGGAAAACAAAGAGCTTACAACTGCAAAAGCTAAAATCAAAGAATTAGAAGATATAGTAGCCGAGAAAGAGGCTAAAATCAAAGAATTAGAAGATATATCGTCTAAAAACAGCAAAGATAAAGATAAAAATAAGAATAAAGATAAAAATAAAAGTGAATAGAAAGGAGAGGATAAATATGATAAATTATGCTGATTACGAATTCTATCAAAAAGAATATAAAGGCAATTTATCTAAAAGCCTCTTCGACTCTTTAATAGTGAAGGCAAGTAGAACAGTTGATAGAAATGTCAACAAAAAACTAACTCAAAAAGTAATTGACTCTTTATCAGGAAGAGAGCAATATCAATTAAAATATACCACTTGCGAATTGTGTGATTACATTAAACTAACAGGCGGTAATACTGCAGTTGGTAAAGCTAGCTCTATTTCAATTGATGGTGTAAGTATAAATAAAGGACAAAAATCAGAAAGTCAAATGATTAGAGGAGAAAGTCAGATATTAAATGACTTGCCTCTTTCATTGACTAGGTATTTATGATGGAAGAGTTATTGCAAGATATAACTATATATCATAAAGAAAACGATAAGTATATTAGATATCCTAAACAAGCTAGTGTTAGAAATACTTCTATTAGAAATAGAAATAATACAGGCGTAAATGATACAGATAAGACACTTATTCGCGTTTTTGATACTAAAGATTATAACAATACTTGGAAGTGTCAAAAAGGGGATACAATAGTACTTATGGACGTTTCTGATGAGATAGTAGACGCACCATTAACAGAGTTGAGAAATAAGTATGACAAAGAATATGTTTGTCAAGTTAATAGTATTGATATTTTTGATTTTAGTGATGAAGATATTAAAGAACTTAATCACATAAAAATAGGAGCTAAATAGTGTCTAAGAAATTTTCTATTTCGTTTCCGCAGGGAGACATCTTTGTTAGCAAAAATGGAACAGCTCGCATCATAAAAAATAAGAGTTATGAGAATAAATTTAATAATAATTTAAATAAGTTACAGGTTTATGTAGATAATAAGGTTATACAAGAGTTACAACCATATGTGACTAAGGATACAGGAGCTCAAGAATTGTCAATTAGACTAAATACCGATTGCGGTAGTGGAGTTGTTCGTATAGGTGTTCCTTATGCTAGACATCAAGCGTATTTAATAAAAAGAAAAACACCTAACGCAGGAAAGAGAGGGAAATTTCCTTTTGAAAGAATGGTTGCTGATAAAGGGCAATCTATATTACAACAAGTTGCTGCTTATTCGAGGAGGTTAAATAAATAATGGATACTAAAATCAATGAGTGGCTACAAACATATAAGCCAATTTTTGAAATAGCTAAAACAGAAGAGATACATTCTGAAAGAGTTAGCGAAAACGTAAAAAATCTTGCTCTGCAAAGAACAGGATTTGAAAATTTGCCTATGAAGTATATTACTGACAGAGGCTGGCATAGACAGTATCAGTATATGCTTTTATTAAAGAGTGAAAGTGAAACAGATAATCAAAAATCAGTTAATTTAGATTGGTTAGATGATTTTTCTGATTGGTTTGTAAAACAAAAAGAAGAAAAAAATCTTCCAATTTTAAATGATAACAAAAAAGTGACAGATGTTAGTTGCGCTAATGCTTTAACATATGAAGAAAATGAAGATGGCTCGATTAGCGTTTATGCACTACAAATATATTTTAATGTAAGAAAGGCTGAATAAAGGTCTTTTTTATTATGTAAGGAGGGAATAAAATGAATGATACAACAGTATTAAAGGATATAATGGCTTATGACGAAGCTCATTATTTCGGCATTGGAAACAAAATTGTTTTAGGTGGAGTTATTACAGATATGTCTGAAAACGCAAACCCTACCGAAAAAGAAAAACAGTATATTCATGAAAAGTCAAAGAGGACTACGGTTACAGGTTATAACAACGAGTTTCCTATAACTATGGATATGGTAAAAGGAGATGAAGTATATGATGACTTTTATAATCTATTCTATGAAAGAAAAGTTGGTAACGATTTATCGAGGGATCATTATATAGTAAATCTTTGGGAATCTATAACTGACAAAGAGAATGAATATAAGTGTCGAAAAATAACTCAAACAGTACAAATTACAGAGGCTACAAATGTAGCTGGTGAGCAAAAAACTATGAGTGGAAGTCTCAAAGGTGGGGACTTTGTTTATGGGTCTTTTAACATAAACACAAAAACATTTACAGAAGATGCATAATTAGATAATTAAAAATAAGAGTAAATAATAGAATGAGGGAAGAAAAATGGAAAATAGTATAGCAAAATTAGGATATAGAGAAACTGAAAAGAAAATAGAAGTAGAAATATTCGGGTTAAGATTTAAAATAAATGAAGAGGTAATAGAAAATAAGAGTACAAATGATATAAATAGAAATGATGAAGATGCAGTAATCAATGAAATAGATAATATATTAGGAGAAAATGCAGTAAACAAGATAAATGATAAAAGAAATAAAGACGGTTACGATAATATGAATTTAAGAATACAATTAGCGGTTTTAAGTTGTATTTATGAAGCTTATGTAAATGCAACTGCTGGCACAATGGTAAATAAAGTGGAAAGTTCATTAGAAAAGAACATAAATCGTGCTAATAATTTAGGAAATAGAGAACAAAGAAGAAATTATAATAGAAATAGAAATAATAGATACAGGAGATATTAAATGAAGGGAATGTATAGTAAATTACCTCATTCTGTTAAAATAAAAAATGAGAGAGTTACTATAAATACAGATTTTCGTATATTTATCGATTTTGAACATGAAATGCAGGGTACAGACAAGCGAAAAGCAATAAATAAGGCTTTAAGTAGGTTTTACCCTGCTTTTTTTGATATATATAAAAATAATTTATTAGAAGAAGCGGTAGACAAATTTTTGTGGTTTTATAAATGTGGAAAACAAGACGATATGAAAAAGTCTAATAAAAAAAGCAAAAAAAGTAGTCAAGTTTACTCGTATAGTTATGATGATTTATACATATGGGGAACTTTTAATCAACATTTTAAAAATGATAATGGTTTGCCTATTGATTTAACTAAAGATTGCATTCATTGGTGGAAATTTAGATCTATGTGGCTGACAATTCCTGAAAAAGCAGTTTATAGCAAAATAAAGAGTTATAGGGCTTACGCAGGAGAGGATAAAGATATGTTAGAACTTAAAGAGGCATATAAGCTACCACCAACAGAAGAAGAAATTGAAGATAGTATAAGAAGAGATAAAATATACGAAATATTAAAATAACTCTCTTGAAGAAAGAGAGGCGTAAATATGTTAGCAGGAAGTTTAGCATATGATACAAAATTAGATACAAGTGGCTTTCAGAAAGGTATTAGCTCAATTATGAATAGTGCCAAAAATGGAGGCTCTAGTATAAAAAGTATAGTAGCGGGTTTAGGTATTACTAAGATTATAACTACAGCTATGAATACTATAAAAGGTTCTATAGATGGTGCTATTTCACGTGTTGATACATTAAATAATTTTCCTAAAGTTATGAAAACGTTAGGGTATTCTATAGAAGATGCGGATAAATCTATAAATAAATTATCTGATGGTATAGATGGATTGCCTACTTCGCTTGATGAAATAGTGTCAAATACACAAAGTTTAACAGCTAGTTTAGGTGATTTAGAAAAAGGAACAGATTCAGCTATCGCTTTAAACAATATGTTTTTGGCATCAGGAAAGGGAACAGAGGAAGCAAAAAGGGCATTAACACAATATAATCAGATATTAGCGAAAGGAAAAGTTGACCAGCAGGCGTGGAATACATTAGTCGAAGTTGCTCCAGGACAAATGGATCAATTAGCTAAATCTATGCTAGGTGCAAATGCAAATCAAAAAGATTTATATGAATCTCTACAAAACGGCAGTATTTCAGTTGAAGAGTTAAATAATGAGATTATCAGATTAAACCAGGAGGGTGGAGACAATTTTTCATCATTTGCTGACCAAGCAAAATCTGCAACAGGAGGTATAGCAACATCTATTGCGAATATAAAAACAGCTATAATTAAAGGTTTAGGTAATGTAATTGACGCAATAAATGAAAAGCTTCAAAGTGAAGGATTACCAACTATACAAGAAATGTTGGATAAGTTGAAACAAGCAATAAATGATTCCTTCACAAAAATAAATGACATTATTAAAAACTTAAATTTATCAGAATTAATAAGTAAATTAAAAGAATTAGCTCCGGCGATAGGTTTGGTAGGAGTTGCATTATCATCAGGAATAGATTTTAGTTCTTTGTTAAACGCAGGAAGTGGAATAAAACTATTTTCTGCAAACTTTGCAAATAGTTTAGAAAAAACTAGAAAAAATGTATCTGATTTTTATATAACAACAGCGGACAAATTTGATAAGATGTCTGATACTTTTGGTAAAAGTAATACTAAGATATCATCAATTTTAGGGGATTTTTCAAAAAAGATAAGTGATTTAGCTTTGGAAACATCTGTAAGCCTTGATGATACAGGTAGTAAGATAACTTCTAAAATCGGCAATATAGTTTCCCAAGTTGGAAGTATAGGAGGAAAACTAACAAAAGGAATAAAAATAGCAGCATATGCTAGTATTATAATGGCAGGATTAGGATTACTACAAAGTAATTTTGGAGAGCAAATTAACATTATTATTCAAACTGCTATTACAAATGGACCAAAAATTATACAAGGTTTGATTACAGGTATATTAACCCAACTACCAACTTTGATTGAGCAGGGCAAAAATTTAATTATGAGTTTGCTAGATGTTTTGATAGCAAATTTGCCGACTATAATTGAGGGCGGTTTACAAATAATTTTAGCATTAGTAACAGGAATTGCTCAAGCACTTCCACAGCTAATACCAAAAATTGTAGAAGTATTATTGTTAATTGTTACATCACTATTAGAAAATATAGATCTAATAATTGAGGCAGGAATACAGTTGATTTTAGGTTTAGCGTTAGGGTTAATAAATGCACTTCCACAGTTGATAGAAAAGATACCGGAGATTATAGCAAAATTAGTAGTAGCATTAACAAGTCCTGAAATGTTAATACAATTAGTGGCAGCAGCAATACAACTTATTTTAGCTTTAGCAGGAGGCTTAATACAGGCTATTCCACAACTTTTGATGATGGTGCCAAAAATAATTTCCAGTTTAAATAAATCGTTTTTAGAAAAAATAAAAAATACTGACTGGAAAAAGTTAGGTAAAAATATTCTAGATGGTATTTTAAAAGGAATACTAAATGTTGGTAGTTCAGTAAAAAAGGCGGCTAAAAAATTAGTTGAATGTATAAAAGATAATGTTAAATCATTCTTTGGAATTCATTCTCCATCTAAATTAATGGAGAATGAAGTTGGTAAATACATTCCACCAGGTATTGCAGTCGGTATTGAGGCTAATACAAAGTCAGCACTAAATGCAATCGATTATATGAATGATGAAATATTAAAAAAAGTGGATAGTGCAGTTGCTCTAGAAACAGGCAATATCAATGCAAAAGCTAGTTTAAATAGTAATTATATGTATAATTCAGTAATTCAAATTAATGCTAAATTTGATGGAGTTGTAGATATGGATGGCTCAAAGGTAGGTCGAATGGTAGCTCCAGAAGTTACTAAAACTATCAAAATTGGAGGTTTGAGATGATAAAATTAAAGTATTCAACAACTTATTTAAATATTTTGAATGGATATGAGATAACAAAATCAAGCCAACAAGTACAGTTTAACGATTTATCCTGTGAATTTACTAACCATAATATGAATGATCTTCCCGAAAAGTACCAAGAGGCAAAAATAGTAGATATTGACAGCATCGGGATAGAAAAAGTTATTTATACAGGATATGTAAATAATATTGTCTTTGATGAAATGAGAGAGAAAGACGTTGAAGTGATAATTAACATTAATTTGCTCTCGCCTATGGCTATGACAACTTTAAGAACAGCAACAGCTGTAGGAACTTATCGCTTAATTGACTTGATACGAAGTACAATCTTAACGCCTCTAGTAGATGATGGCTTTTTTATACAAGAAATTGATATAACCGATAGGACTATTACAACTAACTTTATTTGTGAAACTATAGAATATTGTATGAATAATTTATCAAATAAATTTAATTTTTGGTGGTTTATAGATGAAAATAAAAAAATTTATATTAGAGATATTCAAAAAATGTTCAAACAAAAACCAACTTATATTTATGATGATAACAATTTAATACCTGGCTTAGAAAGCATAAAGCCAATCGTATCTAGTGATGATTACGCAAATGTTATCAATTTTAAAAATGTTAGAATATATGAATTTTCTAGATTAACCTTTAGCGATGATACTATATTAGAAAACCATAATTCATTAATCAATAAACAAATCACTAAATTAAAAAAAGGAGATGTTATAACATTTAATTATCCAGTAGATATAAATAAAAAGAATATAATCAAATCGGCTGAAAGTATGGGAATTTATGGTGTTAGAACAGCTTTATACATTTCAGGAAAATATATAGACAATACAACCTTTGAAACTTATATTCGAATCAATTTTGACAGCGATGTACTTGAAATAGCAGAAAATATTGGTTTTGAAGGTGATACTGATTCTAAGGAAGAATTTTTATTAATTAAAGATTCTTTTTTTAGTAATTTGATAACAGGATTAAAATATAATAGTGAATCAAAAACTGTTAAATCTATTACCAAAATACAATCTGATAGTATTTTGGTGTGGAATGTCAATAAATTTTTTAATGATAAAGCTATAACAGACAAAAAAGGAAAAATTAGTAATACAGGGATTATTGAAAAAACAATTAATATGCATGAATCATGGAAAACTATTCAAGAATTGAGAGAAATCGGTGTTTCTTATATGGAAAAAAATAGTCTTGAAAAAGATGGAACTATAGAAGTTAAATTAGATAGATCAAATAATGTAAAAATAGGCAATACAATTTATATTGATAAAATGTCGATTAAAAATACTTATGTTATTACTCAAATTAGAGAAAATTATAGAAATGAAATTGATGATGATTTTATATTAACTTGCAAGAATGCTAATATGTTAGATAATTTTATAGATGTTTTTCGTGGCGAAGAGAAACAAAGCTCATCAGATAAAGTATTCCAAACCTATGTTACTCATTATGTTGAAGAATCAGTTTCCGAGAAACATGAGGTGATTCAATAATGAAAATAAAAAACGAATATATAAAAATACAACTAGAAAATAAAGAAATCAGTTTAAAAAATATGATATTTGATAAGTATTTAGAGTATTTTTTTCAAAGACAGTATAACGAAGAAAAATTATATACTTATGATTCTATTATTAACATGGGACATTGCTTTATAAAATTTGATAATTTAGAAAAGGAAATAACTCCTAGTAATCTAGATGAAAATGGTGATTCTATTATAACTATTGATGATTTTGATATAGATATAATGGCTACAAATATATCAAATTTGTGGAGTGAAAATTCGACATCAACTATATATGATTATAATATCAAAAAAGGTTTTTGGGATATAAAAAAAGAAGAAACCATTTATAATATTGATGATTACAAAGGTAAAAAAATATATTCATTAGCTTTTGGACTGAATGAAGTTTTTGCATGTCTTGACATGTCAAATTATAGTATTTTTTTGAACGAAAATGGGTTTAATATTTCTCGTAAAGATACCTTTTCTAGTGATGCTAAATGTTTAGGATATGCTTATCCTGTTCATTTAGCCACAAGGGGTGATCCATATTATTACGTAGATGGAAAAGGAAAAAATTGGAAGCCAAAATACGCACAATTGTATTCTGTCGGTTTAGGAAAGGTCTTGGGAAAAATGGACGAAGAATATATTGTGGGAAAAGATATATTCATTAATGAGAAAAGCGACGTAAGTTTTTCTTTTAATCTTGAAACAGGTTTGGATGATAGTATATATACATCTAATACTTTGTATTGCGATGATGGATTGTTTCCACTTCCTTTTAATATTAAAACTGAAATCTATTCTAGAGATAATTTGTATTGTAGTGATGAGTTACAGCCTAGTGATAGTAATTACAAATATATAGTATATAAATATAGGCTATGTTATTTGTCTAATGGATCAACGATAGAAAAATTAAACGAATTCTATACAATGAGTTTTGAAAATAACACAAAAGGTTTATTTGAAGTAGTAACGAAATTAGAAAGAGGTTAGCTCTTTTTTTGGTGTGTAAAGGAGATGATAAAATGCCAAAATTTAAATGGGAAAATGGTTCAAAAATAGCAGAAGCAAACGTTGAAATAAATGGGAATATATATAATGTTAATCCAGCACAATTTGAAGGTAAGACTCCATTGAGTGCACAAAATTTAAATGCAATGCAAGATGGAATTTATGAAGATTTAACAACTATAAAAGAACTTTCAAATGAAAATATTTTAGATTATGAAGAAAGTCAGGGATATTTAATAAATGAAGAAAATAAACAACTTTTTAATGGAATTATTCCTAGATATGAAAAAATGATGCATTTTTCAAATGATGAGGTGGTCGTTGGATTATATAAGGACAAACCTCTTTATAGAAAATCTTTTGATTTTGGAGCTTTGAACAAAGATGGGGTAATAACAATTACCACTTTAGAAAATGTAGATACATTATTTGTAATTCATGATAAATCTTTTTTAAAAAATGGCAATCAGCAATTTCCTCTTGTGAAAACACATATAAGTAATGCTGCTGCTCAAACAGATTTTAGATATGATTCCAATACTGGAATAGTTCAAATAGGTTGTGGGTCTGCACTTAATATAACATCAGGAACATTGACATTAGAATACACGAAAACTACTGATTAGAAAGGAACAAAAAAATATGGACAATAAATTTGAAACAGAAGTTCTTACTCGGTTAGCAGTCATAGAAAGTAAACTAGATGGTTACAAAGAAATCAAAAAAATAACTTATTTAAACGAACAAAAATGTAATCAAAACATTGATGACATAAATGATTTGAAAAGTAGAGTTAATGATTTAGAAAAGAAACCGACAAAAAGATACGACAATGTAGTTGCACAAATTATTTCGTTTGTTGTGAATGCGATTTTGATCATTGTTGCAATTAAAATAGGGTTGAAGTGAAGGAGAGGGAATATGGAAAAAGTAAAGAAAATTTCAAAATATGTACTTAATGTACTAACTATAATTAATGCTCTAGTCATAGGAATAGCTCCTATTTGGAGTATCAACGCTGATAAGGTAACTAATACTATATCAGTAGTAATCGCAGTTATAAGTACCTATTTATTAGGTAATAAAGTAGTGAAAGGAAGTAAGTAATATGACAATAGATGAATTTTATAAAAATCACATCGGAAAAGGTGTAGATTTAGATAAAAGTTATGGGGTTCAATGCGTTGACTTGTTCAAATGTTTTACGAGTGAATTTTATGGTATATCAAATTATAACTGTGGCAATGGTTTTGCTAGTGGTTTATGGTATAACAGAAAGTCAAGACCATACTATGAACATTTTGAAGAAGTATCAATAAATAATCTCCAAAATGGAGACTGGTGTTTCTGGGCTAATAGGTCAAAGGAATGTCCTGACAGTCACGTTGCTATGTATTATAACGGTCAATTTTTTGGTCAAAATCAAGGCAAAAAAGAAGCAACTTTAAAGAGTATATCAAAAAGTGGCATGTTAGGAGCTTTAAGACCAAAAATGCCTCATAAAATAGGTTATAAATCTCATGTACAAAATTTAGGATGGCAAGATTGGAAATTCGATGGAGAAACTTCTGGAACAACAGGACAGTCAAAAAGGTTAGAAGCTATTCAAATTGATTTTGATAAAGATGTTTATGCAAAAGCTCACATACAAGATATTGGTTGGAAAGATTATGGTAAAATCAGCAAAAATACTATTATCGGAACAACAGGAAAAGGCCTTAGACTAGAAGATTTATGCTTAAAAGGAGATTTTGAGTATCGTGTTCATGTTGCACAAGTTGGTTGGACAGGTTGGACTAAAGCCGATGGGGTAGCCACATTGGGTACTGTAGGTCAAGGCTTATCAATCGAAGCTATCCAAATTAGGTAATGTACTCTCACGAAATAGAGCAATTACTAAAATTAAGAAAATTTTTACTAAGTAGAGAAGAGTACTTAAAGGTAATTGATCCGAAGAAAAATACACAAATTAGTTTTGCAAAATATGATTCTCAAAATGATAATTTCGAAGTAAATACTACTGATAATTACAATTTTAAATTTAAAGTAAAGCGTTATGTTCATGATAGAGCATAGCGCTTTTTTTGTTATAAATTAGTGAATTGTTATGATTAAACATTGTCTTTCTACTATCATATAGTAGTATAGAATATTTAAAACTACTGACAATAATAGTAGTAGAAGTTAGTAGAAAAAAAATAGGAAGTGATTTACTAAAATGTTAAAAAAAATTCTGGAATATCCAAAAAAAGTATGCTATTATTGTTTTAGAAAATTTGATAAGGGAATGAGAGGTATGAAAAGTAAATATAGTGCATTAGATATTGCTAAATGGTTTTTATGGAAAAACAAGGTTGAACAAATAGAAAATGAAGATGAATATGATGACAGATATGAAGTGTATGAGGGATTATCACATTTAAAATTACAAAAATTATTATATTTTGCACAAGGAGTTAATTTAGTAGTAAACAATAAATCACTTTTTAACGATAAAATTGTAGCATGGACACATGGACCTGTAGTAAGAAGTATATATGACGATTTTAAATGCTTTGGCAGAAATGATATTAATATGGAATTAACTGAGCAAGATAGAAAAACAATAGAAAATATAGAACTAGATGCTGATACTTCTTATGTTCTAAATTTAGTTTATGATAATTTTTGTATCTATACAGCTTGGCAGCTTAGAGAAATGACACACGTTCCAAAAGGTCCTTGGGAAACTACTGTAAGGGAAAAAGGAATGGATAAAGAGATTTCTTTATCTGCAATAAAGGATTACTTCGATAAAAATATAGTAACAGATGGGTAGTAATAAAAATAAAGCAGTAATAAGCAAGAAACCTACTAAAATGTGTAGTTTGTGTAATCCACAAAAATATTTAAAGTTTAATTTTTCATTTTTTAAAGAAAATGGTAAGCCAGCATCATTAAATGAATTTTTACAATTATTTGAAAGAATAAAATTTTTATCATCAAAAATGTATAAAATAATGGTTATAGAATATCAAGGAGATAAAAAGCAATTTATTGAAGATATACCAGTAAAAGAAATGAAATGGAGAAAAGATATACCACTAGACTTTAGAGAAGTCCATCCAGCAGAGACCAATGAGAAATACTCTATATTTAGGCTATATCCTGCAGGAACTCCAGAAGGTACTGCTAATCCCAGAATAATAGGTATGATAAAAAATACCATATTCTATATATTTTATATTGATTGGAAAGGTAATTTATATAAGCATGGGAGATAAGTTGACTTAAATTTATTTGACATCCAATCTACGATATATTGATATTGCTAACATTATAATAAAAAAATATGTTCTATAGCAATTATTAATGTTAGCTTTTTAATGCTCAAAATTAGTAAATTATAAACTTTTATTTTTCAATAAAAAAAATACCTGAATTTTAAAAATTCCCCTAAGGAAAATTAAAAATCAACTATAAAAAGACTCTAGAATTGTAAAAATAGCGATTTGATGAGTCTCTTTTTTTGTGCAATAATGTGCGTGAAAGGAGAGGTTAGATGTTAATATTAAACGAAAATCAAATACAAGAGTTTAACAAAATTGTTGGTTTAAATGTTGATAAAATATTTATTAGTAAGAATAAAAAATATTATTATGCAATTTTGCTTACTATAGATAGAGAAATTAAGATAAGAATAAGCAATGAGTTAGCTAGCAAATTTATATAAACTGTACAAATAGTCGAATTTTACGTTTAGTAAATTATATTCATTATAATTACACTATAGAAAAATATGAGGTGTAGTAATAATGAGCAGTAATGCAATTTTAATCGGTCAAAGAATAAGAAGAATTCGAAAGAAAAAAGAAGTGACACAAAAACAACTAGCTGAAATACTAAGTTTAAGTAATTCTACAATCTCTCATTATGAAAATGGAAGCAGAAATATTTCATTAGAAGATTTAACAACAATATGCAATTACTTTGAAGTTGATGTAGACAAAATTTTAGGGCTTAATCGAAAGGGAGAATCTGCTAATAATAAGATCAAATTATCAGATGATGAAGTTATTTTAATTTTAGAATTGAGAAAAACAAAAAGCTATGAAAATATGATTTCTAATCCTGTGAATTATGCAAAATTGATTGAAATGAAGACGTCTGATTATAAATCTAATATTTAAAAGTACATTTTATTGTTATTATTATATGGAAATAATCGGAAAATATACAAAAAAGCTAAAAAAAATACAGAAAAACACAAAATATTTACGATTTTTTTGTAAAAAAATTATTGACAATTTTTTTTACGATGTTATAATTAAAGTGTGATTGAGCTTTGGTTACCCGAGTTGGGCCAAGGCCTTTTTTATATAATGAGGTGTGTGCAATGAAGGATTTTAAAACATATGATGAGCAGATTAATCTATTAAAAACAAGAGGATTGCTAATTAATGATGAATCATTTGCTTTAGAAAAGTTAAAAGAAGAGAATTATTATAATATAATTAATGGTTATAAAGAATTATTTATTACATCAGGAACTATAGATAACTTTGTGATTGGATCTACATTTGAAGAGATTTACGCTTTGTATGATTTTGATAGAGTGATAAAAAATATACTTTTTAAACAAATATTAAAAGTTGAGAATATTTTAAGATCATTAATAGCATATAACTTCTCAGAAAAATACGGAAATGATAATTATCTTAAAATGAATAATTTTGAGACATTAAAGGGTAGTGGTTGTACTGATAAAAGATATCAAGAAAGAGTAACTCAGATACAGACTTTATTAGCTAACTTACAGTCTGATATATCTAAAGCAATAAATAAAAAAACATATATAAAACATTATATTTTAAATTATGGTTTTGTGCCATTATGGGTTTTAGTTAATGCAATGACGTTAGGAAGATTAAGCCAGTTTTATAGTCTTATGAATCAATCTGTTAGAGTAAAGGTCTCTAAACATTGGAATATAAAAGAAGAAGAATTAGATCAATATATAAAAGTGTTGGCATACTATAGAAATCTATGTGCACATGATGAAAGAATATATGATGCAAAAAGTAATCAAGACATTCCAGATACTATATATCATAGTGAATTGAATATTTCGCAAACTAATGCTAGATATGATAATGGAAAAAATGATTTATTTTCTCTAATTATAGTTTTAAAAATTTTATTACCAGACGACGATTTTACTAACATGTGTAATAAAATAGAAGGAAGAATGATCAGTTTAAGAAAAAAAGTAGTGCATATCAGCTGTGAAACAATATTTCATAAGATGGGATTTCCATCTGGTTGGATTAAAATTAAAAAGGCCTAGGGCGACACGCGTATCCTAAGCTCATTAATAATTATGTATCAAAAATGTATAAATATTCTAAATATAATGCTTTTTTAACATATAAATTTCTAAATTATTTGACATTTATATAATTTAATTTCATATTTTTTATATCCAACTTCTACCAAATATTTTTATGAATTCTTCAACACTTTTATTATAACGTTCCATAAAGATAGCTTGTGCTATTTTTTTTAAGTTTTAAATTCGTCTGAATTCCTCTGATGGATTTAAAAAAATGACATTTAGTTGTGTGAGTTATGTGTGAGTTATGTGTGAGAAACGGAGGTATAATTTAATTAATTTTAACATAACGAAAAAAGAAATCTTTTCATTGATTTCTTTTGTTTTCAAATGGAGCGGATGAGGGAAATCGAATCCCCGTCACAGCCTTGGCAAGGCCGTATTCTAACCACTAAACTACATCCGCATATAAAAAATGGAGGGCCTAGTCGGATTTGAACCAACGATCAGGGAGTTGCAGTCCCACGCCTTACCACTTGGCTATAGACCCGTTTCAAGTAAAATTATAACAGAATAAAAGTATTTTAGCAATACTTTTATTTTATTATATGCAAAAGATGTAGGTTTGATAAAACAATTACAGTAGCCTTATTTCATAGTGAAGAAGATGCTATTGTAGAACCTTTTACTATTTCATTTTCTATAATCCAATTAATATCTTCTATGGATTTGTCAATATTAAATCTTCCATTTCCAACAGGATAGTAAACAGAGTAAAATTTGTAGGGAGTATTCCCTATACTCTTTATAAAACATTTTTTTCTAACCTGGGAAACAGAAATTTTTTGATTTAGGACAATAGAACTTACTTGATTTCCAAATAAAATAATTATCTTTGGTTTGATAATAGCAATTTCCTTTTTTAATAGGTCTAGATATTGTAAGTAAACGGAATCAGGAAGAGGGCGGGCATCAATTTGAGTACACTTACCCAGGTTTGTAATGAAATATTTATGCTTTTTAATGTTATTATAAACATCACTCGAAAATTTTTCTGTCCATTCACTCCCTTTTATAACCTTAATTTGCTTATAAATGACTTCATCAAGTAAACCTAATGAAAAAAACAAATCCCATATGTTTTTTGTTCCTAGCCAGGGCGCCTTTATACCATTCCAATTTTTAGAAGCAGCAACATTTTTACCTGTTGGATTCATAAAGACAAAGCAAATATCGGGAGTGTTACAGCAACCACCATGGTAAATAGAATTTAATGATGGGTCTCCATACTTTTGTTGTAGTTTATCATATTCCTTTGTTAATTCTGATAACTTCATAAAATTCCTCCCAAATATTATTTTACAAGAAGAGTATATCATACTTACCATTCAATTATCAAAGTTAATCGACTCTAATTTCCAATTTATTTTTGAACTTAATAATATTCTTATTTGATGATACTACATTATTTTCATTGATCAAAATATAGTTTTTTATTTTTCTAAAATGTAATTCTTCCATCAGACTTTTTAACGATTTTCTAACACGAAATTCATCGTTTATGGTTTTGATTATACAATATTTACTTCCTTTTTCTTTTAAAATGTAACAAATGTCATTGATTAATATTTTACAACTTTTATTAATTGTTAATAACTTTTTATGTTCAAAGATATGAATAGCTTCCAATATGGATTTTTCTAAGTTTTCTTCGAAACCTAAAAATTTTGATATATAGGTAAATATAGCTAATCGTCTAGAAATAAGATCTTCCTTTTGATTATATACAGAATTGATAATAATAATACTATCCCAGTCATATGATTTTTTTCTAATTTCATTAATAATATCATATCCTGATATAGAGCCTAACTCTAAATCAATAATATATATTTTGATATCTTTATCATAAATAATTTTTTTTAAACTATGATTATATTCAGTGAATGCTTTTATATCGTAATCATAATTATGATTAATTAAAGTTTTACTAATATTTTTACATAGCATTTTATTAAAAATGTGATTGTCTTCTATTACTATTATTTTCATAAGGTCATAACTCCCTAGTCTTAAGTTTCCCTAACATTATAACAAAAGAAACTAAAAAAGGGGATAAGTGACCCTAAATGTATATTTTTTGCCCTTTTGAATCATTAAAAGGCCGTTTTTTAAATTTTATAGTCACAAAAATGAAAATTTTGGAATTTTATGGTAATTTGTAGTTGAGGTGATGGAAGATGTTATGGAATTTTTTAATATTTTATATATTATCATTTCTAATGATGAAAAAAGCAAAGATAATATAATTAAAATAGACTATAAGAAGTCATATAAAATAGAACTAACAGAGTAAGTAAGGGTAAGTGTAAAATAAATTCTTACTTTTTTGTCGTTTGAAAAAGATTACTATTATGTTATGATAATAAAAGGAGGAAGATGAACATGAAGCAAAAATTAAGTTTAGGTATCCTGGCTTTATTAATTATCCTATGCTGTGGGTGTGGCCATAGAAATGAGGGGAAGAAAGAGAGTTTATTAGGAATTGACTTTAACCAAGAAAATAATATGGCATCACTAAAAAAGTATGAAACTGAAAATCCTGTTGTTGCGATGTGGATTGAAAATTATGGAGCAATTGTGATAGAATTGTATCCAGAGAAGGCTGAAAATACAGTAAATAATTTTATTTCATTAGTAAAAAGTGGTTTCTATGATAATAATACTTTCCATAGATTAGTACCAGGTTTTGTTTTACAAGGAGGGGACCCTACAGGAGTTGGAGCAGGGGGACCAGGATACTCTATTCAGGGAGAATTTTCTAGTAATGGGTATGAAAAAAATGATTTGAAACACGATAAAAAAATAGTTTCTATGGCAAGGAGTCAAGATCCCAATTCTGCAGGAAGTCAATTCTTTATTATGCTAGAAAAAGCAGACTACTTGGATGGAGAGTATGCCGCTTTTGGGAAGATCATAGATGGTTGGAATGTCATAGAAAAAATTGAGGTAAATGAACAAATAGAAGATGGTTCAACCGAAAAGCTACAAACGAATTTAGTTATTAAAAAGGCAATTGTTGATCAAAAGAACAAAGAGTATAAAGAAGTGGTGAGAAAAAAGAGTAGTTAGGAGTTTATATGAGTGAGTTTAAAAAGAATTTATCCTTTGCGTGGAAGTATTTAAAAAAAGAAAAAGGTAAAATTATTTTATCTATTGTTTGTAATTTAATGGGAATATTGATTAGTATTGTGATTCCTGTATTAAGTGCAAAAATAATTATTCATTTAACTACGAATAAGCTTTATCAATTATTATTTCTTAGTATTTTATTACTGATATTAGAACTATTCAATAATATCAGACTTATTTTGTAAGATACGCTCATCAAATCATTTATAGAAATACATTAACTCATATTCAAAAAGACTTAGGAGGAAATATTTTAAGAATTGAAAACCAAATTCTAGATCAAGCCTCATCTGGTGTTTTTATAGAAAGACTTACAAATGATACAAGTAGAATGTCTGAAATATTTAATACCATCAATAGAAATTTAACAAGGATTATCGCTGATATTGGTATTTTCATTGTTATATTGATCATCAATAAGATTGCATTTTTATATTTGGTTTTTATGCTTTTTATTTATTATTTTATCGAAAGAAAAAGGGTTTGTATAAAAACAGAAAATGATAAAGTAATTAGAAAGAAAAGTGAAAAAGTATCAGGCTTTATTGGAGAACTAGTTAGAGGTGTTAGAGATTTAAAAATGTTAAATGCGGAAGATAGCTTTACTAGACAATTGGATGATGAAGTAATTGATCTAAATAAGGCTAGATATCTGCAGGGGTCTAAGGATAGAGAATATATTCTAATTAGAGATAGCTTTTTAAATTTTAGTGATACTGGATTGATTTTCTTATTAGTGTTTTTGATTTCTAGTCACCAGTTAGAGCTAACAAGTGGGCTAGTGATCTATAATTATATGGGAAAACTAACTTCTATTGTGAGTAGTTTTAGTACTTTACTTGAAAAAGTAAAAGATTTTGATTTGTCAGCATCTAGAATTTTTAGTATTATGGATGATCAAGTGTTTAAAAAAGAGTCATTCGGAGATCAAAAAATAGAAAAAGTGAAAGGAAACTTTGAGTTTAAAGAAGTTACATTTTCTTATCAGGATCATAAAAAGGTACTAGATCAGCTAAGTTTTAAAATCAATTGCAATACAACCACTGCCTTTGTTGGAAAAAGTGGAGCAGGGAAAAGTACAATTTTTAATCTACTATGTAAAATGTATGATTATAATCAAGGGCTTATTACTATTGATGGAGTAGATATTAAACAATTGGATAAGGATACGATTAGAGGAAATATTACCATTATTAGTCAAAATCCATATATTTTTCATATGAGTATTAGAAAAAATTTAGAATTAGTCAAGTCTGATATGACAGAAAAAGAAATGAAAGAAGCTTGCCGCATCGCATGTTTAGATGAATTTATTAATACTCTACCAGATTCCTATGATACCATTGTAGGGGAGGGTGGAACTTCTTTTGAAAAATAAAAACTATAAAAGGCTATATGAGTCAGAACTGATTGATAGTCCGAAAATATAGAATATAGGAATCTTCTAAATCCTTCTTCTAGATTTAATTTCGATAAGGTATTGATCGTATCTATATTTATTTGATAGATTCTTTCCAACAGAAAAGGTGCTGTTGTATTAATGAATTGATAACTAGTCATATCAAAGACTCTTAATGTACCATTAGAACTTAATATCTTAATGTAAACCATCTAAAGAGGTAGCAATGTTTTCTAATGTTAATTCTTCCTCTTCTAAAAAGTTTTCTACAGTGCCTATAATATCCTCTGACTTTGTTAATGTTTCAATAGGGGTAGTGCAACATATTAAGCCCCCATCACTGATTCTAGGTATTGGGGATTTTCTTTTTTTATGAAAAATTTTGATTACTTGATTAAATACTTTATAAGTGTTTCCCTCTTTTCCACTTTTTATAAAATGTTCGTTATTTATATATTTGTTATACAGTTGATTTCTATAATTATTACACATTAAGTGTGTACAAAAAGCAAAATAGTTAATATTTTAAAAATACAATTGAAAAATTTAAAAATTTATATTATACTCCTAATAGATGCAAGGAAGCTGAGGAGTACGTAGGAATATTTAATAGAGAAGTTATGGCTGGTGGAAATAACTAAGAAAACTATGGAAGGTAGCAGTGGAGCATAATTATTGAAAGATTAGTAGGTAATTCCGGGTAATTTCCGTTAAAGATATTAAGATTACTAAAGTAATGAATTAAGGTGGTACCACGAACGATTCGTCCTTATAGGACTGAATTTTTTTATTTAGGAGGGATAATAATGGAGATCATAGTAACAGGAAAACAATATCGAAATCTAGTAAATCTATCAGAAACAAGAAAGAAAATTATTTTTTATAATGAAAACTGCGATATACTTATTTACCATAATATTGGAAAATTATGTCTACCAACTGTTTTAACAAGTGAAGAGGAGGAGTTTTTCTCAAAGCTTAACAAGATTACAGGTATTTCATTTCAATGGGATAGTGTAGATCATTTTTTACAGTTACAGGATTACTCCTTGAGATTAAAAAGACAGAATAATAAATTAATAAAAATATATTTAGAAACAATTAGAGATTATTATTGTTGCCCTGTTAATATGGAAAAGAAAATCGAGGTACCTATAGAAATTTTGGGAGATGGGATTAATCCTACATTCATGAATTTGGAGGATATTTTAACAATAAACAGTCAACCCAATTCACAATTTTATAGTCGTACAAATGAGGGACTAAAGATTTTTAAACAAAAGTTAAAGGAGAGAGAATATGGTAGAAAAAAAGTATAATCATATAGAAGTAGAAAAGAACAAATATGAGTTTTGGAAGAAAAAAGGATATTTTAAGTCAGGAGATTCAGATAAAAATCCATTTTGTATCGTAATACCTCCTCCTAATGTAACAGGAAAACTTCATCTGGGACATGCCTGGGATGTGACAATACAAGACATGATTATTCGCTATAAGAGAATGCAAGGGTATGATTGTTTATGGCTTCCAGGAATGGATCATGCAGGAATTGCTACACAAGCTAAGGTAGATAAAAGATTAAGGGATGAAGGAATTAATCCACGTAGTATGAAAAGAGATGCGTGGCTAAAGAGAGCCTGGGAATGGAAAGATGAGTATGCTGCAACTATTCATTCTCAATGGGCAAAAATGGGAATTAGTGTTGATTATTCGAAAGAAAGATTCACTTTTGATCAAGGATTAAACGACGCAGTCAACAAAGTTTTTATTGATTTATATCATAAAGGGTTAATTTATAGGGGAGAGCGTATTATTAACTGGGATCCTGTTCAAATGACTGCCCTTTCTAATGAAGAGGTTATTTACAAGGAGGATAAGGGTGCTTTTTATCATTTAAAATATTTTATTGAAGATAGTAGCGAATATCTGGAAGTAGCAACTACTCGTCCAGAAACCTTATTTGGTGATACTGCAGTTGCCGTGAATCCGAAAGATTCAAGATATCAAGATCTTATCGGAAAGAATGTTATCTTACCAATCGTTGGGAAAAAAATTCCAATTATTGGAGATTTTCACGCAGATCCTGAGTTTGGAACAGGTGTTGTAAAAATTACTCCTGCACATGACCCTAATGATTTTGAAGTAGGATTGAGGCATAACTTGCCTAGGGTAGTAGTTATTTCCAAAGACGCAACTATGAATGAGAATGCTTTTAAATACCAAGGACTTAGTAGAGAAGAGTGTCGAAAGAAACTAGTGGAAGATCTAGATGAGGAAGGTTTATTGATTAAGGTAGAAGAGATGAAACATAGTGTAGGCCATAGTGAAAGAAGTGATGCAGTAGTAGAACCTTATTTATCTAAACAATGGTTTGTTAAGATGAGACCTCTTGCAGATCAGGTTTTACAAAATCAAAAGAGCAAAGATCAAAAAGTAAACTTTGTTCCATCAAGGTATGAAAAGATCATGAATCACTGGATGGAAATTACTTATGACTGGTGTATTTCAAGACAACTTTGGTGGGGACACCGTATTCCTGCTTGGTATAAAGGTGACGAGGTGAAAGTACAACTAAATTCCCCAGGAGATGGTTGGGTACAAGATGAAGATGTTTTAGATACTTGGTTTTCTAGTGCATTATGGCCATTTTCTTCTCTAGGCTGGCCAAATGATACGAGTCTAGTTGAGAGATATTATCCAACGGATGTTTTAGTAACAGGATATGATATCATACCTTTTTGGGTGAATCGAATGACATTTCAGGGACTAGAGTTCATGAAAAAACGCCCCTTTAAGGATTGCATTATTCATGGTTTAATTCGTGACAAAGAGGGAAGGAAAATGTCCAAATCTCTGGGTAATGGAGTAGATCCTATGGATGTCATTGATGAGTATGGATGTGATGCCTTAAGATATTTCTTAACCACTAATTCATCCCCAGGAGCAGATTTACGATATGATGAGGATAAAGTAAAATCCAGTTGGAATTTTATTAATAAATTGTGGAATGCTTCTCGCTTCGTTTTAATGAATATAGAGGATTTAACAGATAGCAAAATAAAAAAAGAAGAATTAACCTTGAAGGATCAATGGATTCTAACCAAGAAAAATCTATTAGTGGAACATACGATAAAAAATATGGATCAATATGATTTTCATAATGTTGGTTCTGAATTATATAAATTTATTTGGGAGGATTTTTGTGATTGGTATATAGAACTTTCAAAATCTAATATGAGTCTAAATACGGAAAAAGTACTACTCCATATTTTAACAGATATTTTAAAACTTCTTCATCCTTTTATGCCATACGTAACAGAGGAAATTTATAGCAAATTGCCTGTAAAAGAAACAGAATCGATTATGATAAGCCAGTATCCCAAATATGATCCAAATTATATTTTCCTAGAAGAGAAGGAAAACTTATCAAAAATATTGGAAGATATTGTAGCAATCCGTAATATGAAGGCTACACATAAAATAGATAAAACGGCAAAAGTAAAGATGAATACAAAAGATATGTATAAAGAAATTTATTTGTCACAATTAAAGATTCAGGAAGGGTACGATCCTTTAGAAGAAGATATGGTACAGGTTAATTATAAATCAAAATATATTGATATTACTTATTTTTATTATCCAAAAGAAGATAATAAAGCAAAAAAAACAGATGAAATTAAAAAATTAGAACAATCAGTAGAAAGAAGAAAAAGGCTTTTAAGTAATGAAAATTATATTCAAAAGGCACCAGCACATGTAGTAGAAATGGATAGGAAGAAATTAGAAGAAGAAGAAGAAAAGTTGGCTTTATTAAAAAATGATATGTAACATTACATATTATTTTTTTTCGACAAAATATTACATTGTAATTTGTTAAGATGTACTTGGTGATAATCATGAAAAGAATTTTTATACTAATTATAATAGCTGTTGTCTTAGGAGGAATCAGTGGGAAAATACTATTTTCTAAGTATGAAAATTTAGATAATTATGTCTTTAGTAATGATAAAAGAGTTTACTTTTTAGAAGAGGGTGTTTATTCTACTAAAAAGTCATTAGAAAATAATACAAAAGATATTAACCCTAAGTTAGTAGTAAAAGATGATAATAAGTATTATGTTTATGTAGGAATCACAAAAAATCAGGATAATGCTAAAAAAATAAAAAAGATATATACGGATAAAGGATATTCCATCTATGAAAAAGAAAAGAATATAACGAATACAGAGTTTTTGAGCAATATAGAACAGTTTGATGTATTAGTTGAGAGTACAAAAAAGGAAAGAGATATCTCTACTATACAGGAGGTGATTTTGTCTAATTACGAAGAAATGATCATTAATAAAGGGTAAATTATAATTTATTTTCAATAATATATTGAGGTGAATTATGAATTATAGAATGAAAGAGATTCCGAAGGAGGAAAGACCGAGAGAAAGGTTAATCAAGGAAGGAGTAGATAAATTAAGTAATGAAGAGTTGATTTCCATCATTTTAAAAACAGGTACTAAAGATAAAAATGTAAAGAATATTTCTATAGAGATTTTACAGATGGCACAAAATATTACAGATTTAAAAAATATTACAGTTCCAGCATTAAAAACAATAAAGGGTGTAGGGGAAGTAAAGGCTATTGAATTAATAGCAACCATAGAGTTAGGAAAAAGAATATTTTTAGCAAAAGCAGGAAAGGATAATATTAAGATGTGTAATCCCAAAGAGATATGGAACATGACAAGATATCTGTTTTATGGTAAGAAACAAGAATATTTTTATTGTCTTTATTTAAATAATAAGCAGGAGTTAATTGAAAGGAAGTTATTATTTATGGGTACTATTAATCGAAGTATTGTTCATCCTAGGGAAGTATTTAAAGAGGCTTATTTAGTAAGTGCATCTAATATTATTTGTATGCATAATCACCCATCAGGAGATGTAACACCTAGTAAAGAAGATCTGTATTTTACTAAAAATTTGGCAGAGATAGGTAAAATGCAAGGAATACCAATCATAGATCATATTATAGTAAGTGATGATTCTTACTATAGTTTTTATGAGAATAAGGATATTTTTATTTGTTAATTGTTGTAACAAATTAAATTTTATATTATAATAACTTAGAAATATTGAGGTGAAGAATCATGTATAAAAAAAAGAGGAAAAAGTATAGACTAATGATAACCTTGATTGGTTGTATCGTGATTTTTATATTGCTTTTTATGTCATTCACCTTAAATCGAAATTATACATTTGTAGAATCTATTGGAAAAGATATCGTTATGTTCTTTAATAAGGTGGTTATGTATCCATTTACAGCATTAAATAAAACTAAGGACGAGGATTTATCAAAGAGTTATATCATTCAGAAAAATGTTAACACATCATTGGAAGAGGAGATTCAAGAATTAAAAAAGTCTTTAGAACTGAAGAAGACTTTAACAGAATATGATACAGTTACTGCTACGGTATTATCTAGGAATAAAAGCTATTGGTTTAACACAGTTACAATAGATAAGGGAAAAAAGTCTGGAATAAAAAAAGATATGGCAGTAGTAACTAAAAATGGTTTTGTTGGTAAAATTAACAGGGTTAGTTCAAATTCTAGTGAAGTTAAACTAATTACTTCAGATGATATTAATTATAAGGTTTCAGTGTCTATATCAACAGAGTCTGGGGACACTAACGCCATATTAAATGGGTATGATAGTAAAGAAAAATTACTAATGGTAAATGGTGTAGATAAAACATTTCATATTAAAGAAGGTGATAAAGTTCTCACTAGTGGCTTAGGTGGTAGAGAGCCAAGGGGAATTTATATTGGTAGTGTAAAAAAGATTAAGTCTGATAAATATAATCTAAGTAGAACACTATATTTAGAAACAGGTCAGGATTTTAATGGAATTCATTATTTAACCGTTTTAAAGGAGAAATCATAATGGCAATCAGTATTATTATAGTTATTATCTCTTTTTTATTAGATGGAATTTTAACTAATTTTTTACCATTTGGAGTAGGAGATTTATCCTTATTTACACCACTAACTACGCTTGTAAGTATGGTTGTCATATACCAGTTTTTTTATCACAGTCATAATCAAAAAAAGTATCTAATTGCAGCTACTATTACTGGATTTTTATATGATTTATTTTATACTAATTTGCTATTTTTTAATTCCTTACTATTTTTCTTAATTGCGTATTTTACTATGATTTTATATAAACAGATAGGAGAGAGTTATATAAAAATAATTTTTCATGTTCTAATTATAATTGTGAGCTACGAACTTGTAACCTCTCTGTGTATTATAGTATTTAACTTGGTACCAATTTCTATAAATAGAATATTATATAAAATCAGTCATAGTCTCCTTTTTAATTTAATTTATGCAGAATTAATTTATATCATCATAAAACTAATTCCTAAAAAATATAGAAAGGTTAGTATTAATTAGATGATTATATAAAATAAAAAATACAACGAAAGAAAAACATGGCATTATTTCCAAATCCTTTAATTTAGCACTTTTAAAGTGATTATTAATCATTACTGTATATTATTTAATATTGGTAATACTTTCATTTTAAATAATAGGTTTTATATTACAAAAATGACATATAAACTCTATTTTCTTTTTTAATTCTTCATCAAAATGTAATTGTTTTTTATTTTAATTTAATCATCTGAATCTATTCCTTTTTTAAATATAAAAGATTAACCTCAAAGGAAGTTGATACTATACATTTAAATTTAACAAAAGTTAGAATAGATTGTTCAATGGTGTCTGAAAAAGAGAAGTACACTGACTTTTAAAATTAAATTATTTTTCTATTTTTTAAGTATTTCTATGAAACTGGACATATATCTTTGAAGTCCATTTTTTTATTGCTAATTGCGTAATTTAATACATCTAACATTTTACATGAATTATCTACATAGCAAAGTTTTATTTTATCCGTACTAACGCTGTGACCTTTAAAAGTATGCAGGTTCCATTTATCCATTTTTTTAGATTCTAAATTTGAATACTTTAAAGAATAACCTGCTTTTATCAAATAATCTTTATCATATCTCCTTGATTTAATTTGATTAATATCATTAAAACTAAAATCTTTACAATCTTTAATTTCAATATTTAATAGAATATATCTTTTTAAAAACCAATCAAAATATTTATAAGAACAAACCTATGAAGTCTATTAACTTTAGTCCATTTAAAATATAAATTAATAAGTGACTTTGAAAACCTATTTTTTCCTTTTATTTTAGTTCCTAAATTAAATGCCAAGGGATATGTGGATATGTTTCACAAATATTTATCCAACAATCAAATAATACTAACTAAAAGATTATCTAATCCTTCAACAAAAAATACTTTTTTGGTATCTTCAAGAGATTGAGCATGAAACGATATTTTGGGGAGTAATCCATTTTTTTCAATGGAATTAATATTATTACCTTTAGTAAAATGAAAGTAATTAGATTGTATATCTTTATTAGTCGATTTATACGTTTCCACAATAACCTCCAAATAATAAGCACATATGGACCCTGTCAATATGCAAGTATGTTTATTAAATATTTGAATGTATATTAAAACTCGAACCAATTATAATTATAAAAAGTTCGAGTTTCCTATCAATCTGGTGCGAGTAGCGTAGTAATCTACGACTTTTTTGCATAATTGATATATGAAACATTTTTCATTATATTATAATAATGTCTCAAAAATAATATTCATGCCTAGGACGAATTAGCAAAAAATGATATAATTATATAAACAAAAAAATATGAAAGTGAGGTAAAAAAATGATAATAATAGGAATAGTAAGTAAACCCGCTAATGATGAGAAATCATTATGGTCTAAGCAAAAAATAACTGATGATTTTAGAAAAATAATTATTGAAAATGGAGCAGTAGCAATAGGCGTACTACCAACTAATATTAACTATAATCAAGTTATGTCATCAAAAGAAAAAGAAGACTTTCATAAAATACTAAATTTGTGTGATGGATTTATACTACAAGGTGGATGGCAAACTGGAAAATACGAAATTTATGTTGCTAAATATGCCATTGAAAATAATATTCCCTTATTAGGTACATGTTGTGGACTTAATAATATTTTATTTTCTCAGGGTGATACCGTTCAAAAAGAAAAAAATGAATCACATAATATTTATGATAGAAATTATAGACATGACATATTAATTGATGAAACTTCAAAATTGTACACACTACTTGAAAAAAATAGAAAAGTTAAGGTTAATAGCATTCATAACGTAATGATAAAAGACTCTGATGTTAATCACTTTGATATTGTTGCTCATGATCTAGACGGATTTGTCGAAGCTGTGGAACTAAAAAACAAGCGTTTTTGTTTAGGGCTTAAATGGCATCCTGAAATAATGGAAAATGATTTTATTATGAAAAATTTATTTAAAGAGTTTGTTAAATCTTGTGAGGAATACCATAAAGATAAAGAAATTAAAAAATTATAATTATATGATAAATAGATCATACTTAATTTATTTTTTAGATGTATATTTTGTCAAACAAACAAAATATCCTGTGAGGATTTTTTGTTGAATAAAAAATCAGTCATATTTCAGACTGAAAAAATATTCAAAGTTCGAGTAGTTCGAACAGATTCGTCAATGGTGCCCTAAAGGAGGATGTACAATAACTTTTTTAAATATTTAACTCTAATCCTACACCAACTTCATTGATATCTAATCTTTTTGCCATTTCTATTTTTGCTTTTAAAGATACACAATGACACGGATATAACAATTTGATATTATTCTCTTTTAAATAATCTATAGTTTTTTCTAATCTTCCATTTACATCGAATAAATGAAACCCACCAATAACTCCATATATTCTATCGTCATTACAAACTTTTTTAGCGTATTCTATTATATTACATATTCCACTATGAGAACATCCCGTTATAATAAATAGACCTTTTTCATTTTTATAAACGATTGCTGAATCATCGATTATTGTATCATCTATTTTTTCTCCATTAACAATCCTTTTTCCAATTGAATATCTCTGTTCAAAATCATTCAAAATAGGAATCTCTCCTAAATAGGTAATATGCTCACTAATTTGAACTGGTTCTTTAGATAAATTTAATCGACAAATTCTTGATAATTCTTTCTTAGATAAAGGACTTCCAATATATAAGCCAGTTGGATCTTCTTTATAATCAAAACATTCTGGATATGCAATTAACTCAATAGTTCTTTTTTCTTCGAAAAAATATTTTAAACCACCTGTGTGATCATCGTGTCCATGAGATATAACTAATTTGCTAATAGTGTTTAAATCAATATTCATTTTTTTTGCATTTTTTAGTATAACTGATGAGTATCCTGTATCAAATAATATCTTTTCATTTCCATCTTCTATATAATAACTTACTCCTGGTTCTGCTAAATAATACATATCAATAAATGTATTATTATCTTCTAATATTTTTAGTTTCATAAATGAATCCTTTCATAAAGTATATTGACAAAATATAGTAAATTTCATTGTATTATAATAAATATTTTAGTATACTTTCTATAGGGAATATTAGTTGTTGAGTGTCTACCTCTAATCTTTTATAGAGAGGAGGTTTGATAAAATGAAAACTAAAACTTTCATAGTAAAGGTTTTAAAGCTCATTGCTATCATTTTATTACTCTCTACCTTATTGGTGTTAGCAATAAAAAAATGACACTCATTCTTAGAATAAGTGCCTAACTAATTTAAATTGGGTAGACACTCAACTTAGCGAAACTGAATGTTCCCTTTTTATTTTATGCAAGTTTCCTTGACATATTCATAATAACATAAAAACGCACTTTTATCAAGTGCGTTTTACTTAATACTCGAAAAGTTCTAGTTTCCTATCAATTTGGTGCCTGTGATCGGACTTGAACCGATACGATATTACTATCATTGGATTTTGAGTCCAACGCGTCTACCAATTCCACCACACAGGCATATCCTTATTATACCATAAAAATGAAAAGTATCAAGAAGATATATCCTTATTTTCCACATATTTTGATTGATATAAGTCGGTCTCATCGTCTGATTGGTTTGTTTTTTCCATAAATTTTGACATATCAGGAAGTGCTTCTATATTAGGTAGACCAAAATAATCTAAGAATTCACTTGTAGTCTCATATAATATTGGTCTTCCTAACATCTCACTTCTACCTGCTTCTTTAACAAATCCCTTTGCTACTAATTTTCTAATCATTTGGGAACTAGAAACACCTCTTAATTTATCTACTTCACTTCTAGTAATAGGCTCATTATAAGCGATAATAGCAAGGGTTTCCAATGCTGCCTGACTCAAAGTGTTAGTCAGAGGATTTTCAATTAATTTCTGATAATACATCTTGTGTTCAAATTTGGTAGTGAGTTTAAACCTATTTCCTAAAAAGTCTATTCTTAATCCCCTATCTTCCATTTCATAAGCTGATTTTAACTTTTTTACTAGCATTTTAGACTGTTCTTCATCAATTTCTAAAACCGCCTCTATTTGATCTAAGCATAGTCCTTCCTCACCTACTACGAATAAAAGACCTTCTAGTATTGCTAAATAATTCATTATTTCACCTCACAAATAATATCATCGAATGTTTTGCTTTGTATGATAGTTAATTCATTGTTTTTAGCCATTTCCAGTATTGCCAAAAATGTTACTACAATATATTCCTTTGTTACTATAGGAAAAAGCCTAAAAAATGATATTTTTCCTGCTTCTTTTAATAATCTATAAATATCCTTTCTTCTAGACGATACTGTAATTTCTTTTTCCGTTACTTTAGTAGATAGTGGCCTAGAGTCCCTTTTCCTTTCCAGAAACTTTTGAAAGGCATCAATTAAATCATCCAGGGTCAAATTTCCCTGTATCTCTACTTCTTTAGATAAATATTCTGATATGTTACTTGGTGCCTTTGTATATATTTCCTGTCTTATGCTTTCTTTTTTCTTTAGGGTTTTCGTTATTTCTTTATAAGCCTCATACTCTAATAATCTATTTATTAATTCTTCCCTAGGATCTTCCTCATCTTCCTCATCAACTTTTTCATTAGGTAATAATAATTTTGACTTAATTTCTAATAATTCAGATGCTAAAACTAAATATTCACTGGCAATCTCTAAATTCATAGATTCTTGATGTTCTATATACCCTAAATACTGTTCCGTTATCTCTTCTATTTTTATATTAAAAATATCCATTTTGCTTTCTTTGATTAGGTGAAGTAATAAATCTAATGGTCCTTCAAACTCATTAATCTTAAAATCAAGGTCCATACTATCACTTCCTATTCCTATAACTCATTATACCAAAAAAAAATGACTATTTATAGTCATTTTTTATAAATATTCTAATTGCTCAATAGTATCATTAGAACTATTTTCTATTTTTGGGTTAGCGATTTCTATTTTAGGAATAATTTCATGATCAGTCTCCTCTTTTTCGTCCCTATTTTCTATTATATTTTTTTCCTCTGAAGAGTTATCTACTTCATCATCATCATCACCCTCAGAATCAATTTCATCTACTATTCTTATTATCTCTTCATCTCCGTTTTTATATTGCATAGAAATCTCTTCTAATTCTTTTTTAAATTCCGTTTCTTCTTCATCCACATAGCCATAATGAAATACTTTTTCTATTTGTTCATGGTCAAATAAACAAATTTGATTAAAATCTATATATCCCTCTGGATAGACACAGCCTGTATAATCATACATTTTTGTTTTATCCTCTGCAACTACTGAGCAAAAACCTGTTACCATAGCCTTTTTTGTTCCACCCTTTAATAATACCACAGACCCTATTGGTAAGAATTTTTCGTTTTTATTATCCATTATTTCCCTCCATATCCTCTTATTAATTTAAATCACTCAATGCTGCATCTTCGGAAAATCCACCTATTCCCGCAGCCTCTTCTAATTCCTCTGCATCTGTATAACTATTCTCATCTGGGAGTTCGGTATAACTACTTCCCTCTGGGCCTAAGTAATCATCTCGCATATAGGCACTATCACTTGGTATATCCGCATATTCACTCTCATCTTCTAAATTGTTATTTTCATCGTCATAAAATTCATCCATATCCTCGTTTTGCTTTCGATTTTTAACATATCGCACTCCTGCTACTGCAGCAGCACCTGTTGCCGCAACTCCTAATCCAATTGGAATAGCAGTGCTAAGGCCGTTTCCTCCCTTTTTACTAGAAGACTCTTTATCTCCACCAGTGATACTAACAATTTCTTCCTTTTCATTTAGGTTAGAATTATTATTTTCTATATCATTTTCTATATTATTAGGGGTATTGCTTTGATCGAATCCTGTATCCTTGGTTGGTTCTGATTGGTTAGTTGAACTATCTGGTGTAAGGTCCTCCCTCGGTCCATCATTTGTTACATAGGAATCATTAGAAGAGGGTGTTTCATAAGGGGCAGTTACTGATTTTTCTGTCACTGCCTCTGTTGAAGGAGGAACTGGAGATGCTACAGATTCCTCTATTGTAACACTTGCATTTGGATTATTATTAACTGTAGTATCTATTACTGACGGATCTGTTGGCAATGTATCCCCTGATGTATCTATAATACTTTGAATAGCTGCACTCTTTTCCTCATATGCGTTTGCTAAACCTCCTGTTGCATTCATCATGTCCTCATTTGATACTGAGACATCACTATTAGAAGTTGTAGCTACCGCTGCAACTGTTGATCCTTTCAAGGTAGTTCCAACAACTCTTTGTTCTAACACTCCATTTGCCTTTTTAGTAGACTTTAATTTATCCAATTGTTTATTTAAATTCTCCACATCTTTATCTCTATTGCTTTCAATAACAGCAGTTTGCTTATTTAGATCCTCATCTATCTTTGCAATATCACTATTATATTGATTGTTGATCGTATCAATCTCACTTTCTGCTCTTGCCTTGATTTCATCGATTTTTTCTTGTGCATTTTCATCATTGATATCGACAGCCTCAATTTCCTCTGCTGCTTTTCTATTAATTTCTGCTATTCTTTCATTTTTTTCAATCTCTAATTTTCTTTTTTCATCTGCAGCCGTAATCTTTGCATTCGTTATCTGTATTTTAGCATCTGCCTTAACTCGTTTAATGTCGTCTTTTATTCCCTTTCTGGTTGCTGCTAATACCGTTGCTCCTGCTAAAACATTTTTAGCTGATTTCTTTTTCTCCGATTTGTTTTTAGATGACTTATTTTTATTAGAAGATTTTTTTGATTTTGTATTTACTATTGTAGCGGCGGTAGCTGAGGTTGCTATTGTCCTATCATCTCTATCTTTTGTAGTTTCCTTCGCATTTGTTTTATTCTTATTTCCTTTCCACTTTTTATATATGGATAACACAGTGCTTTTTGACACTTTAGATTTTGTGCCCTTTAAAATTTCTCCTAAATATTTATTTGCATTTTTTGCTCCTGCTGCGGTTACTAAAGCAGCATATTTTTTAGCTATTTCAGTATTGCTGTATTTTTTTCCTGTTTTCTTGCCTTCGAACTGATTTCTGGCAGATTTTTCTAGATCTTTATAAGCTGTATATATATTAGAAATATTACCGCATTCAATTTCCAATGCATCTTTTAAATTTTCTATTTTTTTATTATAGGCTTGAGCAAAATCCACTAAATTATTGTACTCATTTATTCCGCGCTCTATGAAATGTCTTATTTTCTCTATATTATCTTTATTATATTGTAATGGGTACTCTGGATATCCCATTGCTTTTCCTATACGACTAATACTGGGAATTTTATATATTATTTTTTTATCTCCATCCGCTTTAGTTCTAGCTTTAAGAGAGTTAGGTTTATTGATAAAATGTTCTTCCTGAGTTTCAGTTTCCTTACATACAAAATTGTAATTTGCATCATCAATATACCATTTTATATCTGGCGTCACAAGATACCTAAGATCTCCTGATTTTGTTTTGCACGCTATTTTAGCATCCTCATAAGTGGGAATTGCATTGGCAATTTGCAGTTTCTTAAAACTTTTTCCATTTTCTTCAATCTTTAAATTATCTAGCTGATTTTTAATAGACTTTAATTTTGAACCTGCCGATTTTAATTTATCATATGGAATATAGGTAGACATAGTATTCTCCTTTCTTTTTAATTATTAAATAGCTTCTGAATATTATCTAATTCAGTAATTAATAAATCAACATTTGTTTGAAGTTTATTATTTTTTAGTTTAATATGACTAATGTCATCTTGATAACTCTTTATTTTGTTTTGAATATAGGTTATATTAGAAGAAACCTCTATTATTGATTTTCTTAATTTATCGCGTTTCTTAATAACTTTATCACTAAATTCTGTATATATTTCACTACCATTATTTAAAAATGATTTTTTTTCTGGATCTCCATATGTACCACTGGAATTCCCCTTATACTGTTCAGATAATCCTGCATATGTAGTATCCCCTTCATCCCATTTAACAAAGTATGCTGTAAAATGAGCTTTACTAATATACTTAAAATCACATTTTTTTTCTAAATTTTCTTTTGTAAATTGGGTAGCTTGAATGGCGGTTATAATTCCTTTATGCTTCATTATGCACTCTTTTAGGTCAATTACTGCATTCGCCACCTTTGTATCAGAGGCTACAGGCGTATCAATGGGTTGAGATGCAGTAGACATATTTTCTGATGCCTCTTCTTTCTTTACATTATTTTGTATATCACCTATTTGCCCTTTTTTATGCATATTACTTAATGCTTTTTCCACATTATTTTTTCCTACTATTAAACTAGTTAGTGGTATCATACCTATCTCTCCCTTTCTTTTTTACAATATATTTCAAGTGGAAAGATATTTCTCTCCATTTGAAATATATTGCAATTATGCAATATATTTTTATTGTTGGTAGTTTTGTTGCATTTTAGATTCTGTAGATACAAATGTAGTACATGCACTTTCAATATTTTTAACATTTTGTAATAACATTTGATAATATTCTTCGAAATCTTTCTTCCAACTATTCCAGTCTTCAACTGCGTAATCAGCAGAACTACCTTGCCAATTACTTTGAACTTTTTTCACTTCAGAATCTGATCTATCTAATAAGTCCTTCATAATATTAGAACTTGATTGAATATTTTTCGCTAACGATTTAGCCTCATTGTAATTTAACTCTTGTTTCATTCATTACACCTCCTATTTATCTCATGCTTCCTGATACATCACTATCAGTTTGTTGTGCCATAGTAGCGGACTTTACGGTTGCATCTGCAAATCCTTTCAACCAATCTTGAAGTTTTGTGATACTTTCTTTTTTCTCATTCCATTTTGTAAAATAAGATTCAGAACCACTACCCTTCCAAATTTGTTCAAGTTGACTATTGTATTTTACCAGCTTATTTAATTCACTTAAAAAGTCATTTGCATTATTTTGTAATTGTTGTCCCTCTCTTTTTACATCATCTGGGTTCATTCCATATGTTTTATCAGCCATCCTCTTTCACCTCCCTTTCTGTTTGAATAAGAATATAGTCTCATATCCTTTCTATTCTTATAAACTCATCATACTATCTTTCTTTCTTTTATTCAATAAATTCAAGATAATTTGACAACTATTGTGTAAAGTTCCCTTTTTGTAAGTTTGGTGTTATAATTTTTTATGGGGTGTAATATGAAAACTTTTAATGAAATTGATGAGTCTTTTACCTGTGAAAAATGCGGCTTTCATGTTGAAAGATTAGGATACTCCTGTCGGGATCATTGTCCGAATTGTTTATACTCAAAACATGTAGATAAAAACCCAGGTGATAGAAAAAACAAATGTCAAGGTTTATTAAAGCCTATTGGAATGGAAAAATTTAAGGATACTTACAAGATTGTCTATTTATGTGAAAAATGTGGTAAAGGACATAAAAACATAATGGCGAAAGATGACAATATGCATGTGTTAATCAACCTATCTGTAGTGAAAAAATAGAAACCATGAAAAGTTTCTATTTTAATTTTTAGGTTTAAAGAATAGAGAAAATATAAATGAAAATACAATGGCAGAAGTTATTCCTGCAGCAGTTAAATCAAACATTCCTACTAAAATTCCAATTAAACCAAAACTATTAGCTTTTGCTAAAGCCCCATGAATTAAGGAATGCCCAAAACTGGTAATTGGAACGAGTGCTCCCCCTCCTACATATACAATGATTTTATCATACAAACTAAATGTATCAAGAAATGCTCCTACTACTACTAGAATACTGGTAATATGTCCTGGGGTTAATTTTGTATTATCTAATATTATTTGTGAAATTAAACATACCAATCCACAAAACAAGAATGAATTAATAAATAACATTATTCTACCTCCAAACTAACAGCATGTGCTATTGATAATATATTTTGTCCTTGGAAAACAAATGTTGGAGAGAACAGAGCACCTGTTGCAACTAAAAGAACTCTTTTAATCTCTTTATTTTTCAGTTTATCCATAATAAAGCTATAGTTTACTAATGCACTACACACGGGTCCACTTCCTCCAGCCAAAACTTCTTCTTGTTTTCCTAAATCATATAGCATAATACCACAATCATTATAATTATCTGAAATATCTATTTTATATTCTTCTTTCATATATTCTGTTAAGATATTTTTTCCATAGATTCCTAAGTCTCCTGTTAAAATTAAATCATAGTAATCAGGATCTCTTTTCATATCGTTTAGATGTTTATTAATGGTATAAGCAGCAGCTGGTGCCATCACGGCTCCCATATTATTTACATCGGTTTGATCATAATCGATGATTTTCCCAATAGTAGATGATTCGACCTTTATTTTACTTTTTTCTTCCGATAATAGGATTGAGGCAGCACCTGTTGCCGTAAAAGTGGCCGTCTTTGGTTTGGGAGCTCCATACTCAGTTGGATTTCTAAACTGTTTTTCACTTGTCATATTATGAGACGAGGTTGTACATAGAGCGTTTTTTATTTTCTTACTATCAATTAAAGATGCTGCTATAATAATTTCTTCAATACTTGTAGCACATGCATTATAGACACCAAAATATGATTTTCCAATTCCGCTTGTACCATAAGTGGTAGCTGTAATTTGATTCAAAAGATCTCCACCAATCACTAGATCAATATCATCTTTTGCTACTTTTGTTTTCTTTAATATAATTTTAATACTGTCTTCTACTAATTTTTGTTCCGCTTTTTCCCAGGAATCTGTTCCAAAATATAAATCTTTATAACTTTTATCGAAATACTTTTCTAATGGTCCATCCTTTTCATAGGGTCCAGTTACTGTTGATGTATCTTTTATATATACATCTTTGTAAGTAAATGTCATATCTTCCCTCCTAATAAATATCTAATCATTCCAAAAAACCAGGCTGATACTACTCCATATAGGATAACAGATCCTGCAAGTTTGAACATATTAGAACCAAATCCACTAATTGGTCCTTCTTTCCTATAGTCTAAAGTGGCACTTGTCATAGAATGGGCAAAGCCAGTAATCGGAATTAATAAACCACATTTTAATTTGGTAACCAATTTATCAAAGAATCCTAATGCAGTGCATAAAGAAGCTATAAATACTAAAATAACACTCATAAAAATCGCAGAATCACTTCTGGAAAGTTCAAAGTAATAGCATAATGCTTCAATAATACCTTCTCCTAAAGCTCCAACTATTCCTCCAGAGATAAAAGCAACAATAGCATTTTGTACTCTAGTTTCTTTAGCTTTGTTTTTTTCTACTATTTTTTCATATTTTTTATTTTTCATAAAATCACCATTTATAGTATGAAACTAATTATTTAATTTATACTAAAGACAAAAAACAATTTATTTTTTCAATAAATTGTTTTAAAGCCTCTCTCTTAACTTCTGTAGTATTTGTCCCTCCTTTCTAGAAACTTTTGCCTGTGACATTCCCATTTCCTTTGACGTTTCACTTTGTGTGAGTTGAACAAAGTATCTGGAATATATCAGTTGCTGTTCTTCTTTATCTAAGTTTCTTAACTGTTCTTTTAAATCTAAAATTTCTGGTTTTGTTTCCTGATCTTCTGTTTTAATCGAATTATATAGATTGTATTCGCTATCCAAGAATTCATAGTCTAGACTCATGGTTTCAGTTGGTAAATTTTCTAGTTCCTCAATTTCTCTTTCCTCCTTTTCTAAAATTAGTGAAACCTCTAATCTAGTTGGCTCTCTACCTAATCTTTGCCTTAAAATCTCCTTAGTTTTTATCACCTCTCTTTTTTTTCTAATACAATCTTTACTAATTTTAAAATTATTATTAATTCTCATATATTGTGTAATTTCTCCTAAAACGTAAAACCGGGCATAAGTTGAAAATTTACACTTATCATTTGGAACATAGCCTTTCATTGCCTTTTGAATCCCTATCATTCCCACCTGATATAAATCCTCACGGTCTTGATATCCCTGATACCTACTAATAATTCCCTTTACAATATACTCATATTCTAATAATTGATCCATTTCTTGTTCTTTTGTCTCCATACTCTTCTCCTATAAATATAAATATTTAAATGCTTCTTGCTTTTGATTTACATAATATAGTTGCTCTTTACTAAATCCTATTTTTTCTTTATTTGATATTCCACATAATACGACTCGCCCACAACTTAGAAATATTTCTGCTAACTTACTTTGAATACTTTGATATATCGATTCCTCTACATTTCCAATATTTGTAAAATCGAGTACAAAATAATGAAAGCCTTGATGATACAATAAATAATTGATTTCCTCACCAAATTTTTCAAACGTCTTAGCATTTAAAATTCCCTCTAAGTTTAAAAAGGGAATTCCCTTATCTACTTCCATATTAATTTCCAACATTTTTTAATCACCTCTTTTCAACCACTATAAACCATAATAGTTTTTATTTATACCATTTCGACAAACCATTACAAAAGTTTTAATCGACAAAAAAAGAGTCTATTTATTAACTCTTACATATATTATAGTACTTATGTATTTATTTTCTTTAAAACAGGAAAGAATTTTTCTAAGAATTTATACTCATCTCGGTCTTTTATATAAAGAAAGCCCAATATAGAAAATACTATTGCTCCTATAAAATTAACAAATAAATCTTTCATTGTATCCACTAATCCAATATCTAAATAACCCTTAGGAATTACGGTTATAACCTCTTTATTTCCTTTTTTGCTATAAATTTTAGTCCGAGTAATATTCTTTATCTTTTTAGGAATATTTTCTTTCTTTTTATTTAATTCTACAGATGATATTTCTGTTATAATTCTATCCTTTTGGCAGTCCTTTTTTAAATATTGATCAAATCCGAATTCTACAAATTCCCATAATACTCCTATCGTCATAGAAAAAGAAAAAGCAACTAGCGAAACGAAAATCGGAGTTAAAGTAATATGAAACCTTTCATATCGGTTTAAAATATCTACCAAAGAAAAGCCAATTGCACCCATTAAAAAGCCATTTAATACGTGTAGGATGGTATCCCAATGCCAGAATATACCATAAAAATTTTGAATTTCTCCTAATATCTCTGAAGAAAAAATAAATAGGTAAATAATGATCTCTAAAGTAGATGGTAATTTAATATTTAACTTTTTATCCACTATTGTTGGAATTGTAAATAATAATAGAGTTAAAAAACATAAAAATACATTATTCCAATTTCCCCTAAAAACTTGTCCTATCATGCAAACAATTACCAAAAATCTTAAAACAATATATATAGTAACTGTTAGTGTCTGCTTTTTCCTCGACTTTTTCAATTCATTCACCTAATCTTTCTCTTCAAATAGTTTTACAATATTTTCCTTTGGTAACATCATCCTAGTATCCCTATCTATTTTAAAAGTAAACTTAGTTTTACTGCTTTTATATTCTTCACCATCGATACACCAGGATACTTTAGGTCCTGTAAGGAACTCTAGCTCTAAATTATTGGTTTGATGATAAGTAATTCCAGGAACATCTTTTAAATCCATATTGTTAACTAAAAAGAAAATTTTCATTAACTCTGCCTTATTTTTAACATGACAAAAGGCCACCTCAAATTTATTATCATCTAGTTTAATATCATAATAAACATCATCAAATCCCGCTACTCTACTAGCATTTGTGATAAAGAAGAAAGAATATCTCCCTTCGTAAGATTTTCCATCTATTTTATATCTTACATCATAGGAGTTTATTTTATTCCGTAATTGTTTTAAACCATATATAACATAGGCTATTTTTCCATATTTCTTTTTTAAACTTCTAGGAGTAGAATAGGCCATATCAATATAGTCTCCTAGACAAGCTACATATACAAAAGGAGTTTCGTTAATAAAGCAAACATCTATTTTTTTCTTGACACCCTCTAATAATAATTCCAAATTCTTAATATAATTATTTTTTGTATATCCATACATATTAGCTACGTCATTAGTTGTTCCCATAGGAAGATTTGCTAAAATCAAACGCTTTTTTCTTTCTAAATTTCCTGTAATTACTTCATTTAATGTTCCGTCTCCTCCAGCACTAATTACTAAATCAACATCCTCTAATTTTTTTACTATTTCTGTCGCATCTTTCTTTTTCTTAGTATACTTCACTTCTGTTTCATAGCCATGTTTTCTCAAAATATCATAAAAGGTCTGAAGAAAATAGTCTTTTTTTAATTTTCCACTATGGGGATTATAAATGATTACGCACTTTTTCATATTTCACCTCACAATTACCCATACTCATATTATAACATATAACTGTCCTTACTATAAACAAGATATATTTGTCATTCTTTTTTAGTCATTCTAACAATTAATAATCACTTCTAATTTACAGAATTATTCTATCTTTTCTATCCTATAGTATTTCTACTATCTTTATGAGGTATAATGAAATACAAGAGGATTTAAAGTCTTTTTGAGCAACTCCTTAAAGAATTATTATAATAATATTATATATATCTATTTCTATGAAATCTGTCGCATTTTAAGTTATACAACTCGTAAATTTTTTTAATAATTTCCAGTATTCCTTGCCTCCATAGAGCACGATGAGTCTTTCCTGTCACATTTTTAAATCCATCTATTTTTTAAACATACCGTTAATAATTTCTAATTAGGACATAACCTGTTCAATACCTCGGTTAAAATCCAATTTTTTGATGGACGCTACAGAATTACTTGGTGCTGTTTTATATTTTAGGCACCTCTCTTCTGAGTTTATTTTAACAATACCATATGATCCTACTCCATTTAAATCGTTCTATTATAATAATGGTATACTGTTGTAACAGAATTCAACTCAAGAGGAGAAAAAGTTTATCTATTTCCAATTATTGATGGTTTTAATCAATATGTAGTATCACATGATATTTCACTCAAATTAAGGATGGCAATATCAACAACAATTAAAAAATAGGGGTATCAAACAATGTATGTCTAGAAAGGGAAATAGTATGGATAATGACTTAATGGAAAATTTTTTGAGGCTATTAAAACAGAACAGTTTTACGGTCAAGAAAAAACTATAAAACAATTGATGACTTAATAATCGCAATAAATGACTATATTTATTATTATAATCAGATAGAATTAAAGAAAAATTAAAAGGATTGACTCCTGTAAATTGCAGGATACAATCCTTGAATAATTAAACTGTCCAACTTTTGGGATTCAGTTCATTTATAGTCTTTTAAAAAGTATTATTAGGTTAATGTAGTTTTAAATTATTAGTTTTTTCATTTGAATAACCAAATATTTTTTCTATATGGTTGATTTCCGATTGAATGTATTCTTTATACTGGATATCAATATCATTTTCTACTAATTTTTCTAATTAATAATTCCTAAAATACTATTTTTTATTGTTTCTATATATAATTCTAAATAACTTAGTTTTTCTACATTAGTATTAGAAATTAAGTCCACAGTTGTTATCTTTCTATTTTTATCGCTTACTGATATTTTCCCTACTATATCTCCTCTTTTTAAGGGAAGAGATAAGGAATTAATTTTTACGTCATATTGATATTTTTTATCATCATCCTGTTTATTTTCTAATACACCAACATCATACTTTGGTTTAATTACAATTTTATCTTGATTTCCTTTATCAAATGCTATTTCTTTTATAACATCATTTTTTTTCTTTAACACTGTCATTTTCTTAGTATTAAATCCATAATCCAAAAGTGCCATAGTCTCGCTATTTCTAACTTTGCTTTCCTCTTCTCCTAAAACAATTGCAATCAGCCTCATATCATTTTTCTTAGCGGTTGCAGCTAAACAATATTTTGCAGCATCTGTATGCCCTGTTTTTAATCCATCTGCTCCTTCATAAAATCTTACTAATTTATTCGTATTTACCAACCAAAATTTATTTTCTGTATCCTCTCTTAAATAGTCTTCATATACGGATGAAAATTTCAAAATTTCTTCATGCATTAATAAATTTCTAGCAATAATAGCCATATCATATGCCGATGAATAATGACCTTCTTCATCTAGTCCAGTACTATTTTGAAAGTGCGTATTTTTAAGTCCTAAATCTTTTACTTTTTGATTCATTAGTTTCACAAAACCCTTTTCACTACCACTTATATACTCTGCCATAGCAACTACTGCATCATTTGCACTTGCCATTGAAATCCCTTTGAACAAATCTTCTACGCTCATTTTTTCACCAGGGGTTAGATAAATTTGTGATCCTCCCATACTGGCGGCATTTTTACTTACCTCGACAATATCTGTCCATTTTATTTTCCCAGATTCAATTTTTTCTAAGATAATTGTTTGAGCTACCATTTTAGTCATGGATGCTACTGCTACTTGTTTATCTTTTTCTTTTTCAAATATGATTTCCCCCGTTGATTGCTCCATAAGTAAACCTGATGTAGCATTTTTTATGAGCTCTACTTCTTGTTTTTTTTCTTCTGCTTTAGTCGTAAATGGCATCAAAAATAAAATCAATAAAAGAATATAACTAAACTTTTTCATAAAATCCTCCTATAATTTCCTATGTCAAGTTAAAAAAAAATATACATAAATTTATTATTTTGCTGTATGATGGTATTAGGTGAATTCTATGAAAAAACTTAAAACTAAAAATCTTGTGATTCTATTTATTATCTTTCTTTGTATCTTTTTTATGATTCATATCACAACTAAAACTAATAAGGATCCCAACAAAAACGATGTGGTTTCAATGAGCAAAGAACCATATAAAAATATTTCGTATTATAATAAGGAGTATCAACAGCGATATGAGAAGTATAAAACTGAAAACCCTGATTTATCATTAAAGAATATTGTTACTAGGGTGAATATTGGGCTTGATCACAGCTTTTATACTCATACTAAAAAGACACCATTTTTGAACAAAGATTACATTTTAGTAAACAAGTATCTATATTTAGATAAGCAGTATGTACCCGCTAACTTAGAAAGCATTTCAACACAATATTCTAGAAGTGGTATGAAATTGGTCCATTCTGCTAGGGAAGCCTTTGAGAATATGGCAAAAGCAGCTCTTGATGATCATATTCAAATTATTGCGATGTCTAGTTATAGAGGGTATGATTATCAAGTGAATTTATATAATAGATATGTAGCTAGTGATGGGGTAGAGGCGGCTGATACCTATTCTGCAAGACCAGGTTTTTCGGAACATCAAACAGGATTATGTGTAGATATTTATGATGGAGTAATTGATTATACAGATTTCGAAAAATCAAAATCCTTTCATTGGATGGAAAAAAATGCTCATAAATATGGTTTTATTTTAAGATATCCTAAAGGAAAGGAACATATTACAGGATATCAATATGAATCTTGGCATTATCGTTATGTAGGAGAAGAAATAGCTAGCTATATTTATAAAAGTCATATTACATTTGATGAATACTATGTTAGGAATTTTGAAAACCAACACTAAACTTTAAAACTTGTTTCATCAATAAATTGATAGTTTGTTTTATATTTTAACTCTCTTATTAATCGAAATAAGGCCTCATCTTTTTTCTTGGCCTCTATCATAATATCTAAATCAACGGGATACTTCTTTATCATTTCGATAAATTCTATAAACTGGTTACTATCAATATAATCATGATGACTTCTCATATCCTTCTTTGTTTTATTTTTGGGAGAGGAAAAGTGGATCTTTGGATTTTGGTATTTCCAGGTTTTAAATATTTTTTCTATATATAAATCTATGTCAAAGGCTTCATGATTACAGATATAATGATGATAATCTAAAACAACTGGTATACCCAACTTCTCATTTAAGTAAAGACAATCCTTAATATTAAATACTTTATCATCGTTTTCTATTACAATAGATTTTTTTAAATTACTAGGGAGATCGTTATAATTATTTATGAATCTTGTTAATGAATTCTTTTTACCAAAAGTGCTACTCCCAATATGTAGTACTAATACCTTATTCTTTATTTGGAGCATATTTAAAAGGTTATAATGATATTTTAAAATTTCTATACTATTTTTTACTACCTCCTGATTAACACTGTTTAAAACGCAGAATTGGTCTGGATGGAAATCTACCCTCATATGACTTGCTTTGATCTTCTTTGAAATAGAATGATAATATTTACTGTACTTGGATTTGTAATCAAACACTACATCTTCTTTAGTAGCCAAAGGAATTATCTTTGAAGACAATCTATAAAAGTGAATATTATTTGCTATATTATAGTCAATAATCTTTTCTAAATCCACTAGATTTGACTGAATTACTTTATCTAATTTATTATTATTTTGTTCTTTAATATAATTTGTATATGTATAACTACTAGAGGATGTGACACCATGAAGGGTTTCACTAATACAGGCATATCCTAACCTAATTATCATAAAAAATTCACCCTTATTAGTGTGAACTTTTTTATTTTTGTTTAGTCAAATTTTTTTTCTAGAAATTTATAGAAATGATAAAGACATGTATACTCGATCCACAAGAAAAAGATAATATTACTAATCTGTATAAATGATAAAATGGTTTCATTTTTATATAATTCATTCATTATTGATAAGTCTATTCCACTTTTAGTTGCTAAAGAAATGATTGCCATAAAACAAAAGTATAGAAAACTTAATATGACACAGTTTATAATTTTTTTTATCTTTCCCATTTTTTTTGACAAAATTGTAAAAATGAATGCTGCAGTTGTTGTTAAAATGATAAAAAAGTAAACAACCATAGATGGAAAGTATAAATAACTTAATAACATCTGAATCAAACTATCTATACTTTGCATAGCGTATGACCGGTAAGCTATCATTAAACCAATCAAAAATCCAAGGCAGAGAATAATAGAAATAATTTTCACTATCCTGTTATTTTTTTTAATATTTAAAATAGTAAATAAAAATAAAAGAAGGCTCAAGAGAAATAATTCAATTGCCATAAAAGATGAAATAGTGTATTTGAAAATCAGTATGATTTTATCAATCACAGTCATTTCCATATTCATCTACCTCCTTCTAAATTCGCTCTAAGATATAGATCGTTTGTTCTGTATCACTATCTTTCGTACAAGTAATTAAAGTTAGACATGTTCTATCCATATTTCTGGTAATTGTTGCTTTTCCCGTTTTTGGAATATTATAAATATTTACAATCTGATATTTATACTTCATTCCTCCATAAGTGACGTATGCCATATCTCCTATATTTAATTTATATAAATAAGCAAAGTAAGAAATGTAGGCATCTCCAGAATGAGCCATTAGAATTAGGTTCCCATTTATAACATCGGGCATAGTAGAACCACCGACCATTGTCACATTATACTCTATATTATTATACTTGGAATCAAAACCATAAAATCCTCTTTTCAACCCTATTTTTGGGATCTCTAAAATACCTAAATATTTACTATAGTTTATTTGTTTATCCTCTACTTTTGTATCTGGCTGTGCTGGCTCTTCTTTCTTTTCTTCTACTTCTGGAATATCTTCAATTATCTCATCACTTATATTGTTATCTAATCTTAATTTCATATCAGAAAACAATTGTTTTTTTATCTCCTGTACATGATTCATGGAAATAATTGATATCCCAATTATGATAAGTAAAGAGCCAAATAAACATATATGACTCTTTTTTATTTTTTTATTCGTTTGTCTGCTTTTTCGGTTTAACATTTGCATAAATGATTCCAGCACCACATAATAAGATAATAAACCCAACAAAGTAAATAGAACTAGACATTGAAATAGCAGTATCCTCAACATGACTAGCATCAATATTTAGTGCACCAGAAATTGGCTTTTTCTCTTTTACTACTAATACTAATGGTTGTTTTGTATTATCAGTAGAATGAATATATTCATACCCTGTATAATACTCATAATTATCTATCGTTGCTGTAATTTTAGCTTTTACTGAATAGTTATCTATATTATTAATTGGAACTACAAAATAAAATTTAGTAGAAGCATCCACTTGTGCAGTTTCTTGTCCTGCTTCATTATAAATCTTTGTTCCTTGTGGCATTTTTGAAGTATCTAAAGTTACTTTTAACGACCCTAAATTTACAATACTAATCAAACTGGTTTTAATTGTTTTAGAATTCTTATCTATTGTATATTTCCCATCATATGCAAATTGAATAGAATCTAATACTGTGGTATTTGCTCCTTTTGCTGCTGCTACTAGTGTTTGGGCTGTTTGCCATAGTTTAATGGCTCTATTACTATATGTAACAGAGGTTACCGAATTAATCTGTGCTCCTGACTCCTCAATATCATTAGTATTTACATTTAATCCTGCAAAATTATTCGCATTTTGGAATTGCCATATAGCGACCTGTGTCATCCATGCTAATTCTGCGTCATTATCTTGTGTATTTGCAGTACCTGCCTGTCCTCCAAATGCCTTATTATAGTACTCTTGTGCATGAGTAATGATATAAACTATTTTTGGATCAACCGTTTTTCCTGATTTCTTGTAATTTGCTCCTGTTGCATATGGCTTTGTTCTATCTATACAAAATACTTTTACTAAATCCCTAGTATGGTAATTTATTACATTATTTCCACCCACACTTCCCATTGCACCAGTAACACTTTTATTTGCTATTACTTCATCTGCTGTTGGATTTATTTCTCTAGCGGGTTCACTATTATCCCATCTTCCTGTAACGTTTGTAGTAAAAGTATCAGGTAAACTACTTGCTATATAACTTTCTGCCTTTACATTTACAAGCATTCCAAGAAAACATAATATACCTATAAATAATAAAGACCACTTACTTTTTTTCATTTTCATCCTCTACCTTTCATTATAATCAGTATAACATATTTTTAATGATTTCCAAACATTTTTTTCTTTTCTATTTATTTATTCTATTACAAAAATCTTTTCTACTTGCTCTATGTTTACTTCTTTATTCACATACAAGGTACAGAGTATCTCCTTTTCCAAAACTCTATCTCCTACACCTTTATTTAACAAAATGCCAACAGTAGGATCTATTTGATCTTCCTTATCTATTCTACCTGCTCCTAAACTAACTGACAAGTTTCCAATATCCTCAGCAGAGATTTTTTTAATCAGACCTGATCTTTTTGATCTTACTTCTATTTTTTGATTGCTAACTTCTAGTCTTTGAATATCCCCTTCCTGATACTTTATAAATTCTAAAAATTTTTGATAAGCCTTGCCAGAACGAATACTTTCCTCTACCTGGATTTTAGCCTTCTCAACGGAAATATCTTTTCCCATGCTTACCATTTCGGATGCTAATTCTATACATAAATCTCTTAAATAGTTGTCTTCTTTATTTTGTAAAATATTGATTGCTTCTATCACCTCAAGACTATTGCCAATAGATGTACCTAGAGGAGTATCCATATTAGTTGTCATACATCTTACTTCTCTATGATAAAATTCACCAATTTTTTTCATTAATTGGGCAAGTTTTTTAGCATCTTTTTCCTTTTTTATTAAAGCTCCATTTCCCACCTTTATATCAATTAAAATTTTATCTGCCCCACTAGCTATTTTTTTACTCATAATACTAGTAGCAATTAAGGGAATCGATTCAGTTGTTCCCGTAACATCCCTTAATGCATAAATTAATTTATCTAATGGAACTAAGTCTTTTGTTTGTGAGGTAATTACTATCCCTATTTCTTTTTTTTGTTTTTCTATTTCGTCATCTGTTAAATTTGTCCTAAAACCTGGAATAGATTCTAACTTATCAATTGTACCGCCTGTAAATCCTAGTCCTCTACCACTCATTTTAACAACAGGAACCCCAAGACTAGCAACTATCGGGGCAATAATGAGCGTTGTTTTGTCTCCAACACCACCCGTTGAGTGTTTATCCACTTCTATACCTGGAAAGTCAAATCTCTCCCCACTTTTAATAAAAATATCTGTAAGATCAAAGATCTCTTTATCAGTCATCCCCTTAATACAAATAGCCATTAATAAAGCAGACATTTGATAGTCCATTATCTCACCATGTAAATAGCCATTAAAGAAATACTCTAGTTCTTTTTTACTTAAGATTTTTCCTAATCTTTTTTTATTAATGATCTCTACTATCATAGAATCTCCTTCCTAAAAACATCTGTTTTACGAATTATAAATCCCAGTTTTTCATATAGATGATGAGCTGCAACTCTCGATGGATTAGAGGTTAATTCTAAATAAGATATTCTCTCATTTTTACAAATTTCAAATATATAATGAAACATTTTAGTAGCGATTTTTTGGTTCTGGAACTTTTTTAATACACATACATAATTGATATATCCGTAATTAATATTTTGGATATTATCATACAATTGATTTAAAACAGCATATCCTACTATATGTTGGTCTACTACCGCAACAATTTCTTTATTTGATGTTTTTTTTACTCCCTTTCTTTGAAATCCAAATTCGTACTCATTCAGCAATTCATTTAAAGACTCTAAGTCATGATCCTGATACTGTCTAATTTCCATCAACTGCTCACCTACCTATTATTATTATAACATGTTCCAGCAAAAGAAAAAAACTATTTTACATAGTTTATCTCATTTTCATATCAATTAGTTCAGCACATCTTTTGGGATCATTTATAATTCTATTATAAAGACTACTATATTTTCTAATTTCTTGAATAAATTCTAATTCTTCTTTTGCAACTGAGATAGAGTAACTGCTATTACCATCTGCCACGATTTCATAATCATTTCCTAAGAAATAATTGATATCCACTTTAAAAACTTTCGCAAGAGCAATTAAAGTTTCTAAGGTTGGGACTCTTGTTTCATTTTCATAACAGCAAATACTAACCTTTGTTACATTGATTAAATCGCCTAATTCCTGCTGAGTTAGGCCCTTTTCCTTTCTCAAGGACTTAATTCTTTTTCCAAGAAGCATAATCTCACCTCATATAATTATCTTCTTCAATTTCATTATAATTATTCCAAAAGATAAAATGGTTAAAGTTAACTAAAAATAAACCTTAGTTTTCCTGCTTTTCACTGTTTTCACTCTTTGAGGTTAGAAATGTTACTTTCTCAGCAATTACTTCTAAAACATTTTGCTTTTTATCATCTTTTTCAATTATTCTTGATTGTACTCTTCCCTTAATTCCTAAAATGTCTCCTTTATGACAATACTCAGAAGTGTTAACTGCTACATTTTCCCAAAGAATACAATCTATGAAATCGGTATCATAAAGTCCATTCATATTTTTAAAACTTCTGGGGACGGCTAAAGTAATATTAGAAATCTTTTTTCCATTTTCTGTTTTATTGATTTGTACTTCTTTTGTTAATCTTCCTACTAATACAATCTGATTTAACATATTTCCTCCTTTCTGGCTGCTATCATAAAAAATAAATATGAAATTTTCAAATCACTATTTTATAAAAATAAAATTTCATAGAAATAAAAAAAACAAAATTTGTTATACCTAAATTTTGTTTTTTCCATATAATAAGTATTTAAATTTTAAATTTGATACTTTTAGAAATTTCTTTTAATCAATTGATTTAATTCTACAGCGTATTCCATAGGAAGTTCTTCTCTAAATCGGTCAATAAAACCTAAGATTACTAATTCTGTTGCTCTTTCTTTACTAATCCCTCTACTCATTAGATAAAAAAGAGTATCTTCATTAATTTTAGAAACAGTTGCTTCATGTTCAATGTTACTATTTGTATTTCCACAAATATTAACTGGAATTGTATCACTTTTAGAAATTTCATCTAAAATTAGGGAATCGCATTTCACCATAGCTTCACTACCTGTGGCACTTTTTTTAATTTCAACCTTACCTCTATAGGTAGCATTTCCTCCATTTTGAGCAATACTTTTTGAAATGATGTTACTGCTCGTATTTTTTCCCAAGTGAATCATTCTAGCACCACTATCCTGATTCTGATTTCTCTTAGCCATACTAATCGTTATACAGGTTCCACTAGAGCGATCTCCCTTTAGTATACAACATGGATACTTCATAGTTACCATAGATCCAATGTTTCCATCAATCCATTCCATCACACCATTCTCTTCTACTACTGCTCTTTTTGTAACTAAATTATATACATTTGTAGCCCAATTTTGAATCGTTGAATAACGACATGTACTATTTTTTCCTACATGAATTTCAACTACCGCGGCGTGTAGGGAAGACTCACTATAAGTAGGAGCTGTACATCCTTCCACATAATGCAAGGAAGAATTATCATCTACAATAATTAAAGTCCTTTCAAATTGCCCCATATTTTTACTGTTAATTCTAAAATAACTTTGTAAGGGGCGTTCCAAATTTGTATTTTTCGGGATATAAATAAAACTTCCCCCACTAAAGACACTTCCATTTAAAGCAGCAAACTTATTTTCATTACTATTTACTATTTTACCAAAGTATCTTTTGACTAATTCTGGGTAGGATTTTATCGCCTGTTCTATCGATGTGAATATTACATTTTTCTTTTCTAGTTCTTCTAGCATACTATGATAGATAACTTCACTTTCATATTGAACGCCCATTCCACCTAGATGTTTTTCACTTTCTAATACACCTAAATCATCCAGCTCGTCTTTTACTGGTTTTAATACATTATTCCAATCATTTTCTATTTTTTCATCAGCTTCATTAGATTTATAATAGATAATCTGATTAAAATCTAAATTGATATCTGGACCAAATAAGGGCAGTTCTTGTTGCTGAAATAATTCAAAAGATTTTAATCTAAATTTTTTTACCCACTCTAACTCATGTTTAATACTAGAAATTTTCTCAATATTTTTTTTACTCAACCCTACTATTTGCACTTTCATCACCGGCTTCTAAATACTTATTTTTGTAATTGTTTTCCCTTATAAAATTGGTCTAGCTTTCGTTTGAAGTAACAGTTTTTCTTCAAATCTTTATGTGCTATTTTTCTCATTTTTATTCTATTTATTCCTTTACTACTTAAATTCAATCTACTTTCCACAATATGAATTCTATCTTTAAAGTAGATATCTGAATTTAGTATCCTATCTTCTAATTGTCTCATGGAAATTTTTTCTTGTTTTCTTAATTCATCTATAAATTCAGAATCCGTTTTTACATAACAAAGTCCTTTTTCTTTCATTAACTCTAGATTTTCAATTGTACCAAAATATATATAATCTCCTAATAATAAATTACCATAGTTAACTAATGGAAGTTTTTCTCCTGTGATAACGTTATAATATTCATCATGAACTCTACATACTATAGCCTTTGGAACTAATTCTGGTTTCTCGGCTTTTATTCCTTTTTCCACATCATAAAATCTAACATCTACCATTAATAAGTTTTTAGTATGCAAAGTAACATCTTCTAACTCACTTTTTCTCATTTCTAATCACCTCTAATATTTTTTCTATCGCATTGCTAGGAAGTAATGCACACATCTTCCTATTTGGTTGCATGCATACCTCTTCATATACAACTAGATCCCCTATTAACTCTTTATTATATTCTCTCTCATGAATCATATTCTTATAATTTAAGATAATCTCTTCTGCTTCTTCTATTCTCTTGCCTATTAATGTTTTAATTAAAATGCTTGTTGCCGAAGTACAAATAGCACAGGCTTCTCCATCGAAAACAATATCTTTGATCACACCATCTTCACATTTTAATTGCATATCAATATTATCAATACAGGATTCACTACTCGTATTTTGAAAGATATACCCATCCTCACTCGTCAATCCTTTATTGACTGGATTTTGATAGTGATCTAAAATAATCTCTCTTCTTATATTTTTATCCATTATATCACCACTTTAAATATATCCTTACTATTTTTTAATACTTTTATTACTTGATCCATTTCTTCTTTTGTGTTATATAAATAAATGCTTAGTCGACAAGTATTATTAATATTTAAATCATCTTTTAAAATTTTAGCACAATGATTTCCTGCACGAATTGCTATCTTATAATGATTGAGATAAATTGAAGTATCTTGGCTAAATACACCCCTAATATTAAAAGTTACAATCCCACTTTTACTATTTTTATTATATAACACAATATTAGGAATCTTTTCTAATTCTTTAATTAAATATTGCTTTAACCCATATTCATGTTCATGAATTTTTGAAACTCCAATTGATTCAATAAATCGTATTGCCTCTCCTAGCCCTATTACGGAAGCAATAGGTGGAGTTCCCGCCTCTAACTTAATAGGCACTTCTTTTAGTGTATAATTACTGTCACTTTCAAAACCTTGATTCATTCCTCCACCATACTTTAATGGTTCCATTTTATCTAAAAGTGCTTTTTTTCCATATAATATTCCTACTCCTGTGGGGCCCACCATTTTATGAGCAGAGAAAGCTAGAAATGATACATTCGCTTTCTTTACATCGATAGGAATATGAGAAACACTTTGAGCAGCATCTACTACCAGATAAATGTTGTTTTCTTTACATATCTTTCCTATTGCCTCAATATCTCTAATATCTCCTATTACATTAGAAATATGAGCGATTGATATCACTTTTGTTTTAGAAGTAATAGAGTTTAGAACATTATCAACCGTTAATTCATGATTTTCATCCAGAGGAATATAACTGACTTTTATTTTTTTATTCTTTTGCAATATCAACCAAGGTAATATATTAGAAGCATGCTCAGCCTTAGTAATCAGCACCTCATCTGCTTCTTTTAATATTTGACCAAAGAATCCAAAAGCAACCATATTTAAGGACTCTGTAGTTCCTGATGTATAAACAATTTCTTTTTCATCCTTTGCATGAATAAAATCTTTTACAATTGTTCTCACCTTATCATATTCCTTATTAGTTTTTATTGCATTGTGATAATCTCCTCTATGAATATTAGAAGTATACTGAGTGTAATAATCTACCATTTTATCTACTACGCATTTTGGTTTTAAAGTAGTTGCACTATTATCTAAATATATTAATTCCTGGTTCAGAATAGGAAATTCATCTCTATTCATAATTTTCACCTCTTAAATATTTTCAATTTCTTTTTGAAGCATTAGAACTTCTTTTTGTTCTTTATCTCCACCATTTAGTAATAAACCCTTGATCAGTAATTCGTTTGATTTTTGTCTATCCAATCCTCTACTCATTAGATAAAATAAAATATCGTCTCTAAATTTTCCAATATAAGCAGAATGAGAGGAAGAAACATCATAATTGTCAATTAATAAATTAGGTAAAATCGTACTTTTCCCACTTTCTAGATTAATAATTTGGTTTTCCTGATTGCAGGTACAACCACTGCTTTTGCTTAAAACATTTCCTACAACTTGGAAAGATAATCTATTATTATTTATATTCACACCATGATTAAAAACATTACTAACCGTTTTTTTATTATTATGATAAATTTGCATAATTAAAGAATGATTTTGATAGTTTATTGTACTAAAGTGATATTCTACTTCTGCACCCTTACCGTCCAAGTTAATTTCTATTTCTATATTCTTATCTATATTATAATGATAAACTACTAAATGACTATTTTCATTTAAATGAAAAACTCGCTTTGTATCTTCCTTTGTAAACAGATATATTTCTTTTGTCTCATTATCAGATAGAGTAATTTCATCTTTTATCTTTATTTTATTCATAAGTATTACTCTCTTTTACTTCATTTATACTATGATAACCAACTTTTTCTGTTTCTAAAGCTAGAGATATATCACCTGTTTTTTGAATTGTTCCATCTTTCATGATATGTACATAATCAGGCTTTAAATATTCTAGGATTCTCGGATAATGCGTAATAATGAGTACAGATGTATATTTATTTTCTTCTAAATATTCTTTGATATTATTACAGACGATTTTTAAACTATCCACGTCTAGACCTGAGTCTATTTCATCTAAAATAATCAAGCTTGGTTTTAACATTTTAATTTGTAAGATTTCATTTTTTTTCTTTTCTCCTCCAGAAAATCCCTTATTCAATGATCTATGGATCATATCGATAGGAAAATTTAGTTTTTGGACAGAATCTTCTATTTCCTTTATAAACTCAAAATAATTAATACGATTTCCTGTTACTTCCTGAGTAGCTGTTTTTATAAATTCACTATTACTAACCCCTTCCACCACTGTTGGATCTTGCATCGCTAAAAAGATTCCCTTTCTGGCTCTTTCATCTACTCCTAGGGAAATAATAGACTCTTGATTAAAAAGTATATCGCCGTCTATCAACTCATATTTAGGGTGCCCCATAATAACTTTAGACAACGTTGATTTTCCCGTACCATTTGGTCCCATAATAGCGTGTATTTCTCCATCCTTTATAGTAAGAGAGAGTTGATCAATAATTTTTTTGTGATTATCTTTTGTATTTACTATAATTTTCTTAATTTCTATCATCTATATCACTCCCTATTCTAAATTATATAATCCTTTTCATAAAAAAATTGTTGCTTTTTAAAACAATCATATTCTATCATAAATTTTGTATTTTTAAAAGATAAAAAAGAATACTGAAGTTGTATTCTAATATTATGCAGCTTTTGATTTTTGATAAGATTGTTTTATATCATTAAAGCTAATACTTTCCCTATTTTGGTCCTTCATAGGATAAGAATTATTATTGATATCTGGAATATGATTTTTATAATTTCCATTTAAATAGTTATCAATATTTAAAGTAGGAGATTCTTCTGTATCAATGTCTATAAGAGACTCTTCTTCAACCGGTTGAATCAGAACACCTGCTTCTTCTACTGCATGAGAAAGTGCATGCAATCCAGCTACTTGGTGTCTTAATGCTCTATTTTGTTCTTCTAGGCTTTGCATAATGCTATTTTGTTGGGATATCGTACCTTTTAACTGTAAATTTTGCCTTTCAAGGTTAATTGACTTAGTTCTATACTCATTCATTTGATGTCGCAAAGACTGTATTTCTTGTTGTTGGGAGTAGCTTTCCTCTCTCAATATAGCAATGTTGGCATCTTTTGCCTCTCCTTCCCCTCGTTCCTTATCAAGAGCTGCCCGATATTCTCTAATCATCTGAAATTGTTTTTTTATAGTCGTTGTTGCATCAGCAACGATAGGAGTGGCAATCTCTTCATCAGTTAAGCTATAAGGTTCTGATGATGCTACACTAGTTGGTTTCTTCTTTATTTCTTCTTCATAAGAAGGCACATCATCTTGATCTTCTAGCTCATCCTCTTGATTTTCTTCTATTTCCTCCTGGTCTAAACTAGAATCATCATATTCTTCCATTATCATATCTGAATCATTAAAATCATCTTTAGATGGCTCTGGATCAGTTGGTTCATTTTCTACAATATTGAGCATCACTTCTGAATTTACTTCTTTTGGAGTATTTTCACTTTCTAGGTCTACTGTTTGTTTATCTGAAATTTTAGACTCACTAGAATCATCTAATGAATTCACAATTGGTGGAGCTTCCTCTTCCTTCATACTCTGAATTGGAATATCAACATTCGGTGTTATAGAAGAAGTCTCCCCACCTGATATATTTTCCTCTTCTGGCAAAGAGTTTACAATTGGTGGCTCTGAAGTCTGTGTTTCTACATTCTTACTTAATTGTTCTTCTGCTCCTTGAATTGTGTTATTCTGAGATTGTACCAACTGATCTGGATTGAATTTCATAATAGTAGCCCCTACCATATTGGTAGCAAGGTAATAATCACCATTATTTTCACCAATAAAACTAAAATAATTATTAGCAATATTCACTCCGTCCATTGTATATATAGCTGCCTCTGAAAATTGGTTATCAAAAATAAAGTCACCATTCATCCCCATGATGTCTTTGACTTGTTTTTTGATTGTCGCAGCATTCTGAGCAAGGGTTTGAGCGGCAAATGGATCTGATTTATTTTTTAGGGCTTCTACAACAGATGGTGTAGAAGGGACATTTTTTTCAACTAGCAACAATTGACTTTTAAGTGGTTTAATTGTTTTGTTCTCAAATGGGATCAATATTTTACCATCTTTATTAATTACACCAAGTGAGGTAAAAGGGGTATGACCTAAAGCTTCTTGATAATTAGTAGTAGCAAGTATATTTCCATTTTCTAAATTATAGTTTTCAACAAAGTAATACATGGTATTTGGATCGACTTTTCCATAAATAAATTCTTTTGGAGGGAAGCCAGGTTCATTTGTCATGCCTTTTAATATTTCCATTTTATCACCACCTTTAACTTTGCCTATTATATAATGTATAATATCATAGTTTTTTTAAATAAACAATATTTTTGAATAAATTATTATAAATATACCCATAATATAGGTGAATACTTGCTGTGTTCATATCCAGGCAACCAATAAAGGTTGCTTTTATTTTATTATTTCGCTAAAATAAAATTGGTGGTATTATGAGTAAAAATAGATTAATGCTAGAAATGTCAATCTTTGCCATTCTTTTATTTATAGCATGTTCCTTTCTTGTTATTAACGAGAGAAAAAATGAATATTTAATACCAAACATTGATCAAAAATTAAAAGAATATATAAAAGAAGAATATCCAAAACTTACAAATGAGATTAGCATTCATAAAACGGTATATAATAAAAAGAAAGCAACCTTTTTTATGAGAGTTGAGAATAAAAATAATAAAAACTTATATTTTATAGTCAGCTATAAAGATAAAAAAATCACTTCTAGCTATAAAATAGATTATTTAGAGGGAAAAACTTTGCTTTCTAGTCTAGAAAAGGAGTTAGAAAATCAATTAAATAAAAAGATGGATTACAATATTACTATTCATTTTACTAAAAAACTAAATGAATATAACTCTCCTATTTATGATAGGCTTATTTCTAATGATTACATTCAAGAATTAAATATTTACAATGTTAAGGTTGAATTGGAATCTGATGATTTCAAAGTAAATTCTTTAATCGCCTCTATTGGTGATTTCTATAATTCTATTAATCATGAAAACTATCACCCTAACTATTATCAATTTAGAATCATCCATTCTAAAAATATCACTCAAGAAATAAAAATAGAGTTTTTAGATAGTAGGTTAATTACATATAATCTAGAGGAAATCATAGAGGGAATTATACAAAAAAATCCCTCTATTGACTCTAAATTTAATATAAAACATGAATATACAGAATAGGAGGAGTATTATGAAAGACTGTATTTTTTGTAAAATTATAAAAGGAGAAATCCCCTCATCAAAGATTTATGAGGATGAAAAAATTTTCGTTTTTTTGGATGTAAATCCATCAACAAATGGTCATATGCTGATAATCCCTAAAGAGCATTATCAGGATTTATTTAGTATTGACGAAAATCTTATTATTCATGCTGTTAAAATAATTAAAGAAAAATTATACCCTTTAATGAGGGAGAGGCTTCATTGTGATGGTTTAACAATTAGTCAAAATAATGGTTTTGGGCAGGAAGTTAAACATTACCATATCCACGTTATACCAAGATATCAAAATGATCAAAGCAATATTACTTATAATCAAGATATTATTTTACCTATAGATCAAGTGTATTCTATCTTAAAAAGAAAGTAAATACTAAATCGATGGAAAATGTTATTAATACCAAGTAAGTTATAATACCTGGTACTTTTTCTATTATTTTATCAATTATCGGTTTTATGAGATAGATAACTACTATAGACATAACACCCCATAATAAAGCCATTTCTAGAGAAATATAAGGTCCTATATGAAATTTCATATCACGATAATCCCAGAATATCTTATGAAATACTTTCTCAATTAAAAGTCCTCCCAATAATTCTGCAATGGTTAAAATAATTGCAGATAGCAAAAATACTAAAAATAATTTCAACCACCTAGGAACTGTAATCCGATTAAAAACAAACCTCATAATCATGATAATAAAAATGCAACCAATTCCATAAACTGGAATCCAAGGTCCATACATAATACCATTATTCATTCCCTTAAAAAGAAAGAATTTCAGACTAGTTTCTATTATAAATCCAATCATAGAATAAATTAAAAAAGAATTTATATAATATCTTATTTTCTTATCCATTTTATCACCTACTATTAATATGCACAAAAAAAAGAGAATTATCTCTTTTTTAGCAAGCAATACTGCTTCCTAATATAATAGCAAGTAAAATATATAATACTATTATAATTAAATAACCACATCTACCACGTGATGATGTATTTTCTTGACAAGACATTTACGACACCTCCTTTAAATGTAAGCACCTAGAATAATAATTAAAAGAATAAATAATACTAATATGATTGCAGTTGATGAAACATAATTACCCATATTTTTTCCTCCTTTTTTATGGTATTCACATTATTTTATGGTAAAAGTACAATTTGTGTGATTACATCTATCTATTTTTATAAAATATTTTATAATTCAATTGCACATTAATCTTTTTTTTGCTATTATAAATAATTGATAGGAGGAAAGTAATATGAGGAAAAAGGCATTCATTTATTTTAGTATTTTATTAGTGGGATGTTTATCCCTAACAGGATGTGGAAAAAATGCGGAATTAAAGGTTGGAAAACAAACTGCTGTCGCAGTCAAAAATGGAAAAATCACTGCTGATCATTTGTATCAAGAGTTAAAAAAAGATTCTATTGAAAAGTTAATCAATATGATTGATCACAAACTATTTGACAAAGAATATCCAAGTGATGACAATGAAAAAAAATCTATTGATGAGCAAATAGAACAAATCAGATCTTACTACAAGGATGATGAATCTAGTTATTTATCGGCAATAAAAACCTATTTTGGAGTAGAAAGTGAGAAAGAATTAAAAGAAACATTATCCCTTGAATATAAAAGAGGGGTAGCTGTGGATGATTATTTACAAAATACTATCAAGGATGATGAAATCCAAAAATACTATGATAATAATGTTTTTGGAGATATTAAAGCCAGCCATATTTTAATTTCTATTGATACCAAGGAAGGTATGAGTGAAGAAGAAAAAAACAAAGCTAAAGAAAAATCACTTAAAGAAGCTAAAAAAGTAATCAAAGAACTAGAAGAAGGTAAGGAGTTTAATTCTCTTGTTAAAAAGTACTCTGATGATGATGCTACTAAAAATAAAAAGGGTGATTTAGGATATTTTAATAGCGATGATATGGATGCAAATTTTTGGAATGCAGCGTTACAACTTAAAAAGGGAAAATACACTACTGAACCAGTAGAATCTTCTTATGGTTATCATATCATTTTAAAAACAGGAGAAAAGAAAAAGAAAAGTTTGAAAAGTGCTAAAAAAGAAATTAAGAAAACTCTAGCTAAGGAAAAATTAACAAGTGATCAATCTTTATATTATGAGTCATTAGTTGCTATTAGAGAGAAAAATAAAATTACTTTCGGTGATAGCGAATTGAAAAAAATGTATAAGGATCATATGGATAAACTAATCAAAAATGCAAAGCAAAATACTAATAATACCTCAACTAATAACCAATAATAAGTAAAAACAGGAAATGAATTTTATTTCCTGTTTTATAATGTATCACTTTCTGTACGAAAACCTTTTTGTAGCATTTTTTGACGTATTTTAATCTTTAATTCTTCTCCACTATACTTTCTACTTAATTTTTTATATAACTTTTCATATTCCCTATTCTCTATTTCTTTATCCTCTAAAAAGGTAGATTCATCCATTACTGTATTAATCTCTTTTTTAGAAAAACCTTGTGATATCAAATCTGTAATTATTTTTCTTTGTAACATTTGAATACTTTTATTTCGATTGGATTTTATCATTCTATTCACTATTTTTCTAATCTTCTCTAATTGAGTATCTTCATTATATTCCTCTAATATCTGCTGTACTATATTAACATCTATTCCCTTTTTTAATAAATCATTCTTAATTTTGAGGGGACCATTAGAAGTTGTAATTAATTTATGGTTTAAAATACTTTTTGCATATAATAAATCATTTAGGTATCCCTGTTGCTCCAATTTTTTTAAAGCATTCTCTATATCATTTTTTCTATATTCCTTTGCCAATAAATAATCAGTTACTTCCTTTTTACTTCTAGGTTTTACTTTCAAATATTTTAAGGCACTATAATATGTATCCAATCTCTTATCAAATTTTAAAATTTCTGTCAGATTTTTCTTAATATTTTTTGTAAGCAATAAATTAAATTTTAATATTGTGTCTTCATATAACTCAATTGTTTGATCATATTCCATAATCAATTCATATTTTCCATTTTTTAATTTTTTATATTTCTCTATTTTCATCTGATCACCTATAAATAAAATCCTCCTTTACAAGTTTCAAAATTTAAACTTCTAATTATCAAGTTATCTCGAAATTATATTATCATACATATGTTCTTATGTCAATCAAAAAAATAAGAGAAAATATTTATTCACTTTCTCTTATTTTTAGAAGTCCTTCTGTAACTTCCTCTAATGCCCTACCAATATTTTTCTGACTCTTATATGAACTTTCTGACATCTGCAAGTACTCTGTTTTGGAGATTTCCTTACTACGTCTAGCTGCGATATGAACTAACTCATATTTTGATTCAACAATATTTAGTAGTTTGTCAATAGACGGATAAATCATCGCATCACACTCCCTATTATAAGAATAAATTAACACTGTAAATAAATCAAGTTATGCGATGCAATTAGACATTTTTTTACAATTATAAAAATGTAAATTATCTAAAATTACAGCAAGAACCACATTGTACATTAGTAACAGTGTTTTCTTCACTACATGAATACTCTGGTCTATATGTATGTTTATAAACATGATGATTAATGATTCTTGTTTTGATTGGACATACATGTGGAACCTCATGTACAATTGTTCTATGTACACATTTTACTTGTGGAGCTTCTGAAATTGGATTACAGCAGCTTCCTCCACTTACTTGAGAGTCCATTTGATTGTTTGACATCATATTAATATCAACGTTCATCTCTTGATCTACAGTATTATTATTACCTGTAATAGTAGAATTCATATCGAATTCCATTGGTCTTTTAAACATATATGCTTTCCTCCTATCTGTTTTATTCTATTCCCAATCATTTTTTTTGCATATATATTATGCCTATTTATAACACAATAACAAATAAAAAAGACACATACTTTTATAAAGAAAAGTTTTACTTGTATCTATTTAATCTCTATTCATTAAAATGGCATTTTAAAATTTCCACTTGACATTTGTTTCATCATTTTCTTCATTTGGTCAAATTGGGTTAAGAGCTTATTGACCTCTTGGACTGAGGTCCCACTTCCTTTAGCGATCCTAGTTTTTCTACTTGCTTTTATAATTTCTGGATTTCTCCTTTCTTTTGGAGTCATAGAAAGAACAATCGCTTCTACATGTGCCATCTGTTTTGGATCTATTTTAACGCTATTTAAGCCTATTTTTTTTGCACCTGGAATTAATTTTAATAAATTTTCAAGTGGTCCTAACTTCTTCATTTGCTTCATAGTAGATAAAAAATCTTCTAAATCAAATTTACCACTTTGCATTCTTTTAGCAGTTCTTTCTGCTTCTTTTTCATCAATTGCCTCTGTTGCTTTTTCTACCAATGAGACAATGTCTCCCATTCCTAAAATTCTTCCTGCCATTCTCTCTGGATCAAAAGAATCGATTCCATCCATCTTTTCGCTAACACCAATAAATTTAATAGGGATATTAGTTAAATGTCTTACAGATAGGGCTACTCCACCTCTTGTGTCTCCATCTAATTTTGTTAATACGACCCCTGTTAATGGTAATTGTTCATGAAAACCAGTAATCACATGAATAGCATCTTGCCCCATCATGGAATCAATTACTAATAAAATTTCTTCTGGTTTTATTTCATTCTTCATTTGATCTAGTTCCTGCATCAAATCCTCATCTATATGAAGTCTTCCTGCAGTATCAATTAAGACGTAGTCATAACCGTTTTCCTTTGCATATTTAATACCATTACTAGCAATCTGAACTGGATTATTTTTACCTTCGTCATATACCTCTATATTTAATTGCTTACCTATTTGTTTTAACTGATCAATAGCAGCAGGTCTATAGACGTCGCAAGCCACCAAAAGAGGCTTTTTACTGTGTTTTTTTCTAAGAAAATTTGCAAGTTTACCAATTGTGGTTGTTTTACCACTACCTTGAAGTCCTACCAACATTAAGGTAGCTGGATTTCCTTTTAAATTAAGAGGCTCTTTTTCACCACCCAATAGTTCTGTAAGTTCATCCTGTACAATTTTAACAAACAAATCTCCTGGTTTAATACTTTTTTGTACTTCTTCTCCTAAGGCTTTTTCTTTTACAATAGAAGTAAACTCTTTAACAACCTTATAATTAACATCAGCTTCTAACAAGGCTAATCTAATCTCTCTCATCATTTCAGAGATATTATCCTCTGTTATTTTTCCATATCCCTTAACTTTATGGATTACATTCTGTAATCTATCCCCTAAACTTTCAAACATTTTATCACCTATAAAATATTATACAATAAAAAAACTAGATAAACTAGTTTTTTTACTCCTCATCTGAACCATTTATAATTTCATCTATATTTAAAGATTGTGATTGTCTCCCGTTGTTACCACCATCTGCCTTTATAGGAACTGTAATCAAAGGTTCCTCCTTCAAAGAATTTCCCATTGGCATATTTGGAGTTTCAACTGTCGTAAATTGTGGTACCACTAACTGTTGTTGATTCATACCAATAATTGGTGTACCATTTTGAGATAAGTTCATAGGATCCACTTGTTGAGATGGAATCCCCGTATTAATAGGTTGATCATGTATGGGCTCTGGTTCTGGAATTTTAGATTGACTGGATTGCCTTCCATTTGAATTTGCGGACCATGTGTCAACTACATTACAATTTCCACTTCTTGGTTCCGGATCTGGCATCTGTAATTTAACAATTAGAGGAATCGTAAAAGCCATTCCGAACCCTAAACTAGTTCCTGGTTGTAACGTCTTTTGCTTTTCTACTATCTCATCACTAATATTTGGAACCATTTTTCTAATATAGTCTACATCATTCGGATGATTCATCTTAAAAATCAAGAAATTAGAGCATTGTGAGATAACAGTATCTGATAGCTCTACAGGTCTTTGTGAAATAAGCCCGAGAATAACTCCATATTTACGCCCTTCTTTTGCGATACGTTCAAAAATGTTGTATCCAATTAAATACCTATCTGTATCATTTTGAATATATCTATGGGCCTCTTCTACTACTAAATGAAAAGGGATACTAGCTCTATCTTTCAATGCCTTGGAAAACTCAAAAATGAGCCTAGAAAAAATTTTAGTCAAAACCTTAGCAAAAGAATCATCTACATCATCAAAGTTGATATTTACGATTTGGTATTTCTTTCCATTACTAATTAATAGAGAAGATAAATATTTATCAATTGATACATATTCTGGATAGTCAAAATATTTTGCATTTGGTCCTACTATTAGGGAGTGTAATCGCACCTTAATTGTTACTGCATCTCCATAGGTATTTTCATTCCTTAACCAACCTTCACTAATTAAAGTAAAATTCAAGGCCTTTTCTAAGGTGTCTAAGTTATAAAATACTCCCCCTTTTGGTTCATAAGAATCAAATTCTTCTTTTATGTGCTTCGAAACATACTCGGTTAATAATACACTCTCTGAAAATTGTCCCTGATTATCAATTAAAAAACATTCCCTAAATTTTCTAGTGTATCCGATTCCCTGAACCTGTGCTTCCAAATTGAACTGTGGAGTAGAACAGCTAGCTAGGATAGAGAAAATCTCATTTCTTTTATTTGGTGCTGTTTCATTGGTATAAAGAATTGTCATAATCGCTTTTGCTATTAAATGATTTTTATAATCTATTGATTGTGATCCCGTTTCGGAAAAGATCATGGCTAATTTTAACATTCTTTCAATAATAGGGATTTGGGAATGGTTTGTTATTTGGAGCAATAAACATAAATCATCAACATTTAGTAGCCAAATCGGAATTCTCAGTTTTTCCCCTAATCCATCTGATTCATTCGTAGAATAAAACCTATAGTTAAAATTTGGATCAATTTTATTTAAATCTACAAATGCATTATAATATTCTGCGGATGAATCAAACATAATAATATTTGACTTATAGGGATATAGTGTTCGGTCATGAAACATATTTTGAATAATTCTAGAGACCCCACAACTTTTTCCCGAACCACTATTTCCAAAAATTGCAAAGTGATTGCTAAAAAAGCTATTTACATTTAAATAGACTGGATAGTCATTATAAAAGGGACTTACTCCAAGTGGCATGTATCCTGGTTTCTTATCGCCTAAAATCAGCGGAACTTCTTCTTTTTGAATAACCCTAACTTTCGAATCTAGAGATGGTTTTCTGATAACTCCTCCCATCAATCTGCCATTAGATATTTCTCCTAAAAACCTTACCTTTACAAGATCCTTATCAATATCATCTACCTCTCCTAGAATCTTTTTATCATTGTCTTCAAAAATCAAATGCATGTTCATTAAATTAATTGCAATTTGTTCACTATCTTTTATTTTAACATCTGCAGAACGGTCACTGATATAAACAATTTTATCAAACATAGATATCCCCTCTTATACTTTCTCTACTATAAAGTTAATTATACTAATAATTGAAAAGTTTTTCAAGAAAAATAACTATAAGAATATTGAAATGGAAAAATTTACTATTTGCTATTTTGATCCATTGGATGATCTAATAAATTCTTTTTTATGTCTAAATGATTTTATACTTTCTAATTTATCATCTTTCATCACATATACATGATTCAGTAATTGTATAGTATTACCATCATAATAAAGAATATTGAATTCTCCGTTAGGTAAAACAATTCCCTCCAATAAAAAATTATTTCTCGTAGCTTGTTTTTGGTAGTGAATTAAGGATGCTACATCTCCAAGTGAAAGATTTAATCCATTTTCCCTCACCTTAAGTGGATTATTTTCTAAATCATTGATGGAATCCATAATATACTTTTTTTCATTGGTCATTTCTATTTCTATATCTTTTCTTAATGGGTGAGTATGACCCAGTAACAATACTTTATTTCTGATATGATTATTATTTAAAAATTTATTTACCTGTTGGAACAGTTCTCTACTTGTGATATTAGTATTTAGCTTCTTTTCACATTTTAAATCTTCTACATATTGATTTAAAAATATGACTGGTTGATTATCATCACTTATTGATAACTGACCAAATAACGCAAACGCTTGTTCTAAAGACTCAGACTTCTGTTTATCTTTTATATATGATAAAAATTTCTTAATATCTTCTGTAATAATTATCATAGATTCAAAAGAATTGGAAAGCATTTCAAACCCAAAACCTGCTTGAGAAAGAGTTTCCGATGTTATAGGAATCTTACGTTGACTAAAAGTCTCTAAGATTGTATCTAAAACACCTAACTGTTCTAATACCTTTTTAACATCCTCATTCATTTATTTTATTCCTCTCCCCTCTTTATAGAGTTAATTATACCAATAATTAAAAATGTTTTCAATGTAGATCGGATATTTACATTTGATCTACAAAATGATATAATATGAAACAATATGGAGGCAGATTATGAGTAACAATTTATCCAAATTCGGCACTTATGAATTAATACAATTAAAATTACAATATAAAAAATACATAAAAGATATAGACACAGAATTAAACAAGCGATGGCAGGGAGAAACACCAGATCATATTGAAGTAATTTCAACGAAAAACAACAATGAGAGATTACAACACTATTTAGAATCAACTTGTATCAAAGATATTAATTTTTTACATGAAAACCTGAATTTTTCAACTGGTAATAACAGAAGGGGACCTTTAGGCAGGGAAGAATTGTTATTAATAAACAAGGAAGCAAATGATGTAGCCAAGCATTATGGTATTACTAATTCATTTGAGCTATCAAACATATTTTGGAGAGATCGATCTCATCCATTATTTAAAAATCAAATAATTCGTGAATTATATCAAAAAGTTCAAAAACTTTCATATTTAGATGAGGTTTTCAGGGACCAAAAAAATTGTATGAACTACCAAGGATCTTATATTACATTTCAATACGTTAAAAGTTATTTAGAAGGTGTACTAGTTGAAGATAACTTACAATTAGATGCTGACTTAGTTTATAGGAATTATAAAAAAAAGATTGAAATTGTTACAGAAAACCTTATACCAATAGCACAACAATTGTTATTATCAAGAGACTCTATACCAGGTGCAAGAATAGCAGTTTGTAATAATTCATTAACCAGAATAGCTAATAAAAAGCCCTCTTCTTTAATTACTTATCGTCAAAAAATGTTTATTGAAGCTATAGCATTTGGAACTACTCTGGAAAAACTTCAGTCTGAAAATTATAAAGATGCTAAACAACTAATTTATCTACCATACAAAAAGTAACTCCATTTTTTATATAGAATGAAGTTACTTTTTATATTAGTTCTTCTAATTTATTTTTTAGTTCCCTATCTGACACCTTCCCAACCAGGTTAGTAATTTTTTCCTTTTTTTCATATAACTTTAATTTTTGTTCATATTCAGTTAATTTTTTTTTCGTTATTTGTAATTGTTTGTAAATGGCATTTCTGCTAATGTGATAATTTTCTGATATTTCTCCTAATGACAGATTAGAAAAATAGTAATCTTCAAAGTAATTCCTTTGTTTTTCTGTCAGTAATTTTTGATAACAGTCATATAAATTATTATAATAAATATATTCATCCATACTTTCACCTACATAAAGTCCTTAAATAAACCATAGATGTATTTTTCAATATCAAAAAGTTGCAAATCTTCTTTTGATTCTCCTAAACCGATATACTTTACAGGTAGACCAACTTCTTCTTTGATCGCTAAAACAATTCCTCCCTTAGCAGTTCCATCTAGTTTTGTGAGTACAATTCCTGTAATATCAGTAATTTCTTTAAAACTTTTCGCTTGAGATATTCCATTCTGCCCAGTAGTAGCGTCAACAATTAATAAAGTTTCGTGTACTCCCTCCTCTATTAAGGAAGAAATAACTTTATTCATTTTTTCTAATTCCTTCATTAAATTTACTTTGTTTTGAAGACGACCTGCTGTATCTACTAATACTACATCATATTTTTCCTTTTTAGCATGAGAAACACCATCAAAAACCACACTAGATGGATCACTTCCTTCTTCTTTTGAATAAAAGTCTACTTTTATTTTATTGCCCCACTCTTTTAATTGTTCAATAGCACCAGCTCGAAAAGTATCAGCCCCCACTAGAAGCACCTTTTTCCCCTCTTCTTTTAGTTGGTGGGCCATTTTACCAATTGTAGTAGTTTTTCCTACTCCATTAACTCCTACAAATAATATAATAGTAGGCCCTTCTTCAGCATAATTTATTTTGTTAGTTAACACTTCATCATTGACATATATAATAAATAGTTCATCTACTATCATCTCTTTTAAAAATTCTGGATCTTCTATCTTCTCTTGCTTTACTCGAATTCTTAGTCTATCCATAAATTCCATAACAGTATGTACGCCAATATCTGCCATAATTAGAATTTCTTCTAACTCTTCAAAATACTCTTCATTAATTCTTTCATATTTATTCGTTAAATTAACAAGCAAAGATACAAAACCATCCCTTGATTTTGATAAGCCTTTTTCATAAGATTTTATCTTCGCTTTTTGTTTTTTATTCATTTTAATTTCTGTATCTTCATCACAATTTTTGTTATCTAAGTCATTATATATTTTCTTTTCTTTCGTTTCTTCTTTTTTATTTTCCTGAAACATATTTTTTATTTTACTGAATATTCCCATATTATCACCTGGCTAAATTATATCATGAATTCTATTAGAAGTAAATTTTTACCTGAACCTTATTAATCACATTAAAAATCTAAAAAAGCTCCATTATGGATTTACAAATACCCATATTTATAGTATAATCTGTTTGGTTAGTTCTTTTATGTCAAAGAAAGGAGGAATTATGAAAGATATTAAGCCAAATGAAACAAAAGTAATTGTTTTAGGAGGTTTAGGAGAAGTTGGAAAAAATATGTATTGTATCACGCATAAAGACGATATTATTATTATCGATGCAGGTATTAGTTTTCCAGAAAGTGATTTACCAGGAGTGGATTACGTTTTACCTGATTTTACTTTTCTAAAAGAAAATCAAGATAAAATTAGGGCTTTATTTATTACCCATGGTCATGAGGATCATATTGGAGCAATTCCATTTTTGTTGAATCAAATACAAATTCCTGTAATTTATGCACCAAATCAAGCAAAAGAGTTAATTTCTGTAAAGTTAGAGGATAGAAATATTCGATATGATAATTTAGTTGTTTATACTGAAAAGGATAAAATAAAATTTGGGGAAATGGAAGTTGAATTCTTTAGAACTACACATTCTATCCCAGATTCACATGGAATTAGTATTAAAACCCCAAATGGAAGAATTATTACAACAGGAGATTTCAAGTTGGACCTAACACCCATTGGGCCAATGGCAAACTTATATAAGATGGCATGTTTGGGTCATGATGGTGTAGATCTTTTAATTAGCGATTCTACAAATGCTTTAAATGAAGGTTTTTCAACTAGCGAATCTAAAGTAGATAATGCCTTAAATGACATGTTTGATCGTTGTAGGGCAAACAGAATTATTATTGCTACTTTCGCTTCTAATATATATCGATTGAAACATATTTTTGAAACTTGTTATAAACATAATAGAAAAATTTGCATTTTTGGAAGAAGTATGGAAAACAATATTAATATATCAATTAATGGTGGATATATTAACCATAAGGAATTACTCATATCTGCAGATGAGGCCAATCATTTAAAACCAAATGAGGTTGCTATTTTATGTACAGGTAGTCAAGGAGAACCTTTAGCTGCCCTATCTAGAATTTCAAATGGAACTCATAGACAAATTAAATTGAGGCCTGATGATATTGTAATTTTTTCATCCAGTGCAATTCCAGGGAATGCATTAAGTATCTCTAAAACAATCAATAAATTATGTCTAAAAGGGGTTAAAGTATATACAACTGCAGCACTTGCTGATTTACATACTTCTGGGCATGCTAATGAAGATGAGCTAAAACTTATGATTAGGCTATTGCAACCTAAGTATTTAATGCCCTTTCATGGAGATTATAGAATGCTAAAAAGGCATGCTAATATAGGGGTTGATTGCGGAATTCCTAAAGAAAACACATTTGTATTAAAAAATGGAGATTCTCTTTCCTTATTAAATCATACTATTAAAAAGGCAGAATCTATGCCTGGAGAGGATATATATGTAGATGGAAATAGAATTGGTGAAATTGGTGGTGCCGTTTTAAAAGATAGAAAAATGATGGCTAGAGATGGAATTCTAGTTGTCATTATCAATGTTGATATGAAACATCATGAACTATTAATTAAACCCAATATTACAACAAGAGGATTCATATTAATCAATGAAAATGAACAATTGATTAGAAAAATAGAAGAAAAATCAGAGTCTATTTTAAAAAGAGAACTATCCAATAACAAATCAACATTTGCAACTATTAAAAGCAATCTTACCACTGAACTTTACTCATATATTAATGAAATCACTGGTAGGAAGCCAATCATTTTGCCTATAATAATAGATATAAAAAAAGAAGTTAAAACCGAAGTTTAGCTTCTTTTTTATCTCGCCTCCTCTTGTGCTCTTGTCTCTCTTACTACTGTAATCTTAATTGTTCCTGGATATTTCATATTTTCTTCTATTTTTTCCTTAATATCTCTAGCAATTTTATGAGAAGTTAGGTCATCTACTTCTTCTGGTTTTACTATTACTCGTAATTCCCTACCAGCCTGGACAGCATAAGCTTTTTCTACCCCTTCAATATTATTTCCTACTTCTTCTAATTGAGTAAGTCTTTTAATATAATTTTCTAAAGAATCATTTCTTGCTCCTGGTCGCGATGCACTTAGGGCATCTGCGATCGCTACAATTACAGAAATAACACTATTAGCCTTTTCATCTCCGTGATGAGAAGCAATTGCATTAATAACAGTATCATCTTCCTTGAATTTTTTAGCAATATCAATTCCAATTTCTACATGACTTCCCTCTATTTCATGATCAATTGCTTTTCCAATATCATGTAATAGCCCTGCTCTTTTAGCTAACGTAATATTTTCTCCAAGCTCTGCCGCAATTAATCCAGATAGATGAGCAACCTCTATGGAGTGTTGCAATGCATTTTGACCATAGCTAGTTCTAAAGTGTAGTTTTCCTATCATTTCAATTAAATCTGAATCAAATTTAGTTAATCCTAATTCAAAGGTAGCTTCATTACCATATTCAATTATCTTTTGCTTCATATCCTTACAAACTTTATCATATAATTCTTCAATTCTAGTTGGATGAATTCTTCCATCCTTAATTAGTGTTTGAAGAGTAACATAGGCAATTTCTCTACGTAAAGGATCAAAACTAGAAAGAACAACTGCTTCTGGTGTATCATCAATAATCAAATCTACACCTGTAATTGCCTCTATTGTTCGAATATTTCTTCCCTCTCTACCAATGATTCTTCCCTTCATTTCCTCATTTGGAAGTTCTACAACTGTAACTGTTTGGTCACTTGCAATATCCGCAGCATATTTTTGCATTGAGGATACAATCATTTCCTTTGCTGTTTTATCTGCCACTAACTTTGCCTCATTTTCTTGTTCTCTGATATATTCAGAGATTTCTTTTGCCATATTTTCCTTTACTTGTCTCATTACCAGATCTTTTGCTTTTTCTTCGCTAAATCCTGATATTTTTTGTAATAAATCTAATTGTTCTTTCCTTATTTCTTCCACTTTACTTTTTTCCTCTTGGATTTCATTTAGTTGCTCTGTTAATTTTTCCTCACGTTGGTCTAGAGTAGCCTCTCTTTTTTGGTATAACTCATCCCTCTTATCCATGCTGTTCTCACGCTGGAGAATTCTACTCTCCTGTTCTTTCAACTCTACTTTTCTTTCTTTAATTTCTTTATCCGCTTCTATCTTTAGTCTATGAATTTCCTCTTTTTGTTCTAAAATAGAATCCCTTTTTAATTTTTCTGCTTCCTTTTTCGCCTGATTAATTAATCCTTCTGCCTTTTTAGAGGCCATATTTCCTTTTAAATAATTAAAGATAAATTCTATACCAAAACCAACTATTAATCCAATTATTATTAGTAAAATGGAAAGTAACATATTATTCATATATAACCTCCATTAGAATACATTTAAAATTTATTTTAAATTATAATCTATATTACTATTGTAAGTTGGTTTTTTTTCTGTGTCAAGGTTAATTTAAAACTATAGTAAAATGAGGATTTATCTAATTCCATTTTTTCTTTCGTTAAATTTTGTCAATTTATTTTTTATTAGTTGTTCTAATATCTGAGAACCTAGTGAAAAAATTCTGTATAATTCTTTCATTTTAACTTCTTTCCCTAATATCCTCTAAGTATAACTAGCACTTTTTCTTGCTATATAATGCTTTGGTGAAAGATTTTATACCATTTTCTTATTCGTCTTTTTTACAGTTGTTTTTGATACTCATTCCATAAAGCCCTCTCCCAATAATTTTAATCGGTTCCCCATCATAAAGTGAAATTCCAGTTCTTTAATATCTATTACTAATTACAGGGTTTTGGAATTTTTCCATATATATTTGGTAGGTTATCGCTTATATTTTGAATTGCCTTTTTTATATTTTCATGAGTACTCATTTTATAAATGATCGTGTTTCTAACAGTAGCCAATACAATCTGTTTGTATTCGAAACCATAAAACTCTATTTCGGCATCGAGTAAAATATTAATCTTTTTTCTACTAATATTTCTTTTTCATATTCCAAACGATTATTATTTTCATTTTCATGACAAACTATAATTCTTCCTATATTCCGATAAGCACTAACCATTGATTTGTTAATTTCAAGGGCTAAGTTTGATTTCATCTGATTAACTAAACTTGTTATTTCTTCAATCATTTTAGTGTTTACATTTTCTAGCACAAATCGATGATATGCTAAATAAATCATTTGGTGGTAGAGATTTAGAAGGATTAATATTTCCCTCAAATCAGACATGACAATATCATTTTCATTTTTTATTTTATAGTTTTGTAATATATATTTTACTACTTCATTATTTTTATTTTTTTCATACAAAAATCCTTACTTGGTTTTATATTTCTATATCACCATAGAAGGATTTTCACTTTACACGAATTTTTATACATCCTAAAAGGACTGTCTCCTGTAAATTACAGATTACAATCCTTGAATAATCAAACTATCCAACTTTTGGAATTCGGCTCAATTTCACCTTTCTTTTTTATTCTTGTGTTTCTTCTGTATTGTTAGCAGCTATAGGACTTCTTCTTGGCACTGTAGTTTCAATATTAGCAACTAAACCTTCATCCTTTTCTTCATCCTCACCAATTGGAGTATTACTATTAGGAACTTCCTCTATTTCTGGATGTGTATGATTTGTATCCTCTAATATATCAATGACTTGTAATTTATGTTGCACTATAGCCTGAATTCCTGATCCCGTTGTTGCAACACATTTAATTTGATAGGTTCCTACACCTAAATCTTTAGTAGAATTCACTACTACATCATTGGCATAGCAGATTGTTTCTCCTCCTGAGATATTATCATCAAAACTTTGATAACTTGGTAGAGAATACAAACTACCAACACGAATTGCATATGGTAAATAATCTAAAGATATTTTCGGTTCTTTATTATCTACCTTTATTATATTATAACTACTTTGAGATAGCGTTATGTTATCCTTTTTACTACGTGCATATATCGTGCAAGGTTCCGTGATCCTAATTGGACCTTCATATGGTAAGTAATTAACACTATCAGTACTATACTCATTTATGTAAGTATCGTTGGAATAGATAATGGTAACAGTCTTAGAGATAGTCCAATCCCCCTCTTTCTCCACCTGAATAATTGGGGCGGAAACTTCACTCAAAATATTGCTCTTCTTTTTTCTTAAGGAATAGGAACTAGATTCCTCATTTATAGGTATAATCTCAAAGATCTTAACATACGAATTACTATCTGAAAATTGATCAAATGATACATATGTCGTATTTTCTGGAATAATTAGTACTTCATTTACACTTTGGTTCGAATCGTATCCTTTTGAATCTAGCTGTTGATTATTTTCATCATAAAACGAAATATGGGCATTATAAATTTGTGCAATCAACCTGATACTTTTACCCCTCATTTCTTCTGACACTAATAACTTAATGCTTTTATTAGTATAAGCTCTGGATTCATTGACAGCTTGTGCATAAAATGAGGTTCCCTCATTATTATCATAGGCTTCTACACCTATGGCATCTTCAGGTAACATAGAAGTATATTCACTAATTACTGAATCATTTCCATATTGATCTACACTTTTAGCTTTTAATACTATATTGCTAGATATTTTTAACCCTTCTGTATAATTTTGCCATGTTTCTCCATTATCTATACTATATAATTTTCTGACTGCTGTTTTGGGATAAGTGATGAAAACTTGGCTGTAACCTTTTTCTACTCCATACTCTGTTAAAGTTGGATAGACCTTTTTTATATTGATATTTGGTAATACAGAAACATTAATTTCATGCAACTGAAAATATCCACTAGAAAAACTAATATATTTAGTTCCACTAGGAATCAAAAACCTTTTAGTAGTAATACTACCACACGATGTACCTTGACTATTAATTTCTTTAAAACTTTCATCATAAAACACAACAGCAGCACTATGATTTCCAGTATTGTATGTTATCTCTAAATTTTGATTCCATAATACACTAGACACCTCTATATACTTTCTTGCGTAATTACTCATATCTTCATAAGTTGATTTATTTTCATCATAGGCTTTAATTCCTATTGCATCTTCTCTTAAGGTTGAAGTATAGGTTGATATCGCTGATTCATCCCCATTCTTATCTATACTTTTTGCCTTTAGTACTGTACCCAGCGGTAACTCTAATTCTTTTGAATACCTTTGCCATGTATTTCCATTATCTATGCTATATAGTTTTTCTACTGCCGTTTGGAAATATTGTATATTCACTTTTGAATATCCACTTTTCACTCCATACTCTGTTAAGATTGGATAGACCTTTTCTGTATTGATATTCGGTAGTGTAGAAATATTAATTTCATACAACTGAAAATATCCACTAGAAAAACTAATATATTTAGTTCCACTAGGAATCAAAAACCTTTTAGTAGTAATACTACCACACGATGTACCTTGACTATTAATTTCTTTAAAACTTTCATCATAAAACACAACAGCAGCATTATGATTTCCAGTATTGTATGTTATCTCTAAATTTTGATTCCATAATACACTAGACACCTCTATATACTTTCTTGCGTAATTACTCATATCTTCATAAGTTGATTTATTTTCATCATAGGCTTTAATTCCTATTGCATCTTCTCTTAAGGTTGAAGTATAGGTTGATATCGCTGATTCATCCCCATTCTTATCTATACTTTTTGCCTTTAGTACTGTACCCAGCGGTAACTCTAATTCTTTTGAATACCTTTGCCATGTATTTCCATTATCTATGCTATATAGTTTTTCTACTGCCGTTTGGAAATATTGTATATTCACTTTTGAATATCCACTTTTCACTCCATACTCTGTTAAGATTGGATAGACCTTTTCTGTATTGATATTCGGTAGTGTAGAAATATTAATTTCATACAACTGAAAATATCCACTAGAAAAACTAATATATTTAGTTCCACTAGGAATCAAAAACCTTTTAGTAGTAATACTAC
>CAJTUT010000002.1 GCA_910579455.1 uncultured Bacilli bacterium
GTTTGTTCAATTAACATTTTAAAGTATCTATCGCTTTTTGTATACTCTCATGGTGCCACATCAATTGTAACACTACACAGAAATATATGTAAACAAGAGAAATCTTGTTTTTTTCTGATTCGTTATTTGATATAATATAAGAACGGTGATACTATGAAAAACTTTAAGGAAAAACTAGCTCTTGTTCCTACAAAACCAGGAAGTTATCAAATGAAAAACAAAGACGGCATTATTATTTATGTAGGAAAGGCAAAAAATTTACAAAGAAGATTACGTTCTTATTTTACCAGAACACTAACAGGTAAAACTCGTATGCTAGTTGAAGATATTGATGATTTTGAATATATTGTAACATCCTCTGAATTAGAATCTTTAATTTTAGAAATTACTTTAATTAAAAAATATAATCCTAAATACAATATCTTATTAAAAGACGACAAAACATATCCCTTTATTGAATTTACAAAGGAAAAATATCCTAAACTTAAAGTTGTAAGAAATGTCAAAAGAAAAAAAAATAAGAACTACTTATATGGACCCTATCCAAACGTAACAGCAGCTAGACGTACTGTTGATATGCTAAACCGTCTTTATCCTTTAAGAAAATGTGAAACATTAAAAAAAGAACTATGTTTATACTACCATATTCACGAATGTTTAGGTTATTGTAAAAAGAAAATACCAGAAGAAGAAATAAATCATATGAAAAATGACATTATAAGTTTTTTAAAGGGAAATGCTAATAAAGTTATGGAGAAAATCACCTCTGAAATGAATCAAGCCAGTGAAAGATTGAATTATGAAAGAGCCAAAGAACTAAAAGAAATGTTAGATGATATCCAAATTGTTTTAAATAAACAAAAAATAGATTTAAACGACAATTATAATTTTGATTTATTTAACTATTATCAAGATGAAAATTACTTATCTGTACAATTATTTTTCGTAAGAGGTGGGCTTTTAGTAGGAAGACATGAAGAAATCCTATCTTCCTTAAATTTAGAAGAGGAATTAGTAGAATACATCATCAAGTTTTATGAAAAAAATCCTATTCTACCTAAAGAATTATTAGTTTCAGAAAAAGTAAATACCAATCTTTTAGAAGATTATTTACAAATTAAAGTTACCACTCCCAAAAGAGGAAAATTAGCGTCTCTTATGAAGTTAGCTTGTGAGAATGCCAAAGAAAAATTAGAAGCAGAAGAAGAGACAATCAAAAAAAATGATAAGGAAAGAATGCAAGCTATAGAAGAGTTAAAAAAATTATTGAAAGTAGATTCTGTATCAAAAATGGAATCTTTCGATAATTCACATCTTTTTGGAACCTTTTATGTTGGAGGAATGGTAGTTTTTGAAAATTTTTTGCCGAAGAAAAATGAATATCGAAAATTTAAAATTTCAACAGAGGTCAAAGACGATCTATCAGCAATGAGAGAAGTTTTATATAGAAGATATCATAAAGTTTTGATGGAAAATTTAGAAAAGCCAGATTTAATTGTTATAGACGGAGGAAAAACTCAAATCGCTATTTGCAAAGAGATTATATCCTCATTAGGACTTTCTATTCCAATTATAGGTCTTATAAAAAATAAAAAACATCAAACTAGTGAAATTATGAACCAGGATTTTGAGATTTTACAAGTAAATAAGAATAGCAGCCTATTTTTATTCCTAACTAGGATACAAGATGAAGTTCATAGATATGCAATTACTTATCATAGAAACATCAAATCAAAAGGGGCCTTATCCTCATTACTTGATGTAGTACCAGGAATTGGAGAAGTAAAGAAAAAGGAATTATTAAAAAGATTTGGCTCTTTAAAAAAGCTAAAAGAAGCTAACAAAGAAGAGCTAGAACAAGTTGTAAATAAAGAAGTAGCCAAAAACTTATTTTTATATTTACAAGATTTATAGTATAATAAATAAAAAGAATTAAATAAAGGAGAGAAAAAATATGGATTTGAAAAAGTTTAATTTTTTGCCATTTTATACCATAGATCAAAATTGGGCTTTATTAACTGCAGGTACTCCAGATAAATTTAATACTATGACAATTAGTTGGGGTGGTTTTGGGACCATTTGGAATAAACCGATTGTTACGATTTACGTAAAACCAACACGTTATACTTATGAGTTTATAGAAGAAAATGAGTATTTTACTATTAGTTTTTATGATGATCAGTTTAAAGGGGACCTAGGAATACTAGGGAGCATTTCAGGTAGAAACACCAATAAAATTTTAAAAACCAAACTCACACCAGAATTTTTAGAAAAATCAGTTTCCTTTAAGGAGGCAAATTTAACTATTATATGTAAAAAGATTTATTTTCAGGATCTAGATATTGAAAATATTAATAATCAGCAAATAGAACAAAGCGAAATTGATAGATTTTATAAAAAAGAACCAATCCATAGAATGTACTTTGGCGAAGTAATTGATATCATTGATCGAAGGGTAGAGGATAAGGTGATAAAAGATGAAAAATAAAAAAGGATTTTCATTAATAGAATTATTAGGAGTAGTGATTTTAATTGGAGTATTAGGAACCGTTGCCGTTACTGGAACCTCAAAATATTTGGAACAATCTAGAAAGAAATCATTTCTAATGATTTCACAAAGTATTTACGAGTCGACCCAAAATTGTCAAACACAGGGAAAGTGCACCAAGAGTTCTTATACAACCCAGGAGTTAATATCTCTTGGGTATCTCCCTGATATAAAAAATCCCAGATCCTCTAAAGCAGATTGCACAGGAAGTGTTACTATAAACGAATCTGGTTCTACAGAATATAAAAAGTACACCTATATAGTAACTCTAACATGTCCTGGAATGTATCAAGGAAAACCTAAAACTTATACTTGGCCAGACCAAAAGACGAAATAATATCTCATAAAAGATAGTAGGTGATAGTTATGGCAAAAATTAAAATTATGAGCGATGGACTAGCTAATAAAATAGCAGCAGGAGAAGTCGTTGAAAAAACTATGAATGTGGTAAAAGAACTAGTAGAAAACAGTATCGATGCCTCTAGTAGTCGTATTGAAATTGAATTAATAGATGCCGGTGTAAAAGAAATTAAAGTAAGGGATGATGGAAAGGGAATGGGAAGAGAAGATGCAACTCTTGCCTTTTCAAGACATGCTACTTCAAAGTTAATAGATATAGAAGATTTATTTAATATTGAATCTTTAGGATTTCGTGGTGAGGCCCTTCCGTCTATTGCCGCAGTATCTAAAATTGAACTAATTACATCTAATGAAAAAGAGGGAACTAAAATTCATATTAATGGTGGGGAAATTCTAGATATATCCTCTTCTGATCTAGGAAAGGGAACTTCTATAATAGTAAAAGACTTGTTTTATAACACTCCTGTTAGATTAAAATACTTAAAAAACTTATATATAGAATTAGCTGCAATTACAGAGTATATAAATAAAATGGCACTAGCTTACCCAGCAATTCAATTTAGTCTAACCAACAACGGAAAGAATATTTTAAAAACAACTGGAGATAGAGACTTATTAAAAGTAATTTATCATATTTATGGAGTGGAAACAGCTAAAAAAATGATTGAAATTTGCGGGGAAAATGATGATTATTATATCAGTGGGTATATTTCATATCCAGAAGTGGCTCGTTCCAATAGAAATGCAATTACTACACTGGTCAATGGTAGGGTAATAAAAAATAATAGATTAAATAAGGTAATTACAGATGCCTATCATACCTATATTCCTAAAGAAAAATATCCCATTATTATATTAAATATAGATGTAGACCCTATTTTAGTCGATATTAATATTCACCCCACAAAAATGGATATTAAATTTTCTAAATTTGATGAATTAGAAAAATTATTAACAACTGAGATTGTAGAGAAATTGGAAAAATTATTGTTAATTCCCAATGTATCTGTAAGGGATTCGAAAACGGTAGAGGAAGTAAATATCAACGCCCAGCTTAGCGATATAGAAACTGAATTAGAAAATAGTCAAGTAGAAAAAAAGGCTGATACCACTTATGAAGAAATGATTTTAGATTTTGAAGTTCAAGAAAATACAAAAGACGAGGGCGACTTACCTGTTCGAATAAAAAAAATGACTCCAAAAGGAATTGTATATTCTACGTATATTATCGCAGAAAACGAAGACGGAATGTATATTATTGATCAACATGCTGCAGCAGAGAGAATTAATTATGAAAAAGTACTAAAAGAGATTACAAAAGAGAACCCTATCATTCTTGACTTGTTAGTTCCTGTAAAAATAGAGCTTCCTAGCAATGAATATTTAATATTAAAGCAAAAATTTGAAGTACTTACTCGATTAGGTTTTGCAATTGAGGAGTTTGGATTTAATACAATTCTTATCAGAAGTCATCCTAATTGGATTAAAGAAGGATATGAAGAAGAAGATATAAAAAGAGTCATTGATATTATGATTTGCAATGAAAAATTCAACCTTGATAAATTTGTATGGAGAATCTCAGCCACCCAAGCATGTAGAATGAGTATTAAGGCAAATGATTATATTAATTATGAGGACCAAGTCTATTTATTAGACTCGTTAAGAGAGTGTGAAAATCCATTTACTTGTCCTCATGGAAGGCCAACCATTATTACTTATACCAAATATGACTTAGAAAAATTATTTAAAAGGACAATGGACTAATGAAAGAAATTATTGTAATTGTAGGGCCCACTGGAGTTGGGAAAACAAAATTAAGTATAGAACTCGCTAAAAGACTAGATGGAGAAATTATCAATGGTGATTCCGTTAGTATTTATAAACATCTAAATATTGGTAGTGCAAAACCAACCATAAAAGAACAAAAAGAAGCAGTCCATCATTTGATTGATATCAAAGAACTAAACGAGGAATATAGCGTCTATGATTATCAAAAAGATGCTAGAGCAAAAATTAAAGAAGTAACATCTAAGGGAAAAAGAGTAATACTAGTAGGAGGGACAGGACTTTATATAAAAGCAGCACTTTATAATTATAAATTTAAGGAAGGAACTACGAATCATTCATATAAGGATCTAACTAACGAAGAGATTTTAAAGAAAGTCCAGAGACTAAATAGTTCAATTGACATTCACCCTAATAATAGAAAGCGATTAGTTAGAGTTTTAAATAAATTGGAGAATGGTGAACAAATTACCGATCATAAAAATGAGAAACTATATCCTATTAAAATTATTGGATTAACTACTTCTAGAAATATTTTATATGAAAGAATTAACCAAAGAGTAGAAGAAATGATAAAAGAGGGCCTTATAGAGGAAGTCGAATCTCTAAAAAAAGAATATAAACATTCTAAAATATTGAATCATGCGATTGGCTATCAGGAATTTTATGGTTATCTCTTTTCTAATAAGAGTTTAGAATTAGTAAAAGAGGAAATCAAAAAAAATTGCCGACATTATGCAAAAAGACAATATACATTCTTTCGTCATCAGATGAACGTGAAATGGTTTGATACAAATTATGGAGACTTTAATAATACTATAGATGAGGTAATAAGTTATATTGACAAATTTTAAAAAAAGCGTATCATAACAAATATTAGGAGGGTTATTATGTGTAAAAAAGAAAGTAATATAAAGGGGAAAATAGTAACTGGTGCTACCACAGCAGGAGTAATAACAATTCTTGCAGTTGCATCATTTTTCTCCAATAAAGATACAGAGAAAAAAAATGAGAATGTAACAACAGAAACAATGAATATAGAAGATGATACCATTTCATTAAAAGATACTAAGAACTATAAGGTAATGAAAGTAAAAAGCGGAGATTATAAAAGAATTAATAATATGTGGAATAATTCTAAAATCAAATATTGCATTGTAAAGGAAGTTCTTTTTCCTTCTTATAATACAGATAATACAGAAAAAAATACTAATATTAAAAATTTATATGCATTAGTAGACATTCACAAAAACGAAACCATACTTTACCGTAATAAAGAAGGAAAAGTAATAGATGAAGACTACGACTTAGAATGCATCGAATTAGGAAGTCTAGCTGATTATTTAGTAAAATATGATTATATAAAAGAAAAATACAATGTAAGCGAATTACAATCAAATATTATAGAACGATTAGAAAAAGAAAACCTAAAAAATGAAAAAATTGATTTTTATGATACAACTCAATACGATATATTGGAGCTACAAAACGAGGAAACCAGTGAGTGTAGTTATCATATTGTGAAAAAATGGCCTAACCACATTGGAATGAATAATGAAGTATATTTTAATTCTATCTATGAAGATGTATCCAACGGAAAGGACATATTAGAGGTTGATGAATTTGGAGATGTTATAGATAAATATAAGGAATACTCATATAACGTACTAGGGAGCCTAACCGATTATTTAGTAACTTATAATGCTGTAAAACCAGAATATGATACAGAAGAGTTTAAAAATATTCTAGATCGGGTAGTACAAGAAAATAAACCTGTAGAAAAAATAAAATAACTATTTGGATAGAGAGGATCGATTTATATATGACAAAAGTAACTGAGGCATTAATAAATTTTATTGATAAAACTCCGAATGCATATAACTGTATAAAAAATATAAAACATATCCTAAAAGAAGAGCACATTGGATTTAAACAACAAGAAAATACTATAAAAGTTTTAAAAAAATAACTCAAAAAGTATAAAAGTATATCAACTCCTATGCAAAAGTTAAGTGTAAAGAGTTTATGTGATTTTATTTAAATTTCATAAAAAAGTAAGGTTGATGAATTATTATCAATCTTTTCTTTTTTAAATATAAAAAAGTTTTTCATTACTTTAATGAAAGGAATCAAGAACATAAATATCAGGTTGCTTTTCACATCTAGTAATAATCTTGATAATAGAACCATCTAATTTAGCCATTTTTTGGAGATAGTACTCCTTAATATCTGAGTATTTCTTAAAGCATGCCAAGCTGATTGACTCATATTTTCATCCATAGAATATTTGATTAACTGATATTAAGCTTCATTCGTTAATCTTTGATAAGGTTTTAAATGAAGAATATCTCTTGAGGGAACATAATATTCTTTGGTTTCTTTATCAATATCAGAAGTAGAGTTGATAGTTATCAATCCAACAGATGTAATAAGAGTTCTTTTTCTAGTCTCTTTAATATTATATTTACTTTTTCTTTTTGAATTGGTCATCAAAATAATTAAGAAAAGATTCATATAATTTAAGAGTAAATAAATCTCTAACATCTGTAATTTTACGTCTAAGTTTAAGGGGGATTATTTTTTAAAATTTCATTAATAAGTGGTATAATTTTCATACGGTTAAAACCTCGCTTTTTATTGTTTTTTAGACAACTCAATTATAAATCATTTTTTAGTTTTTTAACTGTTTTTTATTTTATAGGGGTTGGATTTCTATTTCCACATACTTTGAAAACACTATCTCCTCAGCAAGTTATATTTGACAATAGGGTGTAAATATGGTATAATCTGAGCAGATTTATTGAAGAGGGGGAAAATAAATGGAAAGTAGAAAAATTAGACGTAATATTAATAAATTATTATCTCAGAAGAAAAAATTATTAACTTGTATAACCGCTTTATCTCTAACAGCGGCTTCTCTTACAGGATGTAGCGAAGAACAATTATTTGGTGATGTGACACTGGAACAAAATAACGATAATCAAGAACCTGAAGCAGCAAAAAAAAATGAAAAAATATTTTCATATGACGAAATAGCAAATTCATATTATATCAGCATATATAATGCTGATAAGGAAAAATTTGAGTATCACTTTTGTAAAGAAAACAAATATACTCTTGAAGATCCAAATCCACATTACAACTCAACTGAAGAAAGATCCTGCTTAATAGATATCGATACAAAAGAAATGATTGTTTTTGGATTCGATCCTACAGATTCTTCATGCCATGACATAGAAAGTTTTAGCGATACACAATTTGAATTGACATGTATAAATGATAAAATTATTCATAAAAACACTATACATGCATGCCACGACAATATTGATGGTAAATGTCAACATCCAGAAAGGGAACTAGATATGATCCGATTCCTATATCATCATTTAGGATCTTCATATGAATTTGACCATGAAAATGATGATCATCGTACGTATTTATACATTTATGGAAAAGTAAAAGAGTTTTTAAGTTCAGAAGATAAACAAAGCAATTATACAGAAGAAGAGTATAAGCAGTTAAAAACAACTATCGTAGAGAATTATCATATCGAGGATATTCCAAATCCAAGGAAGGTAAAGACTAGCAAATAGCTAGTTTTTCTTTGGTTAAATATAGACTTATATTTCTTATTTTGTTACAATAAATATGGTGAATTATATGAAAAGAAGTAGCGTAGATAGAAGTAAATTAAGTCCCATGATGAAGGAATATGTAGAATTAAAAGATAACTATGAAGATTGTATTGTATTTTATCGTTTAGGAGACTTTTATGAAATGTTTTTTGATGATGCCATTACTGCATCACGTGAATTAGAGCTAACATTAACTGGAAAAAGTGCGGGACTTAAAGAAAAAGTACCAATGTGTGGTATTCCTCATCATGCTTATTCTTCTTATATTGATACACTAATTGAAAAAGGATATAAAGTGGCAATTGCAGAACAATTAGAAGATCCTAAAAAAGTAAAGGGCACAGTAAAAAGAGATGTTATTCAAGTAATTACTCGTGGAACTAGACTAGATAATAACTTAGATAGCAAAAACAATAATTATATTGCTAATATTTATGATTTCAGTTACTGTAAGGGGATTTCTTATACCGATATATCAACTGGAGAATTTTTCTGCGAATTATTAGAAAAGGATAATGAAGATATCATTCGCAATATTATAAAACATGGTTTTAGAGAATTAATCGTTAATGATACCATCGATCGAGAATTAATTAATACTCTTAGGGTAAATTATGGAATCTTAATCACTATCACAAAAAATATTTATGAACAGGATGATTATCAATATATTTATCAAGATATTGAAGATATTAGACTAAAGACAACAATCAAGCACCTTTTACATTATATTTTAGATACAAAAAAAGGAGATCTACATCACTTAAAAAAATGTGAGTTAGTAAAAAAAACAAATACTTTAATTTTCGATAATAATACTAAAAAGAATTTAGAATTAATAGAAACAATACGCTCAAGAGATAGACAATATAGCCTTTTATGGTTATTGGATAAAAATAAAACAGCAATGGGATCACGATATTTAAAACTTCAAATAGAAAATCCGATTACAGATAAAAATGAATTAGAAAGGCGATATCATTTTGTAGAAAAAATTTCAACAGAATTTATCATTAGAGACGAACTAAGGACTACTTTAGATGAAGTTTATGATTTAGAGCGTTTATCCGGTAGAATTAGTTATGGAAATTTAAATGCACGAGATATGTTACAACTAAAAAGAAGTTTAAATGCTTTACCAAAAATAAAAAAATTATTAACTAGTCTAGATTATGATAAAGAAATAGAAACATTAGACGAAGTGGCATCATTATTAGAGAAAACAATAAAAGAAGAGCCACCTCTATCATTAAAAGAGGGCTCTATTATTAAAGATGGTTATAATAGTGAACTAGATGAATTAAGAAAACTAAGTAGTGGTTCTAAGGACTTTATTTTAAATATTGAAAAAGATGAAAAAGAACGCACAGGAATTAAAACCCTAAAGGTAGGATTCAATAAAATATTCGGTTATTATATAGAAGTAAGCAAAGGCCAAAAACACTTAGTAAAGGATGAGTTCGGATATGAAAGAAGGCAAACTTTAGCGAATTGTGAAAGATATATAACCAAAGAACTCAAAGAAAAAGAAAATATTATATTAGGTGCAGAAGAGAAGATAGTAAATCTAGAATATAAGTTATTTATGGATATTAGGGAGATTGTTAAAAGATATATATCCAAAATTCAAAAGGTTGCTAAAATTATTAGTGAAGTTGACATGTTACAATCCTTTTCTATTGTAAGTGATGAAAACAAGTTTGTAAAACCTAATTTAGTAAATACAAAAGAATTAAATCTAATAGAATGTCGCCATCCAGTAGTAGAAAAGGTAATGAAGGACAAATACGTATCTAATGATATTTCTATGGATCAAAATACTAACATTCTACTAATTACTGGTCCTAATATGGCTGGAAAATCCACCTATATGAGACAATGTGCAGTTACTATTATTATGGCACAAATTGGTTGTTTTGTCCCATGTAAAAGTGCTACTATGCCCATTTTTGATAAAATATTTACAAGAATCGGTGCCAGTGATGATTTAGTAAGTGGAGAATCTACTTTTATGGTAGAAATGAAAGAAGCCAATTATGCTATTAGTGAAGCAACCGAAAATAGTTTGATTCTATTTGATGAATTAGGTCGTGGTACTGCAACTTATGATGGAATGAGTCTGGCTCAAGCAATTTTAGAGTATATTCATGACAAAATAAAAGCCAAAACAATGTTTTCAACCCATTATCATGAACTTACTATTTTAGAGAAAGATTTAAAACACCTAAAAAATATCCATGTATCAGCACAAGAAAAAGATGGAAAAGTTACCTTTTTACATAAGGTAAAAATAGGGGCAATTGATAAAAGCTATGGAATTAATGTAGCATCTTTAGCAAGACTTCCAAAAGATCTAATAAAAAGAAGTGAAGAAATTTTAAATATTTACGAAAACCATAATAAAAAACAAGAAACATTTACGCAAACCTCTCTTTTTGAAATGACAGAAGAGGAAGTGGAAAAGAAAATAGAACAAAACGAATTTGAAGAAGCAATTAGGGGAATTAAACCATTAGAGATGTCCCCAATGGAAGCTCTGAATTTTCTATATGAACTACAGAAAAAATATGATATTTAAACCAAATATGATAAAATAAAAGGAAGAGGTGTGACTAGATGAAAAATAGAAGTGAAATAAGAGAATGTGCCATGAAGATTATTTATCAAATAAAGTTATTATCCAAAACAAAATTAGAATATGAAGTTGATTCTTTAATAAAAGAACAAATTGAAATAAAAAATAACTTTATAGAAGAATTAGTGAATGGATATTGTATTCATGAAAAAGAGATTAACATTCTGGCTAATAAGTATATGAAAAATTGGACTATCGATCGATTAAACATGGTTGATCAAGCAATTTTGTCGATTGGTATTTATGAATTAATATACACTAAAACTCCTTCTGTTGTCTCAATCAATGAGTGTTTAGAATTATCTAAAAAATACAGCGATTTGGAGGTTACTAAAATGATAAATGGGGTTTTAGATAGTATCTATCATAGCGAGGTTCAGCATGACTGATAAATACATTACAGTTACCCAACTAACTAGATATATCAAATATAAAATTGATACTGACTCCAATCTTCAAGAAGTTTTTCTAAAAGGTGAAATTTCTAATTTTAAAGCCCATACTAGGGGTCATTATTATTTTACAATCAAAGATGAAAATAGTAGAATCAATGCCATCATGTTTGCAAATCAAACAAAAAAAATCAAGTTTATACCGACAGATGGCATGAAAGTATTAATAACTGGTAAAATCAGTGTCTATGAGGCAAACGGAGGATATCAAATTTATGTTTCTGATATGTTAGAAGATGGGATAGGAAATCTTTACATTGCCTATGAACAATTAAAGCAAAAACTAGAAAAAGAGGGACTTTTCGATCCTAAAAAAAAGAAAAAAATACCAAAAATACCAAAAAGAGTAGGAGTTATCACAGCTCCAACGGGTGCTGCTATTAGAGATATCCTATCTACTATAAAAAGAAGATTTCCATTAACTGAAGTTATTTTACTTCCTTCTTTAGTACAAGGTGCAGAAGCAGCTCCTTCTATTATCAAACAAATTAAAAATGCAGAAAATTTCAACTTAGATACTTTAATTATTGGCCGAGGTGGAGGAAGTATAGAAGATATGTGGTGTTTTAATGATGAGAATGTTGCTTATAGTATTGACCACTGTTCCATTCCTATCATTAGTGCTGTTGGACATGAAATTGACTTTACCATTGCCGATTTCGTTGCAGATCTAAGAGCACCAACACCAACAGGAGCTGCAGAGCTAGCTGTTCCCAATAAGTTAGATATTATAAATTATATTGAGCAGTTAAGCATTAGAAGCAGAAAAAGAATGAAAAACAAATTGGATTTTCTATATCAAAAACTAATAGAAATAAAAAACAAATATATCTTAAAAAATCCATTAAGTATCTATGAAGTAAAAGAACAACAATTCGACTATGTCTTAGAAAAATTAAGATATACCATGATTAATTTATACAACAAAAAGGAAAAAAAATATCTGAATACTATGAGTAGTTATATTTTTAAAGAACCTATAAAACTAGTAGATACTAAAAAAAACAGATATATGCAATTATTATCTAAGTTAGAAACACTATCACCATTATCTACAATAAAAAGAGGGTATAGTATAGTAAGAAAAGATAATAAAATAATTGCTAAGGCAAAAGATTTAGAGAAAAAAGATAAAATTGAAATAGAATTAATGGATGGAAAAGTTAATGTAGAGGTAATTTAGATAAATCAAAAATCAAATAAATGAAAATATTAGATGTAGAACAGAAAAGAATATTGATGAGTATATGAAACTTAATTTTAATAAAATTCCGACACATTAATAAGAGCATATATAGATTTTAAACCATTAAATAGAAAAGGAGAAAATATGAAAGAAAACAGTTTTGAAGAAAATTTAGTTAGTTTAGAAGATATCGTAAAAAAGTTAGAAAATGGTGATATACCATTAGATGATGCAATTAAAGAGTTTAATAAGGCGATGGAATTAGCGAAAATTTGTGATCAAAAACTTAAAAATGCTGAAGAAGCATTAACTAAAATTGTAAAAGAGGATAATTCCTTAGAAGATTTTGAAATAAAAGAAAATTAGAAATGATCTTTTATTATTAATATTGTATAATCTGATAGTATAATAAATACACCCTTATTTAGAAATAGTAAAAAACTATATTAAAAATGTATAAAATGGGCACTTTTGATAAATGCCTATTTTTTATTTAATGATAGAAATTTTTACTATTTAATTACCAGATATTATCTCTTATATTTTTCGTATCTTTTTCCATACTATTATTGTAGCAAGTTTTTAATGAGGTGATTTTTATGAAAATTAAAAACAAACTACTAAGTTTAATGGTTCTTCTTCTTTTTATTATACCACTAAATGTATTTGCTTATTCATCACACATAATTCCTGGTGGAGAAACAATCGGAATAGAAGTCAATTCAAAAGGAGTATTAGTAGTAGGATTTTATAAAGTAAATAATTCTTATATAGGAAGAAATGCTGGTTTCGAAGTTGGAGATAAAATTATAAAACTAGATGGTGTAGATGTTAATAGTATATCTTCAATGATAGAAATTATTAATAAAAGTACTAAAAATACAGTAGAATTTACTATTTTGAGAGGTTCTTCTGAAAAAAATATTAGCCTAAATCTAACTGAGGGTAGTGATGGAGTATTAAAAACCGGACTTTATGTAAAAGACAGTATAAATGGAATCGGAACACTAACTTATATTGATCCAGAAACCATGATATTTGGAGCATTGGGTCATGAAATTGTCGAAAAAACAACTGCTAAAAAATTTGAAATAAAAGATGGAATCATCTTTGGTGCTGATGTCGTGGCCATTGAAAAAAGTACCAATGGGAATGCAGGTGAAAAAAACGCAAAATACGATAAAACAGAAGTATTTGGTAAAATCACAGGAAATGAAATTTCAGGAATCTTTGGTACTTATACAAAAGAGTTATCAAATAAAGAAAAGCTAGAAGTAGCAGAATCTAAAGATATTAAAACAGGAAAGGCCACAATTAGAACTGTAATTAAGGATGATAAAGTAGACGAATTTTCTATCAATATTTTAAAATTGGATGAAAGCAATGAAACCAAGAATATTTTATTCGAGGTAATAGATGAAAGACTATTAAAAGAAGCTGGAGGTATTGTACAGGGAATGAGTGGATCCCCGATAATTCAGAATGGAAAAATCATTGGTGCTGTAACTCATGTTATTGTAAATGATACAACAAAAGGATACGGAATCTTTATTACCACTATGTTAAAAGAAGGAGAAAATTAAGAGACTAAGGTCTCTTTTTGTATAAGCTAATTTTTTTCGTTTATACTAATAATGGTGATTTTATGAATATAGATATTATTGAGGCATTGAGAATTATTCCAAGAGGTGCAATTTCCTTAGTCGTGTTATTTTTTATTACAAAATTAATGGGAAAAAAACAAGTATCTGAACTTAGTTTATTTGATTATGTAATTGGAATATCGATTGGTAATTTTACAGCAGAAATGGTTATGAATTTTGACTATCAATATATTAATGGAATTATTGCTATTTTAACATTTGGTATTATCTCCTATCTAGTATCCATTGTAACACTAAAAAGCATCCATTTAAGACGTTTTTTAATAGGAGTACCTACTGTTATTATAGAAGATGGAAAAATTAGTCTCAATGCCCTTAGAAAAGCAAAACTAGATATTAATGATTTATTAGAAGAATGTAGAGGAGAAGGGTACTTTGATATTAGTGAAATCAGCTATGCAATATTAGAAGTAAACGGAAAATTAAGTATTTTACCAAAAAGTGATTATCAAGTTCCTAACTTAAAAGACCTGAAAATAAAAAAAGATAAAGCATATTTATCAGTAAATGTAATTATAGATGGAGTATTAATGGAAGAAAATTTAAAAAATTGTAACAAAGGCTTAGAATGGTTAAATAAAGAATTGAAAAAACAAGGATATGCAAATTATGATAATATCTTACTAGCTACTATAACAAATGGTGTTTTATCAATATTCGAAAAAAATAGTATGGAAGCAAAAGAAGTATTAGAATAAACTTTTAAAATATAGAAATTCGTTGTATAATATAGAACCATAGTGAAATGGAAGTGAAAATATGAAAATCTGGAAAAAAATAAGGGTAAAAAGCAAAGATAAACAAATTGATATAGTTGCTCATTCTTTAACCAATTATCTATTCAAATATGGTCCTATTTCAGACATTATTTCTAAATATAAAATAGAATCAAATGATGTTAAAATCATGAATGAATATACAACCAATAGAATAGCAGGATTATTCTTATTATATGTTGCTAAAGATACTAAAAGAATTAATGATATTTTAAATAAGTACAATAAAAAAGACATTAAACAGGTAACCCCAGAGGTGGAAGGATATGTCGAAAAATAAAAAAGGAAACGCATGAAAAGCAATTTCCTTTTTTAGTGGACCTATTAACTATATATATAGTAAAACACTAAGAAATCCAATTAACATCACAACAACCAGAACGATAGAAATAATTTTAATCACTCTTTTATTCATATATTCCACCTCAAATTCATTATAAAATAATTGTAGGAAAAAGTAAATTAGATTTAGAAATATTTCTCTATTTTCCATAATATGATTGGATAGGTGAGAAATATGAGAAAAAGAAACATAAAAAGAAATAAACTACTATTAAAATTACTAATTATGACATCTGTTTTTATATTACTAGGAATTTTTTATATTGCTATTTTATCTAAAAGTAATAAACATATGATTAAAGAAAATCTAGAGCTCTTTTTCTCTAGCTTAAAAAAGCTAAATTATACTAAAGCATTCATTAATTGTTTTTCATCAAACATGATTTTTACTATATTCATATGGATCTTTGGAATCTCCATTGTTGGAATTCCTATTATACTTATATTTTTAATTATTAAAAGTTTTATTTTAGGTTTTAGTATTAGTAGCTTCATCTACTTTTATCATTGGAAAGGTGTAATAGCATCCCTTATTTATATAATTCCTCTAATAATAAATTTATTTACTATCGTTATACTAAGTTATTATGGAATCCTATTTTCTAAAAATCTAAATAAATTACTATTTTTTAAAAAAGAGATTAGGTTTAAAAATATCATGAGGAAATATTTAAAGATTTTATTGTTTTCGTTATTAATCATTACACTAAGTAGCATAATAGAAATATATGTAGTGCCAAATATATTAAAATTACTAGGAATATAGAAAAAAGATATATGTATCTCACTATAGACATTTTTTCGAAGTAGATTCTTTTCTTGTCATACAACTAAAAGATGTTACTATCACATATACGCCTATATGCCTATACTTTAAAAATTATTCTTACAAGTAAAAACTTGAATACTTCTATTTTTTACAACTCTGCCCTTATTTGCCCTATATTAACAACATCAACCTCATATAAAAAATTGATCCTATTGAATAGAATATATGAAAAAAAGCCCTATTTAGATATAATACTATGCTTTTCAAAACAAAAGACTTATTGTATAATATGAGCAGGTGAAGTTTATGAAGAAAGTAATTATCGGAATGAGTGGAGGAGTAGATTCCTCTGTTGCCGCTATCCTGTTAAAGAAAAAAGGGTACGTAGTAGAAGGACTATTTATGAGAAACTGGGACTCTTCATTAAATAATGATATATTAGGAAATCCTACAATTAAAAACCACAATATTTGCCCACAAGAACAAGATTATAATGACGCATTAGAGGTTTGTAAAAAATTAAATATAAAACTACATCGTATTGATTTTATTAATGAATATTGGAATTATGTATTTACCTACTTTTTAGAAGAATTAAAAAAAGGAAGAACACCTAATCCCGATATTATGTGCAATAAGTACATCAAATTTGACTATTTTATGAAAAAAGCCAAAGAGTTAGGTGCCGATTATATCGCAACAGGTCATTATGCAAAACTAGAAGATGGTTACTTAAAAAAGGCATTCGATCAGAATAAAGATCAAACCTATTTTTTATCCCAATTAAGTAAACAACAATTAGAAAATGTACTATTCCCCCTAGGCAATATGAATAAAAGTAGAGTGAGAGAAATTGCAAAAGATTACGGCTTAATTACTGCTAATAAAAAAGATTCAACTGGAATTTGTTTTATTGGTGAGAGAAATTTTAAAGAGTTTTTAATGAACTATCTTCCTGCTAAAAATGGTGATATTGTAGATATTGCTACTAAAAAGGTAATTGGAACTCATTATGGATTAATGTATTATACAATTGGTCAAAGAAAAGGACTAAACATCGGTGGAAATAAAGAAAAAATGTTTGTAGTAGGAAAAAATTTAGAAAATAATATTTTATACATCTCCTTTGGAGACAGTGAATATTTATATTCCACTAGCTGCCTTGTAGAAATGGTCAATTTCAACTGTGAATTAAGACCCTTAATAGCTTCTGCAAAGTTTAGATATCGACAGGAAGATATTAAAGTAGAGGTAGAGTATTTACCTGATGGTAATATCATTGTTAAATATGATCTTGTAAAATCGGTTACACCTGGACAGGCATGCGTCTTATATGATGAAAACATTTGTATAGGTGGTGGAATTATCAAGGAGGTAAGAAAAAACGGAAAAAAACTTTGGTATTTATTATAATAAATTCATTAGATTTAAAAATCGTAAAAAATATTATATCACATTTTTCAGTATGTAAAACACTTTACATACTTTTTTCTTGACTATTTACGTAAAGCAGGGTAAAATGATAATAGGAGGGTGAATCATTATGGAACAATTAAATAAATTATTAACAGAACTAGGAATTAGTAAAGTACGTCTTGCAAAATATTTAGGAGTATCTAGACAAATGCTTTATAATTATTTAGCATTGGATTCATTAAATGACTGGCCAAAAGAGAAAACAGTAAAGTTACTTAGTTTATTAAATTTAAAGGAAATAGGGGAGTTAAACTCTCTTGAAATAACTGGAGAGTATATAATAGAAGTTGAATATAGATTGAATGAAGGAGTTAAAGATTCCTCTAATAAGGAAATATTAACTGACTTAAAATGTTTCAATAAAAAAGAGCAGGAAGTATTATCCGATATTATTAGCTTATTAAAAGAAAAATTATTGGATGATAAATCGAAAGACACTTATAATACATATCGATATTTATATCATTTTCTACAATCTACAGAGACAACTCCAGAATTAAACTACATTCTGGCTTATATGTCTAAATCATTAGGCTTTACTGATCCAATGGAGTTTATTTATAATAAAGACCAACAGTTTATCTTTGAAAGTATTTTGTTTAGTGCTATGACATTATACAATAATGGAGGGGCTTCTAAATCAAAAATAACAGAAACTCACAAAAGGTTTGTGCAGGATATTGAACATAAAAATGAAGAAAAACTTAGTCGTACTCAAGAGTTAAATACAGCAAAAGTACAAGCACTAAAAGAATTAGGATATACCGAAATTAATGAAAGTAATGCAAAAGAAGTTTTGGAGAAGATCGCAGAAATTCAATCTAGAAAAGTATAAAAAAAGCTTTAACTATACCATACATAATTTATAAATTATATGAGAAATCTCCTATGTATAGTTTAACCACTTACAATTATTTAACAGAGCTTTCTCTTTTTGTATGCCATAATACACTATCTGAAATACGTAGAACTTGACTATTGTGCAAAAATATAGTATAATCTAGGCACATTTATTATGAAGAGAAGGGGGAAAAATAAATGGAAAATAAAAAAATCAGAGGAAAGATAAATTCATTATTATCTCAAAAGAAAAGATTATTAACCTATGCTACAGCGTTATCGCTAACTGCTGCTGCTCTTACAGGATGTAGTGAAGAACAATTGTTTAACGATTCCTCAATTGAGCAAAGAAATGATATTCAAGATAATCAAGCAACAGAAAAAACCTTTTCCTATGATGAAATAGCAAATTCTTATTATGTCAGTATATATAATGCGAAAGAAGAAAAATATGAACCTTATTTTTGTGAAGAAAAAAAGTATATTCTTGAAGAAGGAGATTCTTGGCTTGAATCAGAAGAGGAAAGATCTCTTATTGTAGATATCGATACTCAAAAAGAGATTGCTTTTGGATTCGATCCAACAGATTCCAGGGGTAATACTGTAGAAGGGATTGACACTAATACACCAGAAACAACAGATTATATTAATGGTGAATATATTCACAACACAATTGTGTCTGCTTGCCATGAAAATAGTAATGGAAAATGCCTAGATCCAGAAAGAAGATTGGCAGGAGTTGGTAGCGTCCAACTATACCATCATTTAGGATCTGATTATGAGTTTGACCACGAAAACAATGAACATTACACTCGAATATATATTTTCGGAAAAGTAAAAAATCTTATGGATGAGGAAGACAAAAGAAATAGTTATACTAAAAAAGAGTATAAGGAACTTAAAAAAACTATCGTAAAAAAATGGCATACGGAATAAATAAAAAAAGTAAAAAACTTCCTATAATTGATATTATGTTAACTTCTTACAATAGATAAAGATATCATAGCCTTACTTTATCTCTATTAATAGTATAGGATTATTCATGCTAAATCATTTTAGTTTATAATCTCATCATTTTAAGTGTTTTATGCTATCATATTTTACTGATATTTTTATTATAATATAATTATATTATAGTACTTTATTATACAATGAATTCAATTTAGATACAGAATTGTTCATCTAAATAAGCTTCGTTTTCTCTAATTTTAAATTTTCCCTCTTCCCCTACTATTCAATTATAAAAGAAAAGGGGAGTTGGTATATTAAAAATTACTCTTATAGTATGTATAAATTACGAATAGAGGAGTTATACTAGAAATAAGGAGGAAAATATAAAATGGGAAAAAATAAAAAAGGTAACATAAAATGTGATGTAGAAAGTTGTAAGCATAATAATTGCGATGAAGGGGTTTGTGAATTAGATTCTATAAAAGTAAGTTGCACTTGTGATAATAACGAATGTGAATGTCCTGAAAATACAGTATGTGATAGCTTTAAATGTAACGAAAATAAGATAGAAGGTTAGAATGGTTCTGCCCTTCTATTTTTAACTTTCTATTCTATTATAAAGTAAAACTACGTTTTCTATTAAAGTTTAAACAAACGTAGTTTTAATTTTTTTCTATATCAATTTATCTAATATACTCTCCCCTATTTCAGGTCGTTCTAAATCAAAATTATGAGCAATGGTTGCCCCAATATCTGCAATACTATCTAAAATAGGTAACCTTTTAGGATCTGTAAATCCCCTACTATAGAAAATAACGGGTACATTTTCACGTGTATGATCACATCCAGCAAAGGTAGGATCATTTCCGTGATCGGCCGTAATGATTAACAAATCATCTATTTCTAATTTATTTAACATCATAGGAATTTCTACATCTAACTCCTCAATTGCCTTAGCATAACCTTCTACATTCCTAGAATGTCCATATAAACCATCAAAGTCCGCTAAATTTGTCATACAAATTCCTGTAAAACTTTTATCCATAATGTCTGAAAACTTATTTATAGCCTCTAGATTGTTAGTTGCCTTAATACTCTTATTAATACCAGATCCGTCAAAAATATCATTAATTTTACCTAGAGCTATTACATTATAGTTATGTTCATTTAAACTATCTAAAATCGTCTTTTTAGGCGGTTTTACGGCGTAATCCTTTCTACCACTGTTAGAAAAACGATATACTCCATTACTACCTACAAATGGTCTGGCAATCACCCTACCTACTCTCCAGTCTTCCCTCAAAGTAATCGCTCTGATCTTTTCACAATATTTATACAATGTAGAAACTGGTATCACATCTTCATGAGCAGCTACTTGCAAATCAGAATCTGCTGAGGTATAAACAATCAAAGACCCATAGTTTAATTGTCTTTCTCCCAATTCCTTTATGATTTCATCATTATTACAACACTTATTTCCGATTACACGTCTACCTGTAACTTGCTCAATTCCATCTAATAACTCTGGAGGAAAACCGTTATTAAAGGTTTTAAATTCTATATGATTCATAATTCCCATCATTTCATAGTGACCATTCAGAGTATCCTTTCCAGCATTATTTGGTTTTGCTATAGTGTAATAAGCCTCTACTTCGTTATTCTCATTCATATTAATAGTGTCTAAAAATCCAATTTTTTTTAAATTTGGTACAAATAAATCACAAGTTTCCTTAATATGACCTAATGTATTAGCACCTGTATCATTATATTTAGAAGCATCATCAGCCTCTCCTACCCCTAAGGAATCCAAAACCATTAAAAATATTCTTTTAAATTTCATAAATTCATCTAACTCCTTAATTAATTTTTATATTCACGTGGATGATATTTTTTATAATCCTGACTAACTTTATCATCACTAACATGGGTATATATCTTTGTTGTCGCAATGTCAGAGTGCCCAAGTAACTCTTGAATACTTCTCAAGTCGGCCCCTCTTTTTAATAAATGCGTAGCAAAAGAGTGTCGTAAAGTATGAGGGGAAATATTTTCATCTAAATCCTGTTTTTTAAGAATTGTCTTTAAATTTTTAAAAAAACCCTGTCTAGTCATTCTTTTTCCATGATTGTTTAAAAACAAAGCATTACAAGACATTTTTTTTAACATGGTATCCCTTTTTTCTAAATATAGCTTTAAATAATAAATACTATACTCTCCCAAAGGAACAATTCTTTCCTTCCTCCCCTTACCCTTTATTCTAATAACACAATTAATAAAATCCAAATCATAAGTGTCTAAACTAATTAATTCAGATACTCTAAGCCCAGCACCATACATTAATTCTATCATAGCTTTATTCCTATAGTCAAATATGGTATTTAGCTGGATATCTAATAAACGATCAATATCTTCCATACTCACAACTTGGGGAATTTTTTTTTGTAATTTTGGTCTTGAAATACCTTCTGATACATCTACTTTAACAATCTTAGTTTTATATAAATATAAATGAAAGTTTTTAATTACAGTTAGGTTATGAGCAATGGTAGATACTTTTTCTTCCATAACTGATCTTTGTTTCAGGAAATCCTCAATATTCGAGGTTAAAATATGTTGTACTTGATTAATATTTTCATTTAACAAAAAGGACTTATAAACTCTTAAATCATATTGATAAGACTCTTTAGTCTTATCAGATAAGCCTTTTTCAAAAACACAATAGTTAATAAAATCTTCTATCGCAGTATTGATATCCATAGTTATTCACCCACTATATTATATAATAAATCGGGAATTTTTACAAAAAGGAAAGCTTAAATTAATAATATATTCTATGTATCATAGGATCCTAAATTCCCATTTTTATTACGATTAACATGATCTTTCTTTTCTCTATAGGCATATCCTTTTCTACTATTACGTCTATTGCCTTTTGTAAAATTACCAATCCCACATAAAAAGGACTGAAAGTCCTTTTATTAAACTATCTTCTATGTTTATTCGAGGTAGTTTCTCCTTTTTCTGGATTTGATAGATTTGTTTGTCCATACATCTGTATCCAATTTTGGGCCTGACTTACCCTAGAACTATTATCTATAAGATCTGTATCAGTAAAACCTAGGCTTTTGGCTTCTAAAATAATTTCTACTTCTTTTTTTGTCTTAGGGACCAAATTTACTAATTCATCTCTAGAACATCCATATTGTAGTAGTCTTCTTCCTATTTTCCCAATACGACCTAAAATGGATAAATCATCTAATTGATCAGAATATCTATTATTTGTATCTTGACTTAAAAAATGTGTTAACAGTTTGAATAATGGTCTAATATATAAAAAATTTACTGCATTAAATCGCTGTTGTTTTTCCTTTCTTGATTTTTCATCTGAAATTTGTTGTATTTCCTTAGGTGTTATCTCAATAATTGATTTTTCAGTAGATAATTTGTCAATTTCTCCTAAAAGTTGATTTATATCAACTTGACTTAAAAAATTAGATGGCATAATCCAATTTCTCCTTTCCTTTACTATATTCCCATACTGTTTGTTTCAGGTAATGTAGAACCTCCATCAATCACAATCCCTTGTCCTGTAATATAGGAAGATTCTGAACTTGCTAAAAAGGCTGTCAATTCTCCTAATTCTTCTATAGTTCCCAACCTTTTCATCGGTATAGCTTGTGCAATTTGGCGAATCACATTTTCTGGATCGTCAGGATTAGTTTCCTGACTCATTTTTTCTACCATAGGAGTCATAATATATCCTGGCATAATAGCATTTACTCTAATATGATCCTCTGCTAACTCTATAGCCAGTGCTTTTGTAAATCCTAAGATAGCTGCCTTTGTTGTTGCATATGCAACTTCTCCAGAATCTGCCACCATAGGACCTGTTACACTTGATAAATTAATAATGCTTCCTTGAGATGTATGACCTCTCATGAAAGGAAGTACTGCCTTAGTTACATTCCATGTTCCTTTAATATTTATATCAAAATGAAAATCCCTTAAATCGTCATCCATATTAATAAAATTTTCCAATCTACAAACTCCTGCATTATTAACCAAAATATCAATACAAGAATATTGATTAACAACTTTCTCAATACAAGAGTTAACCATATCCTTATCTCTAATATCTACCTGATAACAAGAAAGTTCAGTCTCTGGGAACTCCTCTTTTAACTTATAATTGATATTCTCTATTTCATCTGCATAATCCAATATTACTACCTTAGCACCATACTTTAGAAAAGTTCTAACAATTCCTAATCCATTTCCCATGGCACCACCAGTAATAACAGCCACCTTGTTCTCTAACTTTTTCAAAAATATCATCTCCTAATATTATTATAACTTAGTTTGTATAATAAATCCTCATTTTTTTATTTTTTCTTTCTATATAACGTAAAATGGACATAATATGATATAATAACATTGGTGATCAATATGAACAAACCATTAGCATTAAAACTTGCCCCTACCTCAATCAAAGAAGTAATTGGACAAACCCATTTAATTGGAAAAAATAAAATTCTTACAAATTTAGTAAAAAATAAGAGAATATTTTCTATGATTTTATATGGAAAACCGGGAATTGGAAAAACCTCCATTGCAAATGCTCTTGTAAATGATCTAGAAGTAAAATATCGATTTTTAAACGCTACGATTAATAACAAAAAAGACTTTGACATTGTTGTCGAAGAGGCTAAAATGTACGATGGGCTGGTTCTAATTATGGATGAGATTCATAGACTAAATAAAGATAAACAGGATCTACTTCTCCCTCAATTGGAAAGTGGTTTAATTACATTAATTGGAATGACTACATCTAATCCATATCACTCTATTAATCCTGCAATCAGAAGTAGATGTCAACTATTTGAACTACATGAATTAGAGGAGAAAGATATCATAAAGGGATTAAATAGAGCTATTAAACATAAAGATCTAGATGGAATCAACATTGAAAAGGAAGCAATAAAATTAATTGCAAAACTATCAGGAAATGATTTAAGATATAGTTATAATCTACTAGAGATTGCCTTTCACTCTACTAGTAATAAAACCGTCACAAAAGAGGTAATCAAAAGCATTAACAACAAACCTGTATTTTTTTCTGACAAAAATGGAGAGGGTCATTATGATGTGCTATCTGCCTTTCAAAAATCAATTAGAGGAAGTGATGTAAACGCTTCTCTTCACTATCTAGCGAGATTGATTATAGAAGGAGATTTAGATTCCATTTATAGAAGAATGAGTGTAATTGCCTATGAAGATATTGGATTAGCAAATCCTGCAATTGGTCCAAGGGTAGACGCTGCCATTCATGCTGCTGAGCGAATTGGTCTTCCAGAGGCTAGAATCCCCCTAGGTACCATCGTTACTGAAATGGCACTTTCTCCTAAGAGTAATACTGCCCATATTGCACTAGACGAGGCAATAAACGATATTGAAAATGGTTCCGTTGGAACTATACCAAAACATATTAAAACCACCTCACGAGACTATAAATATCCTCATGATTATAAGGGAGCTTATATAAGACAACAGTATCTTCCTGACAAAATCAGAAATAAAAAATATTATCATCCAAAGGATATTGGGTACGAAAAACAAATCAAGGAAATTTATGAAAAATTAGAACAACTAAATAAAAATGATTTCTCATCCTAATGAAAAATCATTTTTGTACTATCAAATCTTTCACATTTCCTAATATAAATTTTTCCTTTTTCAAACCATATTTTCTCTACTATTACTTCATATTTATTTACCTTATACTTACAATATATTCTCTTTCAAAATGATCCATTAAAGATAATAAAGATCCTTATAAATATTATTTAGAAACGAAGGATAAATAAATCTAAAGCAAATTTAGAATCTAATTTTCCACTTTTTATACCATAATCTAAATCTGCTATAGAATGAATTAAATTTCCTAACTCCTTATAAGAATAATGACAACCATACTCACTTATCTTATTAACCTGATAAGAGGATTTTAAAGATAACTTTTCTACAATTTGATTATAATTAAAATTTCTATCAATTAATAATTTAACCTGATATATCGTTTTTAACTGAGAAGAAATCAAACCAATAATAGAGGAATTATCAACATGATATTCTAATAATTTCTGATAACTCTTGATAGAGTTTTTTTTATCTCCTATTAACAAATACTTGATAAAGGAAAATAAAACCTCGTTAGAATCCCCCATTTTGTTTTCAACCAACTCTTTAACATCCTCTTCTGTAATTTGGAGCAAATCTTTTTTATATAATTTTAACTTATTACACTCATTCTCTAGTTTTGTGATATCATCTCTACACTTTTCCATAAGAAGGGAAACAGCCCTATGATTAATCTCATATTCCTTGAAACATTCCTTTATATATTGAATTGGATCAACCTTCAATGTTAAAAAGGTTACATTATTGTTTTTCTTAATTTTTTTAACAATATTCAACCGATTATCCAATTTTTTTACTATCAAGATAAGTAAATTATCAGGATTAGGGCTCTCTATATACTTGAATAAATGCTCCATATTTTTCTCATTGAAATTCGAAAAGACATTTTTAATAATTACTATTTTTTTACTGGTTAAAAAATTAAATGTATCTAAATCCTCCAACGCATCGCCTAAATCCTTTTCATCTATGTCATAAATACTTTTAGCAGCATCAATAAAGTTCGTCTTAATAATAAGCTCCTCAATCTTTTGATCCAAAGCTACTCCATCTTTGCCTTCCAACAAATAATTATTTTTCATGATTGATTTCCTTTTGAATCTTCTCTATCATTTGACTTAAATTCTCAATATTTGTTCCTCCACCTTGAGCAAAAGTAGCACTTCCACCACCATTTCCTGATGCTAAAACAGCTGCTTTTTTCACTACATTTCCTGCGTGAATAGGACAATTACTTTTTGAGACAAAGGTAACTTTCCCATCATCCTCTATATTAGCAAAAAGAACAAAACCAGTTTTCATGTGACCAATCATACTATCTGCAATAGTTTTTAATAGTTTAATATCAATATTATTAGTTTGCATAATTAAAGTTTTAAACTCTCCATGGTCTTCTATTTGTTCCTTATATATATCAATATTGGATAAGACCGTCTTCTCTTTCCTTTCAAAATATCTCTTTTCTAAAGTTTTTACTTCTTCTTGAATATAAGATAATTCATTTTTGTTAAAGATGATATCTTTATAAGATACAGGTTTTGAATGATCGATCTCAACATCAAAATCTAATTGAATATGATCTTTTTTTGCCTGATTTATAATTTCCTTTGCCTTTAATAAGAGCCTCATCATGTCATTATTATATGGCTCAATTACAGAAAACAATAAAGGATCAATCCTATCTCCTGTAGTAGCCTCTACTCTGTATGTGTTACTTCCTTTTGATTCAAAATTATAAATAGCAAACTGTTTAATATCACTAGTAGTATTAGCATGCGTTCCACCACATAACTCAATAGATTTTCCTATCTTTACAACACGAACCATATCACTATATTTCTCAGAAAATAACGCCATAGCCCCTATCTTTTTAGCCTTATCTAAAGGCATTACCTCTGTCGATACAATTATATTTTTAGAAATTTCTTTATTGATAAACTCTTCTACTTTTACTATTGTTTCATCATCAATTCTACCAGAATAAGTAAAATCAAAACGAAGTTTTTCATGGTCTACATAAGAACCTGACTGAGTAATATCACTTGAAATTACCTGTCTTAATGCATATTGAAGAAGGTGTACACTAGAGTGGTTAGCTTCAATTCTCTTTCTTTTATCTTTATCTACAATAATCTCACAATCATCATTTACCTCAATTGTTCCATCCAAAAGTTTTATCTTATGAATATGTTGACCATTTGGTGCTTTAAAAACATTTATTACTCTTGCTTTAAAATGCTTACCAACAATCATTCCTGTATCACTAATTTGACCACCTGACTCTGCATAAAAACAAGTCCTTTTTAAAGCAATATAACCATCATGATCTAGCTTTTTTTCTAAATGATCTTTTGAAAAAATTGCTAAAACATTGCTCTTTAAACGATAAATTCCATAAACAAAAGTAGAATCCTTTTTAAAGTCTAATAATACTTTCTTTTGAGAGGCCATGGAAGTAAATAATTTTTTATTTTTCTTTGCTAAATCTCTTTGCCTTTTCATATACTGGTCAAATTCTTCTTTACTAGTTGTATAACCCAACTCTTGTAAAGACTCTAAAGTAAGCTCAAAAGGGAAACCATAGGTATCATATAATTTAAAGGCCTCTTCCCCACTAAGAATACCATCTTTAGAATTTTTTATTAATTCTTTTAATCTCCTCTCACCTGCATCTAATGTTTTTAAAAATAACCTTTCTTCCTCCAATACCCTTACTTCAATGTCACTTCTTTTTTTAACTAGATAAGGATAAAACTGCTTCATAATATCTACAACATCTGAAACTAACTTATATAAAAATGGTCCCTCAATATTAAGATGTTTTCCCATTCTAATACTTCTTCTAAGTAATCTTCTTAAAACATATCCTCTACCTACATTTTCAAAACTGGCATCGTCTGCCAAAGCAAAAGTAATTGTTCTAATATGGTCCGCTATGACTTTAAACTCCTTTTGAGACTCATAAAGTATTCCCGATAATTCTTCAATATGCTCAATGATAGGAACAAATAAATCTGTATCAAAATTACTATCTACATTTTGAAAAATCAAACACCATCTCTCAAGACCAGCACCTGTGTCTATATTTTTACTAGGAAGTTCCTTATATTTATTTCTTGGTGTATTTTTCTTAGAATTAAATTGAGAAAATACAATATTCCAAATTTCAATATAACGTTCCTGTTCCTCATCTTTTAAAAATTTATCAAATGCTGTATGATCTTTATCATATTTTTCTCCTCGATCAAAGAAAATTTCAGAATCGGGACCACAGGGTCCTTCCCCAATCTCCCAAAAATTTTCCTGTAATGGAATAATATGGTCTTCAGACATTCCTACCCCTAACCATTTATCAATTGCTTCCTGATCATCTGGAAAAACAGTAACATACAATAAATTTTTATCAATTGCAAACCACCTTTTAGAAGTTAATAACTCGAAAGCATATTCAATCGCATCTTCTTTAAAATAATCACCAATTGAAAAATTCCCCATCATCTCAAAGAAAGTCTGATGCCTTTTAGTAACTCCGACGTTTTCAATATCAGTAGTACGAATACATTTTTGGATACTTACAATTCTTTTTGTATCAGGAACAATGGAACCATCAAAATATTTCTTAAAAACAGCAACTCCTGCACCAATAAATAAAAGACTATCATCGTTTACTGGAATTAAAGATGCAGATGGCAAAAGTTTATGAGACTTAGATTCAAAAAAATCCACCCACATATTTCTAATTTCATTACTCGTCATTTTTTTCATAATTTTCCTCCTTTATTATTTTTTCTGCATCTATTCTTAATTGGTCTAATGTTTGATTGATAATGGTATAATCATAATCATCATAATGATCTAAGCCAGTTTCCGTGATATCCTGTTGTTCCTTATCTGACAGTTCACTTTCATGATTCAATCTTTTAATATGAATTTTTACTGCATCTGGATATGTTTTCTTGATCTCATCAAATTCTATTGGAAGTCTTACATCCGCTACAATCATGGTATCAAAAAAATAACTTAAAACCTCAATATCCTCTTTTAAACGATTGATAAAAAAGAATGGTTTATTCATTTTTCCTCGAATAATTTCAGTTCCTAATTTTTGAAGTAAGCTACGGGGTTTGGTATCATCTGAACCATCCCAGTTAAAATAATCCTTCGCATAATGTTTAATATAATTTCCCAAATGCATAATACAAGGCTTTTTCCCTTCTTGCTCTAAATAAGTTTTCATAAAACCTGCTAAAGTATCCTTTCCATTTCTGGCTTTTCCACCAATTAAATAAACTTTCATATTTTCCTCTCCTTCTATACAAATAAAAGACCAACATTAGGAGGATATAAAAATACCCGGTACCATCCTAATTTGGTCTTTATTAGATAACGGTCTCCCTTTAAAACTCGAAAGTAGCCTTTCATAAAAACTTTATGTTAATTTTCACCAAACATTAACTCTCTAAAATAAAATATTTTTATTACTTTTCTTTCTCAACGCTTTATTCACCTTTAATTTTTTTCATTACCTCTTGTTTTTCATCAATAAATGTAAATATCACTTTAAAACATGCAATTACAGGAGTTGCAACAATCATACCTAATATACCAAAGAAATGTTGAAAAATCAATAGTCCAGCCATAATTGTTACTGGATGTAATTTCATCGTATGTCCCATAATAAGTGGTTGGTAAAAATTATTCTCTAGTAATTGAACAACAACAATTGAAATAATGCAACCAATTCCTACCCAAGGTGATATTGTAAAACCGACAATGACAGCAGGAATCGCACCTATATAAGGACCAAAATATGGAATAATATCGGTAATTGCACAGAATAGAGCAAATACCAAAGGAGATTTTAAACCTGCAATAGAAAGACCTATACTTTGGGTAATAAATACCAACGACATAATTAGTAAAACACCTATTACATACTCCCTTAAAGAATGATTAATACGAATACTTAATTCCCTAACATTTTCTCTCCAAGATTTGGGCAAAGTATTGATAATCGTATCATTTACCTTATCAAAATCATATAACATATAAAATCCAACCATCAACCCTAGAATAACAAACATTCCACCACTAACAATTCCCATTGCAGTACTAACCAAAGTATTTGGCAAGTTATTAGTAAGGCTATTTCCCAAAGAATTAATAGTCGCAAAAATTTGCTGTTTTATATAAGTTAAATTCAAGTTATTATTACTACTAAAAGAATTGACAATATTAGCAACAAATGATTTTAATTCTGTTAAAATTGCTGGTATTGTATTTACAAAATCCTTAATTTGGTTTATAAATGATGGCATCATAACAATAAATAAAGTTACAATAAGTCCAATAAATACTAAATATACTAAAATACATGCAAGCAATCTTGGCATCTTTTTCTTTTGTAAAAAAGTTACAATTGGATCTAAGAGCCATGCCAAAACAAGTCCAATAAATACAGGTGAAATTACAATTAGCAATTCCTTTATTATGACAAAAATCTTTAATGTTCTAAGTAAATATAAAATTAAAACAATTAAAGCAATAATAGCCATCGTAAAACCAACTTTTAAAATCTTCTTACTAATTAATATCACTTCATTTAAGTTTTCAATATCTAGCTTTTTATCTTTTTTAAACATATCATCACCTATTTTCATTATATCATATTTATGTTTAAAGTAAATCAATAATAACTAAAAAATCCTTCAACCTCTATTGGAATACATCAAGATTTTAATTTTTTCCCTTTGACAATTGTTTAGTATCATCCCTATCAACATTTAGATAAACAAATTTTTCATAAATGGCAATTGGACTACCTTGTGATAATTTAATAGTTTTTATTTCCTTGCTTCATGTAGGAGTATGTTTTCTTTATGTCAATATATAAACACTTCTAAGCCTTAGTAGACAAACCTCCTCTTGATACTGATATAAAAAAATCAATTAATTTATTGAATTCAAAATGAAACTTTTTCCAATATAAGCTATAATAGATATGGTGATATTATGTATATAATCAATAAAAATTGTAAAAATGAACTGATCATTAAAAATTCTAAATTTATTACTTTAATCTTTAAAATAGAAACAAAAGAAGAAATTAAAATATTATTAGAAAAAGTTAAAAGAAGTTATCCAAAGGCTAATCATTATTGTTATGCCTATATTACATTTGATTATAAAAAATCAAGTGATGATGGTGAACCTGGCGGGACCGCTGGTACTCCTATTTTAAATATTTTAGAGAAAGAGCAACTAACCAATATTTTAGCAATTGTTATAAGATACTTTGGTGGAATTAAATTAGGAGCTGGAGGTCTAACTAGGGCTTACTCTAAAAGTATCACAAAAACATTAGAATTGATAAATAAAATCGAATTAGTAAAGGGAGTTCAATTAGAGATAGAATTTGATTATGCAAACCAAAAAGAAATAGAGCATATACTCAAAAATTCTACAATTATAGAAAAAATATTTCTAGATAAAATCACATATAAAGTCCTTGTAACTAATCAAGTTTATCAAAAATTAAAAGAAATCATAAATCATTGTAATATCATAAAAGAAGATATAAAATGGGTTCAAAAAATGTCTAAATAAAATTGTTTAGACATTTTCTTTACATCATAATTTGTCTGATAGGAATCTTTACCATCAATTTTTCATATCCCCCAAGATAAGAACCGTTCATAGCAGGTAACCACTCTAATTTATTATCACTTGCAACTACTGCAGTACCTGGTCCCGTCATTGTATCAGTTAACACTACTTTCTCTAACCAAGGTAGGTGACAGCTTCCATATGGCTGATTATACGCAGGATTTAATACAAAACTACACCCTGCTTTATTCAATTCAATCAACGAAGGTTTTTCAACTTCAATACTATCAGATAATCCTATTTTATTTAAAACGACCTTATATTTAGAAGCATAACCAGTTCCAGCACACGCAAAGTTCGCATTTCCACAATTTTTATTTTGTGCATAAGATGGATTTTCAATAGGTGCTACTATTTCCAAATTATAAAAATCTTTGCTACTTTCAACAATTGCACCTCCAGCTTCTATAGGATATTTTGTTAAAACCGTAATAGAATCTCCTGATGAATATAATACATAAAACTCCTCTGTTCCACAAATTATTTCATCACTCGTATCTTTACCTGTTCCTTTTAATACTTGACATGGTTTACTATTTACTTTTTCATACAACTCATCGATTGCATCTTTCATATTGGTAGATGTTAACCCTGATACAGAATTATCATAAAAAACATTAGAACTGGATATCGTAGTTGCTGCATAAACCCCTACTCCTGATATTATGCCTCCTATTATGATTCCTAATATGATTTTATAATTCTTTTTTATTATTTTTTTCACTACTATCACTCCGTATTTATTTACTTTATGCTTACAGTATACCCCCCCCCCCAGAGGAATTGTCAAGAGGAATTGTCAATAAAAAGAGCTCTCTTAGGATCCTTGAATATTTCTAATTCCTGAAATCTCATCTAGCTTTTTGGTTTCTATGATCTTTTCCAAATCCTGTTGTTTAATAATATTATACTTTAATTCCAATTTTATAATTTCTAAATTCATTTGATTAGAGTTCTTTTTATCATAATCTTTAGTCAAATTAATAATATCAATAATACAATCATCCAATTGTCCTAAACTGCTGGATAATAAAAAGGTATTATTAACAATTTGATTTGATAACTTGGAATTAATAGATAAATCATTATCCTTAAACGGAATCTGTAACACTAGAAGAATCATAAATAAGACAATATACCCCTCTACAAATCCTACTATAAATCCTAGGATTTTAGATGGAAGGGTTAAAATAAATGATATATCTACTAGTTTTTGAACAATTCCAGTAAAACCTAAGATAATACTATAAATACTAAACAGAACTACAGCAATCACAATAAAAGCAATTAATTGATATACAATAATATTTAGAGAAATCAATCCATCAAATCCAAAGAAAGGTAGTAATCTACATAAAAGTATTCCAACCTGATCTTTAAAAGCAAAAGCCAGAAAATAAGTAACAATAATTCCGATTAACATAGCAAGCTCTCTAACAACTCCTCTTTTCATTCCTGTAATTGCAGATAGTATCAAAAGCAATATAAGAATAAGATCTATAATATTCATCTAACATACCTCCTATTATTTTTATTATAACTCATTATCAGAAAATATGCTATAATATTTTTGAGGTGAAAATATGAACGTTGTAATTAAAGTAGATCAAGAAACAAGAGAAAAAATGATTGAATACTATAAAGATAAATGTCGTGATAAAGTAATTCCCTATGTTGTTTTTCAGGCACAAGAAGAAGATACGGTGATTACCATGTATGAATCCGGAAAAGTAATGTTCCAAGGAACATCTGCTGATGTAGATGCCTCTATGTGGGGAATGGTATCACAAAAAGCAAAAAAAGAAGTAGAACCAGAAAACCCATACCATAATTGCTCCTCAGTAGGATCTGATGAAGTAGGAACTGGGGACTATTTTGGTCCAATTGTAGTTACTGCATCCTATGTAAAAAAGGAAGATGTTTCCTACCTAGAAAAATTAGGAGTTGGTGACTCCAAAAAAATTAGTGATGATAAAATTAAAAAAATCGCACCAGAAATCGCAAAAAGAATTCCTTATCGTAGTGTAGTATTAAGTAATCAAGAGTATAATCAAAAACATACAAAAGATGTAAACATGAATAAAATAAAATCCATTATGCATAATAAAGTACTCTATCAATTAATAAAAGATCTGAATCCTCAATATGACTATATTATCATTGATGAGTTTGCTAGAGAATCCAGATATTACGAATATTTAAAAGGAATTTCTAACATTCAAAAGGGAATTACCTTTATGACAAAGGCAGAGGATAAAAATTTAGCCGTTGCATGCTCTTCTATTATTAGTAGATACCTTTTTCTAAAAGAATTCGATAAATTGAGTGATAAATTACATATTCCCCTTGTAAAAGGTGCTGGTAAAGATGTAGATAAAATAGGAGAGGAGGTTGTAAAACAGTATGGGGAAGAAAAATTAGAGGAAATTGCTAAATTAAATTTTAAAAATACTGATAGAATCTTACATACTATGATATTTTAGTAAGTAGGATTTTTTTTAACTAGATTCGAATGATGTAAACCTCAAATAGGAGAATCAATAAAACTATAAAAAATCAAGAGTGAATGAAGTGAGTTCATCTAGACCCTTGATTTTCAAATTATAATAGTTATTCAAATGAAAGCAAACTTTATTTGTTATTAATCAACTAAACATAAGACTCTTCTGCATATTCAACAATATTAGAATCTGGTTTTCCCATACCTGGACATAATTTATTATATAATTCATATTCATATCCATTGTTATTATTTAAATATTCAATTATGGTTTCTAATTTGTATATTAATTCATCTTTATTTATCCTTTTTCTTAAATCCTTTTTGTATTATAAAATCCTATCCATTCTTTAACTAAAATACATTACATCAATATCAACATCACTTGCTATACCATCTACTCTACCGTTTTGACACAATTGCCATAATTTATACTTTCCTTGATAATTGGTCTTTTCAGTATAATGGGCCAACCAGGTATCATGATCAGTATCCAACCAAATCTTTTCTAAATAGTTTTTACTGCCATAACGCATACTTTGATATCCATGTTTTTCTATCTCATTCATAAAAGTCTCCCCTACCATGGATAATTTATAAAAACTCATATGGTGATGGTTGTAATCAAACCAATCTTCCCAGTCAAAGGCAACAGGAAGAGTAATTTCATAATCTTTAATCTGGTTTATTACCCATAAGGCATCTTTTTTAGCATCTTTTACAGAATTGGCATAAGAATAAAAGTAAACCCCTACATCCAATTTACATTTTAACGCCTCTTCTATATTCCTTTTAAAATAGGGATCTAGGATATATTGATTTGTTTTCTCATCTTTTGTCCCTACCCTAATCATGACAAATTCAACACCAGCCCTCTTTATTTTAGAAAAATCAATATCTTCTTGCCATTTAGAGATATCAATTCCTATTTTAGTTGTACTTGTTTTGTGTAATTTCACAATATCAAAGAACTCTGTTTTTTCTAATTGTTCTTTACTATTTCTTTTTTTCTCCTCTACTTTTAACGTGAAATTTTTTACAGTTTGATTCCCACTTTGATCCTCTGCTTTATAAACTAAAGGATAGCTTCCAACTCGATGAAGATCATACTCTCCTTCAATTTTACAAGTAGGTCTATTATCGTAATTATCTCCACATAAAATACTAGACTCTAACTTAATATCATCACCTACTTCTACATGGTATTCTGAATCAAGCCAAATAAGAGGAGCTGTCTTATCTACTACCTCTATTTGGAAAGTATAAGGGACCTTAATATGATCATCATTTTCATAAAAAAATGTAAGCTCTTGTTTCCCTATTTTTGTTGTATTGATTTCTTTATTATTTAATATTTTCCCATTAATATGATTAATAAAGTCTGAAATTCTTTTCTTAGAAAATACTTCTACTTCTAAATGTTCTACTAAATCTACTTCTATTTTAGCAGTTTTTATTCTAATATAAGAATACAATTGAAAACCTCCCGTAATAAGTAGGATAAACATGAGTATAAAACATACGAAATAAAATATTTTCTTTTTCATAACAAGCTCCTTATTTTATCATTTATTATTACTATAGTCTATTTTACTCTAAAAGAAAACAAAAAAGAAGATGTTTATCTAATATTCTCCTTTTATTTTTCATTATGAATTGTAAATTTATTGAATCTTTTCATTTCACTATCTTCTAGGTCTGTTTTATTTAGTGAATCAATTAGTTTCTTTTGCTCTTTTGAAAGTTTCTTTGGTGTTACTACTTTCATCACCACATACATATTTCCTTTTGTACCCTTACTTTTATTATCGACTCCTTTACCTCTAATTCGTTGTTTATCAGAAGAATCGACTCCTGCAGGTATAGTTAATTTTACATTTCCATATAAAGTAGGCACCATCTTTTTACAACCTAAGATTGCTTCTGTGATAGTAAGTGGTACTTCTAGGTAAATATCATCTCCATCGCGAACAAAATATTCATGTTCTTCTACATAAAACTCTAAATATAAATCCCCATTTGGCCCCCCATTCGCTCCAGGGTTTCCCTTTCCAGAAACTCTAAGACGATTTCCTGTATCAATTCCTGATGGAACATTCACTGTAATCGTTTTATTTTTTTTCACTCTTCCTTTACCACGACACTTACTACACTTTGTTTTAAAAGTTTTTCCTTCTCCAGAACAAGATGGGCAAGTCGTTTTTGAAACAAAAGAACCTAATATGGTATGCTGTTCTGTTGTAATCGTTCCACTACCATGACATCTATCACAGGTTTCAGGATCAAATCCCCCTTCGCCATGACACTCATCGCATTCTTCTACCACATCTAAATTAATATCCTTTTCACATCCATAAATTGCTTCATCAAAACTAAGATCTATCCTCATTAATAAATCCGATCCTCTAGTTGCACGTGTCTTAGATCCTCGGCCACCTTGGGAGAATCCTCCAAAGCCACCACCAAAAATGTTATCGAAGATATCTCCAAAATCAAAGTCACTAGCATCAAATCCAGCTCCTCCAAAGCCTCCAAAACCTGAAGACGATCCACCTACTCCAGCATGACCATATTGATCATACATCTTTCTTTTAGACTCATCGGATAAGACTTCATAGGCTTCTTGAGCCTCTTTAAATTTTTCTGCGGCATCTGGATTATCTTTATTTAAGTCTGGATGAAACTCTTTTGCTTTTTTTCTAAAAGCACTTTTAATTTCTGCATCCGTAGCACTTCTAGAAACTCCTAAGACTTCATAATAATCACGTTTATCTGCCATATTTATACACCTCACTATTTTTCATAATATATATTTTCATACTCTTTTAATAAAGAATCAAAATAAGAAATCGCATCTTCATATACTTTTGGATTTTCCAAATCGACACCTAGGACTTCAAATGCCTCTTTTGGCCATTTATCATTACCTACTTTTAAAAATTCTAAATAACAATTTAACATTTCTTCTTCTCCTCTTAATATTTTAGAAGCAACCATTGTAGCGACACTAATACAAATCGCATAGCTGTAAAGATAAAAATTCATAAAGTAATGACTTCTAGTAGCCCATGAACTATTTGAGTATTCATCTAGCTTAACGTAGTCTCCATAGTATTTTTCTAATGATTTCTTAGTTAAATCATCCATGTAATCTTTGGTAATTATATTGTTATTAGATACTGCCTGATACATTTCTTCTTCCATTTTTCCTTCTCTTACAGCTCCATACAAATTAGACACGATTACATGAATGATATTTTCAAGTCCTAAAAGTTTTTCATTCTTAGTCTTAGCATGTCTAAAAATATAGTCAGATAGTAGGAATTCATTTACTAAGGAAGCTACTTCTGCTACGATAATATGCAAACCACGATATTGAACCTTATTATTTTCTATAATCAATTGATGATTAATATGATGCCCACATTCATGTGCAATGGTAGAAAGAGAAGCTAGATTTCCATTAAAGCTCATCAAGATTCTAGAATTTTTATCGTGCCCAGAAATATTGTATCCTCCTGCACATTTTCCTCTATATTGACAATAGTCAATATATCTATTTTTTATAATAGAATCATATTTTTCTAAATAATCTTCTCCTAATTTTCCTAATGCACCTCTTACGATATTTTGTGCTTCTTCAATGGTATATTCTTCCTTAGAATTGATCATATTAAGATTCAAATCAAAAGGATGCAGATCAAAACCTAACACTTTCTTTCTTAGCTGATAATACTTGTGTAAAGAATCTAGATGACTTTCAGTAGTTGTAACTAGTGTTTTAAAAACTTTATCTGTTAGATTTAGTCCAAACAGTTTTTTATGCCATGCATCTTGATAGCCATGTAGCTTTGCTACTGTTTGATTCATTGCAACATATCCATGTAGAAAACTAGCAGAACTTTTAGCATATTCATTTATTTTTTTATTAAATAATTGGTATGCCTGTTTTCTAATACTGCTATCTCTATTTTTTAAGAAACGAATATAATTATTAGGTGATAAAACTTCTTCTTTCCCATCAATCATAATCGTTCCATAATGATGTTCACTATGTAGTAAGGTAGAAGCCATATCAGAAAAATGATCCATAGAATTGACAAGTTCTGTAATCATTTGTTCTTCTTTTGCACTTAGTATATATTCTTTCTCGCGATAAATTTTATCTAAATAGGGTTTAAACTCTATTAGGCTTTCACACTTTTTAAATAATTCGTTATATTGATTAGAACTCAATTTTAATAGTTCTGGTGCAAAAAAACTGGTTGCTTTTGAAAACTCAGTATCTAAATGTTCTACTTTGTTTTTTCTTTCTATACTACTAGAAATACCAACTTCTTGATCATTCATTGTGACAGCATAAATAAATAGATTTTGTACTAAAACCAAAATTTCTATCTCTTTTTGTAAATACTCATATATTTTTTTTGGATTTTCAAAGCAATCTTTATATTTTCTTAGCTTCGTTATCCATGTTTCTGCTTTTTTATAATTTGCTAGAAAATCATCTTCATCTTTAAAGTATTCTGTTAAATCCCATTGATACTTCTCTGGGACTTCTTCTCTACTATTATATTTTTGCATATAATTCCTTTCTTTTATCAGTGAAAAGTTCTAGTTTCCTAGAACTTTGTCTTATTTTTCTTCATAATCAGCGTCTGCTACATCATCATCTTTTTTCTTTTTCTTAGACTTTTTATCTTCTTTAGAGTCAGAGTCAGCTGCTTCTTGTCTTTCTTTATTTGCTTGCTCATAAGCCTTAGCAGCAATTTCCATTGCTTTTTCACTTAGCTTATCTTTTGCGGATTTTATATCATCAATATTGTCTTTTGCTAGGGCATCTTTTACATCTTTCATTAGTTTTTCGACTTCATCTTTTTCTGATTTTTCTACTTTGTCGCCTAAGTCTTTAATGGCTTTTTCGGTTTGGAATACTAATTGTTCTGCTTCGTTTCTTACTTCAGCTTCTTCTTTTTTCTTCTCATCAGCTGCTTTATTTGCCTCTGCTTCTTTCATCATCTTTTCGATTTCTTCATCAGTTAAAGTAGTATTAGATGTGATGGTAATAGATTGTTCTTTATTCGTTCCTAAATCCTTAGCAGTAACATTTACAATCCCATTCGCATCAATATCAAATTTAACTTCGATTTGAGGAACTCCACGTGGTGCTGGTGGGATATTTGTTAATTGGAATCTTCCAAGTGTTTTGTTATCAGCAGCCATTGAACGTTCTCCTTGTAATACGTGAACATCTACAGCTGGTTGGTTATCAGCAGCAGTTGAGAATACTTCACTTTTTGATGTTGGTATCGTTGTATTACGAGGAATTAATGTAGTCATAACACCACCTAATGTTTCAATACCAAGTGATAGTGGAGTTACATCAAGTAACACGATATCATTAACATCTCCTGTTAGGACTCCTCCTTGAATTGCTGCACCCATTGCAACAACCTCATCTGGATTCACTTCACGAGATGGCTCTTTTCCAAGCTCTTTAGTAATTAAATCATATACCATAGGGATACGAGTAGATCCTCCTACAAAGATAACTTTATCAATATCTTCCTTCTTCATCTTAGCATCTTTTAATGCTTTTTTAACAGGATCTAGAGTAGATTCTACTAAATCACGAATCAAATCTTCAAATTTAGCACGAGTTAGCGTAATATCTAAGTGAAGTGGTTCTCCATCATCACCCTTTGCAATAAATGGTGCTGAAATTTGAGTAGATAATACTCCTGATAAATCTTTTTTTGCTTTTTCAGCAGCTTCTTTAAGTCTTTGCATTGCCATTTTGTCTTTACTTAAGTCAACACTATTTTCTTGTCTGAACTCTTTTACTAAGTAATCAATGATCGCTTTATCAAAATCATCTCCACCAAGTTTATTATTTCCATTAGTAGATTTTACTTCAAATACACCATCACCAAGTTCTAGAATGGAAACATCGAATGTTCCTCCACCTAAGTCATAAACTAAAATGGTTTGTCCTTCATCCTTTTCAAGTCCATAAGCAAGAGCAGCAGCAGTTGGCTCGTTAATAATTCTTTCTACTTCAAGTCCTGCAATCTTACCTGCATTTTTAGTAGCTTGTCTTTGGCTATCGTTAAAGTATGCTGGAACAGTAATTACTGCTTTATCTACCTTATCTCCAAGATAAGACTCTGCATAATCTTTGATATAGGATAAAATCATTGCTGAGATTTCTTCTGGTGTATATTCTTTTCCTTCAGCTTCTACTTTATCTCCACTACCCATTAATCTTTTAACAGAAGAAATGGTATTTGGATTGGTTAGAGCTTGACGCTTTGCAGCATCTCCTACAATTCTTTCTCCTTTTTTAAATGCTACAACAGATGGAGTAGTTCTTCCTCCTTCTGGGTTTGGAATCACCTTTGGTGCTCCTGCTTCTAATACTGCACAACATGAGTTTGTTGTACCTAAATCAATACCTATTATTTTACTCATAAATTTATCTCTCCTTTAATCTAATTTATTAATTTTAACTGATGCAGGGCGAATTACCCTATCAATTAATTTATATCCTTTTAATAATACTTCTGTAACAACCTCATCATCATACTCTTCTAAGTTATCAGTCATCAACGCTTCTTCTAAAGTAGAATCAAATACCTCTCCTTGACGAGATATTTCTACGACTCCATATTTTTTTAATACTTCCATTAAGGATGCATACATCATCTTAAATCCCTCTAAGAATTTAGATAATTCATCGGTAAGATCATTATCATCTAACTTGATAGCTCGCTCAAAGTTATCAATGATTGGAATTAAGTCAGTAATAATTGATTGATTACAATATTTCTTAAAATTAGAAACCTCCTCATCCTTTCTTTTGCGGTAATTAATTAGTTCTGCTTGAGCAAGTTTTACTTTTTCAATCAAATTAGCAATCTCACATTTTAATTGTTCATTTTCTTCCTTTAAAGAATTTTTCTCTTTCTTATCATGATGATTACACTTACACTTTTCTTTTTTGTCATTCTGACATTGACACTCTTGTTTTTCTTTCTTTTCTTTTTCTACTTCTCTTTTTTCTTCTGTCATATCTTCACCTCTTTAATGATCACTTTCTATATTTTCTTTTAGAAATTCAAGTAAGGATACTACTCTTTCATAATCCATTCTTTTAGGACCTACGATAGCAAGTGTTCCTTCCTCGTTTCCATTTGAGAATTTAGTTTTAACAACCGTTACATCGGAATCAATATTATTTTCACTCCCAATAAATACTTTAATATTATTATCATGATCTTCTTTTATTTCACGTAATACTTCAGTATCATCTAATTTATGAAAAATATCTTTAATTTTTTCAATGTTACTAAATTCTGGTTGCTCTAAAAACTTCGTTCGACCAACTATATTTATATCACTATTTTTAGTCGAAAAATCAGAAAATACGTTGTAAAAAGCATTATATAGTTGTTCATGTTGAACAACATACTTTCCTATAATTGGCTTTACTTCATATTCTAGTTTAGCACTCACTTCATCAATTGGAGTTCCAATAATTAAATTATTGATCAAACTAACTGTCTTTTTGATATCATCTAAAGAGATTCCTTCAAACTTCATCTCTTTATGCTCCACATGACCTCGATCAGTAATGACAATGACTACAATATGATTCTCATCAATAGGAACCGCTTCAATTTGCTTTAATAAATTTTCATGAGAAGATGTTCCAAGAGCTATCGTTGCATAACTAGTCATTTCTGAGATAATCTGTAAACTTTTAGTAATACAATCCGCTAAAGGTAGTTGTTGATTCCTAAATATCATTTGAAGCTTTAACATATCCTCAGCATTCATCTTCTTTAACTCCATTAAGTGATCCACATAATAACGATATCCCTCTTCACTAGGAATTCTACCAGATGAGGTGTGCATCTTCTCTAGTAGTCCCACAGACTCTAAATAAGCCATTTCACTCCTCACAGTGGCACTAGAACATTTGAGTTTTTTACAAATCGAATTAGAACTAATCGGTTTGGCTAGTTTAATATAATGTTCAACTATTAGCTTTAGAATACTTTCTTGTCTTTTAGTTAACATTTCAAAACCTCCTAGCACTATAATTTTACGAGTGCTAAAGTCATTATATGACTAAAATTAGCAATTGTCAATATTAATTGCTAATTTTTATATTTTTTTATGGAGCAACAACTTCAGGTCCTAAATTCATTGTAATTCCATCATTACTTTGATTATAACAATCCTCTACTATACGTTTTGGAATAGCAATAGTTACCTTCCCCGTTGCTTTATTATTAGAATTAATCTTTATTCTATAATTCAGTTTTCTATTTTCAATATCAGATTTCAATTCACAATCTACTATTTTATCGCCAATCTTACAAGTTGGAGAGATTCCTGTACTAATATCATGAAATCTTTGACTAGTACATCTTCTAGATACAATATTAATATTCCCCTCTAGCGTATATTCGCGACCAATATATAGAGTTGTATTATCTATTTTTTCCAATTGTAAAGCAACCTTATCTCCACTGATAAAAGTAATATCTGTTGACAACCGTGTCCGCTTGTTTATATTACCGTGTTTATCTTTCCATCCATACATATTACCATCTTCGACCCCAGGAAGTATAATTTCCATATTTCCCTCTAAAAAATTATTCAGAACTGGACGAATACCAAAGATTTTACAATTATTTTCCGAGCGAAGTCCATGAAGAGCAGAATTATATGTATGCGTTCCTATCTTTACAGTAACTTCGCTTTGTTTTTGTGCATCCACATAAGTAAGGGTTCCTTTTGAATTATTATCACACAACTTGACTGTAATAAGATTGTTATTCCAAGTATCAGGATAATACTGTCCCCTTTTAGATGACGATATTTCAAAAATAGGTGCAATATCATCTGTTTTAAATTCATACCCAGTATCTAATGATACAACTTTCGAAGAGTTCCCATAAATATCAAATACTTTTGGAGTATTAATCTTAAGTTTTCCTACTGTATCATTCTCTTCTGGAATGTTAAGTGAACAATGAATAGTAGCTGTCTTGTGATCAGATGATAAATTAGAAGAAGTGCATAAAGAGGTTAAAGAATAAGTGCCTATAGAAAAACTCGTAGTGTAGCTTCTGGATAAGTCTATTTCGGTATCGTCCGAAGCAGAAAGAGTTACTGATAACTCATGAGCCGTTTTTGTATATAGTGTCTCTGGACTTTTGCTAATAGTAATAGTAGGAGGAGTTAAATCTCGAAATTCCAAGTCATTAATCACATTACTTACAAACTTTTTACTATTACTTCTTTCGAATGAAATTGTACTCATAAGTAAAGACATCAATAATATCATAACAATTAATAAACCATATAACATAGTTGAAATTGCAAATCCATTTCTATTTAATTTTCCCACACTATCACGTTCCCTATTATACCAATGATATCATATTTTTCTTAAGATGACTACCCATTTATCCCCATATCTACGTCTCTTAAATTCTACAAAATTTTTACTATATACAATTTGATCTAAACGATTGCTTTCACATATAATAAGACCATAGAGGTTAATCATTTGATACTCTTCTATCATATCAATGCTTCTTTTTATATAATCTGTATCATATGGCGGATCTAAAAATATTACATCGAATTTTATCGTTTTTAATTCTTGTAAAGCACTTTTATAATTCTTGTTCAATACTACAGAATGATTAGAAATATCAAAAGTATTAACATTTTTTTTAATAATCTGAACAGCACTTTTATTAATATCATTAAAGTAAACCATCATTGCTTTTCTACTAATAGCCTCTAATCCTAAATTTCCACTTCCAGAAAATAAATCCAAGCAAATACAATTTTCAATTTCCTCTTGGATCATAGAAAACAAACTTTCTTTTATTCTATCCATTGTAGGTCTAGTCCCCTCTAAACGATATCCCTCAATATTTCTTCCTTTTAAAAAGCCACTAACAATTTTCATTATGATACCCCTTTGCACCCGATAAAATACTTAATTTATGATTTATTTCCATAATAATAAAATTCACTTCATTTTCTAATTTTTTGTACTTTCTAATTTCATCATAACAATAAATTTCTAACCGTAACTGAGAATTTAAGGTTTCTTGATACCTTTTTATTTTATCCATCAACTCCCGATTTTGATATACACTATTTTTAGCCTGATATAAGTGTTTCCATATTTCTAACTGATCTAATTCTTTCTTTAATGACTCCACTTTACCTAATAATTCCAACATATATCATCACTCTTTTCTATATCAACATTATAACAACCTATCAATTTAAATTCAACTTACAAATTAGTTATCATTCCTTCTTTTCGTAGTTATATGATCATAAAAAAGTACTTACCCAAAAGATAAATACTTATTTTAATACATCCATGAAACTTCTAATAAGACTCATGCTATTATTTAATTTTTCCAATCGACCCTCTGCCGTTAACTTATATCGATTTCTCATCTCTAATTCTAATTGCTTAATACTCTCTGGATTTCTATTTAGACTCTTATACCAATATGAATTTTCTCTTAAATATCTATAAATATTAGGATTACTTTTTACTATAATTTGAGTTTTAATATTCATTAGTCATCAAAATATCGATATAATGGTCTAGGTTCATAAGTAGAAGTACTGGATTTTGAACCAATTCCAATATCCTGAAGTAAGCCGATTGTTTTTTGAAGATTAGAAACACCCTTCTGGACAGACTCCAAATCAACATTTCTTATCATATTGATTAAATCACTAAAAGAAGATTCATTATTCTTTGTTGATGCTACAGAATGTCTTACAATATATTTATCCCAAACATCACTTTCCTCACCATACATTTCATACAACTCATATAATTTCTGCCAACTGGTTTTGTTATCCATCACATAATTACCTAGTTCTGGATGAATTCGTACAAATTTTTTAAATAATTCTTTTGACATATAACCACCTAATAATATATATGATAAAAAAATAAGTAAATACCTACTTATTCTTTTTATTTTGATGGATATCTTCTATAGATTCGATTTTCTTTCAAAAAACACTCATCACATTTTTATTGGAATTTTCATTAATAGAAAATCCTAAAAACCTAAAACTATCAAATAGGTTGGAATACGAGCAAATATATTGTATTCTCTACTCTTTCTTTAAAAAGTCATCTATTGTCATTAAGCGATCATCAATTTCTTCTACTGAAATCTGATCCTTTTTTAACTTTATCTCCGCCCTTGAAGAATTCTTTTCCTCCTGAGGTGCAAATTGTTCTTCCCCTACTAATTCACTGACAATAAAAGCATCACTTATTTCTTTTTTAAAAATTTGACTACCTGTTGAGTAACGGTCTAGTATTGGTAATTCTGTCATTTTTAATGTTTTAATCTCCTCGCCTTTAATCCCTAAATATTTTTTAGAATCTACAACAAATGTCTTAACAATAGAGTATGGATTGGTCTTAACTTCACGAATTGTTAATAATCCACGGCGAGCTCTAGTAGAAATTGGAAATTCATTAAGTCTTACCCTTTTACCTGTTCCTTTATCGGTAATAATCGTAATAAATTCTTCAGAATCATAACTAAAGTTATTCATAGAAACTATTCTCTCATCTTTTAGCCTCATTGATTTTACACCACTTGCTTTCACTCCTACTATTGGGATTTCTTCTACTAAGAAACTCAAACCATATCCAGTATTGGTAGTCAGAAATACAGCATCACCATCTTCTCTCATCGCCGCAATTAGTAGATCATCTTCTTTTAACTTCATACAAGAAGCTGGTTTTGAATACCTACTAAGTTTAAAATCACAAATCTTACTTCTTTTTATCATTCCATTTTGGGTGGCTATTATAATATTATTTTCTCTATCAAATGAATAAATAGGGATTGCTGATACTACATATTCTTCTGGTGAAATCGGAGTTAAATTTGAAATATGTTTTCCCATATCTTTCCACTTAATATCAAAAATCATATGTACTGGAATATATAAATAATTCCCTAAAGATGTAAACACTAATAAAGTGTGAATTGTTGACATTTCATATTGTCCAATAATATAATCATTTTCCTTTAGAGCTGGTAAACCCTCACTACTTGCTTGATAGCTTCTAAGACTAGTCCTTTTAATATATCCATCTTTTGTAACCATCACAATCACATCTTCTTTAGGAATCATGACTGTAGTATCAATTTTAATTTCTGTAATTTCCTCTTTAATATCTGTAATTCGGTCTACTCCAAAATTTTTCTTTACATCCTTTAACTCTTTTTTCATAACTCCCTTTAAAACTTCAGTATCCCCTAAAATGGCTGTTAATCCCTCAATAATTTTTTTCAGTTTTTCCATTTCACTTTCTAATTCTACTACATCGGTATTAGTCAAACGATAAAGTTGTAACATAACAATAGCCTCAGCCTGACGTTCTGAAAAATCAAATTCCTTTACTAAATTTAGTTTGGCATCATTTTTATTTTTAGATGAACGAATTACTTTAATTACCTCATCCAAAATAGAAATACATTTAATTAATCCCTCTACAATATGAAGGCGTGCTTTGGCATGATTTAAATCAAACTCAGTTCTTCTAGTGATTACTTGCCTTTGATGAGCAATAAAAGCATCTAAAGAGGCACATAGCCCAAGAAGCTTAGGTCTTTTATTAACAATAGATACCATATTAAAATTATAACTGATTTGCATATCTGTATTTTTCAATAAATAATTAATAATAAGTTCTTCATTGGCTCCCTTTTTTAAATCAATTACAATACGTACATCACTAGCGGATTCATCTCTAACTTCTAAGATACCATCGATTTTCTTATCAATTCTAATATCATCTATTTTCTTAACCATTTGAGCTTTATTAGATTCAAATGGAATCTCTGTAATAATAATAGAAGTCTTACCCTGTATTTTCTCTGTACTATAACGACTTCTAATAACAATACGACCTCGTCCAGTTTCGTAAGCATTTCGAATTCCATCAAGGCCCTCAACAATCCCACCAGTTGGAAAATCAGGTCCTTTTACGTATTTCATTAATGTATCCAGGCTACAATTAGGAGTATCAATTCTATGAATGGTAGCATCAATTACTTCTGATAAATTATGGGGAGGAATATTGGTAGCATATCCTGCCGAAATTCCTTGAGCACCATAAACAAGAAGTGCCGGAAACCTCGCAGGTAAAACGGTAGGCTCTACTGTAGTATCATCAAAGTTTGGTGCAAACTCAATCGTATTTTTATCAATATCACGAAGCATTTCATTACTGATTTGAGAAAGTCTTGCCTCAGTATAACGATAAGCAGCTGGACTATCCCCATCAATAGAACCATTGTTACCATGCATATCAATATAAGGAGTTCTAGTCTTCCAAGATTGACTCATTCTAACCATCGCATCATAAATAGAGGTATCTCCATGGGGATGATAATTCCCAATAACATCCCCAACTGTTTTAGCACTTTTACGATATCCTCTATCAAAAGTATTTTTCTCCTTATACATAGAATATAAAATACGACGTTGCACAGGTTTTAAACCATCCCTTGCATCAGGAATTGCACGATCTTGAATAATGTATTTAGAGTAGCTTCCAAAACGTTCTCCCATAATATCTTCTAATGTATAATCAAATATTTTCTCTATTACTTCTTGTGTTTCTGTTTTTTTTCTTGACATATCAATCACCTAATTTCATTTTTATCTTCGCCTTAATGTATTATATCTCATACCTTTTTATTCTTTGTTTTGTTTTTTCATAGCTTCCATCCTGATATTGTTCAAAAATCGAACTATATATTTGATGACTTCTTATAGAAACAGTATGGTAGCTATTGCTATACCTTTGTTCAATCACTTTATCTATTTGCCAATTCATTTGATTTTTTAAAGAATTTGTATTAAAGAATATGGCATCTAATATATTCATATACTTTTTACCATTTATCGTACCTACCTTATTAATTGCACAAAATAAAAAGTTATTCGTTAATTCAAAATTACATATAAGCTCATCAATCAACAAACCATCTATATATTCAAAAGGAATCAAACTAAATCTACCTTATTTTAGGACTAGCATCCTCAACTGATTCAAATGAATCAGCTGGCTTTACAATATAAAAATCGATTGCTGGAATAATATAAGTATTCTCCTTCATATAACATCCCCTATATCTGATAATCATCTTCTAGAGTAAATTCTACATTCTCATCAATCCATTCCTTACGAGGGGGAACATCATCTCCCATTAAAACAGAGACACGTTTTTCTGCTAATTGTGCATCCTCAATATTTACCCTAATTAGCGTTCTAGAGCCAGGTTGCATAGTCGTCTCACATAGTTGATCTGCATTCATCTCACCTAATCCCTTATATCGTTGAATATCACATTTTCTACCTTTAGATTTTTCTTTCATTTCTTCCACTGTATAAGCATATTCTACCTGTTTTCCACATTGGATTTTAAAAAGTGGTGGTAGGGCAACAAAAAGGCGACCAGCCTCTATTAATGGTTTCATATAACGATAAAAGAATGTTAAAAGTAAGCACTGAATATGTCCTCCGTCTTCATCTGCATCGCTCATGATAATAACTTTAGAGTATTCGCAATCTTCAATTGAAAAATTTTGACCATAACCTGCACCAATTGTATAAATCATCGTATTAATCTCTTCATTCTTCAAAATGTCTTCCTCTTTAGTTTTTTCTGTATTTAAGACTTTACCGCGTAAAGGAAGAATTGCCTGGTACTTACGATTTCTTCCTTGTTTTGCAGAACCACCTGCAGAGTCTCCCTCTACCAAAAACAATTCTTTTTTTGTTTTATCTTTACTTCCAGCTGGAGCAAGTTTGCCAGATAAACTTCTCTCCTTTGAATTTCTTTTGCTTCCTTTCCGTGCCTCTTCTCTTGCTTTTCTAGCTGCCTCCCGTGCAATTTTACTTTTCAAGGATTTATTAATAATCTCTGTTGCAATTACTTTATTTTCTTCTAAAAATACTTTCATTTGCTCAGTAACAATAGAATCTACCGCAACTCTTGCCTGAGGCGTTCCAAGTTTTCCCTTTGTTTGACCCTCAAATTGAAGAAGTGACTCAGGTATCTTTAAACTAATCACTGCAGTCAATCCTTCTCTAACATCACTACCCTCCAGTGATTTTTCTTTGCCCTTAATAAAACCATTACTTTTTGCATAATCATTAAAGACACGGGTTAAAGCTGTTTTAAATCCAACCTCATGACTTCCACCATCTATAGTTTTAACATTATTAACAAAACTTACGATATTTTCAGAATAAGTATCCGTATACTGCATAGAAATCTCTACTTCAATTTTATCCTTTGTACCACCAATAGATAATACCTTATGAAGTACGTTTTTTCCATGATTTAAATCCTCTACAAACTCTTCAATCCCTCTTTCATAGCAAAATTTTGCTTTTCTTTCATCTTCCTCATCAATAACCTCTATTGTAATTCCTTTTAATAAAAAGGCAGACTCTTGCATCCTTTCACATATCGTTGTAAAGGAAAAATTAGTAGAAGAAAAAATATCAGAATCTGGTAAAAATCTAACTGTAGTACCGCTTTTATTTGTACTCCCTATTTTTTTAAGAGGTACAGAGACTGTTCCACCATTTTCAAATCGAATATAGTACTCTTCTTTATTATGTTTAATAGTTACTTCCATCCATTTGGATAAAGCGTTAACGACACTAGAACCAACTCCATGTAAACCTCCAGACACTTTATAGCCATCTGATTCAAATTTACCGCCTGCATGTAATACAGTAAATATAACTTCTGGAGTAGACTTACCAGATGCATGCATTCCCGTAGGAACCCCACGTCCATGATCCTCTACACTAACACTTTTATCAGAATGAATTATAATTTTAATATAATCTCCAAAACCATTAATTGCTTCATCTACAGAATTATCAACAATTTCCCAAATCAAATGATGGAGTCCTCTTTTATCAGTAGAACCAATATACATTCCGGGACGCTTTCTCACTGCTTCTAATCCCTCTAGTATTTTAATCGATGAATCATCATACTTTAACGACATTTTATTATCACCATTACTTTCCACAATAATTATACAAAAAAAATAGTCAAACATCAAATTATTTGACTACTTTTGACATCGACTACTCCTATTTTTGCCAGTTATGCTCTTCTTTAAAAGGGATTTAAAATACTTTTTATAAATTATGCTTTCAAAATTTCATAAAAATTTGCTATACTTAAGCACCTACCGTTTAAGGTAATAATACACTATATAATTTTAAACCACATTAACACTTCTTACTGAGGTACCTGTATTCCCATCGCTATCAGTTACCTTATAATATATATAATAAGTACCTAGTCTTGTTGTATCAATTCTATCTATTTTCTCTAAAGCACCATTATTAGAATAATAATACGTCATAATAATAGAAGAAGTAGGAATTTTATCCTTATCATCTACTACCTTACTTACCCCTGCATCTATATAATTAGTTCCATGTTCAACATTAACACTAGACTCTCCATTTAATACAATAACTGGTGTAGTACCATCTACAATATCTTGTTCCTTTACATTATCTTGAACAGCACTCACAACAATTCTAGCAGCAAAAGTTTTTCCCTGAACACTATTGTCAGCATCTTCTGTCAACCACATTTTTAATTCGTAGTCAATTTTATCATTTCCAGATTCTGCACTCAAACTACCACTATCCAAAAGCAGACTATCTGAAAGATACCTAGCATCAGACCAATTGCTATCTCCTAATTTTAGACTATATCGAATATATTTTCTATCTAGGGTTTTCTCATTAACAGCCATTTCTTCTAAACTAACATTATATTTAGCATTCACATCACCTGTATTCTTAATTGTAAAATGATAACTATCTGTAGCCATTCCTTCACTATCACTCATAGGTGCTAAATTAGACATATGAATTTCTTTTCCGTCTTCAAATTTCACCTTAAAAGTTCCTGCTACAATTTCTGTTTCTTTTTTACTATCGACAGAAAAACGGAAAAATGCATAGCTTGTTCCTATTACAGACATCAATAAAAAAGCTGCTAAAACAATAATTTTTGTTATTTCTCTTCTATTTTTCTGATGTAAATTATCATTATTTAATTCTACTGTTCTAAAATGATCTCCTACTTTTCCCTTTTTAAACTGTCTTTTCTTCTTACGATCCATGAATCTCACACCTTACATTTACAATTATTCTAATTACCATTCTACAATACTTTTAAAAAATAATAAAGAGAAACAGCAAAAAAAGTAGTAACTTTACTTACTACCTTCCCTAGAAAAAACTAAAATATTATTTTTATAAATCTTATATCGAACTTTAACCGTTCCAATATTCGTTCCAAATTTTACTATATTTTTATTAGTTAAATACTTTTCGATATTTTTTCTATTACTATCCCCTCTCAAATAATCATTAATATTCTTTACTGCTGATTCATCCTTTTTATCCATATAAAAATTTAATACTTCATGCGGATTCTTCACTTTATATTGGTTATAAATAACTTCATAGGTATTCCTACCTTTCTTTTTCATTTTTTTTATATCATATTTTATTAAAGGAATTTCTGCTATAACAGAAGAGGATAGATCATCTGTTGTTATAATATACTCATCAGTAGTTGGATTATACGTTATATATTGCTCTATCATATATGAGGTAATCCCTACTTCCTGTATTTGTTTTTTATTTACATTCAGATCAAAATGACGATTTATAAATTCTACTATTTCCTCTACCCCCACATTATTTTTGTGATATTCGTTTTTGTAATAAACAACAGTATAACATATATAGTGATCTAAATCATTTTTCTCTAAAACATTCATATATGTCATCATTCTATCGCTATACTTTTTAATAGTAAATTTCTCTAAATCGGACATTCTAAATCGATTAAGTATTAATAGGGATAATAGTAATATAATTATCCCTATCATAACATATTTAATTTTAATTATTCTTTTTATTTTCTCCATAGACTATCTCCTACTCCATAAATTCTAGAATACAATACTCATATCCTGTTTCTTCGTCAGTATAAAATCTTACTTCATATCCTGGTTCTACCTCAGTTGTAGTCTCTGGTTTTGCATTTGTTGAACCGATGATCCTTCCATCATAATATTTAAATATACCATTCCCTTTTATTACACCAATTCCTGTTACTGTAGCAGTTGCTTGTATTAGTGGATTTTCTATTGAGACATTAGCATAATTAGTACCAGATCCATCCTTTATCCCCATTATAACAGTACCACTATCTATGTAAATACCGTAAGCCATTCTACCATGAACATCGATTCTTCCACTTTCTAGTTTTATGTTAGAATCACTATTCGATGAGTATATACCTGCTGAGGTAATATTACGACCACTAAATACATTTGTGTTTTCCCTCAAATAAATATTCGTATTTTTTAACGTTAAATTGGCAGCTGCTTGTGTAGATATACCATAATTACTAGTAAAGTTTTCTATATTAAAATCTGTATTTTCTATATTAATATTAGAATTATCATTTATTACAATAGCTGTTGCATCAGCCGAATTTACTGTAGTATTAGATGTAATAGCTACATTTTTTATAGATGCATCAGAACTCAATACTATACCCACATATTGAGTGATGTCACCATCACTTGATATCGAACCACCCTCTATATTTAGTTGACCTTTTCGATGACGTATTATTGGATCACTATCACTAGTACGATAGCTATATATAATATTTGTATTAAGCAAATTTAATATAGCATTTTGATTATTATTATCGATAGTAGAGTACATAGTTCCCCCTTGGATTGTTAATTCTCCACTATTATTTACGATATCTCTATATCCAAAATAATAACCAGATACACGATAAGTATTATTCCGTAAAAGGGCTTCATGATCTTCAGAAGTTTGGTTATAAAATAGATAACCACCAGTTTTCTTATCACTTTTATTTAATGTTGAGTTGCTTATCTTACAATTTGAATAATTATATATTCCCGATGATATTACATCTAAAGTTATATCATTCGCTACTAGATTTGCCCCTGCATAATTATGAATTCCTGAATATCCTTTAAATGATGTGCCATTAGCCTCTATACTTGCATTAGCAAAATTAGTAATTAGATAATAATTCGTCGTTAAATTTTCTAATAAAATATCCTCCAAAACTAAATTTCCTTTATTCGAAATGATAATTGAATTTGTACTAATACTTAACTTTCCTTGATCTGCATTATCCCTTATAGATAATGTTCCTTCATTCATTATTGCCTGATTTAGTCTTAGATGATGCCCGTTTAAATCTAATGTAATATTTTTTCCAGCAGTATTAACTTCCTCAAATACCTTAGAATCTTTAATAATCGTCAACGTATCTCCATTCTGAGATTCTAGTACAGCTGTTTTTAAACTCTTATATTGCATCTCGCCATTTTGAACAAAATATTCTGTTGCTTTTAATGTATTTCTATGATACATGACCTCGTCAATAATTTGAGTATCATCATCAATTACATAATCATTTGGTATTTTAGAAATTGCCCCATAGTATCCAGCTATTTGCCCAGATAAAGCACCATCATAGAATGATATAGTTCCATTACCTCCATTATATAGTCCATATTGTTCTCCTATTACTTCTGGACTTTTCGTACTTACTTCATCATCCTTATTTCCTAACACCAAATTTGCATTATTTTTTGTTTCTATTCCATATGTTTTTCCTACAATTTTTCCTCCATATACATTTAAGTTTCCATTATTCATGATGATACCATCTCCCGATTGTCCTGTTATGGTTCCTTGATATATATTAATTGTGGCACTAGCACTTGAACTTACAAAAATTCCTTCAGAACCAGAGATTTCTCCATTATAAATATCTAGAGTTCCTCCATTTACAGTTATACGATTACTTATGTTTGGAACCTTTGTTGCATCTTCTGGATCTCCTATTACTGTATTTCCATAACTACTAATTGATCCATAGCTTCCACTTTTTATTGTTATGTTTGCTCGTTCATGTGCTGAAGGATTTACCCTATAAATATTTGAATTCTCTATTGTCACATTTGCATTATTGCTAGCTGTAACTCCACCTCTATCAATTTCTACTCCTGTAATATTGACTGTTTTACCTGTTGCTATAGAAATAGTCGTGTCATGTTTACTATAAGAACTATAACTACCTCCTGTAATATCTATATCAGTTGCAATATACAATACTCTAGCACCATTGGCTGCACTATACGTTCCTCCTGTAATTTTTCCTTTTCCTGATAGATAAATTACACTTGCTCTTTCTGTTGTTTTTATCGTTCCTGAATTTACTGTTAAATCATTTGTTGACTTGATTGCATATTCACCACTTACTACTGATGTGTTAGTATAGGATCCTGTAGCTTCTACACTACTATCTAATATTCTCAATTTTCCTTCATTTGTAATCATTTTTGAGTTTACAAGTTGCTTTCCACCCAAATCGATGGTTATTTCTTTTCCATTTGGTATTAATACTTCTTCTGCTATTGATACAGACTCAATTACTTCTATAGTACCTTCTGTATCTATCGCATCAAGGGCTTTCTTGAAAGTATTATACTCTTCATCTCCTACCTTTAAGAAGTTTGTCATTTTTCCTAAATATGATGTGCTATATAGGATTCCATCGACAGTTTCTTCACCTGTTTCTATACCATATCCATCAAGAAGTGTCGTAATTACTCCTGCATGTCCTGCAGTTGTTCCTTTTAATATTCCGTCATAGAATGATATAGTTCCATTACCTCCACTATATAGTCCATATTGTTCTCCTATTACTTCTGGACTTTTCGTACTTACTTCATCATCCTTATTTCCTAACACCAAATTTGCATTATTTTTTGTTTCTATTCCATATGTTTTTCCTACAATTTTTCCTCCATATACATTTAAGTTTCCATTATTCATGATGATACCATCTCCCGATTGTCCTGTTATGGTTCCTTGATATATATTAATTGTGGCACTAGCACTTGAACTTACAAAAATTCCTTCAGAACCAGAGATTTCTCCATTATAAATATCTAGAGTTCCTCCATTTACAGTTATACCATTATATTTACTGATTATAGAAGGAAGTTTAGACTTATCATTTGCATCACCTATATTTACACGACCATTAGAGGTAAGCGCTGTAGACACCGATTCATAGTTTCCCTCTATCACATTAAGTATACCACTATTATTGGATATACAATATCTCCCTTTATAGGTTCCATTTTTAATCACTAAATTACCTTTACCATTAATACTGTAATTCTGTACATCTATATTGGCATTATCTATGATTATTGTTCCGGAAGTATAAATACCGTTTTTACCTGTAGTAATGTTCACATCGACAATTTCTACATTTGCATCTGGTGACATTTTTATTGCGTAACTACCTGTCGATTGAAAATAACCACCATCAAGAATGAACTTGTCTGAACTAGATATATAAAGGGCATCACCTGAAATGGAATTAATATGAGAATTATTATCAATAGTTAATTCACCAGCATTTATATTTAACCCGTAACCACCTGTTGCATTAACATTTGAACGAATAATATTTAAATAACCACTGCTGTCTATTGTGTTTGTGTTTGTTGTCTGGCTTATAGTAATACCATCTAAACTTAATGTAGCAGTGCTTTTGTTAGTTATTGTTTTAGATATTTTTAAGATTCCCTTTATTACACTACTATCTATTAATTTTAGATTTCCTGAATTGGTTACATCATATCCTGTTTCTACAGTGTAACCTGATACATCTATAATTACCTCTTTATTTTGGGCTAAATCAAGTGGATATGCTGCTTCGAAATCCCTTATTGCATAGATCGTTCTATTTTTCTCAAAATCAGTATTCATATCTGTTATAAAGTCAATTGCATCTTGTAAATTAAAATAATAATTTGTACTAATAATTTCGTTACTATCCTCACTACTATAATTTACTGTTTTAGCTACTGCTCTTGTCAAGATTGAAGATGTCTCTTCTAAATATATTTTTTGATAACCATTACTATAATCGTGATCTGTAAACACTTCATATCCTTCTGGTTTGTTGTATACATAACCATCAAGTCCTAATTCTGCAGTTATTAATCCATCATAGAAATTCATTATTCCTTGCTGTTCTATTCCCTTTGTTGTTCCTTCTATACATGGATTATCCTTTAATACATCCCCATCATTTTCTCCTAAGGTTAATATAGAATGATTTACTATTGCCGTATTAGTTGTGTTCTTAATAGTACCATTGTTAAGAATTGTTAATGTACCATTATTTATTATTGTACTATCATTAACTCCTGTTACGGTTTTTCCATTCAAATCAAGAGTTATATCTTTTACATTTTCTACACTTTCTATTGTGTCTTTCAACATCACAATGGTATCGCCACTTTCTTTAGCAGCAGCCAATGCCTCTTCTAAACTTTTATAATATACCTTTTCTATTCTAGCAACAGCATCACTAGAACCTATTTCTGGTTTTTTTATGGTAATCGTATACTCCTTAGTTGCTGTAGAATAATTATTAGTTGCTAAACAGGTCACTCGTATAGTTATTACAGTCCCAATAGCTAAATTGGAAAGATTTGATATTGTTACAGTTTTATCATCTAAAGTAACTTCCGCGTCAGTTTCCGTAACCTCTACTACACTAGTTTCTCCTCCATGTGAATCTACTATCATAAAAGAGTCACTATCTTGACCTTGATCAATGATTCTTTCATTAGAACTTAAATCAATATATCCCTGTGCACGTATAATGTCATAGGCCTTTCTATTATTATCTAATGTATAATTTTCAATACGTCCTCTTCCTCCTATAACACTAGCTATAGAGACTTCTGATACATAACTACCTACATCAACTGCTTTTGACTGAATTAATTCTAATGCTTCGTTTTCTATTCGATCATTTAAACTATATTCATAATCTGGAGCTTGTCTTTCCCCATTATAAGAAAATTCAGTTGCCTCATCCCATGTAATATTCACCCTTTTAGGAGTGATAGTATGTGCAACACAACTTGATTGAAGAGGAAGACTCCCTTCCTTTCCTTCTAATACTGCTTTTACTGAATAATTACCTGCATCAATTGGAACAGATGACAACTCATTGCTACAATTTGTATCACTATAATATTGATAAGAAAGCTGTGAAGAATCTACACCTTCTGATACTTTTGCGTCATTTGCTTCTATTTCTCTACCAGTATATTCTTCAATTTTAGAATTTAAAGAGATACTTTCTGATCTTTTAAAAATTGCATATAGAGTCATATTCCCTGTAACAGTAGGAGGTGAGGTGAAACCGCTGGAAGAATCTTTATTAGTGTGCCATCCTAAAAAGTCATATCCACTTTTTTTTGCAACTTCATCTAAATCAACAATATCCCCATATCTTAAAGTTTTATCTGGGATATTGCAACTACCACCTGTTGTAGTACAATCATACTTTATCACATATTTTTTTTCTTTTGCCCTTGCAATTAGTTCCTTATTTCCATGAATTGTATACTCATCATTAGGATTTCCAATAACTGTATCATGATCATACCATTGACCACTAGCATAATGATCCCTACTTATAATATCTGGTAATGTCTTCGTACAATTATGACCCTCAACAGTATAACGATCTCCATCCATTATTTGGTAGTTATCACACTGATCACTAGTAGATCCTATACTTTTAACAGACTCATCATCATTGGTATAAGAAACTTCCCATTTTCCTTTATATACCGCATAATACACTTCATTCTTTGTTGTAATGGAAGACTCAATATGACGATAATCAAATGGTCTAGTAGATAATCCATAATAAGTTCTATCATCCCCACCTTGTGATAAAAGAACCTCTTCTGGTACAGAAACTTCTTCTTCATTAATATGATAAGTCGCACTATCTTCATTTATTAACACAGAGTTAACCTTATTTGTTGAAAAAATGAACCTTTGTCCGTCGTTATAATAATAAAACTTAGTATCAATATTACCAGTATATACCGCATAATACACCTGATTATTAGTAATGTTGGTATATATATCTTCCGTTTCCATATTGTTTAACTTAGAAGAAATTCCCTTATATGGTAGTCCCCTTAAGCCAATACTATTTACCACCTCATCAGAAGCTCTATAAGTACCCTTATTTTGATTATAAATTGTTTTATTTTCTGTTATAGATTCTACATTCCCATTATTATTATAATAGACCTTAATACTAATATCTTTTGAAGTAATTGCATAATATGTAGAATTATCAGATATCATTTTTTTTGTATTAATATCCCAGCTACCACTAGTATCGTTTTCATTTTGACTAAATCCTAGGATTTTATATCCTTCTCTTTCTATAGAAGGAGAAGATATTTCACAACTGGTAGCTTCTCCCCAAATCTCACAACTTTTAGTAGTAGAATCTAATTGACTACCATTAGCAGAAAAGGTAACAGTTACTTCCTTATATACATTTACTGTAATATCAATCATAGATGAAGTAGCTGTATCTGTGACTGTTATAGTCGTAGTTCCAACAGAAACCCCCTGAATCACTCCATTCTTATCTACTGTTGCAATACCAGAATTACTACTCGCATATGATAAAGTACCCGTATTGTTGCTAATATCCGCTTTTTTGGATTGCCCAACCTTTAAATTAATCTCATCGTCAGAAGAAGAAATATCACCAATTTTTTTTACTTCTATTTTTTTACTTACTACATTATGGTTGGTATCATATACCCATAAATAATAAGTACCACTACTAGGAACCACGAATTCTTTATCATATTGATTCGTTACCTCCTCCAATTTAGTATAATTAGAAGTAGTTGGCATTTTATTATGATTACTTAAATAATAACCACCTATATTTCCCTCTTTTGCCATGATATGAACTGGAATATAGTACTTGTTATCCTTTCTGGTAATTGTCTCAGTAGTAATTTCAATACTTCCCTTAGGAATGATATGAACAACTCTAACAACACTATTAGTATTTCCCTTACTATCAATAACAATATACTTAACTGTATAAACCCCTTCAACAAAAGAGTTTACAGTTCCAACGGTAATGATCTTATCTGTCAAGACACCATCTTCTATATCCTCAGCACTAGCACCTAAATCTTGATAGGTTTCACCCTTTTTCAATTCTAAATTTGATTCCCCTACTAAATCAATAGTAGGAATGTGGTCATCAGAAGTAGGATTAACACTAACACTTACAACTGTACACCCAATATTTCCATTTTTATCACTAACTCTATAATAAATATAGTAAATTCCTAATTTAGAAGGGTCCACATTATCAACGGTCATAGTATTTACTCCATCATAATATTCATATGTCTTAGTAACATTAGAAATATCAATACTCTGACCTGAACTATCCTTAATTTCATATGGAACAGGATCCGTAAAAGAATCATTCAAAGAGATATGAATAGACGTATTTGGAATGTTAATTACAGGGGCAACAAGATCATTAGCAGCACCGTTACTTTGTACAGCACTCACAACAATTCTAGCGGCGTATGTTTTTCCTTGAACACTATTGTCAGCGTCCTCTCGTAGCCACATCTTAAGTTCATAATCTACCTCATCTTTTCCAGATTCTGCACTTAAACTACCGCTGTTTAAAAGTAAACCATCAGCAAGAGATCTTGGACTTGTCCAACTCCCATCACTTAATTTAATACTATAATTAATATATTTTCTATCTAAAGTATTAGAAGATGCTGGAGTTTCTTCTAAACTAACATGATATTTAGCATCAATAGTTCCTGTATTTTTTATGGTAAAATGATAACCATCTGTACTCATTCCTTCACTATCACTCATAGGTGCTAAGTTAGTCAAATGAATTTCATTTCCCTCCTCAAACTCAACCTTAAACGTTCCAGCCACAACTTCATGCTCACTAGTATTATCAATTAAAACTTTAAATAATCCGTAGCTAGTGCCAATGACAGAAATTAATAAAAACATTACTAAAATAGCAATCTTTTTATATTCCCTTTTATTCTTCCTTTTTAAATTATCATTATTGATTTCCACAGTTCTAAAACGATCACCAATTCTACCTTTATGAAAACTTTTTTTATTTTTGTTACTCATAAGTTCACATCCTACTAATTTGTTCTATTTTCTATTAACATTTTACAATATTTTTTGCAAATAGGAAAGAAAAATTTCAAAAAAAGAAGTGATGACAAACTTATCATCACTTTCTAACCTGTAATGGTACAAAACATTAAAAGAAATATCATTATCTCCTTTTCAGGAATGAATCATCTTATTTTCCTGGCTTAAAAGCATGTACTATAACCTTAGTTTTATCCTTACTTAACTGTGAAGTATACTCATAAAAATCATTCATTCCTTCAGAAGTTCCCTGTTCTAAATATTGAAGACACTCATCCAAATGTTGGTCAATAAACTCTCTAATTTGCAAATTATCCACATTATCTTTATTCGGTTTAGAAATTTGAAATGCATTAGGAACAGATAATTTTGTTATATCATACTTCTGATCTCCAACCCTAAAATAATAAACAACATTATCTTCTGATTTTTCTGGTGAAGTTTCCCCAGAAATCATCTGATATAAGTCAACTACCTCAATTGTATTATCCATATAACCCCTCCTTTTGACTACATATTATAACATAATATTCCATTATTTGCAAGATAAATAGAATAACTCAAGCTACAAACGAAAAGTTATGGAGTTCTAGTACAAACAAATGAGTGATTCGTTTTAAAGAAAAAATTGTCCCTTATCCTCCTCTTAATTCTAACTCTTCTTCATTATTCTATCTCTCATACTACACTAATATAACTAATAAGAGATAAATAATCATAATAAACTTTCTTCAGTTTTAATAGTTAAATATACATCTACTATATACAATAACAAGAAAATGGATAAACAATAATAAAACAAATCGATATGGAATTTATACTAGAAGATATTGCTCCATATTTTCTTTAGAATTTCTATCACGACTATTTTTCTTTAATAATATTCTTACTACAGAAATAAGTTATTAAGAAATAGCCTCCATAAATCATTATGATAAAGCAAGCTGTCATAATAATAGACGGTAATAATCCCTTTGTACCAAATGTTTCTAAAAAATAAGTACAAAACTTAATTCCAAAAATGGAATGAATTATAGCAAGGATCAATGGCATAAGAAAGAAAATTCCTATTTGTCTAAATAATGCCCTGTTAATTAGTTTTTCATCAGTACCTATTTTTCTTAACATCTTGAATCTCTCTTTGTTATCACTAGATTCTGATAATTCCTTTAAAGCAAGAATTGCAGCACTGGATATTAAGAAAATAATCCCTAGATATAGTCCGATAAAAGTAACCATTCCTCCAAGTCCCAAGCAGGCTTCTGCAATATCTAATCTAGTATTACTACTTGGAATAATATATTGATCATTATCTTGAACAAAGTGAAGTTTTTCCTCAAACTCCTGTTTTGCCTCTTTTGTCCTTGCCTTATAATTAGCCGTCAGTATACTACTAACACGATACTCTTCTTTTACTACGTGGTCAGGGACAACAAAGAATCCCATATTAGTATGATTACCAGACATTTGAAGAAAACCATCTTGACATACTTTATATTTCGGACTCAAAACATGATCAAAAATGCGAATTGAAATACCCTGTTTTAGAGGAATATCCCGTATTTTTGACATAGATTCAAGATTGGCAACCACTATATATTCGTCATCATTCAAATGATAAGTCTTTTTACCAAAAAGCTTTGCAAGCTTATTATAATCGCTAATTCGAACAATATTTTCTCTCTGATCATAGTGCACAAATCTATGTTTTTCTTGTAATAGTTCAAAACTACTTCCAAGTGAATCTTTAAAAGTAAACTCAGAAGATTCATAAACAGTAACCGTTACAATATCTTTTAAATCGTCCTCTATATCAACACCACTCCGTTTTAAAGACTCCATAATTGTTAAATTAGAATTTTTCACCATTTGTTCTGTATAATAATCTGATATATCACTTGATTGTAAATTAATCACTCGATAAAGTTGAATATCCGCAGGAGCAAGTTCATTTAGATTTTTTGTCATAGAATTTTTTATTGATAAAGCACTGGATAAAACACACAAGGTTACAAATAGCATAATACAAATAATAGACATTGAAAATACAGTCGTATTTACTTTTGAACTAATCTGTCTTAAAGTAAAGCTATTTAACCCTTTATAATAAAGATTCTTCACTGCCATAACAATCTTTAGTAAAAGTCCTGATAAAGACCAAAAAATAAAGAAGGTTGAAAGGCATCCCAAGGCAATAGGAATATAAATTTCATTAGCATTGTGTATAGTATCGATACCAGCAGTTACCATGTAGTATGCGTATCCCAGAAAAATACTAGATATAATAAATATAATAACACAAAGCCATGGATTTTTAAATTTAACCCTTTCAGATTTTTTATTAAAATGTAATAAATCAATTAGCTTACATCTACCAACACTAATGGCATTAAAGATGATAACGAATAAATACATAATACTAAAATACAAAAGACACTTCATACTAGCTTCTAGAGAAAAGATAAACTCAAATCTTTCTACATCCGCCTCAAACATACCTGCTACTAATATACTCATGAATTGGGATAAAATAAATCCTAACCCAAGCCCTACAATTAAAGAAATAATTCCAATTATTAATGTCTCTAAAAACAGAATCAATGAAATTTTCCGTTTGCTCATACCAAGTGTTAAATAGATGCCAAATTCCTTATTTCTTCTTTTCATTAAAAATCTGGATGCATAGATAATCAGAAATCCCAAAATAAAAGAAACAAAGACACTAACTCCTGCCAACATATTAGTCATTAGTTTTATAATCTCCTTGGTTGATTTTGTAACATTCATCATAACAGTTTGAGAGTCTATCGCATTAAATACATAAAAAATAGCAACTCCCAATATCAGTGTAAAAAAATAAATCGCATAATCTTTTATACTTCTTATAATATTTTTAACAGAAAGTTTAAAGAGCATCGTTCAAATCACCACCAAGCATTGTGACAACATCAATTATCTTGTCAAAAAATTCACGCCTTTCATCATCACCTCTATGAATTTCATTAAAAACTTTTCCATCTTTAATAAAAATAACACGAGTTGCATAACTAGCTGTAAAGGCATCATGGGTAACCATTAAAATAGTTGCTTTCAACTCCTTATTTAAAAACTGAAATCTCTCTAATAACATTTTAGCAGATTTAGAATCCAAGGCTCCTGTTGGTTCATCCGCAAGTACTAACTTTGGATTGGTAATAATTGCCCTAGCAGATGCCACTCTTTGTTTTTGGCCACCTGACATTTGATAGGGATATTTATTTAATATATCCTGAATATTTAATTCCCTAGCTACCTCTTTAATCCGTTCATCAATCTGATTTGCCTTTACATTTTGAATAGACAATGCTAATGCAATATTTTCATAGGCAGTTAAAGTATCCAAAAGATTAAAATCCTGAAAGATAAATCCTAACTCTTCTCGTCGAAATTTATTAAGATGATTGCCTCGTAATTTGGTAATATCCTCTCCTCCAACATAAATATGACCAGATGTTACCTTATCAATAGTTGATATTAAATTTAGTAATGTCGTTTTTCCACTACCACTAGCTCCCATAATAGCAACAAATTCTCCCTTTTCCACCTCAAAGGAAAGATTATTGATTGCCTTCGTTAAGCTAGACTTATTTCCATAGTATTTTTCAATTTCTTCTATTCTTAAAACTTTTTCCATACTATTTCTCCTTTCTATCACCATTTTAGTAAAAAATATGTCAAATGTCCCTCGTTTAATATTACCGAATATTACAATTTTGTAATTTCATCGCTCCGTATGATAAAAATCATTGTTTCCAAAAATAATTTTAACTTCTGTACCCTCATGATAAACGGATGAAATTTCTAAAATATGTCCCATTTTCTTACATAATTTATCTACTATATATAATCCCATTCCTGTAGACTTTGTTTTCCTCCTCCCATTTTCTCCTGTAAAAGACTTTTTGCATACATAATTTAAATCACCTTTTTGTATTCCTATTCCATTATCTACAATATTTAAAATAGTTTGATCTTTCTGAATTTCAGCAAATATTCTTATATATGATTTTCTTTTCTCATCCCTATATTTAATGCTATTATTGATAATCTGATTTAAAATAAACTCTAACCATTTCATATCACTATAAACTTCAATGTTTCCCAAATCCACTTCTAAATCAATTTTACTTTCTAATAAATCATCTTTATTTTTGATTAATACATTACCGACCATTTTCTCTAAGGATACTTTTCTAATCACAAAGTCCTCCTCTGTATAATTGCTTCTTACATAATATAATACCTGATCAATATAATTATCCAGTCTTCTAACTTGTTCAAGAAATGATTTATGAAGTTTTTCCTTATGATTATGACAAAGTAGTATCAAACTAGAAATAGGTAGTTTTACTTCATGAATCCACATTTCTATATACTCCTTAAAATCTTCTATATCCTTTTTATTCTTTTGTACATTTTCTGACATAGATCTATCAATTTCATATAAATTATGATATAAAATCTCTCCTTCATAAAAACTAGGCTTTGAAATAGTCTCCAATACTAAGTACTTTTGATCTAGTAACTCTATATTACTAATAAGCTCATCATAAAATCGTTTTTTTCTAATAAAATTAATACCAAAAAGCAGAATATGCATCATAAAAAAGATAAAGGTAATAGAAAAAATTAAAGAAATATTTATGTTAAAAACAAGAAGTAATAATAATATCACAGCATAAGAAAAGAAAATTAATAAAATAGATAAATAGTGATCCACAATGTACTTACTTAATTTCATAATAAAATATATCCCTGTCCCTTTCTAGTTTCAATCACATTACAGTATCCCAATTCACTCAATTTACTTCTCAACCGACTAATATTAACTGTTAATGCATTATCATTAATGTACTCATCGTTATTCCATAAATCTGTCATTAAAACATCTCGGGTTACAATCTTTCCTTGATTATTTAATAAATAACTAAATACAATCATTTCGTTTTTGGTTAATTCTATTTCCTCCTCATTCTTTTTTAAAATCCCTTTACTTGGAAAAAATTCTAATTCTCTATATTTGTAAGAGTCAACTTTTTGTTCCATCCTTCTCAATACATTTTGAATTCTTAAAAGTAAAATAGTTGGGTTATATGGTTTAGTAATATAATCATCTGCCCCATAAGACATAGATAGAACCTCATCCAATTCACTAACACGACTAGTAACCATAATAATGGGAATATTCGTCTTCTTTCTAACTTCCCTCAACAAAGTTTCTCCATTTAAAAAAGGAATGTTAATATCTAATAAAACTAAATCAGCATTACTATTTATAATTTCCTCAAAAGAATTGGAAAAATTATTTAAGATGTTTACAACATAACCTGAATGTTCTAATAGATTCTTTAACTCTTTGCAAATTGTTTGATCGTCCTCTACTATCATAATTCTTTTCACAAAACATTCCACCTTTAATAATAGTATATCATAAAATAAAACTTTAAAAAGAATAGAAAAATTTGGGTCCAATTTTTTACAAAAAATCATTATAGAATGATGACAATTTTAAAAGTTTAGTAAAATATTATAAATTTCTTCTCAATATTTACCCATATCAATATAGAACATTTTAAGAATGTTCTTTTCATGTGATTTAATTAGGCAATTTCTAAAGTTTTAGCTCTAATTGTTTGGATTTCCTTCAATTTTTCCTAACAAAACAGCCTCACATACATGATATCCAGATTTTATTTTATGTCAGTTTCCCTGGCATATTTATATTACCATAAAAAAGACTTTTGACAGGTTTTCTATTTAAAGTTCGAATAGTTCGAACAGATTTCCCAATGGTACCCTTAAGGATGAAGAATAATAACTTTTTTAGAGTAAAGTCTCGTTCTATTTTTGATAAATTTGCTTTTAATAAAGGTATCATACTAGCAGTTGCACTAATACAGCTAACTTCAATAGAATTTAAAAAATCTAAATTTTCTAGGTAATTAGTATGTTCACCGCATACTCCTATCTCAATTTTTTTATTTCCAACTTTGGCCCTATAAATAGATTCAATAATTTTATCTTTTGTATCATCATTTAAATAATTAAAATCATTATCTTGTTTATCGCGTGATTTTTTTGTTATACTTTCTTTTAAATAGTGTAATCTAAAGGAAATAAAATCAACTAATTTTGAAATTCTATCAGCGTTATAAATAGATTGCACATTTTCTATCATAGCACCAATTTATAGTTTATATTATGTATTTTATTAACATTTACCCATTGCTTATATTTTTCTTCCTCGGGTGCACTATTAATGTAAGCTTCTCTAGCTGTTAAAGTACCATCTATCACTTTTTTTTACATCTTCTGAATTAAAACCTAAAATTGCCATAGAACTAACAAATAAATCAATTTTTTGTTATTCTATTAAATTTTCCCATTTTTCAGAATATTTTAACCTAGGCTTATAATATTCATTGTTTGCCATTTCCATTATAGAAATATTTGAATATTCGTTTTCATTATCAATACTAAACATAATTGCATAGTTAAAATTTAATTTATCACTTATAATATCACCAACAATTAAACCCAATTGCGTATAAACTTGACTTTCTGAATGATTAGGATATCCCCTAAATCACCAAACGCATCCCTTATCTATTTTAAATGTACACTAACTATCACTGCTATAAGTATAAAGTCTAGGAAACAAATCACTTTCAAAATCAAAAAAATCTAATTTTTTTCATGCAAATCAAATGCAAAAGAAATTAAATTCACAGGTTCTAATTCAGTATTTTTACAGTTTTTTAATAGCATATTTTTATTCACCTAAATTATAATACTATTGATTTTGTCAATATACAAGTGTGTTTTACTACACTGTCACATTTTATCACAAAACATTGTATAAAGAACAAATATTATAGGAACATTTAATAAGTTGGGTGGAGCCAAACTTCATAAAAGAAGGGAGGCGATGCAATGAACAAGAAAGATTTACAAATCTTTGCTCTAGTAATTATTATCTTCCTTTTACTATTATTGTTATTTATAACTCTAATATAAAAGAAATCCACCTAACTCATCCAATGATTTAGGTGGTAACTATTAATATGGCAAACACTCAACATCGGCATATTGAATGTTCCTCTTTATTTTATGTTTTTTTAATCATTTGTTTCATAGTAGTAAGATGTTTCAATTCCCTTAAAAACACTCTCTAAACTTAAATCATCTGTTAAATTATTTTCTATTAAAGTTTTAATTTCTAAAGTGTTAATAGGGCTTCTTTCCATAGCCTGTAGATATAATTTTTTATCTATATTTTCCCAATTGACAATCTTGTTTAAATTTTTCTTTAATATTAAATCTAACCAAATTCTTGTACTGCGACCATTTCCCTCTAAAAATGGATGAGCAATATTCATTTCCACATACTTATCTATAATTTCATTTAAATTTGTTTCACTCATTGTTTCAATTTTCTTTAACATTTCTTCTAAATATAGAGAGTTTCCAAATCTAAAATTACCTTTTGAAATATTTTCTTTTCTAATATCACCTGCAAAATCGTATAAACCATCAAATAGATATTTATGAATTTGTTGTAATCCTTTTATTGTACCAACTTCAATATTATCTATATTGCCACTTGAAAATAAGTCTTTTGCATTTTCTAAACTTTTTTTATCTATTTCGTTCATAAAATCCACCACTTTTTACGAATATTTCTATTGCTTTTATACTTCTATATTCTAGCATAAAATCGTAGATTTTACAATACACGATCAAGATTAAAGGTATAAAGATATCTCTAATTCTTGCGAATTAAATACTGTATTTTCTTTAAGATATCATCCAAATATCTTTTTCTTTTTTGCCTCAATATTCATTTCGTTTTCTTTTAATTGTCATAGACTTGCTAGGAAATATGTACCTAATATTATCATTATAGTATATTATTTCTTTATTTTCGTCTTATCAGTAAAATGTATAATAGGAGATAATGCTTGATTACCTACAATATCATTTGCAAAGAAATAATTGAATGAGAAATTGCATTAAAACTACTACTATTTATACTACATCTATAGTTTCTTCAAATCTATCTCTAATACTTATATTCTGCACTTTATTATAATTTTCACTTATTTTAGATAATCTAACTTTCTCCATATATTCTTTTTGTTCTTTTTCTTCTTGCTCTTTAGTAATACTATAGAAATAATCTTCAATAATTTTAAACTGACTTTCTATTTTTTCTAATTCCATTGAATATCTTTCTTCACTCATTGGTTTTAATTTATGCTTGTCGATTAATTTTGTTTTATTACTATAAGACTCCGCTACTATAATTACAATTAACAAATCTTATTTCTACACTTTGGTCTATAAAGTAATCAGCCATTTTGATATTACAAGTCTTTTTATATACTTTCTTTTTCTTAGCCATTATATTCACCCGATACAATTGCTTTTAATAAAGTAATTAATTTACTAATGGTTATAGGCATTGTTCTATCATATAGAAATAAATTCTCTTTATCAAAATATAAAACTAATAATTTATAAGATTTAATTCTAATAATAACTTTATGCGGTTCAATAAAACTGATATTAGTATTATCTAAGACAATTATCTTCCCCTCTATAAATTCACACTTAGCACTATTCATAGCACAAGTAATTTCTATTCTTTTCTCAAAGTTCTCATCTTTTATGAGATTTTTCATCTTAAAATCCATACTTTTTCACTCCTTTTTTGTTAAAACAAAAAACCGTGAAATCCCTTATAAAATCACGGTTTAATCTATGTTTTAACTCCAAAAGTTGGAGCGTATTCACATATGGTAGCGACGGAGGGAATCGAACCCCCGACCTTTCGGGTATGAACCGAACGCTCTAGCCAGCTGAGCTACATCGCCATAAATAATAAAGCATATTCATAATAACATAATTAGTTTAATTTGACAATACCTTATTTTCCGAAAACTCTAATTTAGTATCCTTGCTATACCTAAGGATTTGCATATCGTAACCAATACAAAACGATTGTGTGGAACTATATCATATAGAACCAGTAGAAATAACAACCGTTATTTTAACCTAGAAAATAATATGTTCATTATGATATTAAATTTCACCAAATATAAAATATAAGAGTCATTTAAGATAGAATAAAATTATAACTAGTACTACTATAAAAAATAATATACTTCAAATAGCCACAATAAAACATTAGTTACCCTTGTCAATCTATTATAATCTACTAAAAGACTTATTTCAGGAAAAAGGCGAATATAAAACAACAGATTAAATAAAAGTTATTTCTCTTTTATCTATAAAACAGAAGAAAAAATTTAGCTAAAATTCCTTGCATTACAGGAACCCTAATTTTAAAAGATGGTGACTTACTTTCAATTTCTCTAACTACTTTGTAAATTAGTCCTTTAGTGCACCCTTTCTCAATTAAAATAAACATATTTCTTTGAATTTTATTGATGCTATCTTTATGATCATAAATTTTGTTATTCTTTTTTAAAAATTTGTTCTTATTATCGATCATAACTTGATTAAATCCTGTTTTATAGGCACCAGGTTCTATTAAAGAAATTGTAACATTCTTATCCCTTAAATATTTTAACTCTTCCTTTAAAGTAAAAGCTAACATAGAAATAGCTGCCTTGCTAGATGTATAACATCCCAAAAATGGAATAGGCAACATACTAGCAATAGAGGAAGTAACAAAAATTTTAGCCTTCTCTCCTCTTTCTTTTTTCATTTGATAAAATTCCTGTAATAAAGAAAAGGAGGCAAAAATATTTGTTTCATAATTATCCCTTAAAACATCAATATCCATATATAATAAAGAACCTCCGTTTCCAATTCCAGCATGATTAACTAAACAATCAATATTTAGAGTATGAATTAATTTTCTATCTTCCTTTACCCTAATATCCATTTTAAAGCATAAGATACCCAACTTCATCTCTTTAAGTTTCTCTTTAACCTGTTCCAACTGCTTTTTAGTATGAACAGTAATGTATACTGTATGTCCTTTTTTTGATAACGCTAAAGCCAAGTCAAAACCAATTCCACTAGCAGCACCCGTTATTAAGACCTTCATCCTCTTCACCCTTAATAGTATTTTCAAAAAAAGAAAAAAGAAACCCATAAATTAATGAGTCTCTCTCGCAATAATAAATGAAACACCTTTTTTTCCATTCTTTATTGCAATATCGTAGCCAATTATATTTAAGGTTTTCTTTACAATAGATAATCCTAATCCAAATTCTCCTTTAATTCCTTTTCTATAAGGAGTAAAAATCACTTCTAAAAAATCCCTATCTATTTTATCGCCATCATTATATAAAATTAATTTATTTTGTTTTGCAATTATTTTTATTGTGGATTTTGTATATCTCATAAAGTTTTCTAAGAGATTATCTAAAATAGTTTCCCAGTGTTCATAAGTTCCATAATAAATTGATTTTTTATCTTTATCTAAGATAAAGTTAATATCTTTTCGATGAAATTTAAACTTTTTAATTTCAGTGCTTAATATTTGAACCATATCTACTTTTTCTATTTTTATATTCTTAGACTCTTTGAGATAATCAAGTTTATTTAAATAAAGAAGTGAGCGTACTTTTTGATCTAATTTCTTAGATTGTTCGTCGATAACCCTAAGAGCAGTTTTTTCATCTTCTACCCCATCATATACAGCTTCGACATATGATTTTATTACTGTGAGTGGAGTTTTAAAATCGTGAGAAATGTTTTGATACATACGATTACGATATTTTTCCTGATTAATTAAAGTAATTCTCATATCCTCTATAGCAGATGCTAATGATCTAATTTCATCATCTGTAGAAAAATTAATAAAATGATTATAATCTGGATTATCAATATTATCAACTACATCTTTAATCTTCTCAATTTTTCTAACAATCAAGGAAATCCATAGTATAAGCATTAAACCAATCAAAAGACAAGTTCCTAATATGATTGGAAAAATAGCTGATAAAATTCTAGTTTTTGTCTCATCAATATAGCTGTCATCACTAATAGCAATTTTCATCACATTATTGTTAATAATTTTATAATAATAGAAAGTTTGATGATGATATCTAAATTTTCCATACTTTCTTGTCATTTTACCAATAATAACTTCTGGATCATCCAATCCTTTTACATCTTTAAAATTATCACTTATAATAACTTTACCATCAGCAACATAAAGATAAGCCACCTGAGTATTCAATAAACTGTGATCAATATCTTGCTGAACAAACTTTAATGGTTCGCTTAAATAACTATAAATACTTTTTTCAGCAACAGAAATCAAGGTTTTAGGAAGGACGATGCCAAAACAGATAAATACAATAGTAAATATTAGACCAATTAGGGATAACAACTGACGGCTCAATTTACTCATAATATATTTCATAGTAATCGATACCCATATCCATAAATAGTATTAATATTAAGTTTTGGCATTTTTTTTCTAAGTCTTCTAACTAAATCATCTACTACACGGTCAGTTCCAAAATAGTCATTTCCCCAAACCAAATTTAAAATTTCTTCACGAGAAAAACTTTTTTCTATATTCTTTAAAAATAATAATAATAAATCAAACTCCAATGTAGTTAATTGGATTTCCTTATTTTTATTTTCTACGATCCTTTTTTTCAAATAAATTGTATACTCCTGATAAATAATTGTCTCATTATCCATTACCTTATAGACACGTTTCATAATATTATTTACTCGCAGTACTAATTCTTTGGGAGAAAATGGCTTTGTAATATAATCATCACTACCTAGTTCTAAACCTAGTATTTTATCTAAATCTTGATCCCTAGCTGATGTAAAAATAATTGGAACAGTACTATTATTTTCTCTAACTCGTTTGATAATATCATAACCATTAATATCATCCTTTAGCATAATATCTAATATCCAAAGATCCACTTTATTACCAATATAAGAAATGGCATCCTGACCTTTTGAAAAACATACCACTTGATATCCTGCTTTTTCTAAATAGGTCTTTACTAAGCTAGATAAATCCTGCTCATCCTCTACATAACAAATCCTACGCATATTATCACCTACTACTAGTATACCATTAATTGTTAGAAAGAACTATCTACTTATATGATCATCCTCCTTAATCTATATAAAATATTGTGATACCCAATGTTCTAGTATCATTTTTTTATAATATCATACCTCCTTTATGTTTTCAGTATAATCAATAAATACGGTATAAATATCAAAAAAATATGGGAAAATATGGGAAATAAAAAACTCTTATTTATTAAGAGGTTGTAACTTTTCAAGTACTGTTTGGATACTGATATATTTTTTGCTTTTCATTTTTTAATTTCACTTTTACTTTATCGTGGAAATCATAATACCAATATCATCCATATAATCCTCTAGCTTAGTTTCATATTCTCCTGATAAATTAACCCAACAAATCAAAGCATTTAAATTTTCATCAATTATCTAAATAACAAAAAAAACAATCCTTTAACGAATTGTTTTAAAATTGAAAACCTTAAATTTTTTCCAAACCACTTAATATCGAACAACCACCCGTTAAAAATACTTGCCCACTCATTCATCAAGAAGTTTCATATGATTATTCCTCCTAAAATTTTATAAAGAAATTATATTACAAAATAGAAATTTTTCAATTACTTATAAGTTCTTCTTAAACGCATCAATTAAATGTGAAATTGATGCACAACTCATAAAGCAGATCACCCCTTCTTTATATGGTACTAACTTATCTATGGTTTCCTCTCCTATGATTTCACTACCTTCAACTTTATCTGTAATTAAGGAAGATGTAATTCCTGGATAGTCTTCCTGACGTTCTCTATTCGAATCTATTTCTGTTAAAAATACTTTATCCGCAATAGATAACGACTCTATAAAGTCGAAAGTAAAGTCTTTGGTTCTAGAGTATGTATTTGGCTTAAACACTGCAATTAGTCTTTGACTTGGATACTTTTGTTTTACCGCTTCTAAAGTCGCTTTAATTTCTGTTGGATGATGAGCATAATCATCTATAATAATAGTTTTTCCTATTCTTTCTTCTGCAAAACGTCTTTTAGCATTTTGAAAAGTATATAAAGCAGAAGCTATTTTTTCCATTGAAATACCTAGTTCCCTACAAATAACAATTGCCGCTACTGCATCTAGTACCATATGACTTCCATACAAAGGAATATAAAAATGACCATACACTTGTTGATTTATAATCAAATCGAATATAGAACCCTCCTGCGTTAATTCCAATTGATCAATTACCACATCATTATGATCCTGAAATCCATAAAAAACAACCTTTTTTTTAAAACGAATCTTTCTTATTTCCTCATTATCACCACAAGCCACTATTAAATCTTTTACACCATTTGCAAATGACTCAAAGGTAGTTCGAATATCACAAATATCATGATAACATTCTAAATGTTCTTCTTCAATATTAGTAATTACAGCATAATTAGGATGATATGCTAAAAAATGTCTATTAAACTCATCACTTTCTATTACAAAATATTGATTGTTTTTATCAACATACCCATCCCCTGCTCCTATGAAGTAATTACAGCCAATAGTCGTTTCTAAAATATGACGAATTAAAGAAGATGTGGTAGTTTTTCCATGGGTTCCAGAAACACCAATACTATCAAATTGATCAATAATTTCCCCTATAATTTCATTGTACTTCTTAATAGTAAGCCCTAATTTTTTTGCCCTCTTTATTTCTGGATGATCTTTTGAAAAAGCAACTGAATAAGTTACAATCGTATTTGGATCAATTGCATGATCTTGATCATAATAAATTCTAATACTTCTATCTTCTAATCCTTTTTGAGTAAATTTATAATCCTTGGCATCATCATAACCACATACCTCATTTCCCAAATCTGAAAGTATTTGTGCTAATGTGGACATACCTGTACCTTTAATCCCAATACAATAGTATTTCATATTATACCTTCTTTCTATCTTATTATAAACTATGAAAACTAAAAAGTAAATGTTCTTACACCAATGAAAAAAGAGAAAATTCTCTTAATCTTGATTATGATTATCATTTTCTCTTCTAGAATTTCTTTCTTCTTTTCTTTTATCACGACACTCTTTACATCTTTTAGGCTCATTATCTAAACCTTTTTCTTTGTAAAAAGCTTGTTCTCCAGCTGTAAATGTGAATTCATTCCCACAATCAACACACTGAATTGTTTTGTCTGTAAATTCTTCCATAGTTACCTCCTTATCATATTGGTCTTAAGTTATATAGGTATATAAGCCAAACTAAATTATAAGAAAGACTATAGCCATAAATAATTAATAAGTACCATTTGTGATTTCCACCACATTATCATTGTAACATACCTAAATAAGTTATGCAATTAAATATGAGTAGTAATTTTTTTGACCTCATCTTTAAGATTGCTTTTAAAAAAAGAATAGGTAGTTCGAAACAATAAATAAAGGGGTAGTGATGTTATAATACCAAACATCCCAAATAAACTTCCACTAATAGCAATCACTATAATACTAACTAAAGGATTTACATCATTCATTTTTCCGTATATTTTCGGAGATACAAAATAATTATCTATCAAGGGAAATAAAATACAAATAATAGTAGTACCAATTAAGACTTTGATAGATACAGTGGTTGCTATTGCTACACCTATAACATTAGTAAACAGACCTCCAAAGTAGGGAATAATAGTAGTAACTGCTGCTAATATCCCCAATAATAACCAATTAGGATGACCAACTAGTAAAAATAAAAATGAGTATTCGCACAGTTGAATTAACATGATTATAACTAGTCCTTTTACATAATTCCCTAGTTCCATATCTAAGCGTTTTATATATTGATAAAACCTGGTAGAAATTTTCTTTGTAATGAATTTGATACGATCTCTAATAATATTCATATGATATAAAAAATAAATTCCAGATACATAGGCGATTACCAGATTCGATACAAAATGAACTGACTTACTCACTACATAAACAGCTTTATTTCCTATAACATTACTTAAATGATGAAGCATTGAATTCAAATAATCTGTAAGTTCTAACTCAAATTTTCCTAAATTCCAATGAAAATTGCTATTTATATGTTTGAAAAGAGAAATCACATATTTAGAGAATAAAACCAATTGTTCATATAATAATGGAAATATAATAATAATAAGACATATGGCAAATAGACTAAATCCTAAAATAATTACAGTAACTGCCAAATACTTTTTCATACCCCTTCTAGTAAGGAATCCAACTAATGGATATAAGGAATATGAAAAAGCAAAAGAAATTAAAAATGGAACTAATAAAGATATTATTTTTCCTATAATCTGTACCCATAATTCTATATTAGAAAATCCAATATAAAAAAGAAGTAACAAAGCGGTCATATTAATTAGCCTATAATTCAGTTTGTTAGAAAACACATCCATCACTCCTCTAAAATAATCGTAACAGGACCATCATTTTCTATCTTTAACTTCATATCACTACCAAAAATACCCGTTTGTACTTCTATATATTTTCTTAATCGTCTATTAAATTCATTATATAATTGAATCGCTTTATCCTTTGACATAGCATTACTATATCCTGGTCTATTACCCTTTTTTGTATCCGCATACAAGGTAAATTGTGATACCGATAAAATCTGACCACCAATATCTAATATTGATTGATTCATAACATGATTAGAATCATCAAAAATTCTTAAATGAATAATCTTATGAATGAGCTGATCCAATTTTGTAATATCGTCATTTCTATGAAATCCTATAAGTAAGGTAAGCCCCCGATTTATTTTCCCTACTGTTTTATGATTGACTTCTACACTAGATGATAAAACTCTTTGAATCACCACTTTCATCTCATTAACCTCTCTACTTTATAAATATATGGCTGTTTTTCTAATTCTAATACTAATTGTTTTAATTGATCTAATCCTTTAACATAAACACCTAACTCATAAACCATTTCATTAACCCGATTTATGGTCTTTATACTATCTATATTAATATTCAAAATAGAAGTCTTTTGTACTAATTCTGCCATTTTATTATCCCTAGAATTTGAATAAATAACTAAAAGCGATAAATATCTTTTATCTAATTTCACATTCTGATTCCATAAAACAGGAAGCATTCTGTTTTCTAACATTGCAATATTATGACAATTTCTTCTATGAACACTAATTCCATTTCCTTTAGTAATATATCCTATAATATCATCATCAAAAACAGGATTACAACAATTTGCTAGATTCACCTTTATTTTATCAATACCAGAAACGATAATATCAGCATCAATTTGCTTAGGAGCAACCTTAACTACCTTAGGAACAGGAACCTCCTGATATTTATCAATGATATTAACAACAGAACCAGCAGAATTTTTCCCATTTCCAACAACTAAATAAATTTCTTCTAAATTAGCTACCTTTACAGTTTGGCAAATCTTTTTGATATTGTCTTCCGTAAAAAATTCATTAAAGGACAATTTTCTTTTTCGCAATTCCCTTTCTAGGTTGTATTTTCCTCTATCAATATACAGTTCTCTTTCATTTTTAGAAAAATAACTTTTAATTTTATTCTTAGTTTGAGTTGCTTTAGCAATATGGATCCATTCTTTTGATGGAGACGAATTTTTATTAGTATTAATTTTTACAATATCATTATTTTTTAATTCATAGTTTAGAGGAACAATATTATTATTTACAATCGCTCCAACAGTCGTTTCTCCAACTTTAGTATGAATTTTATAGGCAAAATCAATTGGAGTAGCACCCCTTGGAAGTTCTATAATATCCCCCTTAGGAGTAAAGACATAAATATTATTGTTCAATACCTCATCCTTGACACTATGAACAAATTCTTCACTACTCATTTTATCGTTGTTTAAATCCATAATGGTTTTAAAAAATTGTAATTTTTGCTCTGTAGTAGACTGCATATTAGTCTTTGCATCTTTATTCTCTTTATATGCCCAATGAGAAGCAATCCCATTTTCTGCCACCTCATCCATTTCATAAGTTCTAATTTGGATTTCAAAAAGATAGCCATCTAAGCCAAAAACAGTCGTATGTAGAGATTGATACATATTAGGTTTTGGCATAGCAATGTAATCCTTGAATCTTTTAGGAAGAGGCCTAAATTTAGAATGAATAATTCCCAAAGCTAAATAACACTCTTGTTCTGTATGAACTAAAATACGAAGAGCTAATAGATCATAAATATCGCTAAACTTTTTACCCTTATTCAATTTATTATAAATACTATAGATACTCTTACTTCTGCCCTTTATTTCATGAACAATATTATGTTCTGTTAAAAGACTAGCAACCTCTTGCAACATTTCATATACCGTTTTATCACGCTCTAATTTTGTATTATTTAACTTTTCTGCTATATCATAAAAAACATCTGACTTTAAATATCTTAACGATAAATCCTCTAACTCACTTTTTATTTTATGAATTCCTAAATGATGAGCAATAGGTGCCAAAATTTCTAAAGACTCTTTTGCCTTGATTTTTTGTTTCTCTTCAGGTAACGCCCAAAGCGTTCTCATATTATGAAGACGATCTGCTAGTTTTATAATAATTACTCTTACATCTTCTGAAATTCCAACGATTATTTTTTTATAATAATCAATTAAATATTCATTTTCAGTAGAAAAATGAATTTTAGAAAGCTTAGTAACCCCCTGTACAAGCCTAGTAACCTCACTTCCAAAATTTTCTTGCATTTCCTCAACACTACATTCTGTATCCTCTAATACATCATGAAGTAATGCTGCTTGAATCGTATCATTATCTGCATAAATAGTAGTTAAAATGAGAGCAACATGTAATGGATGAACAATATAGTCCTCTCCACTTTTTCTGTATTGTCCCTTATGCTTTTTCTCTGCAAATAAATAGGCCTTTTTTATACTTTCCAATTGCGTAGCTTCTTTTATATACGCTTTTAACCTAACAACTAAATCGTCTAGTGTTGGATTTTCTATTTCTTTAGACATCCAATCATCCCCTCACCTAGCAATTAACTCCTTTAACATCTTTTTCCTCAAAGTCATCGCAATATGATTTTTTCTTTTTAGTTTTTCTATTAAGATTCTTACTTTCAAATACAATAAATAAAACTGTTGCAATATAAATAGAAGAATAAGTACCTACAATAAGTCCAAATAACATAGCTAAATTAAAAGTTAAGATTCCACTAGACCCTAATACTATTAATGCAAGTACTGGAAGTATCGTAGTAATAGAAGTATAAATAGTTCTAATAAAAGTTTCTCTAATACTTCGATTACAAATCTCTGCCAATTTCTCTCTAGTCATCTTCTTTTCCTTATCTAAATTTTCTCTAATACGATCAAAAGACACAATCGTATCATTGATAGAATAACCAATAATAGCCAAAATTGCTGCAATAAACATAACTGATATTTCTAAACGAAAAATTGCAAATAAGGCAAATACAATTAATACATCATGTAGTAAAGCAATAACAGAAGATATTGCGTAACTAAATTTAAAACGAATGGAAATATAGAGAATAATTCCTAAAATCGCAAATAATACTGAAATAATAGCATTTTTGGTTAATTCTTTTTTCACAACATTAGAAACAACACCAATATTTACTTTTGCATCCTGATATTTATTCACAAAATATTGATTAACTCTCTCTATTTTTTTTGCATTCAATACATTATTTACCTTAAGAATAATTTCTTCATTTCCCTGATTATAGCTGATTAAATTCAAATCTAATTCTTTCATGGCTTGATTAATATCACGCCTCTGTATCTTTTCCCCAGTTTCAATCGTAATATCGCTACCAGCTTGATAATCAATACTTAAGTTAAATCCCTTAGTAGAAAATATAACTATACCTAATATAATAATGATAATAGAAAGTGAAGCAAAAACTTTTGTATGCTTTAAGAAATCAACATTTTTACAAGGAATTTTCTTTACTTCTTCATTCTTACCTACATTAGGTATATCTTTTTGATCAACATGCATAAATAATCCTAACTTATTATCAAAAAAGCCAGTTTTAATAAAGATTTTTAGTAAAATTCTAGTAATGAACACCATAGTAAACATAGTAACCATAATCGTAATGATTAACATAGTGGCAAATCCTTTTACACTACTTTCACCAAATGAAAACATGATAATAGCAACTAACAAAGTAGTCAAATTAGAATCTAAAATAGCTCTTAAAGAAGTTTTGGACCCCTCTTTAAAAGCATGCTGTAAACTTTTTCCATGATATAATTCATCCTGGATACGTGCAAAAGTAATCACATTAGCATCTACAGCCATTCCGATTCCTAAGACTAATGCTGCAATTCCTGGTAAAGTTAAAACACCACCTATTAGCCAAAAAATGAAGAAGACTAAAAATGTATATAATAACATAGCAACACTAGATATAAGACCTGCAAAATGATATATAATTAATAATAACAAAATAATCGAAGCAACACCAATAATTCCTGCTGTTAATGTTTTAGATAAAGTAGAATCTCCAAAAGATGCACCTACTGTCTTAGAAGATATTTCAGTTAATTTAGACGGTAAGGAACCACTATTAATTAGATCCACTAAATTTTCTACTTCCTCCTGCTCAAAATTTCCTTGAATAATTACATTAGAAGCAAAACCTTCCGATACAGTAGCAGCACTCAAACAATTAGAACCACTACTTCCACAACTCTGTTTTTCCGTACTATAATGATCCTCTGAACTATTATAATCTAACCAAATAACAATCGTATTGTCACTTCTTTTAGATACTTTATTGGTAACCTGATAAAATTTATCTTTATCCCTTATGGATAATAAAACAGCGGGCTTTCCCGAGGAATCCTCACTAACCTTTGCTCCTCCAGCCTTTAAAACATCACTATTCATAAGCAATTGGTCTTCTGTATCCCTAAAGGATAAAGTAGCTACCGTTGATAACTGCTTTCTAGCCTCATCCGGATTAGAAACTCCAGCTAGTTTTATTCTAATCTTATCGTCTCCTTCTAAGATGATTTCTGGTTCATTCACCCCTAAGGAATCAATTCTTTTACTTAATGTTTTATAAGTAGCAGTTAGCTTTTCCCTGTTCATTTTAGAGCCATCTATACTTTCTACCTTGTATAAAACTTCAAAGCCACCTTGTAGATCTAAACCGAATTTCAAATCCTTAAAAATAGGAATAAAGCAAAATAAAATTCCTATAATGAAGAGAATCATAATAGTAGCAGATATGATTACCTTGTTTTTTTGTTGTTTTTTTCCTTTACTTATTTTTCCCATGTTACACCTCTTCTTTATTTTTACTTTTTATATAAGTACTTAACTTATGATTATCTACATGAATAATATCACTAACAATATCAGAAAGCATTAAATTTTTAGAGCTTTTCCATTTGATTTCTATTAGATACCTCCATATATCTAATTCCTGAATTCCGTTATAATTTAATCTCTTTAACTCCTGCAGTTTAGCATGTAGAGCTGGTTTTACTCTATCATATAACTCTTTTTGAGTATGAAATTCAAAATCCATATAGATCACCCTATCTTTTGAGCCAATTCTATTATATCTGAAATATAAAAAAATGAAAAGAAAAACCACAAAATTTATATAAAAAACTTTGTTCTAAAATTTTCTAATCATCTTTCTTAGCCCTAGGGAAACTACTATAGTATACTTCTTTTAATCTATCCGTAGTAATATGAGTATACACTTGTGTGGCACTAATACTCTCATGCCCTAGAAGTTTTTGAACACTCAACAAATCACACCCCTCATTTAATAGATGGGTTGCGAAAGAATGACGCAACATATGAGGAGATATATTTTTAGTTAAGGAGGTTTCTTTTATTAACTGATTTAAGATATATCGAACTCCCCTCTCACTAAGTTTTCCTCCTAAATGATTTAAAAATAAATAATCATTTGAACCTTTTAGCAATTCTTGCCTACCATCTTTCACATATCTTTTTAATATTTCCTCACAGTAGTCACCATATTCTACCATTCTTTCCTTATTACCTTTACCACAAATAATAATCTTTCTATCTAGTTGATTAATATCTTTTATCTTAATATTAACAAGCTCTCCGACCCTAACACCTGTTGCATACAACATTTCTAAAATTAATAAATCTCTTTGCCCCAGTGCCCTATTAGTATCAGGAACCAAAAATAACTCCTCCAATTCATTATACTCAAAATATCTTGGCAATTTTTTTTCCCTTTTTAAGCCATTAAGTAATAAAAAAACATTATTCTTAATAATTCCCTTATTAGATAAATATTTATAAAAACCTCTTAAAGCACTTAGTTTTCTATTAATAGAAGAATTGTTATCCTTCTTTTGTTCTTTTAGATACATTAGGTATAGTCTTGTATCACTGTACTCTATATTTAAATAACCAATAGATTCCTGATTACAAAAATTTACAAATTCTATAAGATCATCCTCGTAGTTCTTGATCGTATATTTAGAATATGCCTTTTGGTACTCCAAATATTCCAAATAATTCTTTACATAATCATCTCTCATTTTATCCCTACCTCAAAAAATTATATTACAAAAAGAAAAAACTCATCAAAAATTTTTATCTAAAGTTTCCTTTTCATATGATTTTTCGGTAAAATTCCTAATAACACAGCATCATTACTAGATCCTAATATTTCATCTAAATCCATTTGTTCCATTACTTCTCCAACACCACCATCGGTAAATAGGTCAGATATTCTTTCACTTTCAAAACTAATAATGGATGAAGTCATTGATAAATTGCTATAATATTCATCCTCCTCGTCAATACCAAATAAATCCCTGTTATAAAAATCTTTATTATTTCTTTGCTCCTTAGCCAAATCTAGTCTTTTCATTTGCAATAAAATAATAGATTTCCTCTTCTGAGATAGTTGGTCCTTATTTAGACATGAACACAAAACTTGTCTATACTGGCCTTCCCACTCAATCATTTTCCTTAAATTCCTATAATCTTCTCTAAAAAAAGAATGAATTCTATGATTGATTTCTCTTAATTCCCTTTCTATATCTAAAGTAGATAGATTCTTATAATATAAATCATAATACATCTCCTGCATTGATACGTAATTTTCTAATAATGTTCTTAATCCTTGGTATTTAAAACTACTAGATTCCTCTTCTGCATTTGATTTATCTAATAATATATCTGTTGTTAATTTTTCTCTCTCGTCAAAATTCAAGTATCCTATTTTTTTCGGATTTAGAATAAAATATCTAGTAGTCTTGTTAAAGGCAAGAGATTTAATGAATTGGATATAGGTCCCTAGTCTCGCTGAATTTTCAGTTAAAACTTTTCGTTTATTATGGATTATTTTTTTTTGGTTTCTAAGACTAATAGCCTGCTCTAAAAGCAATAGGTCATTAAATATGAGAGGACATTCTTTTGTCTTACCATTTTGTCTATAGGCTAACGTTAGATGTGAGTAAGCCTGCTCTTTATCCGATAAGTAAGAAATATTATGTTTCTTTAATTCAAGAATAAAGTCCTTCTCGCTTTTATACCCACAAGTCAAAGAATCAATTTCCTCTATTTTAAAATTATCCTTAAGCTTTCCATATAAAGAAAACTTAATTGGGGTTGCAGCATCATAGGAACATTTTTCACGATCTCTTTTTTCCTTTGGAAAACTAGCCAAACGATCTCGATTTTGAATCGTTTTAATATCATTTAAATACAATCGATATGCCACTTTTACGCCTCCTTTATATAACGCTATTATACCACACATAATAAAAGAGAGAAACTATTTTTCTCTCTCATAACTACATTTACTGCACTTTATCTTATCCTTCTTTTCAACCAAAATCTCCTCACATTCTGGACACTTCTCACCAGTTGGCTTATCCCAAGATGCAAATTTACATTTTGGATACTGGTTACATCCATAAAATACCTTACCACGCCTTGTAGCCTTTTCTATAACTCTTCCATCACAAAGTGGGCAATCCATAATTTCATGAATTTCCTTTTCCTCTTTTTTTACATGTTTGCACTCTGGATAATTACTACAAGCAACAAAATCGCCATATCTCCCCTTACGAATAACCAAAGGATTCCCGCATTCTGAACATATTTCCCCAGTCTCTACCGGAGCCTTTTTCTCCATTTCATCAAAGGCATTCTTGACTCTAGGTTCAAACAATTTATAAAATGCCTCCAATACATGATTCCAAACCAAATTTCCTAATGCTATTTTGTCTAGATCATCCTCCATATTCTTCGTATATTCCACATTAATTAAGTCAGAAAAGAACTCTTGTAACTTATCTGTTGTCTCAATTCCTACCTCGGTAGGCTTAAACTTTTTTTCAACTAATTCTACATAGCCTCTTTCTTTAATTGTATCCATAGTTTTTGCATAGGTAGAGGGTCTACCAATCCCTAACTCTTCCATCTCCTTAATTAGCTTTGCTTCTGTATATCTTGCAGGAGGTTTCGTAAAATGTTGCTCTTTTTCTACAATTTCTGTAGTTAATACCTCGTTTTCATGAATTTCTGGTAAAATTTTATCCTCGCTAGACTCATAATCTTTATATACTCTTAAATATCCATCAAAAATCAGAACTTGACCATTCACTTTAAATTTATAATCATGATTATCCAGTATAATTGTTGTTTGATTTACCTTAGCATCAGCCATTAACGAAGCCAGTGCCCTTTTATAAATTAAACTATATAATTTAAATTCATCATTTGATAAATACCTTTTCACCTGAATTGGCTCTCTAAAAATACTAGTTGGTCTTATTGCTTCATGTGCATCTTGAACATTTTCTGTTTTCTTACTTTGTTTGATATACCCAACATAATCCTTACCATAATTTTCTATAATATATTGATAGGCTGGCTTTGTAAAGTCCTCGCTTAATCTTGTAGAATCTGTTCTCATATACGTAATTAAACCTACTGTCTCATTCTCCAAATCAATACCCTCATATAATTTTTGGGCAATACTCATAGTCTTTTTAGCTGAAAATCCCAATTTGGTAGAGGCCTCTTGCTGCAAGGTACTAGTAATAAAAGGAAATCTACTTTTTTTACTTCTTTTTTTCTGCTCAATTTTCTCTACTAGATAATTTTTATCCAATTGTTCCAACACATGATCGCAATCTTGTTCACAGATGAGTTCAATATCTTCATTTTGATATTTAAATAAATTAGCATCAAATGAATCAAATTTTGAAGTGATCGTCCAATACTCTTCTGGAATAAAGGCCTCAATATCTCTTTCCCTATCTACAATTAATTTTAAGGCAACACTTTGAACACGTCCAGCTGACTTAGCACCTATTTTAGATTGTAAAAGTTTAGAAAGTCTGAATCCAATAATTCGATCCAAAATTCTCCTTGTTTCTTGACTCCTAACTAAATGGTCATCAATCAAAGTGGGATGGTTAATAGCTTCAATTACCTTATCATGAGTAATTTCATTAAATAATACCCTCTTATATTGATCATCAGGGATCCCTAAAGCATCTTTTAAATGCCAGGCAATGGCCTCCCCCTCACGATCTGGATCTGATGCAAGGTATACAATATCACTATCCTTTACATCCTTTTTTAATTCCGTAATAATCCTCTTTTTTCCGGTAATTGGAACATAACTCGGTTGAAATCCATTTTCAATATCTACCCCTAATCCAAATTTTCCAGAAGTGGCCAAATCTCTAATATGACCTTTAGAAGATACTACTTTAAAATCATTTCCTAAGTATTTCTCAATAGTCTTACTCTTACTGGGACTCTCCACTATCACTAAATGTTTACTCATGAAAACACATCCTTCTTTTATACTTATACAGATTAAATCTATTTTTGTCAATTATATTTTATACATCCTACTATTATTATAGTATGTTTATCTCTTTTTTATCTTTAGTTTTCAATTAAATTTATCCGTTATAAATATTATAATTATATTCCTTCTCAGTATTTTTACTCAAGTAACAAATAGCAATTTTTTCTTTATATCACTTTTTGATGGTCAAACGTCTCTATACTCAATTCTGGTTTAGTAAACCTCTGTAATTTCCTTTCTTAACTGATATAAATATATAATAGCTTTGCCAGTTGATGACAATGGCAAATGAGACAGGAAATTAACATACGAATCCGTATCATTAAATAAATAATTAAATATAGTAGATAAATTAATTAATTTATATTCAACCTAATATAACTTTTAAGAGTTGTTCATGCGATATATCTGTATAAAAATAATAAAGTGCCATTTTTAATAACAAATAGTAATCAATACAAAATTGTTTTATATAACTACCACTCTCAAATAGTAATATTTTTCCATAATCAAAGAAACATTCTACTATTGGTTAGGGCAACCTAAATGTATCAAGCAAAGTCTGTTTTAATGAATCTATACTTTTTTGAAAAATCTTTCTTCCCTCTTTTTCATCAAAGAGTAGTTTGATTTCATTGATATCAACTCTTGTGATTTTCCCATAATTTATACCGAAATTCATCAACTCCTCTATTGATAAAATTCCTTCATTAATCATAACTTTTCCCCTAAAACTTTACATATTATAATCAAAGATTAACGAAATGTCGATCTTTATCACTTGCCTTTATATGCTTTAAAAAAATGTTTTAGTGTATCATAAGAACCAAATAATTTTTCTAACCTACCTGTAATATCCCCCCTACTAGAAATATCACTAAAAAGGAGTAAAGACTATAATTTAATTGGTTAAAATTTTAGAAACGTAATTCTTCTGTAGATAAGTCATAGCAGGGATGAAACATGTCTATATCACTCATTTCTATTCTTGCCTTGGTTAAAAGTTCCAAATCAGCTTCCAAATTGCTAACATTCTCTAATAATAAAGGAATAGGCATCTCTAAAATAGATCCATCCTTTTTGGAGACAATAACCTCATTTTGTAAGCAGCACAAACAGAATACATATCACTATCTTCTGTACTATCTTTAATCTTAAATATATCAAGTGCTTGTAATATATTTTTTTAGGGCAGCTTTCTCATCTTATAATAAGAAGCTGGGTCCAGTGAAAAAACTTTACTATCATAAAAAAATCTTTATGGCATAATCACCATTATCAGATTCGTATTTCCAAACACTAAAATTTACCCCATTTCCTAAATAAAATAAATCCTTCTATTCCTCCGATGGGGCTGTATTATAACATATAAAGATCTAAAACACAAGATAAAAGTTAAGCTTTATAACCCTTGTTTCTGTATATAATCACTTATTGGCTTATAACTTTTTCTATGATCATCCAAAATGCCATATTTCTCAATTGCCTCTAAGTGTTTTTTAGTAGGATACCCCTTATTATTTTTAAAATCATACATTGGATATTTTTTATCTAACTCTAGCAGCATTCTATCCCTTTCTACTTTTGCAATTACACTAGCAGCAGATATAGTAATACTCTTTAAATCCCCCTTAATAATAGAAGTAGTTGGAATATTTACATTTAATGGCATAGCATCAATTAAAATGTGTTCCGGTTTAATATTGCAATTACTAATCGCTTCTTTCATTGCAAGCTTCGTAGCCTCATAAATATTGATTTCATCAATTTTCTTCTCATCAATAATTCCAACACCAATAGAGATAGCCTGTTTTTTAATTTTTTCATAAAATTGTTCTCTTTTTTTCTCACTTAGTTTTTTAGAATCTGTCAATCCCTCTAAATCAAATTTATCAGGCAAAATCACACAGGCAGCAACAACTGGACCCACTAATGGTCCACGCCCTACCTCGTCTACCCCTGCAATAAGACTAATTCCCTGCCCTTTTAATTTTTTCTCATATCGATAATTATCCTTACTACACAAGTATAAATCTAATCTTTCAATTATTTTTTTATCCTGCTTTCTATTTAATCTTCGTTTTATCTCTAAACATTTTTCTATATTCATACATTGATATCCATCAACATAAGTCATATCTTTTGGATAGTATAAATGATCACTGATTTCTATCGCATCATGATACTTATGTCCTAATAAAAATGCTCTTATTTTGGTATTCCAAGGAATTTGATTATAGAATTTTGTACTACAACTTAAATCAATATTTAATGTTTTTTCTATGATCCCTTGTAAGACTAAACTAGCATCGCTAATTACAATATAAGAATTTTTATCTAGTTCTAATTCACTTAGAGCATTCAATATTTCTTCCTTATTCATTATTTCACCTTATCTATTTATGTTAATCTATCTAGTGTAATATTTCCTAAATACCCATTTTTTAAATCATTAATAATAATATTTGATACTTTATCATAATCAGCTATTCCACCACGAGACAAGGCACCCCTCGATTTTCCAATCATATCAAATGTTTCTATCAAATCCTCATCTAACTTTTGAATGCCATAACGCCTTTCTAACTCTTGTGGGTATAACTCTATCATTTTTTTTAAGATAAAACAAGCAAGATCGAGATTATCGATTACTTCTTCTTTTATAGAAGAAAGTGCTGCTAGTATATGTGCATTGTCTTGATTTTCCAACTTAGGCCAAAGTATTCCTGGAGAATCTAAAAGTTCTATCTCTTTATTAATTCTTATCCACGAAAGATTTTTAGTAATACCCGGCCTATTTCCAACACTTGCTGATTTTTTTCCTACCAAACGATTAATAAGTGTTGATTTTCCTACATTAGGCACCCCAATAATCAAGACCCTAACACTTCTAGATTTAAGACCCTTCTCCAGCCTTTTTCTATTTTCATTTGCAACCATTTCTTTACTTTTTTCTATAATTTTTGATGTATCATTTCCATTCATTAAATCTACTGGTATTACAGTATAATTTTTATCTTCATAATATTTAATTATTTTATCTGTTTCAAACTTATCACAAATATCATATTTTGTCATAATGAGTACTCTTTTTTTATTTCCTATCAACTCATCCATATCTACTATTTTAGAAGATATAGGCATACGGGAATCAATTACTTCATAAACTATATCAATTAGATTTAGTTTTTCTTTTATTTCTCTTTTGGTTTTGGCCATATGTCCTGGATACCAGTTGATTACACTTTTTTGTAACCCCCCCTGTGTTTCATTATTGTTCATTAAAATCACTTCTTTCTACTTTGTTGCTTATAAAAATATTCATTATATTTCTTATATCTTCCATTCTTATCTTTGTTTCTAAATCATTGTAATTAAATCTATCTATTAATATGTTAATATAATTATTACTCTTAACAATTTTATAAGTTTCTTTAAAATTTAAATCAAATATAAATGCTAAAACACAACACCAATAATCAATAAGTGTTATTCTGTCATGAATATCTACACATTTTTGATTTTTAATTGTTTTATAGACTTTATCAGACAATGTTGAATTTTCCATATCACTTTTGTATTTTAGTTTTCCTGGAAATATTGCTTCTATTTTTTCTTCTTTCTTTACTCTAAAATTATCTAACTTATCTGCATCTCTTATTATTTTTGAATGTAAGAGGCATCTTTCATTTAAGCCTTCTTTAATAGTTAATCTACTATGATTATCAATTGCTGTTTTTATTATTTCATCATAGCTATCATCTTCTATAAAGTTTCTTATCAAATTATCATCAAATAACATTTTAACACCATATGAGGCATGATCGAATTTAACACTATCAAATTGTTTTAAGAAAATAATTTCTTCAAACCTTCCAATATCGTGAAGTAAGGCAATTAATTCCGCCAAATATATATCTTCTTCAGATAAATTTAATTTGGTTGCTATTTCTTTAGCATTCTCAACAACATGATATGTATGAATCACTTTTAATTCAAAGCCCAATTGATTTTTATCTTTGTATCTTTCTAAAAATATTTTGAATGAATTTCTAGCTTTTTGTATATCAATCATATCTTCTCATTCCTTTTCACCTATATAAATTCTTTAAAACATTAGTCAAACAATCTTCAGCAGTTAAATCTGTGTTTTCTGAAAATCTAATTCTAACTAATTTTCCTTTCACTTTAAATATATATGGATTCTTTGTCTTTATAATAAAATCCAATATTCTTTCATTACTAGGTTTTCTTCTATCTATTTTTATATCTGTTATTTCATCTACATCTTCTAATTTTACATCATCAAGATTTACATTTCTACATCTTTCTAATTTTTCTGATAATTCTTTTAAATTATATTTATTCATAAAATCACACTCCAAATTAATTATAAATTTAAATACAATTAATGTTAAATGTGCAATTTTTAGGATTATATTTCTGTTGACCTATTATTCATCAATTTCTTTTTCATCTAAATCTATATGAAGATTAATATCTTCTTCTGTAGGTAATTTTTCTAATATATCTTTAGGTATATATTTCTCTATTTCGTATGACGACACACCGATTGGTACATTAGTACTTTCTAAAGACCATTCCACAGATAACTTGTCTTTTTCTCTACAAAGCAAAAGACCTATTGTAGGTTTATCATATTCTTTTTTTAAAATATTATCTACTGCTTTAACATAAAAACCTAATTGTCCTATATAATCCGGCTTAAATGCACTAGCCTTCAACTCTACAACTATATAGCATCTTAATTCCAAATGATAAAATAAAAGATCAATATAATAATCACTTTCAGGAGTAGATACTTTGTATTGATTTCCAACAAAACTAAAACCTGTCCCAAGTTCTAATAAAACATTCCTAATCTTCATAAGCATAGCATTTTCTAATTCTTGTTCTTTATAGTCATCTTTTAGTGTAATGAAATCAAAAATATAAGGATCTTTTATTGTGCTATTTACTAAATCACTATCATATAAAGATTTTTTAAAATTGTTACTACTATTTCCTATCCTAAGATGATAATTATTATCTATTTGAAGCGCTAACATATTTCTTCCCCAACCATTTTTTATAATTTCATTGGCATAAAGTTCTCTAATTTTTCTATCCTTTATTTTGCTAATTAATAGTAAATTATGTCCCCAAGGTAATTTGGCAACAAGCTGTTGCCATTTTTCATCATCACAATATTCTTCATAAAATAAACACATAGATCTTATATTTCTTTCAGAAAATCCTTTCATATTCGGAAAAGCTAATTTTAATTCTATCGATACCTCTTTTACAAAATTATTACCATACTTTTTATTTTCAGAAACAATTTTACCCAATTTAAAATAAAGCATAATTAAGTTACTATTCACTTCTTGAATTGTTTTAATCTGAGCTTTCTTTATTTCATCTTTTATATTATTTATAGTTTCTTTCATATTTTTATCTAACAAAAATATTTCCTCCTTAATTTTTAGTTTAGAGAGTTAAAAGGTGTAATCACCTTGTTAATTCCTACCTTATATTCGCTAGAAATAGCTATTTTTTACTAATTTTTATATATTTTAACATATTATTAATCAAAATATGCAAGATGTTAATTCTCGCAAACCCTTATAAATAAATGATTTATTAAAGGGGTTAAATAAATCGTAATCAACCAGTTAATTGTCGAATTTTGTCGATTATTGTCCATTATTATCACATCCTTACTATTTCCCTTTTATCATTTCTACTACTTGAATATGTATTCTTCCATTAGTAACTAACAAAGTGTCAATATTTTGTCTTTTCATACCTTTTAAATTAGTAACTTTTCCACCCGCTTCTTGTACTAATAATTTACCAGCAGCTGAACTTAATCCAATACTTGGTTTAACATTTAATACCCCATCTATTTTACCAGAAGCACACCATGCTAATTCTAATGCAGCAGATACTATCAATCTTAACCCTCTAACATTTGGCACTAACTTTTCTTCTACATCTATCACATCTTTAATTTGCATATCATTATAATGCGATGTTAAACAAAAGGAGATTTTCTCCATTTTCTTCAGAATAGATAGAATGTTCAGGAAATTTATGACTTATAAATTCTATTATTCTATCATCTATATATTTATCTGTAGAAGTAACTATATCATTTAATTCTTTGTAAGAAATTTCATTTTTTAAATTTTTACTTTCTTCATATGCCTGAATTGTAATAGTCGATAATTCCTTTAATAAATCAAAATTAAAATCACTCATAAAATACCTCCTAATTTTTTTACATAATTGGATACACCTTTATGTGACATTTCATGTGTAAGATGTGTTAATATCATTTTTTAGGTTTTAGTATATTAAATATTTCTATACTACCATTTATGTCAGCATGACCATGACCTTTATTATTTAAACTATTGTCATCAGAAATTATTAAATCACAATTTTTTAATTTTTCTATTTGTAAAATTTTATTAAAATCACTCATATAAGCAAATTTAAAATTATTAGAGCTAAATATATATCCATAACATAGTGCATCTGTACCCCATCTTTTTTGTGTTCAAGTTTTACAATTTCAATACTTATACCATCTATAAAAAACGGATTGAATTCTTCTACTATTATTGTTTTATTTCTAATTCAGTTAAATCCTCATCTTCTGTATTATATTGTCCTAATGCATTATGAGGGACTTGCCCATGTCTTACTATATACCTTCATCTTTATCTTCCCCTTACACGTTACACGAGATAATCCTCTTGATAATCCCATAAACTTAATCTTCCTTTAATCGGAATCGAACTAATTTTCCTTATATTTTCTATTTTAAATCCATATCCTTTCCATTCTTTGCATTTAATGACACCACTATAGATAATTTTATCCTTCTCTAATAACTTTTTTCTAAAGTTATTATCAACTTCTACGCAGTCAGTTATATTTCCTTTAGCAATAATACAACCAGTTGGATATTCTAAATTTAGATATTCAAACTTCTTCATTGCTTTCTTATCTATACTTTTACCTGCATGAATTAATATTTCACCACGATATTTAGTTTTCCAAGTTCTAAATTCATATTCTTTTAAACCTTCTGCTATTAATGTTGCCCATGGCTGCTTAACTGTTATCGCTTTCATATTTTACCTCCACAACTATCCATATAAATTTTCTAAAAAACTAGTAAAGCAATCCCTCTGTTTTATCCAAATCTAAATATCGAATTCTTATTAGTATTTTATTATACTATCTTTATCTTTTTCTTCCTTTTTTTTCTATCTCATAAGCTATGGAATCGTAAGCACTGGCTAATTTATTCCTTATCCGTTGATAGATACCTTTTTGTACTTTTTTTTCTAGCCTCTCCACTAAAACTGGCAATGACTCATGATCCATCAGCTCTGTATAGTTACAATTTTTTGGAAAATTACTCATGATTTCATCTCGATTTTTTTGAACAATTGGTATATATTGATCCATTATATTATCATATATAGCATTTTGATCGTGTTTTATAAAATCCTTCATCCCTCTAAATGATTGACTATCAGCCTTACCACGTAATGCTTTTAAAACATATTCTGTTTTAGATTTTGTAAAATAATGATTTATTTGCATTTTTTTACATTGTCCATAAGAATTGAATGGACCCTTTATAACATGACCGTCTTCATCAATGCTATAATACCCCTTCATATATACTGGATAGTGTGGATTTTGAAAGGTAACTACCTTTCTAGGATTACATATAGTTTTTATATGTCTATTGACATCAAAATCATCTTCTGCCCTAAATTTGTAATTTTCTATCACAAGCCCTTTTGGTGGCTTCTCATAACCATTAGATCCATATATCCTCCAATTAATTGCTACTCCTGCAGCACCCTCTTTTTTTGCTAGTACATCATCGACAATATCACCTAGATCATTATCTTCATGTGGTATAACAAACTCATCAATATCAATAAAACCCATATATTTTGATTCATCTTTATATTTCTTTATGGCATCCGCATATACTATATTTTGCATATTTTTTCCTGGTACATATTGATATACTACAATTCCATTCTCAATATATGGATTTAATAATTTTTTCAAGTCATCAGAACTTTCATTATCATATATATAAAATTTATTTACCCCAACTAGTCTATGAAACTCGATCCATTCTATAATATAGGGTTCTTCATTTTTAACAATCGCTACAAAGGACAATTTATTTTTATTGCTTTCCACTTCTTATTCCCCCAATCATCTCTGTACATTTTTATGCATTCCTTCCTTTTAATAGCAATACCTTTTTACTTTAAGCAAATGTCTCCTTACCATACATAACAATCCCACATTAGACTCTTAGTTTTATATTTGAAGACTCCTCTATACTATACTCATATATTTTTGCGTTTTCACATTCTAATAACGTAGAATCGATTCCATAACAATACCAATCGATTGCTCTTTTAATTCCACCATGTGTTACTAGTAAAATACTTTTATCATAATACTTTACTTTTATCTCATTCAAAAAGCTAACAGTTCTTTCATAAACACTTTTCATAGATTCTAACTCAGGATACTTTTTTTGTGATGAATAACTCCAAAATTCTTTCCAATCCAAGTCTTCAAAAGAAACACCTTCATATAAGCCCATATTCCTCTCTTCTAGTCTTTTATCGACGAATACAGGTATCTTTTTATCTAAATTAAATAAATCCAATGTATCAATCACTCTTTTTATAGGTGAGGAAAATACCATATTAATATCCAATTGTCTTAACTTTTCTCCTACCCTTATCGCCTGAATTTTTCCATTTTTATTTAACGGTTCTTCTTTACTAGCAATCAACTTGTTTTTGCCCATTTCAGTTTCGCCATGTCTAACTACATAAATCTTCATTACTCTTTTATTCCCATTCGATGAGGTGGAAATAATGTTAAAGAGGTTTTGCCAATAATATTTTTCTTTGGAATAAAACCGATCATTCTACTATCCATAGAATTTCCTCTATTATCACCCAGAACAAAATAATAATGATCTGGTACCTGTTTGGAATCTAATTCCTCTAACGTAAAGTCTTCTGTTTTTTTATGAGAGAAATTTTCATCCACTTTCTTTCCATTAATATATAAAATATTATCTTTATATTCAACATTTTCTCCAGGAAGGCCAATTACCCGTTTAATTAAATATTCCTTATCTTGTCTTATTACAACAATATCAAACCGTTTAATAGGAGAAAATCTATAACTTAATTTGTCTAAAATCATAATATCCTTATTTTCTAAAGTATCGTCCATAGAATTCCCATTCACCTTAATAAAAGCAACTACATAATATCTTAAAAGTAATACCACGATAATTACTATAATATATATTCCTACTTCTTTAAAAAATTTTTTTGCCTTTTCCATCTATATCCCTCCATACTATATTATATATTATAAGTAATTTTGACTTGACTTTCAAGAAAAGAAAAAGAAATCATTAGATAATTTCTTCTTCTTTCTTAGAACCCTTTTGTCCTCTTTCTTTAATCTTATATTGACCAACATAATCCTTTAAGAAAGTTAATTTGGCACGTCTTACCTTTCCCTTACGTATTACAGTAAGCTTATCAATCTTTGGTGAGTTTACAGGAAAAATCCTCTCTACTCCTACACCTGATGACATCTTACGAACAGTAAAAGTTTCGGAAACGCTTCCGTTGCGTTTTGCTACTACAACACCTTCAAAGGCTTGAATACGTTCTCTTTTTCCCTCAATAATCTTATAGTCAACTCTAACAGTATCTCCTACACGAAATTCAGGAATATCAGTTCTTAATTGTTTTTTGTTAATTTCGTCAATAATATTAGTCATACTCTATCTCCTTTCATATATTACCAAATGATCATAAATAAAATTCATCGGATCATTCTCCTGACGAGATAAATTATAACATAAAGATTTAAAAGATGCAATTATTTTTAGTACATTATATTAAATCTTACAAAATGTATTTCTCTTTTTATCCATTCTTCTACTTTACTATGATAAAACCGTAACCGTTTTTGCCATTAATAATGTAATCCATTTATCTTTTCCAAGTCCAATTTTTAATATATGGCATGTCTTCACCAAATTCCTTAATATAATCTGAGTGCTTCTTCAACATATCATAACACCAATCTGATAAGATCTTAGCATTCTTACGATACTTAGGAATCAATTCAATTGCTGCAATAACTAAGTGAAATCGATCAATTTTATTTTGAACCCTGATATCAAAAGATGTAGTAATTGTTCCTTCTTCTTGATAGCCATGAACATGTAAATCCCTATTTTTTCTTTTATAGGTTAATTGATGAATTAGATCAGGATAACCATGAAAGTTAAATAAAATAGGCTTATCTTTAGTAAAAATTTCATCATAATCTTCATCGATTAATCCATGAGGGTGAATTTCCTTTGATTGTAACCTCATTAAATCTACCACATTAACTACCCATATTTTAATCCCCTTAATCGATGTCTTTAAAATATCAACTGCTGCTAGAGTCTCCAATGTTGGAGTTTCCCCACAACAGGCCATAACAATATCTGGATTAGTTACATCGTCACTAGCAAAATCCCAAATTCCTACTCCCTTCTTACAGTGCCTTTTAGCCTCTTTTTTATTAAGCCATTGTGGTCTAGGATGTTTAGAAGCCACAATCACATTAATATGATCCTTCGTCTTAATACAATGATCAAAACAAGAAAGTAAACAATTCGCATCAGGTGGTAAATACATTCTAACAATATCTGCCTTTTTGGTTACTAAGTGATTTAAAAATCCAGGATCTTGATGAGTATATCCATTATGATCTTGTTGAAAGACATGAGAAACTAATAAATAATTTAGCGAGGCAATTTCTTCACGCCACGGAATATCCCTACACACCTTTAACCATTTTGCATGTTGACTAGCCATAGAATCAATGATTCTTACAAAAGCCTCATAACTATGTATAAAACCATACCTTCCTGTTAATAAATACCCTTCTAACATCCCCTCACAAACATGTTCTGAAAGAAAAGAGTCCATAACCCTACCTTTACTAGATAAAAACTCATCCTGTTTTAATACTTTACTATTCCAAGTTCTTGATTCTGTTTCAAAAACATGATGAAATCTATTTGATAATGCTTCATCGGGACCAAAAACTCTAAAATTCTTATTTCTAGAATTCAGCTTAAATAAATCTCTAAGATAGTTTCCAAGTTCCATAGTATCCTGTGTAACTACTACTCCAGGAGTTGGTACCTCTACTGCATATTTTTCCCAACTAGGAGTAATTAATTCTTTTAATAAAAGTCCACCATTAGCATATGGAGAAGCTCCCATACATTTAGATGGAGGTGGTGCCAAATCCCTTAGTCTTTTTATTAGGCGACCATCTTGATCAAATAACTCCTCGGGTTTATAGCTTTTTAGCCATTTTTCAAGCAATGCTAAGTTCTCAATATGTTCATTATCAACAGGAATAGGAACTTGATGTGATCGAAAACTATTCTCTATTTGCTTTTGCTCTACTTGTTTTGGACCTGTCCATCCCTTTGGTGTCGTCAATACAATCATCGGATATCTAACGGTTGTAAGTTCACCACTCTTGATCTTTTTTATATCCTTAATAACATCATCTAAAGCCTTTGCCATAACATCATGAAGCCTTAAAGGAACATCACCAGATACATGATAAACCTTATATCCACATCCCTCAAAAAAATGATTAATCTCACTTGTTGACATTCTACCAAAAATAGTAGGTGATGCTATTTTATATCCATTTCGATGTAATATCGGTAAAACAACCCCATCTGTTTTAGGGTTTAAAAACTTATTAATATGCCAACTAGTAGCAAGTGGTCCTGTTTCTGCCTCTCCATCTCCAATAACACAAGCAGCTATTAAATCAGGATTATCCAGAACTGCCCCATAAGCATGTGCCAAGCTATATCCTAATTCTCCTCCTTCATTTATAGATCCTGGAGTCTCAGGTGCAACATGAGAAGATACACCTTGAGGAAAACTAAACTGCTTATTTAGTTTTTTTAACCCCTCCTCATTTTCCGAAATATCAGGATAAAATTTTGAATAAGTACCATCCAAATAATTATTAGCAATCATGGCCTGACCACCATGACCAGGTCCTGAAATATAAATTATTTTTAAATTATACTTTTTAATAATCCTATTCAAATGAACATAAATGAAATTTTGACCAGGTGCAGTTCCAAAATGCCCCACAATGTTGGGTTTAATATCATTTATACTTAGTTTTCTTCTTAAAAGTGGATTATCTAATAGATAAAGCTGAGTCACTGATAAATAATTACAAGCTCTAAAATAACCATCTATATTCATTAATTCATCTTTTGTCAATACCTTCATTCTAATCCCTCTATTCTTATTCTTACTTAATATTATAGCAAGAAAAAAGAATCCCGTCTATAACGAATTCAATTTTTCTTGGGTTATAAAATCTACAAAAAAAACATAAATTTTAATTCTTAATTTGGACACTTTCTAACAAGAAATGATTCCTATCCTTTATAAATGTAAATGTAGTAATAGGTAAATTATCCTTTATTTCATGATATTGACGTTTTGTATTCATAACTAAGTTTTTTGAATGAATACAATTCTGATAACTACTATAATATCCCGAAAAAGGACCACACGTATCACCACAATAATTACTGTACAAAATATGGGTATTTATAATATAGTGATTACCATCTATTTTACTAGATACAAAATAAATATCTGTATCCATAGAAGGGCCTCCCCCATGCTCATGGGTATCTACAGACGTATAAGTCTTACTTTCATTGTTTAACTTATATAAAGCATCATCCCCAACATGACACTCTATATCTTCATAAATTGCTTGAAATCCAGATATAAAATAATTATGATACATCTCCTTTAAATCTTCTATCTTATAATAATTGTTAATATTTTCGTCCCTTTTTAATGCCAGAATACCAAACTGTAATTTTAGTTGGTTTTCTATTTTATTAATATCCAAAATAGGATACTCACTTTTAAATACCTCATTATATAATTCTATTTGAAAAAGCAATTGATCAACTTCACTATAATACATCTCTTTTCTAGCACCATCTTTTTTTAATGGTTTTTCATCTTGTTTTTTCATATATTCAAAATAACCAATATATCCTAGCGAAAGCAATAACAATAAAACTAATATGACAATTGTTACGGTTTTCCCAGTAGATTTTTTAACTTTATAAACTATCTTTGTCCTTTCATTCATGCCAACACCTTCTTTTAATTAAAAAGTATCATAACAAAAAGAAAGAGGCAACAGAATAAAAAAAATAGATTATCAATTGACAATCTATTTACATGATGATTTTCTAGAACTTTTAGAAAGCGTATTTTGTAATTCCATGAATCTATTTTTAGCTTCTTTTTGAAACATAGACAAATTTTTTCCCATTACTTCCAATTCTTTTTTAGGTAAATAATCACGATACTTATTTTTAATAATCTGTCTAAATCTTTCAATCTGATTTAATGCCTCTTTATAACATTCACCACTATCATCGTCACTGACTAAAAGATCGGTAAGCAAAGAAATTAAACGACCATATTTATGATCTACCTGTTTTTTGGCAATAGGACTAGCTAATTTTTTATTATAAATAGTTAATGAAGTAACTTCCTCTCCTGCTATTTTATATCCTTTATTTTTAGAACCAAATAAGAAACCATTCATATCATTTAACTGACTCTCATCTTTTAGTTTGTATTTATTTTTCTTCTGCCGAATAATATACATATCAACACCTACTTTTCTAATAAATCTGGCCTTAAATCCCGTGTTTTTTTAACACTTTCTGAGTATCTATACTTAGCAATCTTTTTATGATCTCCAGAAAGCAATATTTCTGGAACTGCCATATCTTGATATACCCTAGGCTTAGTATAAGTTGGATAATCCAATAAGTAATGCTCATTAAAAGAGTCTTCTAGATGACTTTTTTCATTAATCACCCCTGGTAATAATCTAGTAATAGAATCAACCAATACCATAGCAGGAATTTCTCCTCCTGTTAAAACGTAATCACCAATGCTAATTTCTAAATTCACAAGACTCCTAATTCTCTCATCAAATCCTTCATAATGACCACATATTATAATCAAATGCGTCTCCTTAGATAGATCATACGCCACTCTTTGATGATATGGACCCCCAGACGGTGTCAGCAAAATAATTTTACAATTTTCTGTCTTTAGTGCATTCACACAATCAAAAATCGGCTGACACATCAATACCATTCCAGCACCTCCCCCGTATGGAGTATCATCCACCTTATGATGAGGATCTTTAGAATAGTTCCTAAAATCATGAACATAGATCTCGACTTTTTGTAATTTCTGTGCACGCTTTATAATTGATTCCTGAAAAACTGTATCAAACATATTAGGAAATAACGTTAATATATCAATTCTCATACTAAATCATTCCTTTAATCAAATCTACCTCTATTTCTTTCCTTTTAGGATCAATTCTTTTAATCATGGGAGAATTAAGAGGAATCAAAACTTCACAAGTAAACTCTACTCGAATTATTTTATTAGTAGGACTTGCATAAAAGATTTCCTTTATTATACCACAATTTTTATTTTTATCAATTACTTTAAATTGAATTAAATCACTATCTAGGATCTCTTCCTCTGAAAGGTTTAATTCAGTCTTTTCCTTATAAACTTTTTTACCTTTTAAGAATAAAACATCATTAATATTGGAATATCCCTCAAGCGTAATCATATCAAATTCTTTATGCTTTCTATAAGATAAGATTTTATACTCCATATGATCAATAATAATCTTGCTTCCAACAAGGAAAGCTTTTTCTTTGTATAAAAAATCACTAAGTATCCTAATTTCTCCTTTTATTCCATGAGTATTTACCACTCTTCCTATATATACATTATTCATTTTCGTTCTCTTTCTGTGCAATCATTTCATCATAATATTGATCTATATCATCTAATCCATATTTCACTTCTATCTCTTTCATATAACCTCCTCAATTTCTCCTGCTAATTCATATAATAAAATACTAGTGGCAACCCCTACATTTAGACTTTCTACACTATCGTTCATTCTAATATATAAATTAAAATCAGCAAGTTCTGAAATTTCCTTACTTACCCCTTGCCCCTCATTACCAACAATTAAAGCATATTTATTTTTAGGTCCTATTTTCTTAACATCACTACCATGAACAACACTAGTAGAATAAATCGGATAATTTCTATTTTTCAAATCCTCTATAACCTCTTTTAAATCTTTCTTTACAATATTGATATGAAATAAAAAGCCTTGTGTTGCTCTTACTACCTTAGGATTATATAAATCTACTGTATCTTTAGATAAAACAATAGTATCCACATTAAATGCCTTACTACTTCTAATAATTGTACCTAAATTTCCTGGATCTTGAATATTGTCTAGTAATAAAATTCTGTTTCCTACAACCTCATGATAATCTGGCATAGCACAAATACCTATCATATTAGGAATAGTATCTAGGGTTGATAACTTTTTCATAATTTCTTGTGTAACATAGATGGGATCCATGTCAAATGGATTTTCTACTTCCTCTAGTACTATTATTTTTTCTAAGAGATTTTTTCTATACGCTTCCTCAACTAAATGAAAGCCCTCTACTATAAATGATGAATGCTTATCCCGATATTTTTTTTGATTTAATTTACAATACTCTTTAATTTCCTTATTCTCAATACTAGTTAAAGCCATATTTTAATTCCTCCTAAAATAATCTCATTTCTTTTTTTATTTCCTTATAATTAGGACAATTTTCTTCCACTAAACTCCAAAATCTTGATGAATGATTTCCCTCTAGCAGATGAGATAACTCATGAACAATTACATAATCTAAATATTTTAAGTCCCTTTTAATCAACTCCAAATTCAAGGTAATTACTTTCAATTTCGTATTACATACTCCCCATCTACTAGTCATTTTTCGAATCCGTAAACCAGGGTATGGAATTTTCCTGCTATATTCGTGGTACACAGTATCTAAATGTTGTTTAAATATACGTTTAGCTTGTTTTTTATACCAAGTATCTACATCAAAACTTTTATTCATGAGTACCTTTTCATCTCCAAGAGAAAATGCTAAACCATCTACATAAATAATATCGTATTTTCTTCCTAAATAGTGGAATCCTTCATTACTCTCATTTTTTTGATACTGATTTTTAATCATTTTTACAACAGATTGATAATTTTCATCTAACAGTCTTTGGATATCTCTATCTCTTGTAAAAATATTAGTAGTAACATAAATAACCAAATCCTTTTTCACTCTAATATAAGTATTACGATTTGTCTTTTTTTTATCAATTACTACTTCATAGTTCTTATTATCATAAGTAAATACCACAGCTACCACCTATTTTTATTATACTAAAAAAAATGATAAAGGAAAAGAGCCTAAAATAGTTTCATTTCACATTTCTATTTAAAACACATAAATTACTATAGGTGATAACATGTACTACAATAAAGATACCTATTCTATCTATTACGAAACATATGGTAAAGGAGAAAAAAACATATTAATTCTTCCGGGATGGGGTAATACCAGAGAAACTTTTTATCAAATTATTAACTATTTTAAAGACAGTTATAAAATTTATATTCTCGATTATCCTGGCTTTGGAAAAAGCATTTTCCCTGATCATGATTTAACCATTTACGATTATACAAACATAATCAGAGAATTTATAAAGGATCAAAGAATAAACAAACCAATAATTATCGCTCACTCTTTTGGGGGAAGAATTGCAACTCTGCTTTCAGCTTATTATAAAGAAAATTTAGAAAAATTAATTTTAATAGATATAGCTGGTATTAAGCCTAAAAAAAATATTTTCAAACTAATAAAACTGTACACTTATAAATTTTTAAAAAAATTGAAATCTATTATTCCAAAAAGAAAACAAAGTCTATATTTAAAAAGATTAATTAATCTTTTTGGTTCTAATGACTACAAGGTGTTAAATAAAGAAATGCAAAAAAGCTTTAGAAATATTGTAAATGAAGACTTAAAACCTTATATCAAATATATCGATCAACAAACCCTAATTATCTGGGGGAAAAAAGATAAAGACACCCCTATAAAAGATGCCAAATTTATAAGAAAACAAATCCCGAATTCTTCCCTGGTTATATATCCAGATGCATCTCACTATTCTTATCTAAAATATCCCAAACTAACCAATCAACTAATTGATAATTTCATAAAAAATACTGACTAATTTAGTCAGTATTTTTGTAATACTCTCCTTAATTCTAGAAGAAGAATTAATATTGAATTCCCCATACTACATGGTGCTTAGCATCTTCTCCGCAACAAACACACTTCTCGTCTATTTTCTCTGCCTTTTCCAAAATACATCTAGATTTACAACCTCTTATTTCTTTAATCTTTTCTTCGCATTCTACCTTTCCACACCACATAGCATGGATAAATCCTGGCTGTTTATTTAAAATAGATGCCATCTGATCTAAATTATGAGCGTTGAATGTTAGATCATCCCTTCTTTTTTTAGCACGTTCATACATATCCCTTTGAATGATATCTAAAATCTCTTTAGTGTATTCTAAGATATTGGTATTAATAGGAACTACTAATTTTTCTCTAGTGTCACGCCTTACAAAAGTAACCTGATTTTTTTCTAAATCCCTAGCACCAATTTCAATTCTTACAGGAATTCCATTCACCTCTGCTTCTGCAAACTTAAAGCCAGGAGATTTCTCTGTATCATCTATATAAGTAGTAATATCATTCTCCAAGAAAAGATTTTGATACTCCAAAGCCAACTGATTAACCCTTTCATCTTTTCCAATTGGGATAATTACAACCTGTTTGGGTGCTATCTTTGGAGGCAATACAAGTCCATAATCATCACTATGTACCATAATTAAACCACCAATCATACGTGTTGTTGTTCCCCAAGAGGTTTGATAAGGAAAAGTCTCCTGATTATTTCTATCAGTAAAGGTAACTTCATAAGCCTTAGAAAATTTTTGTCCAAAAAAGTGAGAAGTCCCAGCCTGAAGAGCAACTCCATTATACATCAAAGCTTCATTTGTAAGTGTATATTCAGCACCTGCAAACTTTTCTTTTTCTGTTTTTTTACCACGAATCGAAGGAATCGCTAAAATCTCATTGAAAAACCAATGATAAACTCCCATCATTTGATCAGTTTCTTTCTCTGCTTCTTCCTTAGTCTCATGCAAAGTATGACCTTCCTGCCATAAAAATTCTCTACTTCTTAAAAAGGGTCTAGTTTCTTTTTCCCATCTTAATACATTACACCACTGATTATATAATTTTGGTAAATCCCTGTAAGATTTAATATGAGTTCTATAATAATCACAAAATAGTGTTTCACTAGTAGGTCGAATACAAAGTCTCTCCTCTAAAGGTTTTTGTCCTCCTTCAGTTACCCAAGCAACCTCAGGGGCAAATCCTTCTACTAGTTCCCCTTCTTTTTTCAAAAGATTCTCAGGAATTAGGGAAGGCATTTGACAATTTACATGACCAAGTCTTTTAAACTCCTTATCTAGTATCTCTTGCATCTTCTCCCAAATCGCATATCCATTTGGCTCTATGACAATACAGCCCTTTACAGATGAGTAATCAGCAAGATGAGCAGCACGTACAATATCAGTATACCATTTTGCAAAGTCATCTTCTCTTTTCGTAATCGCCTCATTATTTTTCATATCTTTCCTCCCCTCTTTTTTTGATATACAATACTTGTAGAATGAGAATTTTTCTTCCCATCTTTTCTATCATCTTTCAATGCAGCCATCAATTCCTCATAACTATCAAATAAAGGCATCCCTGTTAAATCACGATATCGCTGCAACTCTTTATTAGTATACTTTTTTTGATGAGATTCATAAAAAGAATGGGTAAAAGAATTTCCCATAATAACTCAACCTCCTTATAACGAAAATATATATTTTTCTAACACAGTATAAACTTCCTCCCTTGGAACTAAACTCTTGGTCTTTCTAAGTTGTCTCAATTCTGATATGGAGCAAAACTTAATTGATTGAACTTCCTCTTCTTGTATTTTAATATTTTCAATTTCTAAATCATTTCTCCTTAAAATAAATAAATCATAAAATTGTCTTTCTATAAAATCATCAGCAAACTTCTGTTCTTTTCTAAAGGAATACATATATCTAAAATCTTTAATATCTATATGATACCCTAAGTCGATACTTACTTCTTCATTAATTTCACGAGCCGCAGCAGACAAAGCATCTTGACCTGATGCGATATGTCCTGCAACCGAGACATCCCACATATTCGCATTTTTATCTTTGTTTTTACTCCTCTGTTGCAGTAACACTTCGTTTTTTTCATTAATAATCAAAACAATAATCGACCTATGCCAGTACCCCCCCTATGGATTTCTTTTCTTGGTAAAACTTTTCCAGTTGACATTCCATTTTCATCTAATACATCAATCATTTCTTCCATATAAAATTCTCCTTATGGTTCAATTCTATTAGGGCCTCTAAATAAGAATTGGGTTTCTTTAATGTTAGGAAGTCCTAAAAGTAACATCGTAAATCGATCAATTCCAATACCAAATCCACCATGTGGAGGACATCCATATTTGAAAAACTCTAAATAAAACTCTACATCCTTAGAAAGTCCTTTTTCTTTTGCATTTTTTAATATTTCTTCATATCTATGCTCTCTTTGAGCACCTGTTGTAATTTCTACTCCTCTAAATAATAAGTCATACCCTTGTAAAATTCCTTTCTCATCTCTCATATGATAAAAGGCACGTTTTTCTGCTGGATAATTGGTAACAAATAAGAATTCATGATGAAATTTGTCTTTTGATAATTTGTAACATAACTTTTCAGCTTCTGTTGTTAAATCATTTTTCTCAGATTCTTCTACATGATAAGAATACCTTTCTTCCAGCTCCCTATATACCTCCTCTAAACTCATTACTGGAAAAGGAAGTGTGGGAATAATTAAATCAGAACCAAATAAATCCTTAATTTGATCACCCATTTCTTCTTTTACTTTTGAAAATGATTGATGAATCATTTCTGACTCTAACTCCATCACATCCTGAAAACTATCAATATAAGAAAATTCAACATCAAAACTAGTATATTCAGTAGCATGTCTATTGGTGTTAGAGTTTTCTGCTCGAAAAGCGGGTGCTACTTCAAAAATTTTAGACATTCCACTAGCCATTGCCATTTGTTTATAAAACTGAGGCGACTGAGCAAGATAGGCTTTTCTATCAAAATACTTCACTTCAAACACTTCAGAACCTGATTCACTTGCAGCACCTATTAACTTTGGAGTATGAATTTCTATAAAATCTTTTTGATAAAGATACTCTCTCATATACTGAACCAACTTATTTTGAATTTGAAAGATTGCTAAGTTTTTATCATTTCTTAAATCAATAAAACGATAATCAAGTCTAGTATCTAAATTGACACCTTCTAAATTTTTATAAGTAAAGGGTAGTTCATCTAAACTTTTACTAGTAACTTCAATCGATTCTGGTATTAACTCCATCCCATTTAATTTTACTTTAGGAGCCTCCATCAAAACCCCAGAAACTTTTACTGTACTTTCTAGCGGTAGATTACTAATTAGTTCTACCATTTCTTTATTTTTCTCCTCTGACTTTTCAATCGTTACTTGAACTTTACCAGTTGAGTCTCTTAATATTACAAACTGTACCCACTGTAAATCTCTGATATTATCTACAAATCCACTAAATTCTATTTGTTTTCCATAATATTGATGTAAATCTTTCGCATCTATTTTTTTCATCCTATCACCTCTTAATCATCATGACAGTGACAATCTCCACTGCATTCATGATCATTTATAGAACAATCAGAACAACTACAGTCATCTCCCATTTCATCTACTAACTTCTCATCTAAATAGTAAATAATGGCATCTAATGAGATTACTTCTTCTTCCTTTGTTTGATTATTTTTAATCTTAATTTCATAATTATTTAAATCTTCCTCGTTTAAAACAGCAATATATTTAGCTTTTAGTCTATCCGCTTGCTTAAATTGAGCTTTTAAACTACGAGAAGTATACTCTGTATCCACAACAAATCCAGCTAATCGTAACTCTTGAGATAGATAAGCGGCATATTTTTTTTCATCCTCTGATACATACAACAAGAACAAATCAATATCTTCTTTTATAGGAAGCTCAACATTCTCTAATTCTAATGCCTTAACAAGACGTCCTATTCCTGATGCAAACCCAATAGCAGGAGTACTTGGTCCACCTAAAGTTTCACAAAGACCATTATAACGTCCTCCTCCTCCTAATACATTGTTAGAGCCAAATCCTTTGATATCTGCCTCAATTTCAAATACTGTATGATTATAATAGTCAAGACCTCTAACAATTTTTGGATCTACTTCATAATCAATTTGTAATAAATCTAAAAATTCACAAACAGAAGAAAACCTTTTCTTGCTTTCCTCGTTTAAATACTCAATAGTAGTTGGTGCCTTTTTTAAAATTTCATTATTTTGATCTACTTTACAGTCTAGTATTCTTAATGGATTTTTAGAAAAACGCTCTTTACAGTCCTCACAAAAATCATTAATATGAGGAGAAAAATATTGAATTAATTCCTCCCTATATTTCATTCTTGATTCCTGATCTCCTAAAGAATTTATTTTCACCTTAATTCCTTTTAATCCTAATAACTTATAAATTTGAACAGCAAGAGAAATTACCTCAGCATCTACCATTGGGTCATCACTACCTAAAACTTCCATACCAAATTGAGTAAGTTCTCTATCCCTTCCTGATTGCGGTCTCTCATATCGATACATGGTTCCATTATAATAAACCTTAACAGGATTTTGCTCCCCATACATTTTGTTTTCAAGATAGCTTCTAACAACTCCAGCAGTTCCTTCTGGGCGTAATGTCATTTCCCTTTTTCCACGATCTAGAAAATCATAAGTTTCCTTGGTTACAATATCCGTAGAATCTCCCACTCCTCTATGAAAAAGTTCAGTAGATTCAAAAAGTGGAGTACGAATATATCCATAGTGATATTTTTCCATTACGGAATCCACAATCTGCTCAACATATTTCCATACTTTTGCTTCATGCCCATAAAGATCAATACATCCTTTTGGTTTCGTTATCATAAATTATCCTCCTTATAAATAAAAAAGATAACACTCACTAAGGACAAAAATCATTTCATGGTGCTACCTTAATTTATACTTATTATACTGTTAACGTAGTTACACGCTCCTATTTTTGTAAGTTCTTTCAAATTTAACAATTCCATGTTTTCATCAACTACATTTTCTCTGTTTAATCTATTAAACTTTACTCTTCTTACTAGAAGATAGTACCATTATACAATAAATCATTTAAATAAACAATCAGTTTTCATGATAAATTTTTTGTTTTACTTTAATATCTCCATCCATTTTTCTTGCTATCATATTAGGTAATTGTTGGTAATCTTCCACAAATGTTGTAAAATCATCCTTAGAAAAACAATTGGCTCTTTTAGAAAGAAAGTTATGATAATAATACTCATACTTATCTTTATCATGAGTTTCTAAACCATCAAAATAAAGGGCAAGCATACCTCCATAGGCATATGCTAAACTTCTAAACAAATCCAAATCATTTGGATAAAATAAATCCTCATCAATTCCTACTATAGTATCTTTTCCTACCACTGTATCAATAATTTGATTGATGGGTAGACTACGATATTTATCCCCTCTTAAAAACTTATTATCAAAATTAGTTAGAATTAACAAACCCTCCAAATAATGCGTAAGGCTTAAGTAATAATCTTCTACCATACAACAAGAATCCTTGAGTGCAATTCCCTCCTCAATCAGAAAATCTAAAAATTCTTTTTCTGTTTTTTTAGAGATTACCTCACTATATATCGATTTCATATAATAGTCATTAACCGTTTTAAAATCCATTCTTCTAAATAAATCGAAACAGTCCTTAATATGTCCAACTTCATGTATAATCGCTGTCATCATTTCAACAGAATTCATATCCTCATTGATGAGGATATGCGGAATAGCATGTGCCACATTATAGGCCATATACCCTACATAAAATTCTGATGGTTTCTCATAAAAAATTCTTTTTTTAAATATTACATCATCTAAATAACCATCCATATTTTTCCTACTTAAATATTCTTTCATTATCTCATACATTTCTCTATGAGATAAAACAGTTTCCCCCTCCATAGAAGTTAGCTTTTCAATTCTTTCATTCATTTCGTATAATAAATCATTAATAACCAAATTATGAAATTCCTTGTTTTGAATAAAATTTTTAATAAACTGATTAGATTGAACCCTTTGCTTAGTTAAAATCTCCTGATATACATATTTATTTTTTTTATACTTTTCTATTTTTTTACTCCTACAACCTGTAACATTATAATATAAATCGGATAAAACATCAAGTGATGCAATTGTTGCCATTCTTTCCGATTGTAGTGTTACAATTGATGTGGCACCATGAGAGTATACAAAAAGCGATAGATACTTTAAAATGTTAATTGAACAAAC
>CAJTUT010000003.1 GCA_910579455.1 uncultured Bacilli bacterium
ATATCATAAATAATTAGCATTTTCATTCTATCATATCGCTTTTCTTTTTTTCACCTTTTGGGTGTCACATCATTGACAACTACACATGCAATTGTTGCCATTCTTTCCGATAAGTTCTGTGTCCTACAAAGTTCATCTCTTAATAATTCTGCTTCTTTTTCTATTACCCTTAAATCCCCTGTAATTAACTCCATTCTAATCTACCTCTTTAAACACTTTTGTTTTTGCACTTTTTTAGAACCCTGAATTAAAATGTCCATATCTCTAGATACATATTCAGGCATATTAAAATCAATAATATCTAAAAAATCATCTCTATGAATCTTTTTATTTTCTAATCGTTCCTTCTCTATTTTCTATGATAAATAAATATATTTATCAGAGTCGTCGTGTCTTAATGCCATTAAAGAACTATTAATTGCCACTGCATATGGATAACAGGTAATCCCTTTAATAGGGAGTCTAGGAATTCTATAATTTTCCTTAGCACATACTAATTGATCTGATTTAATAGGAATACTACTTCTCCATAGATAATTTTCTCTTTTTAAATACTTTTTAGGAATCTCACATAAATACTCTTGATATAAATAAGATATAAAACTGGCCTGATACCATAGCCTCAAAGTACTATAAGCATTTTCAGGTTGAATTTTGTTTTCTAAAAGAAAAGATAAAAACTCCCTTTCCCATTTCATAGAGAGTATCTCACAACTATCAAAATCTTTGTTCAATTGAAAGGATAAGTGATTGGCATCCACTACATGTCCAAATTCATGAATGACATTGGCCATCAACAGAACATCGTTTTCCCATTTATTACTAATAATTATATTATGATGATTAAATATCATCTCGTGATTAGTAAATGCAACCCCTTCAGGTATATCTTGCAAAAATATGCGACCACTTTTTAAAAAGGATGCAAAAAACTCATAATAATCTGGATGCTCTTTCGACATATAATCCCTCATAATATCAACTGTAACTTTCCCTAGCAAAAGAGGCTTTTTTGGAAAAGAGACTATCTCATTGTATTTTTCCTCCAATATTGGAAGAATACTTTTCAAAAAAAATTTATAATCTTTCCTGTTAGAAATAAAACTAGAGACTTGCTTATTCGTTCTTTTCTTCATATAAGATTGTAATTGTTTCACGTAAAACGGATCCAATTTCAAACTATCCCCGCCTATTTCTTTAAATAACAATATCTTATCATATAATGCACATAAAACCTCCACCTTCTCGATATTTTTACTTTTTTTGTTCAGTTCTTCTTTTAATAAAGAAATATCTTCTAACAGTAAATTCAAATCCCCCTGAAACAATTCCATTTTAATATCCCCCTTCGAATAAATACACCCACAATAGTTTTGCCTATATAGATGATACTTTCTAGATAATTCTATACTTCTTTTATAACCATTCTTTTTCTTAAAATCGCAATATAGATAATTGGATTTATATTGACGATCTAAAATCTCTCCTATTTCGTTAATCCAATGGCTATTTTTATAAGGGCTAAGAGAAAGGGTTGTGGTAAAATAATCAAATCCTTTTTCACTAGCTAATTTTGCAGTCTCCTCTAACCTCATTTTATAGCACTTGTAGCACCTTTTTCCCCTCTCGGGTTCTTCTTCTAAGCCTGCTGCCATATCAAAAAATTCCTCTGGATTATACCTGCCATCAATCACATCAATCTTGTTCTTAGTATTGATATTATTTACAAATCTATGAATTTCCTCTAAGCGTTTTTTGTATTCTTCTTTTTCTGTAATATTCGGATTATAGTATAGTATAGTTATTTTAAAATTAATGCCAAGACGTTCTAAAACAGCAGATGAACATGGAGCACAACATGCATGTAATAAAAGCGTAGGAGTTTTTTTTCCCAGTTTTTTAATTTCTTCTTCCATTAATTGATTATAATTCAAAGTAACCATCTCCAACTCCAAATAAGTAGTTATAAAATAACACAACTTAGTATTTTTTTCAAGAACAAATCATATTTTAGTACTATGAAAAATACTACGTTTGCATTTTTAGTAACTTTAACCGCAGGACTTTCTACTTTACTTGGAATGATTCCTGTATTTTTAAAAATAAAAAATAAGAAAAATATTATTAATGCCTCTTTAAGTTTTGCTAGTGGAGTTATGTTATCAGTATCTATTTTTTCTCTACTTCCAGAAAGTATTGAATTATTATCCAAGAAATATAACACCTTAGGGGTTACTCTTTTAACAATTATATTTGCACTCGTTGGAATCTTTCTAACAGGTGTTATTGATAAAGTATTTAGAAAAATCGATAACAAGCTTTATAAACTAGGAATTATTAATTGTATTGCCCTTATACTTCATAATATTCCTGAGGGAATTTTAACCTTTAGTACAACCACTACAAATATCTCATTAGGTCTCACTCTTGCATTATCTATTATGTTTCATAATATCCCTGAAGGAATTAGTATTAGTATTCCTATCTATTATTCAACAAAAAGTAAATTAAAGGCTTTCTTCTATACATTTATATCAGGAATCTCTGAATTTTTAGGAGCTGTTATTACTTACGTTTTCTTATACCAATATATCGATTTTACTTTTATAAGTGTAACATTAGCACTAACTTTCGGAATTATGAGTTATATTTCTTTATTTGAGCTACTCCCTAATGCCTTAAAATATAAAAATAAAAAGCTATCTTTAATAGCATTTATCTTAGGGTTTATTTTTATGATTTTCTTTAAATAAATTAGTATTTTTTCCCTTGGTTAGGACACTTCCTTTTCCTCCTGTTGGAAATAGAGGCCCCTTATCTTTTTGATGCCAAATAGATCTTTCATTAATTTTATTTAAAATAGAACTGATTAAAATAGATCTATGATCCTTATCTGAAAATCCAATTTCCATAAAAGCTTCTGTCATCTCTAAAAACTCATTTTTATTCTCATACCTATAATTAGGATCCTTCAAAGTTTCCTGATAAATAAAAAAAGGAACAATCATACATTTACATAATAATTCTTTATACTCATCTGAATAGTTCATATATCCAGTAATAGAGTCATAGATAATCTCTTCGTGATATAAATCTCTAATATCTTTATCCAACAAAAGAGGATGCTGACAAATTTCCATTAATTGTTCCATATCCTTGATCTTTTGATAACATCGTTTTAAATCTTTATCAACTCTTACCACATCATAACAAGTAGCACATCTTTTATTGTCTAAATCATAAGGATATCCTACTTCATTATAATGATGACACTTTTTATGAACCAATTCCCCAAACTGAATCCAACTATGTATCATTTCATAAAAGTTTGGATCAGTATTAGGATGATCCTGAATCCACTTATTTTTTTTGTTTAATTGCTCTTCCAATTCTTGAATTTCTGTATTTTCCACAAAATCCTTCCTTTCTACGTGAATAGTATACTTTAGTTTTGCCAAAATGTACAGAAAAATGAGAGAATTTCAACAACTCCTTAGTTTTACTTAAATTATTTAGAATATTAAAATAAATCAAAACCTCAGGAGAATAATTAGCTAAACTTAAAAGGCAATTAAAAATAATCTAACTTTTCATTTTTCTCCCTTAATTTCTGAGTAATTGTTTTATCCTTTGTAACAAAATCGATAAACTCATAAACAGAGCAACCAAAAGGCACTTCATCATAACAATAAAAAGAAATATCAGATAAACAACTATCCTGCAGTTGCCTCTTTTTATAATAATCAAGTGCTTCTTCCAAGCTATTTAAAGGATAAATGCCGTTATATTTTTTTATGGATCTTTCATATAAAATATAATGAGGTCCATCTTTATAAATTAAAAAGGCATGATTATGATAAGGCGTATAGTAAGTCCATACTTGGTACCCATGTTTTAAAAACCAATATCTTTCAAGCTCTACCTGATCATAACAGATTCCATATCCACTTTTTAGTATTTCATCTGGCTTTTGTAAATAATAAGTATGAAATAGTAACTTTTCATATAGCCTATCATCATTCATCTGTTCCCTTACGTAAGGCTTTAAATCCTTTAGGGAAATAAATCCATATTTTATATGTTGCCCCATATAAGAATATAACTCATTTGGTGTTTTTATTTTTGAAAATTCCATAATGCCATCCCCTTCTTTTAATCTTTGGTTTAAATCCTATCCCAAAATAATCAAGTTATAATATTCTACCTTGTTTTGCACTATTAAAAATCATAAATCAAACATAATATTCATTATTTCTAACTTAATAGATTTTAAGCATATTTTTTCAATAAGTTCACTTTAATATTTTATATGACCTTCTTTCATATTTAGAAAATAATAATAGTCATAACAATCTTTGCTAAATGCTAAAATTCCTATTTCTTTTAGAACTAACATAAATTCATACTTCTCAATCTAAATGTCTTATTTCCTATCTCTCGTTATATATTATTTCCTGCTCATCAAGCAAATGCATTCCACATGATAAGTATTTGGAAACATATCAAATAAAATCGTATCTACTAAGTAATAATTCATACTTAGCCTTTTCAAATCTCTACCTAAAGTAATAGGATCACACGAAACATAAATGATTGTTTTAATTTTTTTCTGATTTAAAACAGCAATCACCTGATCTTTTAAACCATTTCTAGGAGGATCTAATATGACTGTATCAATCCTATCATCAAAAATTTCCAAATGATCTTCTACTTTTCCTAAAATAAAGGATATATTAGAAGCATGATTCATTTTTTTATTAATATGGGCATCCCTTACTGCATCTTCAACCACCTCAATACCAACTACTTTTTCTACATATAACGAAAGATAAATCCCAATAGTTCCTGTGCCACAATATAAATCAAGAACATAAGAAGAATTCCGCTTTTTTATAAAACAAACGATTTGGTCATATAATTTTTTTGTAATTTCCTCATTGACTTGAAAAAATGAGTTTTTACTAATGAGATATTTTTGATCTCCAATATGGGATAAAATGCTTTTTTTATTTGATACTACTTGATCATCTACCACTAATACATCCACTAACTTAAGTATTTCCTGTGTTTGTTTCACACGTCCTTCTAAAATAACCATAACCTCTTCTGTTTGATTTCCGAGTTTAATTGTAACTTTTGTTACTTCGTGTTCTTTTTTAATATAACCTCTTAACCTTTTTAGTACTTGATTTATTTTTTCCTTTAACAATAAACATTGATTGACTTCAATTAAATGGTTGGTTCTTTTTTGATAATAACCAATCTTTCCATTTTCTACATGAAAGGTTACTTTATTCCTATAGTGATCCATCTTAGATTCTACTATTTTAGAAATCAAAATATCAAAGTCTAATGCCCTTGATAAAATCTCTTCTACTTTTCTTCTTTTAAAAGTCCTTTGATAAGAATCTCCCATATGCATGATCATACAACCGCCACACTGATCATAATAAGGACACTTTGGCTGTACTCTATTTAGATTCTTATTTTTAATCATAATGACTTCTGCCTCACAATACTTTTTCTTATCTTTTATTAAATTCAAAGAAACATCTTCTTCTTCTAAAGCATTTTCAACAAAACAAATCTTTCCATCAGGATAAGCAATTCCTCTACCATAATAATCTAGCTTTTCTATTTTCATAATCGTCACCTAATAAATTAATTATAGCATATTCTACCTACTTTTTTCCATACTACTATTAGGTGAAGATTATGGATAAAATAATGAATAGGCTAAAAGAAAAACTAGGTCCAAGTAAAGATTATATTTATAAATACCTATTTATCGATAAAACTCCTATTTATTTAGTCTTTAGTGAGGTACTTTCTAGTGGAAGTGATATTAATGAAATCATTTTAAAAAGATTGACCTTACTAAATAAGAAACAATTAAAAGATTTAAAAAATTATTTACCCGCTAACAATATTAAGGAAATTGAAGAAGAAGAAATTACTACTTATATTAATAAAGGATTTTTAGTATGTATCGTAAAGGGTAAAATCTATTCTATCGAGATGAGACAAACCTTAGAACGAGGAATTACTACCATTGAAAGTGAACTATCTATTAACGGTCCAAAAGATTCTTTTTCAGAAAATTTCAATACCAATCTAGGATTAATTAGGAGGAGAATAAAAAGTGATCAACTTTGGTGGGAAGAAATAGAGATTGGTAAAAGTTCACAAACTAAAATTGGAATTATATATATGAATGATATCGTTGAAAAAGATCTTCCAGAAAAAGTAAAGGAAAGATTGAAAAAAATAGATATTGATGGAATCATTGATTCTAATTATTTAAAAGAAGAATTAGAAAGTGATAATCATAGTTTTTTTCCTACCCTAATTTCTACAGAAAGACCAGATCGCGTTTCTATGAGTTTATTAGAAGGAAAAGTTGCTATTTTAGTCGATATGTCCTCTTATGTTCTAATACTCCCTAATTTCTTTATTGATTATTTTCATACTACCGATGATTATTATCAAAAATCTGGAAATACTACTTTTATTAGACTAATTAGAATGATCGCCTTCTTTATTGCAATTTTTATACCTGCTTATTACATTGCTGTAACTACATATAATCATGATTCAATTCCCCTTTCTTTATTACTACTATTAAAGGCTCAAAGAGTTTCAGTTCCATTCCCCGCAGTTGTAGAAGCACTATTTATGATTGCCTCTTTTGAAATATTAAGAGAAAGTGATATTAGAATGTCCTCAACTACTGGTAGTGCCATTTCCATTCTTGGTGGAATTATTTTAGGAGACGCTGCTGTATCTGCTGGGATTATGTCCCCGATTATGATTATTATCATTGCTCTATCTTCCATTGCTGGATTCGTATTTACATCAATTGAACTAGTAAACGCCATTAGAATGTATCGAATTATCTTTTTATTTCTTGCATGCACCCTAGGAATTTATGGAATCTACCTTGGCACGGTTTTTCTCCTTTATAAACTAATTACACTTTCCTCTTTTGGCAAGCCCTATTTAGCTCCATTTTCACCCTTTATAAAAACGGAACAAAAAGATGCGATTATAAAGACCAAAAACAAAGGAGTTAAATACAGAAACCCTCTTCTTACAAAAAATAAAATACGAGGTGAATATAAATGAAAAAATTAATCATCTTTATCATCATCATAATCTTTATTTTTGGTACTAATAGCTACCAAGAATTAAACCAACTAGCAATTATCACTAATATTGGTATCAAAGAAGAAAGGGATAACTACAAAATTATCTATCAGGAAATCATTCCTATAAAAGAAGAAAATAAAATAAAAAAAACTTATAAGTATTATGAGAATAAAAGTAATAATCTACAAGATGCCTTCCTAAAGCTAAATGAAGACACAACAAAATATATCTACCTGGATCATTTAGAAAATATCATTATTAACTCCAATACAGATAAGGTAATAAAAGAATTATTAGACTATTTTGATAAAGATATTGATAACTTTAATATCATATTTACAGAGAATGATATTAAAAAGGTATTAAAATTTAGTAATAATTATAAATATATGAATAGCCTAATTGATGACAACATTTCCTTTAGAGAAATAAAGAAAGCAAAACTAGAGAATAAAACAAGTAAAATACCTGTTATCAAATTGGAAAATAACAATTTATCCTTTTATAAATATATAAAGTTAGGTGATTTAAATGATTAAAAGAGATTTATCCATGATTGCATTAATATTCTTTCTAACTAGATGCTTCTTTAACCTCTATACTTTTAATAATTTATATAACTTCTTAATTGTATCCTTTTCAACCTTTTTGATTATTTTTTTTATAAGGAAAATAAAAAAAGATATTCTAAGTAACAAAGTAATAAGACTAATTTATTTATTAGTAATTTCAGGAATTTTTCTTATTATCTTAATCAATGCATCATGGTTTATCAATACTAATTATTTTCGATACAACAACTATGTAATTATTGGTCTATCTCTAGTCGTCATATCCTATATTATTGGTAAAGATCAAATCAAAACAATAGGTTCTATTAGCGAGATATTTCTATTTACCTTTATCTTAGTTTCTATCATTGCATCTATTGGATTAATTTCATTAATAAAGGTTCATAACTACACATCATTTGTTCAACTACAAAATATCTCAATCAACTTATTTCCAGGATTATTAATTTTTATTATTTTTTATCTAAAAGATAATAACATTATGACTGGATATATTTTAGGAAGTATTTCATGCCTATTTGATATGGTACTATTGGTTGGATGTTTAGGAACAAAACTAATTTTAAAATATCGCTTTCCTGGAATTGCTGTATTAAAAAGTTTAAATCTATTTCATTTTATAAACCATTTAGATAAACTATTATCTTTTATCTATTTATTTGAATATACTATTACTTTATCATTCATAATGTTTATTATAATTAATATCATAAAAAAAACTAAAGATAATATTTAGCTTTTTAAAATATTACAAGTATATCCCATATCCTCATAATATACTTTTTGATTCTCTAACGATTGATAATAATTTAATAAATTGGAATCATCGGAGTTATTATCTATTAAATCCTGATCAACTTTGACAATAGTAATTTTTCCCTCTGTTGAAATATCAATATTATTTAAAGATTTAAACATATTATACTCCTCTTCTACAGTAACGGAAGTATTAGAAGAAACACCCTCAGGAAATTTTTCTAACTTTTCATAAGTAATGGTATTCACTTCGATTAAATCATTTCTATATTTTACACTACTAGACACTTTAAATAATTCTTCCTTAAAATATTTATTACATTTTAACACTTGTATTTTATCCTGAACTGGAGGAGAATCAATCCCAACATCACTATCTGGTATATAAGACCTAAATACAGGAGGTAAAACAATAAATATCGATAAAAAAAGGATACATGCAATAACTAAAATAGGACTTTTTTCTTTTTTCATGTATTCCTCCTATAAAAATTCAATTTCTTTATTCCCGTTTTCCTGATCTTCTTCACTATTCTTTTCACTACCTTCTACTGGCAATTCAAACTGTGAATATCCAACATCATTATTTACATCAGTATTTGGTAGCTGAAAATGATCCTCTTCTATTGAAGAATGATAGGTAGATTCTTCTAAATTATTTGTATCATGGGGAATTCTTCCCATTCTAATTAAACCAACAATATAATAAATTAAAAACGAAAATGGAATTACTGGAAAGATCAAAACTAAATAGTATATTATCTTATTGCGAGATACTAATCCTCTACTTTTCATAGTATTAATAAAATAATAGGCATAAACAATAGTAAGAATTAGCAAAGCAATTGTAATAACAATCGCTACAAAACTAGTCCAACAATTAATAATTCGATAGTATTTCTCTTCATCAGTTTTCTTTATCTTTCTAGTACAAAGTAAAATAATCATCCTTGACACAAAAATAAGAATTATCACTGGTAAAAAAATATACATTCCTAATTTTAATAATAATCCAAAATTAAAAGTTACATCACTCATTTACTATCACCCTATTATGAATATACCATAGATACCTATTTTTTTCAATTTCTTTTTTTATAATTCCTAAAAATTAACAAAAAACCTAGTAAAATTATCAAAATACCTAGTGCAATTATAAATCCCTCTAGATATTGTAATTCCCCGTTACTGATTTTCTTTGGATTTTTCACATCATAAAAAATAGAAATAGAGTCGCTTATTTTTATCTTTTTATTTTTCGTTATGATAACACCATTATATTTATGATCGTTAACATAATAATGAATATGAAGTAAACGTTTACTTTTATGATTTGATATCATATCAATATATCCTGTAGCAGTTTTCGCCTGATTAATAAAACTATCTTTTAAATACCAATGATATACTCCATAAAATAAATCAATAACACCTACTATGATAATAATAACAAAACAGCTATACTCTTTTATTTTATTCATTTAATTTCTGAATCCTTTCATATACTTTTTTAGGATTTGTAGTAGTAATATATATATTATTTTGATACTTCTTAACATCAGCTGTACCGATTTGATGTAAAATCCGATCAATCTCTGGGGCATGATGAATAGTATAAACTCCCAATAATTTATTATTCCTTAAAATTCTTGTACTATTCTTCCTATGAACCATTTCCTTATCAAGAGAAATCATAGTAAGTTTTAATGTTAAATAAAGTCTAAAATAAACCTTAAATTCAAAGAAACGAGATTTTCTACTAAGCAATAAACAAGTAGGAAACCCCTTCAAAATAAAATACTTTAAATACTTATATAAAAAACTAATAATAATAATTCTTTTACTAGGATATTTTTTTATTGTGTTGTAAATTAATTCTAAATACTCTTTTTCCTTTTTAGAACTCATATTTTTAATTTCTAAGAATACATACTTGTTTTTGGGAATCAAACTTAACACATCTTCTAAAGTACACAAATTAGTATGATGAACTTTAAAATAAATCTGATTAAACTCTTCGTAACTCATATTAGAAACTCTGTATCTCTTATTATTATATTTAATACTAGCATTATGAATTAATACTATTTTTCTATCGCTTGTTACTCGGATATCAAATTCCACCCCATCAATATAAGACTTAGAGATAGCATACTGAATAGCCTCTTTAGAATTTTCTAATCTACCAGACTCTTTATATCCTCCTCGATGTGCAATTACTTTAATCCCGCTCATTTCAATCACCCTCAACTTTATTTATTATATTCCATAAATAAAAGAGTGTTCTTTCAAAAAATTGGTAACCCATATCATATTATTTACTACTACATTGTGTTCCATATTTTTTAGCAAAACTTTTCCAATCCTCCAATTTGATTTTTCCATTAGTTACTTTCACATTATCTTCATAACCTTCTATTTCCATCAAACGATCCATAGAAACTTTACCATAATTAATATAAGTAACGCTAATTATCTTACCTTCTTCTTCTATAATTTCATGATCATAATACTCTAAATCATTATATACTGAGTAAATACTTTCATAGGCATTCTTATATTTTTCTAAAACTTTTTGATTAGAGGATGTGACTTCTTCACGTGATTTTAATACTTCAATATCATCCTTTTCGTTATAATAAATTTCGTATTGAATATCTACCTTTGAATTATCCTCAGTAGAGGTATCTCTTTTACATGTAATATAGCTAAATTCTTTAGTATCATATTTACTAGTATCTATAGAGGTTGCCTGAATACCGCCCTGCTCCTTATCACAACCAGTAAAAAATAAAGTAATTCCTATTAATAGAATTATCCATTTTTTATTCATCATTTTTCTCCTTTTCCTTTAATAACTTTAATAAAATCTTCTGATTTTTCTCAATCATGACCATTCGATCATGTAATTCTTCTAAAATCAATTCACTTTTTAAATCAATTCTATAATCATTTTGATTTCTCAGACTATCTTTTTCTGCCTGACGATTTTGGCTCATCATAATAATAGGTGCCTGTAAGGCAGCAATACAGGATAATACTAGATTAAGTAGGATAAATGGATATGGATCAATACTATTATTCTCACGCAATATAATCGTGTTCAAAATAACCCATCCAATTAAAAATAACGTAAATAAAAGAATAAAAGTCCAACTTCCTGCAACTTCACTAATCTTATCAGCAATTCTATCTCCCCTAGTCATCTTAGTAGCCTCTTGTTTATCTACGTCAATAGAAATTGGCTGATCAATTAATAAATCTAATAATTCCTCCTCATCCTGTTGCTGCAAATCTGCATTTAATAACATTTTAACAATTTCTTTTTTAGTTTTTCTTTTTTCCATATGAATCACTCCATTATTATTGTAACATATTATACCTAAGCTAGAAACTGATTAATCATCTCAAACACCTGGCTTCTCATATTCAAACTATATTTCGAATTAAGATCCGGAATAAACAATTGATTCTTATCCATTTTAATTTCAGAATTAGAATTAGAGTAAATCTCCTTTTGGAAATAAAAATCTTGTGTTTCCTTAGATCTTAATAAAATTTCATCTAAAATATCAATAGTTGAATCACTCATAACTGTAATATGATCTTTTGAAATATCATATTTCCCAATATTATGATAAAGGTACTTCATCATATCATAACACTGATTAAAAAAATTATTTTGATTATTTTCTAATACAAAAACCAAATGATTCGTTTGAAGAGCTAATTCTTTACCAATATTATTATTCTCACCTGTAACATAAATAATAATATGATCTAGTGGAATATCCTTTTTTGGATAAAATACTCCTACAGGAAGCAAATCATTCTGCAAAACAATTTGATAATTGGATATATTTTCTCTAGAAATACTAGGATGAAAAATCCCTCTCAATTCTCGGTACAATCGATACCTAATGTTTTCCATATCTACCACCATTTTTATCTTAACATAGAAAAAGAAAGTCTTATAAAACTTTCTTTCAAACTTTACACTATTTGATAATCTAATCCTTAAAAAAGGATAAAATTCCCCTTTTTCTAATTAAAGTAGGTATATTCGGATCATTTACAATGGAATGAATAATGGTATTAGATAACTGGTATGTAGAGCCATATTTTAAAAGAAATTTAGACTTAGGGTACTTTCTATCAATCATAACTACAGGTACTTCGGTGGAATAGTCTAATTTTACTTTTTTATCTACACTAGCAATATAATCATCCTTATAAATTCCATAAACAGAAGAAATAAACATATTATAATTACTCTGATCACATATATTATAAATCTTATCTATTCTTTCATCCAAGGTCATTAAAAAATCTTTTAATCTTTTTATTTCATTAAATGACTCTAAATCATAATCAAATATAATCAAATGGTATGGAAGCTGTAAAATCCTTTCTATTTCGATCTCTTTATTATGAATATCCATATACTCTATTTGATTATTTTTACCCTCTTTTAAACCATTAAAATTATAATGAATTGTATTAATCCTATTTGGGGTTGTCAGAACTAAACATTTTAAATGATGAAACTCTAGCTTTTTACTAAAATAATCAAGGGGGGCTAATTCCCCATAAATGTTAATAGCATAAGGGAAAGATTTCATGGGAAATAAGGTATACAGTTTTATATTTTTGATTTTACTAATAAATTCGTTACAATTTACATCTTCATAGTTAAAAAAAAGAGAAATATCATTAGATTGTGCCTTAAACCCAGTATGAATATAAAAAGGATCTAAATCTCTAGGGATAGTTTGTGTATTTCTACAATAATTAATTTTTCTAGTATAATCTGGCCATTTTTCTCCTAATCCCTTATAAAACAACTCAGAGTACTTATCTTTATTAATCACTCGTTCCCCTGCTACAATTCCTATTTCTACTCCCTTAAATAATGTTATTTTTTCTTCTAACATTTTTAACATAGATAAAATTGTATCATAAGAAAGACAATCTTTCTGACGCAAAATAATATGAATAAATATTAAAAACTCGTTTTGCTGTTTCAAAACACTAATAATCTTAATTACTTGGTTAATGACTTGTTCATTATCTAAAAAACAAAAAAGATGAACCTTAGTATGATTCTTAATTGCATCCGAAGCGATATTTAAAATAGTAGGATTTTTCATTAAATTAGAATCATTCTCTAATTGGTGATAAGTTGGTAACAAATCATTTCCCAAACTAAAATTTCTATAACCATTTTTATAATTATAATTAATATTTTCGATGTTAGAATATAAATAGTTTCTCATTAACATAGATAAATTTGGCATCAACTCATTAAACTTAATATCGAAGGAATCCTTGGAAGCTACCCCTAATCCATTTATTAAAAACAAAACCGTTTTTGTAATATTATTTTGCATATAATCACTCTCCAATATTATACTCATATTATACCACAGAAAAGAAAAAACACACGAACGGGAGTGTTTTATTTTACATCTTGAAGTTGATATTCTTTAATAAAAACATCTACTGTTTTGGTATCATTTATATTAATGATATTAGAATACATATAGCCATCCTTAATATAAATAACTGCTGGATAATTAAAATCTGGTGGATTAATAGATAAGGTCGTTAACATTTTCTCATACTTGCTATTGGTATAATTCTTCACATCATAATCAATATAATTAATTTTTTTCTTTCTTAAATGATTTCTAATTTTTTTACAATCCTTACATTTTTTCGAATCACTATTCCAAATATATAATACTTTAGTCTCAGATTGCTTCATCATATTTTCAATGTTATCACTACTACGATTACCACCATTTCCAATAAAAGTCATAATCAAATAGCATACTAATATGACTACTAAAATAGCTACTACCAATATCATAATTTTTTTATTTTCCTGATTACTTATTATCTCCTTCTCCTTCTTTTTCTCATTCATCTTTCATTCCTCCTTTTATTCATCTAATAGTAAAAATTAAATCATCATTTTTTACTAACATATCTATTCGAATCCATTTCTTAAATAGAATTTACAAAATCTTTCCTTCATCTTTTTATTTCTGCCAATCTGTCCAGATTCCTATCTATCCTACTATAGATATACTATACTATAAATTCTAAAAAAAATAAATAGGAAATATTTATTTTTTTAATCTTTCTAATTTTTCTAAAGCTTCATCAAAGGTAGCAACTCCTATAACTTTGATTTTTAACTTTTTCTTTTTCTTTAACCTTTTACATTCTTGATAGTTTTCACCTTTCGGAACAATGAAAATATCTGCATTCTCCTTTTCTGCACCTAAAAGCTTATGCTTGACTCCCCCGATGGTTAATACATTGCCTTCACTATCAATCTCACCAGTACCCGCGATTTTTAATCCCTTTGTAATATCCTCTTTTATTAATTTATTATAAATATCTAGTGTTTCTATAATTCCTCCACTTGGACCTGATTCCGTCTTTTTAAACTTTATCTTAATTGCTGGATTTGTTTTATATGTACGGATCGCATTTACATAAATTCCTAATATTAATTTATCATCTTTTTTATAAAGTGTAGCATCTATCTTCTTTTTCTTATGGTTTCTTTCCACTAACAATTGTATCTGATCATTTTCTTGGTAAGTAGATAGAATTGATTTAAAATTATCCAAATCATTAACCTCATTACCATCAACCTCTAATATTTTATCTCCAACTTTTAAAGAGTTTTTAGTATCTTTATCAATATAATAAACATATAACTCTGTTTTAACTACCTGGTAAGATTTGTTTGCTTTTAAATATGCATTTTTAATAGCGTGGTCATGAGCATTTAATAAATCAATATTACTCCTAAAATTGACATCCTTAGCATCCTCTTCACTATCATAAGTATAGGTACTAATTTTTAGTCTTTCCCAATCAGGTATCACATAACTTAATACATAAGTAGCAATAGTAGCTCTAGATTCACTAACATAGGCAAGATTAAAATCCCCCTTTGAAGAAATTTCCTCTTCTACCTCAATTCGATCTCCTACTTCCATAATTCCCCCACCAGTAATAATATAATAATCTAGTGGCCACATAAAAAGAATATAAAGAATCACAAAAAAAATGATATTTTTATAGTATTTTTTAATAAATTCTTTGATTTTTTCATAAAAATTAATAAACATGAAATCAGTCCTTTATGTTTAATTATATCAAAAAGTTGGTGAATTATGAAAAATAAATTAATCCAAGGAACCATATTTGTCATCTTTTTGTCATTAATAATAAATCCAACTCTAATAACCTCAGAAATTATAAATGCCCTTAAAGTCTTTTTCACTACATTATTTCCCTCTATTTTTCCATTCTTCCTGATTAGTGATTTGCTAATTAGTTATAATTTTTGCAATACCCTAAATAAATACTTTTCCAAGATTAACAATTTCCTGTTTCATACTTCTAATGCTTCTAATTTTGTTATTATTATGAGTATTTTTTCAGGGTTCCCCAGCGGTGCTAAATACATTAAAACCCTTCTGGATAAACATATGTTAAATCTCAATCAGGCGAACTACTTAATTACCTTTACTCATTTTGCCAATCCACTATTTGTATTATCTATCACAAAATCTCTATTTCATAATAGAACAATAGGATATTTAATACTATTATCTCATATCTTAGCTAATATCTTATTAGCCATTATTATTAGACCAAAAGAAAAAGAAAAAATCCAAAAACTAGAATGGAATAAGATATCTTCCTTTTCAACCAATCTATCTAGTTCCATAAAATCTTCTCTTAATTTATTAGCTTTAATTTTAGGAAACACCTGCTTTTTCTATATTATAACAAAATTAATTTCTACATACTTTAACATGGATATAATCCCGTCTATTTTTATAAATGGATTTTTCGATATGACTAAAGGATTAAATAGTATAGGCTTATTAAATACTACACACCTATTCAAAGCAATACTTGTCCTAACATTTATTAGCTTTGGAGGTATCAACATCCACATGCAAGTACTAGATATCATTAGTAATACAAAAATAAGATATAAAAATTTTCTATTAGGTAGAATCTCACAACTAGCAATCTCTTCTTTTCTATTCTATTTATTTTATCAGATCAGCTTGTAAAAATATCCAAATTAATAGGATGAATAAGATTTAGGGCTGTATATCTAGTTCCCAAATCAGGGTGAATAAATTCCACATAAATTTTTAAATACTCTCCATTTTTTCCGACTTTACTTACATCAATAAGATTAAAACGCAAATTATAAATATTAGGAATTTTAAATACATCTTTAGTTCTAGAAGAATCTAAATAATTATATTCAATATAATTATCACTCTCACATTGATCCTGATAATCCTCATCACAATTATATCTTTTAGAAATCGTAAGTTTTCTTTTCGCATTTTCCTTTCGCAATTGAAACTGGATAACTACCTTTACTATATGATTAGAATCCTCAGAAGAATTATTACCATCCGTATCATCCTCTATATTGATTATATTTATAATTCCACCATTATCTCTAATATCTTCCTCAATCGTTTTTGTCACAGAGTTCTTATAAGTTGCAATAGAATTTTTATAAGATTCAATCGTCTGTTTATCTCTTTGATTATTTACAACCTTAAGCATGGACATAACTATCACAACAACAATAGAAAAACAAACTAATATTTCTATGGCTGTGAGTCCCCTATTATTTATGCATAATTTTCTAATCATATAAATCCACTCCTAAAGTTGCATATTTATAAACGGTATAACTACTACTATCAGCATCATTAATTTTTTCCTCATATTCTACAATAATTCTTCCCCTATAGTTATATTTATTTGTACTATAATCTGGTAAATACTCTACATATTCTTTTAAACCATTAGAAATGTTAGCTTTGTTTTTAATTGAATTTTTTTGATTCTTTATAGTATATTGGGTAAGAAGAATCGATTTTACCTTTAGTACTTTCCACATCTCAGTACATTGGTCCGGATTATTCCATAACTTGCAAAAATTAGATGAATTTTGATAATATAAAGGTTCGGGTTCAGAAGTAGATGATTTTCTATTTTTATTTATAAATTTTTTAAGCACATCTGTTTTATAAACCATGTCAATATTATCATAATGATCACGCTTTTCATACTCTCCTATCAAAGGATAATAATTGGTATACAATAATGTAAATATTCCCATTACAAATGCGGATACAACTAAAGTTTCAACTAAGGCAAAACCATTCCTATTTAAATTCCTCATTTTTTCATGTTCACTCCTTGATATTATGATAAAATTATTATATAATAATATAAGATAAATTACCATAGAAAGTAGACAAAAAGGGGTTGAAAATATGGTGACATTTGATTATAAAAAAACTCCCATTACCCAAATTGCAGATTACATTATTATGTATGCTGCTAAAAGCGGAGCAAGTGATATCCATTTTGACCCAAAGGAAGATGGTCTCATGGTAAGAATACGAATTGATGGAGACTTACAAAATTATACCTTAATTCCATCTGAATATGAGAGAAATTTAATTACTAGACTAAAACTACTAGCAAACATGAATATTACAGAAAGTAGACTTCCTCAAGATGGGGCAATTAAAAGACAATTTGGAAAATTATTTTTAGATATGCGTACTTCATCACTACCTACAAATGAGGGAGAAAAAATAGTGATTCGTATCCTAGATTATAGTAGAAGTCTACAAGGATTAGAACATTTAGGCTTTTCTCATACTAATTTTTTAAAATTAAAACGTATGATTGAGGTTCCAAACGGAATCATTCTAGTAACAGGAGCAACTGGGACAGGTAAAAGTACTACTACCTACTCTATTTTACAAGCATTAAATACCCCAAAAACAAATATTATCACGGTAGAAGATCCTATTGAGATGAATATAGAGGGATTAAATCAAGTTCAAGTTAACAGTGAAATTGGGCTGGATTTCGCCACTGTACTACGATCTATTTTAAGACAAGATCCTAATATTATTTTAATTGGAGAAATTCGTGACTCTGAAACAGCTAAAATCGCAGTCCGTGCCTCTATTACAGGTCATTTAGTATTATCTACGATTCATACAAATAATTCTTTATCTACGATAGAAAGATTATTGGATATGGATGTAGAACGCTATTTATTATCAAGTGCTTTAACAGGAATTATTTCCCAAAGACTCGCAAAAATGTTATGTCCGAAATGTCGAATAGAAAGAGAAGCAACCCCTTATGAAAAAAAGCTATTTCAAAATATTTTACATAAAGAAATAGAGGTATTATATGATGCAAATCATGATGGATGTGAAAACTGCCACAATGGATATAAAGGAAGAATTGCCATTCAGGAAGTACTAGAGATTGATGATGATATAAGAAATGCCCTAAATAATGAGAAATTAGAAAGAGAAGATTTAAGAAAGATGGTATATACATCAAATGTTATCACTCTACTACAAGATGGATTAGAAAAAGTATTAGAAGGTGTTACCAGTTTTGAAGAAATATATAGAATTATAGAAATTGATTCTGATAGTACCGAAGATTATGGTGCTGAACTAATAGAAGCAAATAAAGAAAGAATCAATCAACAAAAACAAGAAGAACTCAAAGAACAAACCAATACAGAGGTAAAAAAGTCAGATGCACTTATTTCCCAATCAAAGAAAGAAGAGGAAAACATATCAAACTCATTAGGAGCAGATCAAGCTACTGCAAATACTGTAGAATCCATTATGAATAAAGAAAAAAAGGAAGAACAGAACAAGTCTGATATTATTATAACCCCTCCTTCCGTGCCTGTCTTTCCAGAGCCTAAAATACCAGATCACTTTCCAACAAACAACGATATTAACAATACCCTAACAACAAACATTTACAGTGACATAGATAATAATCCGTATATGCAAACAACAAATAATATAAATCAAGAATTCAATCAATCCATTTCAAATACAAATGTATCTAGTTTAAATAACGAAAGTTCAAATCAGCAAAAAGAATTAATGTCTCAAAACGAGCCAAATTTGGAAGCTGTTCCATCTACAATAAATCAAGAATTAACAAATCCAGAAACAGAACACATAGAAAATCCGCTAGAAAAACAACCCAATTATGAAATTCAATTTTCAGATCCATCATCAACTGTCTCTCCTCCAACTATAGAAAACACTTTAGTAGAGCAAACAGCTGCCATGATTCCTACACCTCATGATAGTACAGAAATATCCCAACCAGAGCAGATTTCTACCACTCCTCTTATTCCCTCTTTAAATACATCCCCAAAACTACCAGAACCTAATACAGGCTTTAATACACAGACTATGGAAACTTCCCCTTTACCATCTGGACAATCTATTTAACCAACTACAAAGAAAAAGGAACCTAATCGATTCCTTTTTCCTTTAATAAACAAATAATTTCTTGTGTTATTTGATCTATAGTCTTTATCTTTTTATCTTGTACACACTCAATAACTTCCCAATGATATAATTGAGACAACTCAATATAGGCTTGTTCTGCATGAATTAAATGATCTCCGCTTTTTTCATGACCATCTAAACTCTCTCGATTCTTTTTTAACTCATAGGAGTACTCATAAGGCACATGAAGAAAAATAGTAATATCTGGCTTCGGCAAATTTAATAACCAAAACTCTAACTTATCAATCCATTGATACATACGAAATCTTTCATCAGCATTATCTATTTTTCCACCCTGATGTGCCATATTAGAAGTTGTATAGCGATCTAGAAGAACAATATATCCTTTACTAATATACTCCATCACCCTTGAAATACAATACTTACGATCTGCAGCATAATAAAGACTGGATATATAAGGATCTACCAAAGCAGCTCCCTCTTCAAAAAAAGAATCACAAATTTCTTTCTTTCCTAAATAGGGACCACCTACTATTTTCCCAGTTGGAGTATCATAAGCTGGAAAACTCATTCGAATACATTTCACTTGTTTTTCATTGAAATATTTTTCTAAAAGTTTGGACTGCGTTTCTTTTCCCGAACAATCTGTTCCCTCTATTACAATAATTTTTCCTTTCATATTTCCCTCTCCTAATTATGATATAAAGAAAAAGTAGATAATCAACTATTAAATTCTCCCTCTAACATTAACCTTAAATGCAAAAGTTAACGATTTTTCTGGGGTATTTTCATCTTTATTTCCAGATGATCCATAACTACTACTAAGCCATACGCGAACACGCAAATCATGACTATTTCTCTCTGGAGTTAGCTCCGATGAATATAAAAGCTTTCCCTTTGTAGTAAAAGTATCCTTAGTAGAAGATGGAATACTATAGTCCTCTAAAGTATTATAAGTAGGAACTTCATCACGATCATATCCCTCCACTGGATTATCATGTTGATCTGTAACATATATTTTAACATACTTATCTGATAACGTCATATCATATGGTGTTACATAAACATCATATAAAACAGTTCCCTTTTCACCATAATTTCCTGTAACAGTGAAATCAAAAACCTCTTGATCACCATTTAATTTTTTTCCATTTGTATCAGACATTGGTAAAGCATTAGTCAAATTAATATGATTCGTTTCACTCTCGGTATAATTAAATGAAACAGTAGCAGTTGTTAAACTATTATCTTTCTCTCCCTTAAAAGTTCTAGACCAAACAGCATAGGAAATTCCTATTACTGCCACAATTAAAATAAAAATCGCAAGAAAAGAAAACAATACCTGTTTTATATTTTTTTTACCACTAGCCATACTATCACTCCTATTTTTATCATACTAAAATGAATTCATACTTACAAGTTATTATCTATTCTATTTCAAAAATTATACATTTTTTTACATCATTATAAAATAATATTATCATCATCATCAAATTGCATTTCAATACACTTTTTACTTGCTAAATAATCGCACATATGAACAAAACTTTGATATTTTGTTTTTGGTTTTTCTAATACTTCTTTTCCTTGATAATCCGTAGTCCATGGTCCCATATGAGTTTTTATCACCTCACAAACTAACTTTCTTTGCTCATCACTAAGTTCTAAATGATCCTTTTGTTCATCGATATAATTTGCCATTAAAATCGGATGCTCAAATTTAGTGTATTTACTCTCTTCCCTTCCAAGTTTTAATCCATCATGAATTAAAAGTCCCATTAGCATTAAATCTTTTTCATCGCTTGTATATTTATCCCCAATAATAGGATTGCTTAATAATTCATACCCAATTCTAAATGCTGCTTTCGAGTGTCGTAAAAGTCCACCCTCTCCTTGAGCATATTTTGGATGATACTTTCCAGTAGAGGATGCCGCTACTAGAAAAAAATAATCTGGTAGTTTCTCTATCATATAGATAAGAGAATTTTTAATTTTTTCATTTTTAATACAATTAATTTCCTTAAGAAAATATTCACTATGATTCATACAACATTTACTCCTTTAAAAAATTTACTAAAATCTCATTGCTAATATACATGTTATCAACTGGTATATAAATATTTCCATTATCACATATCAAATTTTGAGATAACAATCTTTCTATTGGAAAGACCTGCTTGATATCTTGATGGTATTTTTTTCTAAACTCTTCTTTAGAAACTCCTTCTAGTAATCTTAACCCTAAAATCATCTCATAACTCATTATATCAGATTTTTTTAATTTTTCATAATCTAAAATATATTGATCATCTAAATATTTGCGAATACTACGGGTATTATGAATTCTCCTACTTCCTATATAAGAAGATGCTCCCAAACCAAATCCATAATAATTTTTATTTTTCCAATAACAAAGATTATGGATAGATTCATAACCTTTTTTACAAAAATTACTAATTTCATAATGAATATAAACATCACCTAATTGATTACAAATTAATTGGTACATCTTACTATCTAAATCTTCATCAATATAATTTGTATGATTTATAAATAATTTTGTATGAGGTTCAATTATTAAAGAATAAGTCGAAATATGGGTAGGTTCCAAAGATAAAACAAAAGCTATATCTTGGGCTAATTCCTCCAAAGACTCATTAGGGATTGCGTACATTAAATCAATATTAATATTATAGAAACCATAAAGTTTACAAAGATGAATCATTTCTCTGATCTCATCTTTAGATGCCTTTCGTTCTAAAAATTTTAAGTTTTTAGAATGAATAGATTCCAATCCAAAACTTAAACGATTGACACCATACTTCTTAAATAATTTTAGTTTCTCTTCTGTCATGCTTTCAAAGTTACATTCTATTGTATATTCTATTTTTTGGCTTTGATTAAGAATATCTAAGCTACAAAGTAACCTTTCTAGTTGGTTTACTGTTAACGAAGAGGGCGTTCCACCTCCTATATAAATAGTTTCTAATGTTTCACCCCTATAAACTTCCTTTATTTCCTTTTCTAAATGGATTAAATACTGATCTACTAACTCCTCATGATATAATAATTTACAAAAATCACAATAAGAACAAATATGACTACAAAAAGGAATATGAATATAGCAATTTTCCATCATAATCTAAATTCATCAGATTTCGTTAATATCTTCAAGTTTTGATTAATTCTTACTAGCTGATTTACTAAGTCACTTAAATAAGATTGATTCATTGTATCATTAACATAGCTTAACTCTCGTTTATCATTTTCATTTCTATCAACCATACAAGTAGTAAATTCTTTATCAGATATAATAATACATACCTTAAAGAGAAGATTTTCCCTTTTTCCTATTGCGAACAAAGCATTAATAACTAAATTACTTTCTCCTAATATATTCTTTTTCATACAACTACCTCTTTTTATGTTTTATTATTGGTGGATAAAATAGATAAAAATGCTTCTTGCGGAACTTCCACACTTCCAACCATTTTCATTCTCTTTTTTCCGGCCTTTTGTTTTTCCAATAATTTTTTCTTACGTGTAACGTCCCCTCCATAACATTTTGCTAAAACATTTTTTCTTAATGCTTTAATATTACACCTTGCTATAATATGAGCACCAATAGCAGCTTGAACAGGAACTTCAAATAATTGCCTTGGAATCATTTCTTTTAATTTTTCAACTACTGCCTTTCCTCTTAAATATGCAAAATCATTATGTACAATAACAGATAAGGCATCTACTATTTCTCCATTCAATAAGATATCCATTTTTACTAAATTACTTTCCTTATATCCAATAAATTCATAGTCAAAAGAAGCATAGCCTTTTGTATAAGACTTTAACTTATCAAAAAAATCGTAAACAATTTCAGAAAGAGGTATTTCATAATAAATAGTAACTCTATCCTCATCTAAATAGTCCATATTTATAAAATTCCCTCGTCTATCTTGACATAGTTCCATAATAGGGCCTATGAATTGTTTCGGTGAAAAAATACTTGTTTTTACATAAGGCTCATATGTTTTTGAAATGATACTTCGATCGGGCATTTTATTTGGAGCATCTACTATTATTTTACGCTTATCTGTAAGCAACACTTCATAAATTACAGAAGGAGAGGTTGCAATTAATTCTATATTAAACTCTCGTTCTATCCTCTCTTCAATAATTTCCATATGTAATAGTCCTAGAAAACCGCAACGAAAACCAAATCCTAAAGCCTTAGATGTCTCTGATTCAAAAGTAAGGGCCGCATCATTTAATTTTAGTTTTTCTAAAGCTTCTCTTAAATCCTCAAAACGGTTGGATTCAATCGGATATAGTCCACAATATACCATAGGTTTCATTTCTTTATACCCTGGAAGCACTATAGAGGCTGGATTACTTTTTAGGGTAATCGTATCTCCTACTTTTACATCATCAATACTTTTAATTGATGCATATAAATATCCAACCTCCCCAGCAGATAAAGAAGAAACCTCCTTTTCTTTAGGGGTATCAATACTTAACCCAACTACATCATAAGTAGCGTTAGTCTCCATCATTACAATGATATCACCCACTTTAACTGAACCATCAACTACCCGAATACTAGCAATAACTCCTCGATACGGATCAAATACACTATCAAATATTAAAGCCCTTAGAGGAGTATCTTCTCTTCCTGTAGGAGGTGGAATTAACTGTACAATAGATTCCAACAACTCATCAATTCCTACACCAGTTTTTGCACTAGTCAAAATAATTTCATGAGTTGAAAAGCCAATATTATCTAATTCTTTTATAACCTTATCACAATCTGCATTAGGCAAATCTATTTTATTAATAACAGGAATCACCTTTAAATTATGATCAAGTGCTAAATATAAATTAGCAAGGGTTTGGGCTTCTATTCCCTGAGTAGCATCTACCACTAACAAAGCGCCTTCACATGCAGCTAAGCTACGAGATACTTCATAAGAAAAATCAACATGACCTGGAGTATCTATTAAATGCAGATAGTATTCCTCATTTTGATATTGATACTTAATCTGAACTGCATTTAATTTAATAGTAATACCTCGTTCACGTTCTATTTCCATATCGTCCAGCATTTGAGATTTTAACTCCCTTTTAGATATAGAACCCGTTTTTTCCAATATTCGATCTGCTAAGGTACTTTTTCCATGATCAATATGTGCAATAATGCAAAAATTTCTAATGTTTGCTCTTTTCATAAAATACCTCCTAATCTAATATTATTATAACAAAAAAACTCGGTTTCGTCCAAGCTTTGCATATAAATGATAGTGTTTCCAAAGTATATGGAAATAGAAATCCTACCCCCTATAAAATAAAAAAACGGTTAAAAAACTAAAAAATGATTTATAATTGAGTTGTCTAAAAAACAATAAAAAGCGAGGTTTTAACCTATTCATCTACTGCCTTGCTTACCTCATTAAAGATAAATTTCATAACAGACTCAAATACACTTCCAATCGCACTAGATAATAAAACACCTCCTTTGGACATTTTATTATTATAATCATTCTCTTCTTTCATATAATCACTAGCTTTTACCTTTTTACCAGCTTTTAAATCCTTTTCAAACTGCTCCACAGCCTTTTCTGTCAAAGTATTTGTTTTTCTGTTTGTATATTCATAATATCCTGTAGCCTGAGTAATATATAATACTGTATATAAAATAATCAATGTAAAAATAATAACCCTAAAAATATTTTTACCCTTCATGGCTTGCAATCACCTCCATAAAACATTCGGAAAATGCAAGCGTTGAATTCAAAACTTCAGTAGTAGTATTATCCACTCCCCCAATTTCTATTAAAATCGTATATTTTGAATGGTCCTGGTTATAAACCCCATTTACCCCCTCTCCTCCTTTTTTATAAATTCCCTTGGATAGATTAGGATATTTTTCATTTAATTTATCATTAATTTTTGTTATGAATTCTAAATTTTCTTGATAATTAGGATTCTCCATACCCAATAAGAAAATCGTTTTAGCATAGCTTTTACCATGAATCTCCACCGTCGTTTTCTCCTTCGTTAAAGAATCTCTATGAACATCAATAAAGTACTTTAAAGAGGAATGAGTATTTTTACTATCCTCCAAATACATTCTACTCGCCTCATAACTTTTATAATACTTCCAATGATTTTTATTTAAAAGTTCCTTCATACTTCTTTCTTCCACCAATGTCGGAAACTTATTCTTATTAAAGACATCCTTTAAAATATAAGATGACATCATGACAGAGGGAGTAACTTCACTTTCAACAAATGTAGAAGCGGCATATTTTTCTTCCTGATGAGTATTATAAATATAAATTAAATAATCATCACTTTTTGAATCTATCTTTTTAGTTTTCTTAGGAACTAAATCATAATAGCTAGTGGATAATAAATCAACTGGAGAGTAATCTTTTTTTAAATTATGAAATAATTCTCGAAAAATGCTATTATCATATTTTAAATCTGCAAGTAAAAATTTAACAAGATTTTTATCATCAATCTTAACAGAAGAATCAAGTAAAGTCTTAAAAGTAGACACCACAGTAATAATAAAAATCAAAAGAAAAAGAAGAAATTTATATTTTAATTTCTTTTTCTTCTTTCCCTTACTTGTAAATCTTTTCCTCATAGTATCACCTAATAGAATCATACTATAAGTCTTCTTTTTAATTTGTCGGATTATAAGAATCATGTAAAACTTTATTAATAGCAGTTCCAATTAATAAAGACATTTTATCCATAATAAAGTCAACTTCCTTAGGGGTTACCATTAAATTATAATCAATAGGAGATAAAACCTCGAAAATCAACTTTTTTAAATCCTCTTCCTCTAGCGATCCTACCATTCCTAAGACCTTTTCCTTATTCTCCTTAGATAATTCTTTATTATTTTCTAAGTAGTTTTGATGAAGATTATCTACAAATTTTAATTTCTTATTATCTAAATTTTCTAGTTTATAACTAAACTGACGCATCATATATTTAAATGTATCAGAAACAATGGTAACAGCATCTACTATTGTTGGCACTCCAAGTACAATTACGGGGATTCCAAAAGTATCACTAGAAATTTCTTCTCTATCATTTCCAACACCACTTCCAGGCATAATACCTGCATCAGTAATTTGAATCGTTTTATTCACTCTATCAATGGAAGATGAGGCCAGAGCATCAATTAAAATTAAAAAATCTGGTTTTGAGACATTGACAACTCCCTCAATTAATTTTTTTGTTTCAATTCCTGTTACTCCTGTAACTCCTGGTTTAAAAGAGGATGTATTACGATATCCCTCCTCTACTTCTCCTAAATCAAATAAATATCTAGTAACTAAGATATGATCTAATACCTTAGGTCCTAAACTATCTGGGGTAGATTTATGATTACCAAGACCTATAATTAAACAAGTAGATTTCTTATCGATTCCGACTTTCCTTAATAATTGCTTTAACTCTTGAATCAAAACATTTTCTACTTTTTTATGATTGGTTTTATCGGTAATGTCCTTGAAAGATATAGTCTTATAAATCCCAGACTTTTTTCCATATAATTTTTCTCCCTCCTGATCAATGATTACCTCCTCTACTGTAATATCTTCTTCTTTTCTAGTAATACTTTTTATTCCCTTATTTTCTTTAGAAGTATCAATAGTATCTACAATAATATCTGTCCTAAGAGTTGTATTTTTTAAATCTATCTCATGCTTCACTTATAATCACCTATTAATAATATAAACAAAAATTTAATTTTTATTTGCTTTTTTGCATATTTTTTGATAGAATGAATGTGTTTACAAAAAGTGAGGTGAGAAAAATGCCAAATATTAAAAGTGCGAAAAAACGTATGCGCTCTAATGCAAAAAAAGAAGTCGTAAATACTTATATAACATCCAGTATGAGAACAGCTATAAAGAAATTTGAAAAGACTGTCAAAGAAGGAAACGCAGAAGATGCTAAAAGAAATTTAAATATAGCAATTCAAAGAATTGACAAGGCAAAAAAGAATGGACTAATCCACCAAAATAAGGCAAGTCGTTTAAAATCTAGACTAACCAAGGAAAAAAATGCAATGAAGTAATGGAAGTTACTTCTTTTTTATGTTATAATCAGAGTGGTGAATAATAAATGAAGAAATTTTTAGTAACAGGTTTTTTATTAATAATATTTGGAATTACACTTCTTTATAAAGAACAAATTCTAAAATTCTACTATGACTACTTTGTAAAAGAAACGAAAGAAGTACGTTTAGGTAAAAAAAATAAATATTATAGAAATTACGATTTTTTATATGTACAAAATACAAATAATTTCAAACCAAAAAACAAACAAGAACTATTAAATATTTTTTATACCATATTAAATGCTGGAAAAGATAAATTTACCTTTTATTGTCCAGAAGAGTATAATTCTTGTTTAGATGATGTAAAATCTTTAGCAAAAGATCAAATAACACTATCTCATATTAATAACTATGTACATCCATTCAATAGCTTTAAAAATATCTCAACCCAAACAGACACCTTGGGAACTATTACTGTCAATGTCAAAAAGGCATATTCTGATACTGATATTAGACTAATTGAAGAAGCTATTAAGAATATTGAAAAAGAAGTCTTAGATCCAAATCTTCCAACAGAAGATCAGATTAGAAAAATACATGACTATATTATTGATAATTCAAAATATGATTCTAACAGAACGGATAATAATATTATTGAATATAAATCAGATATTGCCTATGGACCATTAATAGAGGGATATGGTATTTGTGGTGGTTATTCAGATGCTATGGAACTATTTTTAGACCGCTTAAATATTAAAAGTTATAAAGTATCTAGCGAAGCTCATGTATGGAATGCTGTTAATCTATATGACGCTTGGTATCATCTCGATTTAACATGGGATGATCCAGTAACAGATACAGGAACTGATCTACTAGAGGATAAATTTTTTCTAATTTCCACTGCTCAATTACAGCAACTAGAAAAAACACAACACAATTTTGATTTGAATGCTTATAAAGAATTTGCCTAAGCACTAATTGAAACTTTAATTATTTGATAAACTTATATATATATAAGGTGCCATAGCATTACTCGTTGAAAAAACAGCCTGTATGCTTTTTTTGTTACAAAATAAGCAAATCATAGTACTATTAAAAAAATTTGGATAATTCTAGATCAATGAACTAATAGATATGATATTTAGAAATAAAGGTTTTATGATAGATAAGAATAAAATTATTATTCTCCAATTTAAATTTCTCTATTTACCAATAAAAAAACTGCTACTCTCCATAGCAGTTTTTTTATTCCATATCTTCTAATTTGTTTAACATTTTACCAGCAGCATTTTTTGCAGCTGTTTTTACATCCTCTAAAGCATCAGGATTTTTTTTCTTATACATCATCCAAGATGCAAAACCAGTACCTATAATAGCTGTCATTGCAAGTGCTTTTTTCATATTTTTTTTCATAATTTTATCACCTCTTTAGAAAATATGTAGTACAATGTACCATTATTATTATGAGAATGTTCTAATAGTTTATACCATTTTTTAGAAATTCTTTTATCGTAGTATTTCTAATATCTACTTTAATATTTTGAATAGCAATACCTAAAGCAGTATAATCACCAATTAAATACAATTTCTTCTTACTTCTAGTAATAGCTGTGTAAATTAACTTTCGATATAACATTTTATGGAATCCCCTAACAATAGGAATTACTACAACATCAAATTCACTGCCTTGAGATTTGTGAACACTGATCGCATAAGCCAGTTTAAAATTACTGAAATTGCTTGGAGTATATCTTACCAAATTCCCATCAAAATTAATAATAATTTCTTTTCCTTTTTTTTGACTTATTTTATGAATAATTCCAATATCACCATTATAAACGTTATCATCAGGCTGATTAGTCAACTGAATGACTTTATCTTGCTCACGATAAACTACTTCCCCCACTTTAATTTCGTTCTTTTCACCTGAGCTTGAATTAAATATATTCTGTAAACTTAAATTAATCTGATCAATGCCACAATCTGTTTTATACATAGGTGCTAAAACTTGAAATTTTTTATAACCTAAATCCTGATAAGTAGATGCTATATCACAAATATTTGATAATACTAAATCTGAGTAACATTCAATAAAAGTCAAATCATCCTTTTGATTAAAGATGCTTTTATCAAATTCTCCATCTTTTATATGATAAGCTAAACGAATGATATTAGAATCCTCTCCCTGCCTATACAATTTATTTAAATAACATACATTTAATACGTTACTACTAATTGCATCGTGAAGAAGTTGACCTGCTCCTACACTAGGCAGTTGATCATAATCGCCAATTAAGATAATTCTGGTATTTACACTAACACCCTTTAACAAATTATTGAATAAATAAGTGTCGATCATACTAGCCTCATCGACAATCAAAATTTTTACATTACTCTTATTATACTCATTAATTAAAAAAGTATCAGTATCTTTATTCCATTTTAAAAATCGATGAATAGTGGAAGCTTGGAATAAAGTTGTTTCATTCATCCTTTTTGCGGCTCTTCCTGTAGGTGCTAAAAGGGCAATATTCTCCTCTATTTCCCTATTATTCCACTTATAAATTCTCCGATATAACTCTACAATTGCCTTTAAAATTGTAGTTTTCCCTGTACCAGGTCCACCAGTAATAATTAGTAAATTTTTAAGAATCGAATTTTTAATTGCTTCTTTTTGTGAAAGATTATAATGAATAGACATTTCTTGTTCTAACAACTCTAATTCTTGATCCAAATTTCTACAAAAATTATCTGCTTGATGGGTTAATAACAAAAATCTAGATGCTATTAATACCTCTGCATCAAACATATTCTTTAAATAATAATTTTCTTGGTACTCTACAATCTTTAAATTTTTCTTTAAAGAGTCTAAACGATCTATAAATTTTTGTTCTTCTATCTGAAATCCTAATATTCTAGGTAAATACATATAAATATCGCTATATTTAAAATAACTATGCCCAAAGGCATTAGAAAGTTCGTTCATAATATAAATAATAATAGCATCAATCCGAATATCGGCATCCTTCTTTATATTTAACTTTTGTGCAATAAGGTCAATTTTTTTAAAAGTCATTTCACCCATATCCTCAATTAACTGATATATATTATCCTCCACCTTTAAAATAGAATCATTTTGGTACTTATGATAAATCATAATGCTATCCTTTGTACTAAATCCTATTTTATTTAAATACAAAATTGTTTCATAGCTAGATTCATATTCCAAAAGCCCTTGATGAAGAATATCTACATTTTTTTTAGTAATAGTAGGAATTAATAATAAATTAGAAGGATGATTTGTAATGATATCAAAAGTATCCCTCCCCAATACTTTTACAATTTTCTTTGCCTTTTGCTCTCCAATCCCCTTAAATAAACCAGAAGATAAAAATTCTATAATAGCGTCTTTTTCTACAGGTCTTGTAATTTCATATTTTTCAACTTGAAATTGATCTCCATATTTAGGATGAATAACAAACTTACCATAGAAAATATAAGTATCAATTTCATTTAAATCATGAAAATAGCCTGTAAAAGTTAATGTTCTTCCTACATACTCTAATAATGAATCCACATTCGTTTCGTTTAATTTAAAAATACCAATAGTATAGCCATTATCTCCCTGAAAAATACTTTTTCGGTATTGTCCCTTAATATAACTTTCCATATTATAATTCTCCTATACAATATGGATACGAAATTTCCTTAATCTTTACATGATAAAATGTATTATTATTTAAACCCTTAGGTATTTTTATATGTAAGAAATTACTAGTATGTCCATAACTAAATCCATCTTTTTCTTGTTCTATTAATACCAAAACTTCCTGATTTAGAAAGCTCTGCATATATTTTATTTCTAACTTTTTAGATAATTCTAACAAAGTTTTGGTACGTCTTTTCTTTTCTATTTCTAAAACGTGATTAGGCAAATTCTCTGCTTTTGTACCATTTCTTTTAGAGAACGGAAAAACATGAATTTTAGAAAAAGAAAATTTTCTACAACTCTCTAAAGTCTCTTCAAACATTTTACCTGTTTCACCAGGAAAACCTACAATTACATCGGTAGAGATAGATATATTTGGTCTTATCTTTCGAATCATCTGTATTTTATGATAATAATATGATAAATCATACTTTCTTCCCATTGATTTTAATACCTCATCACTACCAGATTGCAAAGGAATATGCAAATGATCAACAATTACATCATAGTCTCTTAGTACATCTAGAATTTCGTCTGTTAATTCTGTAACTTCTATAGATGAAATTCTTATTCGTCTTACACCTGGAATCGTTGCAATTTCTTTAAGCAAACTAGCTAAATTAGTATTCAAATCAACTCCATAATTTCCTGTATGAATCCCTGTCAATACGATCTCTTGATACCCATTATTTACTAAGGAGTACACTTCTTCCATAATCTTATCTTTATTCTTACTTCGACATTTACCACGAACAAAAGGAATAATACAATAACTACAAAAATTTTCACAGCCATCTTGAATTTTTACAAAAGCCCTTGTTCTACCAGGAAAATCGGTAATATACATATCCTCAAATGTATTAAATCTTTCTTGTAATAAAACCCTCATCATTTCCTTTTTTTGAAAATATTCATCCAATATGGAAACAATCTTAGACTTATCCCTATTCCCAATCATAATATCCAAGCCATCTTCACAATAATCCTTATTTGCCTCTATAAAACATCCCATAGCCACCACACAGGCATTAGGATTCCTTTTAATTGCACTTCGAATCATCTTTCGACTTTTAATATCAGAGGTATTAGTAACTGTACAGGTATTAATGATATAGATATCACAAACATCACGAAAATCACCAATCGTATACCCGGCTTTTTTTAACGTATTAATAACATATTCGCTCTCATACATATTTACTTTACAACCCAAAGTTAAAATACCAACCTTCATACCACTACCTCTTCTCTTTTTGTTATTATATCATGGATAAATTATGAAGTAAATGAAGGAAAAATTAAAAACATAATAATTTATATAAATTTCTGGCCTAATAAAATCGATTAAAATGGAACCTACTAATTCCATCATTCCCAAGAATTATTCTCTCTAGAAAGGGACCATATTATTTTATAATTCTTTTCTCCGTAAACAGTTTATATCTATAAAAATCCATCCTCTAATGTAATTTACCAACAAAAAAATTCTACTTTCATAGAACTCTTTCGTTACTATTCTAAATTTTTCTGTAATTCTCTGAGTGTAGCCAAAAACTGATTCGTTTTCTTAATTTCTTCATCTAACTTATCATAATTTGCAGTATTCTCTAATTCTAAATTACGATCATTTTTACTATCCTCTATCCCAAATATCGGAGAAATAATAGGACTACTTTTAAACACGATATCTTCTCGATACACTTTAGGAGTATTATCTATTGTATTTAAATCATCCAATTTAACAGTAGGGACATTTTCCTCAATAGCTTGTGTCGTTCCTATAGGTACAGCTGCGATATCAACATCTGTGTTTAATTCTTCAATTTCCATCTTCACAGCTTGCATCCTTTGTTCCAAATCCTCTAAACTAATTGGCTCATTTCCTTCATCCTGATATTGTGTTACCTCATTTTGCTCATATAAAACTGCACTTTTTTGCATTAATTCATCTAAACTAATAATTGCATTTTCTTCTTGTTCTTCTTCGAACTTAGTTAAGTCAAGCTTCTCTTCACCATCAATTTTTTCCTGATTAATTAAATTTTCCGTCGCCTTTCTAAGTTCCTCTTTCGCCTCTTCCTGATTAGGTTCAGGATCCACATATTGTAATTGCTCTACTTCCTCTTTTACTTCATTGTAAATAGATTCAATGCTGTCCTTCTCTTCCTCTATCGAAAGAATTTTCTCTTCTTTCAAAAGTTCGGTTTGTTCTACTGCAGGCTCCGTTTTTACCTTTAAAGCTGTCTCTTCATTAAATTCTTCAATTGGAATAACCAATGGAAGTTTATCTTTCTTATCCTCTTCCATTTTTTGTATCATTACATCCAATACTTCAACTGAATGATGATCTTCATCCTCTCCCTTAGAAACAGGGACTACTTCTACTGAATTTGTAATAGGAATAACCTCCTTTTCCTCTGCTATATTATCTTGTTCTCTTTCTACTATTTTATGAATTTGTTTAGTATTATTCTTACGTTTTCTCTTATAATAATTTTTCTCAATCAAGAAAACGATTAAGGCTAGAATCGATGCCGTAAAAATAATTAAACCTACAATTATCATTTCCTCAGATGTTATAAATTCAAATAATTCATTCACTGTGTTCACCTCTACTCTAACAGTTTAACATATCTTTAATAAGAACAGACTCTATTTACATTATTTTTCCGATTTATTTACAATATTTTTACATATGTAAATTTGACAATATCTTGACATTCTATAAATATATATCTGATATCATCATATCATAAAAACCGACTTTTGAGTATATTTTTTTATTATTTTTCATAATTTTTATTATGAAAGAAAAATTTATATTATCAACAATTGTCCTTTTAGTTGGCGGATTTCTAACCAAAATATTAGGAATGATAATTAAGATCGTTATGACCAGGTTAATGGGAACAGAGGGTATTGGTCTTTATATGATGATTTTACCTACATTTTCTCTATTTATAGCTCTTGCACAAGCAGGATTTCCTATTGCCATTTCAAAACTAGTAGCAGAAAATAATAAAAACAATAAGCGATTAGTTTTCTCTCTAATCCCCTTATCTCTTATAATAAATGTGGTTCTAATGATTATTATTATCATTATAGCACCCTATCTTTCTACAAATTTACTACATGATAAAAGATGCTTATATGGAATAATTGCTATTAGTCTAGTTATTCCCCTTACTACTTTATCTAGTATTTGTAGGAGCTATTTCTTTGGAAAGGAAAAAATGTTCCCACATGTGATCAGTAATCTGTCAGAAGATATAGTACGATTAATTTTAATTATAATAGGAGTACCTTTTCTTTTAAAAAAAGGATTAGAATATGCTGTATGTTATGTGATCTTAACGAATATTGTTAGTGAACTAACTTCTATTTTAATTTTGGTTTTCTTTATTCCCAAAAATGCAAAAATTACAAAACAGGATATAATTCCTAGCAAATTATATATAAAAGATTCTTTAAGTATTTCTATTCCAAATACAGCAGCCAGACTCATTGGATCAATTGGCTACTTTCTAGAACCTATTATTCTTACCTCATCCTTGTTATACGTTGGATATAGCAATCAGTTTATCATAACCCAGTATGGAATCATTTCAGGTTATGTTCTTCCTATTTTATTATTACCATCATTCTTCACCTTAGCAATATCTCAATCTCTCCTGCCAGTTGTATCCAATTTATATTCCAAACATGATATCACAGGAACAAAAAGAAAAATAAAACAAGGAATCTTCTTTTCCTTGCTAATCGGTATACCCGCTACTACATTACTTATTATCTTTCCAGAAATATTCTTAAAACTTATTTATCATACTACAGAAGGGATAAATTATATTAAAGTTTTGGCTCCGTTTTGTCTACTCCAGTATATACAATCCCCATTATCATTTAGCCTAGATGCTATGGGAAAGAGTTCTGATAATATGAAAGCAACCCTTTATGGCACCATTGTTAGAACTAGCTTATTATTCCTACTTTCATTTTTAAAAATAGGCATTTGGTCTTTAATTATTTCCACTAGTATCAATATTTTGATTATTACTTTTTATAATGCATATAAAGTCAAAAAATATTTAAAATATTAATAATAAGAAGAACTTGGTTAAGGAGAAGTATTCTTAGGATTGTCATACCTATCTTTATAGTGACAAGCCCCAGTACAGCGGCACGTACTAGTAGCAACACTAGATTTAATCTTAGAAGTAGCGTTATCTTCAAATAAATCGGAGTTGCTAGTCTCCCCCAATCCCATAAAACTACCATTCTTATTTTCTATCAATTGAACCTTATATTTTAACTCACCATTACTATTTGAAACATAAACATAAGACCTAGTTCGGTCATACTTTCCTCCATTCGGTGGCTCATCAAGCTCTTTAGATAAATCTAAATATTCCATATAAAAACATACTGACTTGCCTGCAGATGGCTTTACACTAGGCTCTGAGTTTATTTTATACTCTGCCAAAGTCACTAATTTCTTAGCATCCTCTATATAGGTTTTATTCTTGTTATTCTGTACAACGCCAATAACATTAGGAATTGCAAGCAACATTAAAACTGCCAAAACGGCCATAGTAGCTAAAAGCTCCACCAGAGTAAATCCTCTATCATCCATATTATCACCTTATTTTATTATAACATATTTTTCTAGTGTTTCATGATTTTTTTTAGGTTTTTAACCTCCTTCATCGTATTTTCTGTTTGATTGGTAAGATTGAAGATAGAATCATATCTAAAAATAGCAAATCCGTCATAATTATCATGATTTCTACTTACTAGTATTTGTCGCATAATCATATTATTATTTTCTATCCACTCATTAGATCCACTCTTCGCATAAGGATCTACTATTCCTGTTTTATAAAAAGCTAATGCTGGTATTAATACTACATTACTATTTTTTACTAAATCATTCCACTTTCTAATTACTTCGTAAAAGGGTTGCGATTCATTATAGAATCCATAATAAATTTGTGGCATTAAATAATCTACATATAAATCACTACCTCCCCATGTATATACATCAGCAAAATTTGAAGAGTAATTATTATCAATATTACCCTCTGGGGAAATTCCGAATAAAATATGATTTCTCTTTGTAATCTGATGAACTTCTTTGATTAAATTATTGACCATTAATAGATGATAATTTTCTAATGATATATGATCATGATCCTTTAAATATTCCTGATAATTATCTAAATCAATATTACAATCAGGATAAAAATAATCATCAAAGTGAATACCATCAATAGCATAATTACTAACTAACTCTTCCACTCCATCAAGAATAAGTTTTTGTACCTCCAAACTAGCAGGATTATAATAAATCCCCTTTTCACATATTTTAACATGATTTGTATTTAACCAATAATAAGCCTTGTTATTTTTACTAATGGTAGATGGCTCTGCCGTATTTCTAATCCGGTAGGGATTAATCCAGGCATGAACCTCAACCCCTTTTTCATGAGCTTTTTTTATAAAATATTTTAAAATATCAAATCCTGGACTTACTCCCTCTTCATTAGATACTACACTACTCCATGGAAAATATTTTGATTCATATATTGCATCAGAAAAACTCCTCACCTGAAGAATTAACATATTAAAATTAAAATCAGATAAATTTTCTATAATCTTATCAATATTTTTCTTACTCTCATCAATACTTTTTCCTTTAATATAATTCTGTAATTCAATATAACTAAAAAAAATTGCTCTCTTTTCCTCTCTTTCCTCTTTTTTATTTCTATTTGCATTATTTTTAGGAAAAATAAGAAAAGAAACTACTAGAATAAAAAAAAATACAATAATAAAAAATATGTGTTTTTTCATAGGAATCACCTAATAGAATATATACCATACTTTATTTAAAAAAAATGTCTATTTAGATACGTTTTCATTCTTTATAATAAATAAATCATGATTCTTATAAAAAGCATAAAATACCTTATCTATCTTTGTTTGATTCTCATCTAAAGATTTTATCAACCATTTTTTATTTTTTCCAATTTGAATTAAAGTTTCTTCCTGCACCTCCCCATCTAGTATGACAGGAAGGGGATAATCTCTATTATCGTTTTTTACAAAAACAGAGAGTTTCCCACTTGTTTCTAATATTGCATAATCAACTTCTTCGATACTCTTAATACTTTTTTCTCTAAGTTGTGTTAATAAATCATCTAAATTATATCGTTGCTTTAACATTTCCTCAAAATTAACCTTTCCCCGGTTTATAATCACAGAAGGTTCACCTTCAATCTTTTCTCTGGTCTTAGGACTTTTTAGAGAGACTTTAGCAACTATAATTTGAACAATTACCAAAGAAAGAATGGGAACAATGGTAATTAACAAATTAGATTTATACTTATCAATTGCCATAGCAGCAAGCTCTGCGATTAAAATGGACACAATTAAATCCATAATAGACAACTCTCCAACTTCTCTTTTCCCCATAAAACGATAAACCACTGTAATAATTAAATAAAATAATAAAGTTCTACCCAAAACGATCAAGACTTCCATATCTTCACCTCTTTATTATTATGATATTTGGTATATTATTTTATTCACTTTCATAAATTTTATTGGAGGTTAATCATGAAAAAATTACAAACCTATATAAAAAATATCGCTATATCCCTTATTTTTATCTTTCTTTCTCTACTACTACTTTCTACTCTTTACTATTTTGATATTTTAAGTACTAATATTGTAAATTATCTAAGACCGTTAATCATTCTACTTAATATTTTCATTAGTAGCTATTTAATAGGAAAAAAAGCAGATAAAAACGGATATTTGGAAGGTCTAAAATATGGAGGAATTGTTCTAGCGGTTTTCTTTCTCATCGCTCTATTCTTCTTTCATAATTTCTTTAGAATCAGATTTATTCTATATGATATTATTCTATTAATGACTTCTGTTTTTGGGAGTATGTTAGGAATTAACAAAAGAAAAAACTAAAAGATTGTACTGCATATTAGTACAATCTTTTTCACTTTTTAAAATTTCAACTTACCTGAATTAAACCAACTTTTTCTACTTTTTATTAAGGGACTTTATTTTCGCATCATAAATTCCATTTACATACTCATTCTCAGGAATTTGATAAATTTTTCCATCCTCTACTGTAAACTTTGCATACATACCTCGTTTAATAATTTCTGTAAACTTCTTTAAATTGCTATTTAATTCCTCATCATAAGACGCCTTAGCATCTTTAGAAACCTTACTACCATCTAGTTTTTTACTCTCAGATACTACATAAACCATTTGAGCCAGTTTATTTTCATAGTACTCATCATAAAAAGCACCAAGAGTTTCATCTAAAGAGGATACTTCTAAATCGTAATAATACTCACTTTTTTTATCATGATCTGTATATTTTATTTTTACATATTTTTCAAATTGATGAAAGTTTTCTGGATTCTCCAAGATACTAAAATTTTTATACTCATTCATATCGAGTGAAAAAGCATCTACAAGTTTGGCTTTACTAACTAAAGAAGCCATCTTTATTGTAGTTGAATATCCATAATCATATAACCAACTATTGATTTCAACCTCACTATTTTTCAATTTCTTTACAATACAATTGTATTCCTCATCTGTAGGAGCTAGATGTTCTAATTTTCCAATATTTCTTTCCCAAGCCTCCAATTTATCAACTCGAGTAGACAAATCTAAGGACTCTAAATTTTCATCAGATTCTATCTCCTTAAAATTATCAAAATTTAGAGTATGTAGTTTTTCTGACAAGACTAAATACTTTTCTAAAACAAACATCTCTGTAGTTATATCTTTATTCTCTTTTTCCTCAAGAATCTCATCTAGCAAAGTACTATCTTTCGTATCATCTAAAATAGACGAAAATAAAACGGAAGCTTCATGCTCTTTTTCTCCACAACTAGTTAAAAATAAACTAGAAGCTGAAATTCCAAGTGCTAATGCAATTGCTCTTATATACTTACTTTTCAATATTTCTCTTACCTCCTTATAATCTCCTAAACTCTTTTTCTTTTGTAATATAATAATCACCTCCCTAATGGAGCCTATTATAACATATTAGCCTAAGTGAATCTAATCATTTTTTAAAAATACCGAAATTTGAGACAAGACCGCACTACCTATTAGTGGCAATTTTTTATACTATGACAGATTTTACAAATAGAGAGATAACATTCTATTGTTCTAATTCCTTTTCTAATGTTTTAATTTCCATTTTTATAATATGCCTTTTCCACCTATAATTTTTAGGTAATAGATTCATTATAATCTTTCTAGAAATTAATTCTTTTTTATAATATTCCTGAAATAGTGAATCTTTATTTTCTAATAAAATAGGTCCAAAAAAATAATCTTTTTTCCGATATTTCCTTTTACCTCTTTTAAATTTTATAATTTGATAGATTACTTTTCCATCTTTTACTAATACTTCCTCTTCTATTGTAAATCCGATTTTTGAAAAAAATCTTCGCACATCTTCCTGATAATTATTAGGAGATAAAATAATCGTTTTTATCTTTTTAACAACTGCTAATTGATATTTAAAAATGCCAATAATAGTTCTACCACCCATACCGGATACGACTACAGTATCAATATCATTTGTGTAACATTCTAATCCATCACCTAGTCTTAATTCGATTTGATCTTCCATATGATGATCTATTATGTTAGCTCTAGCGGAGTTTAGAGGTCCTTCTGAAATATCAGATGCAATAGCCCTTTTGACCTTATTTTCTTTGACCAAGTAAATATCTAGAAGTGCGTGATCACAACCGATGTCTAAAATAAGGGAATTAGCATCAACTAAATCCCCCACCTTTTTTAATCTATTATTAATTCTCATTAGTCCGTTAGGAAATCCTTCAACTTTCTACTACGTGATGGGTGTCTTAACTTTCTAAGGGCCTTTGCTTCTATTTGACGAATTCTCTCACGAGTTACACCAAAAATTTGACCAACTTCTTCTAAAGTTCTACATTGACCATCATCAAGGCCAAATCTAAGTCTTAAAACCTTCTCTTCTCTATCAGTTAAAGTAAGAAGTACTCCCGCTAACTCTTCTTTTAACATTTCTACTGTAGTATACTCCTCTGGTCCCATTGCTCTTTCATCAGGAACAAAGTCCCCTAAATGGGAATCTTCTTCCTCACCAATAGGAGTCTCCAAAGATACTGGATCCTGGCTAATTTTATAAACTTCTCTTACCTTTTCTATTGTAATCCCTAATTTTTCAGCAATTTCTTCATCCGTCGGTTCACGATTTAGTTCCTGAGTAAGTTGTCTTTGAACACGAGCCAATTTATTAATCGTTTCTACCATATGCACAGGAACTCGAATTGTTCTTGCCTGATCTGCAATAGCACGAGTAATAGCCTGTCTAATCCACCATGTTGCATAAGTTGAAAATTTATATCCCTTAGTAGGATCAAATTTATCAACTGCCTTCATTAAACCAATATTCCCTTCCTGAATCAAATCCAAGAATAACATTCCACGACCAACATATCTTTTCGCAATACTAACTACTAAACGTAAGTTAGATTCTGCTAACAATCTTTTAGCTTCCTCGTCTCCTTCTTCAGCACGCTTGGCATATTCAAATTCCTCATCAGAAGTAAGTAAATTAATACGACCAATTTCTTTTAAATACATCCTAACAGGATCATTAATTTTAATATCCTTAGACATCGTTAATTCTTCAACTTTAAGGTTATCTGTAATCTCTTCTCCACTTACATCATCAGAACCATCTTCCGCTACAATATCAATATCCTCATCTGTTAAAGCATTATATAATTCATCTAAAGAATCACTATCTACCTCTAATCCTTTTAATTCACTAGCTAACTGTTCATAAGTAATATAACCCTGTTTTTTTCCTAAGGTAATTAATTTTTCTTTTCGCTCCTCTAGTGTTTTAATTTCTCCAACCATTCCTAAATTTCTCCTAACTTCAACTTTCTGATTTGTTCTACTATTTTTGCTTGTTCTAGGCAATCCGATTCTTTTTTCATCAATCTTTCCAACCTCTTTATTTCTTGGCTTTTACTATAATCCTTGATTACTTTAAAATAGGCAAATAAATCATCTTTTGTAACATCCTCTAAAACATTACTTGAAACAATTTTTTCTAAATAGGAAAGTAAATCAGTCTTGTCTTGCAAATAAGTATAAAAATCAGCAATCGTAATGTACCTATTTTTTCTATAAAAATAAATAATTTCATTTGTTAATATCCTAGTTTCATTATTTGGAAAAACAATTTTTTCCTGCTCCACTAAATTAATCACCCACGGATGATTTAACATATGAAAAATTACTTGTTCCATTGCCAATATATACTTATTACTCCTCTTTTTTTCTTTTTGCCTCACTTCTATCTTTGATGTTGGCTTAAGATTTTCCTTAATATCCCTAAACCTTTTTTCCAGTGTATTATATCCTATATTATAATCTTTTGCAAGTTTTTTTAGAATAATTTCTACACGAATTTCATCTTCAATCTTAGTTGCTTCCAAAATCACACTATGAATATAAGAAGACAAATCTTCTTCACTATTGAAATTAATGTTTTCTTTTAAAGAAGCAATTTTATAATCACTATAAAAAACTGCACTTTCTATTAAATCTATAAATTTTTCTTTTCCATTTTTTAAAATATAACTATCAGGATCATCCTCATTTGGCAAAGTAATCACCCTAGGTTCAATACCGTCATTTACTAAATCTTGTCCTATTTTTAAGGCTGCGTGTCTTCCTGGTCCATCACCATCTAAACATAATATTATATTTTGAGACAATCTTTTGATTAATCGAAGTTGCTCTTTTGTTAGTGCCGTTCCCATTAAAGCTACAGTATTTTTGATTCCTATGGAAAAGGCCCTAATAACATCCATAAATCCTTCCATAACAATAATACTTTTACTTATCCTAGCAAAATCAATAGCAGCATGATAATGATAAAGACAATCCCCCTTTTTAAAAATGACAGTTTCTTTAGTGTTAATATATTTACTTTGATTAACATTCCTATATATTCTCCCTGAAAATCCTACAACCTTTCCATAGGAATCATGCAGAGGAAACATAATTCTATCTATGTAAATATCTCTATCATCTATAGATAATCCTATCTGATTTAGTATTTTTAGTTCATACTTCTTAGTAGTTAATAAAGTAGTTAAATCCTTCTTCCCTGATAGGGATAGGCCGATTTCAAATTCTTTTATAATCTCATCAGGAATTCCCCTATGATGTAGGTACTCTTTAGCTTCCTTTCCATAAGAGGATGCCAAATTATTTTGGTAATATTTAACAGAAAGACGATAAGCCTCATATAGCGAATCATACTTAGTAGTTGCCTGGTTTACCTTAACACCCGAAACATGAATTCCCACCTTTTTTCCTAAGTCTTGCAAAACCTCTTTAAACTCTTTGTGTTCATAATTCATTAAAAAGGTATAAACATTTCCACTAGCTCCACAAGAAAAGCATTTATAAATCTGCTTCTCGCGAGATACACTCATCGATGGATTGGTATCATCATGAAAAGGACATACTCCAAAAAAATTCCTTCCCTTTGCTGTTAGAGGTATTCTCTCGCCTATGATATCAACAATATCAACTTTATTTCTAATTTCAGTTGTTAAATCATTTGGATTCATGATACCTCCTTTATAATCCCTTTTCTTATATCATAAAATCCCTGATATTTCAAGAATATTTCCTATCTTTTCATTTATAATAATAATGAGGTAAAAATATGAACCTAAAAAGAGCAATAAAAAATACAATCATTATATTTTTATTATGTAGTTTACTTCATTTTGGCTATGATATCTTTCCTAACTTTATTACTAGTATCTTTTGTCCAGTAAATGAAAGTATATGGGAACATCTCAAAATGATTTTTAGTGCTTCTTTAATTTTTAGTATCTTAGAAAAATTAATAAATAATGAATCTTGCTTTTTCATCAAGGGATATCTGCGTGGAATGTTCACAATAATAATTCTATTAATCTTTTACTTACCGATTTATTATTCGTTAGGTGAAATTTTAATACTCACTATGCTCATCTTACTTATTTCTATTCTCATATCAGAAATCATAGTTCAAAAATTATCATTGGAAAAAAACTATAAAACTTTGGATATTATTGGAATCATCCTAATCCTTTTAAATTTTATTCTATTTACCTACTTATCCTATAATCCATTAAAGATAGACTTATTCTATGATCATAGGAGTAAAAAATATGGAATCGATACCCTAAATCAATGATTTTCTTATAAAGACCTTAATATTCTTATCTAAATAAATATCCACTTTCCCTTTATTAACAATTTTAATAAAACCCAATCCCTGAACGACTAAATCATTATCATATTTGATATCATAAGTAGATTTTTGTAAATGCTTTAAGTCTATCCTACTGGAGTTGATTCTTTTTACTTTTAAATCATTAGAAAGGAATAAAGTAAAACTATTCTTTTCTCCTTCGACATAGTCTAATCTCACAATATCCTCAATTAATAAGCTTTGATTTTTTCTTAATTGATACGTTCTAGGTTTAATTTCCTTTTTGGGGTTTATCTTTTTTAACATTATTTGATCTACATAATTGATAAGAGATCTCATATCTACAAGACCTGGAGTATCAATCAATGTTAAATATTCATTAATTTGGATAGTTACAGTATTTAAAGTAGTAGAAGGAAGTGGTGACATTGTTAATTCTGGTGCATCTTGATTGGAATAGTTTTTAATTAATTTATTAATTAAAGTAGATTTTCCTGCATTGGTATGTCCTACTACATATACCTTTTTAGTAGTTTGAAAATACTTAATTCTTTTTAATAAATAATCCATATTCAAATTTTTCTCAACACTGATAACAATAATTTCTTCAAAATAAACATGATTTTCTTCAAAATACTTAATTAATTTAGCTTCTTTAACACTTTTTGGTAAAATATCCTTTTTATTTAATACCAAAATCATTTTATTATTAATATATTCTCTAATTTTTAAAATATCTTCTTCTAAATTTAATAAGTCTGTAACATACAACACCAAATCCTTTGTTTTTCCAACCTCTTTTAAAATTTTAAAATACTCATCATTCGACTTGGTGATTACCTGATATTCACCATAGTTTTTCATTTTAAAACATCGTTGACAAATAGAATTTTCTAAATTTGTAGTATATCCTTCTTGTAAAATGTTTTCATCTTGTAATAAAACACCGCATCCACTACACCTTTTTTCTTCGTTATTCATAATAATTACCTCTTTTAAAAATTCCTCTCTTAGAGTATCTATTAATAATCCAAGACTCAATTTTTCTATTAATATTCGTTATTCTCATATCCTTTTGTCCTAATGGATCAACTAGGATTGTTTTAATATTAAAATTTCTTCCTGATATAATATCTGTTACAATTTGATCCCCAATCATCACCATCTCTTTTTTTAATAAATGATATTTTTTTCTTATTCTCCTTAGTCCTCTTGTAAGCGGCTTCATTGCAAAACTTACAGCATCAACCCCCAAACTTCTTTTATAAGGTTCTATTCTCCTACTACAGTTGTTTGAAATAATAAAAATAATAAAATCCTTCTGAAGATTTCGAATGAGTTCTTTAGTTCTTTGTGGACATTCTTTTTCGTCTATTAAAGCTAGAGTATTATCTAAGTCAAAAACAAGACACTTAATACCATCCTTTTTTAACTTTTTATAATTAATACTAAATATATCCTTTTTATACATAGTTGGTTTATACCTTTTCATTTTTACCACCTATTCTAATTATAACCCATTTATTACAAATTTACTAGTTATTTACCTTCTGCATAAACATTTCAGTATCCTTAGTAATAGCTTCAAAACGATATCCATTTTGTTTCCCATACTCAATAATACCCTTTAATGCATCTCTAGTATATGGTTTAATATCATGCATTAAAATAATATTTACCTTATCATGAGAAAGACTAGAATTTACCCAAGATACAATCTCATTACTAGTAGTTAGCCCATCGGTATCCCTACTATTAATATTCCAGTCATAATATCTAAAATCACGCTTTAATACTTCTTTTGTTAAATCACTCATAATCCCTGGACGATATTTTTTACTAATTGTATTACTGGAGCCTCCTGGAAATCGAATCACTTTAGAATCATATCCAGTAATACGAAGGACTCTATCATGAACGGAATATAAATCATTGAAATAATTTTCTTTACTAGAATAAACTAAGGAATAATCATGACTTGCTGTGTGAAGTCCTACGGTATGTCCCTCTTGATATTCTCTCTTAATCAATTCATCTGGTCCATTATTCGTAACAAAGAAAGTAGCTGGAACATTTTCCTCTTTTAAAATATCCAATATAACATTCGTAGTTCCCATTCTAGGACCATCATCAAATGTTAAATAAACAGAACCATTTTGTCCTCTCTTTACCACCTGCACTTTTCTTTTTTTCTGTGAACTATTCCCTGAGGCATCTTTGACTTTATATGTTAACTCATAAATTCCTGCTTTTTTAGTATTAACTTTTCCTTCTACTTGAACTTTCTTTTCAATATTTTGATCACAATTATCAAAAACCTGATAACCAGGATCTTTAAACTCCTCATTTAAAAAGGTAAAAATCATATCTCCTGAATTCAATTCCAAACTAGGCTTTTCTAGGTCCTGTTGAATAATTTTTTGATTTTTAATTGCATAATTTCCAGAAGAATCTACTACTGCATATTGAATAATATCATTCTTTCTAGTAATTTTAACTCGATCTGTAATATCCTGATCATAATTATCATAAGCCTTATATTTCATAAAATTATACTCTGTATTAGGACAAATATACACCTTATCATGATCATTCTTCAAAATAAGAACGGGGTTGGTTAAGTCTCTCACCTTTACAATTCTTACAGCCTTCCTTTTAAATACTCCCTGTTTTATAAAGTATTCCATCTTATAAATACCTAATTTTTTAGAATCAACCTCTCCTTTTACTTGAACTTTCTGAGTTACATCTTGATTATGAAACATCGCATAGTATCCTGACTCCTTATAGTCCTCATTATAGTTTAGCATCATATTTTTATCCCCTTTTAAAGTAATCGTTGGCATAAAAAAATAATAGTGAATACCATAAATTGCTACAACTAAAAAAATAACAAACACTGCGATCATTGCTTTTATTTTTACTCTCATTTTTCAATCACTCACTTAACTATATTATACTGTTTTTTCATCTTTATGTCTAGCTACTCATATTTATTATTTTTTATAAACTCACGTAATATCTTAGTAAGAGCCCTTTTTTCCATTCTAGATACATAACTTCTAGAGATATTCAACTCTTTTGCTATGACCTTTTGCGTCTTTTCCTCTGTATTATTTAGTCCATACCTCTTTATTAATATTTCTCTTTCTCTAGGAGTTAATACATCCATATATTGTTTTAATAATTTGATATTATCCTTTAAGCTAATATCCTCAATAAAATCTGGCTTTGGTGCTTTTAAAACATCCATAATAGAAATTTCATTTCCATCTTTATCAAAACCTATTGATTCATTAATAGAAATGTTTTTAGTAGTCTTGTTATTACTTCTAAAATGCATAAGAATTTCATTTTCAATACATCTAGCACAATAAGTAGTAATTCTTACACCTTTATCATTAGAAAAGGTATCTACTCCTTTTATAAGACCTATTGTTCCTATACTAATCAAATCATCTTGATCTACATATTTACTATCAAATTTTTTAACAATATGAGCAACTAACCTTAGATTATGTTCAATTAATTTGTTTCTAGATTCTTTATCCCCCATTCTAGCCCGTTTGATACACGAATCTTCTTCTTCCTTAGTTAAAGGATCCGGAAAAACCTGATTAGAATAGGAACCCGTTAAGAAGATACTTTTTAAAAACATAAATATTTCAAATAACATCAAAAATCACCTAATTAAATATATGCTTATTCTGACAAATTTAGACAACTCATCTATAATATCGCAAAAGGGGAGATCCTATAGATATCGAGTTATTTGATTTAACCATTGAAATCAGAAAATGCGAGGATGCTATTTACAATGGAGATGATTTATACAACGAATAAGAGCTATTTAACCCATTTTTAATAAGTTTTCATATGCAGCACAAACAATACTTAATCTTTCCTATATCATAAGTGACCTTGATACAATTTATAAAAATATAATCAAGTCTTATCAGATACATACGGAATTAAATATATACGGAAAAACCAGCTATGTATTAACTATAACCTATAAGGTTCTAAAAAGAAGCGGTTCGTTCATAGTAAATCTGCATTTGAAGATCTCATCAGTCAAAGATGGAAGAATTTCCAAAGAATACATTAACCAAATAATCTCCCCCATAATTTAATCAATGAAAATAGCTTTCAAGGGCTTTTAGATCAATCTAGAATAGATTATGGGTATACAAAAAGAAATCAACTTGATCTCTTTAACTTACAAATTTTTATGGATTACTCTTTTAGGATTGGTCATGAAAATATCTACTAATGACATCATAATCACAATAATCAATCCTTTTATCCTCAATAGCCATATAGTTATCTCGCCCTTTTCCTAAGATTAAAACTAAATCATTTTCCTCTGCTATATCTAAAGCATATCTAATAGCCTCTTCCCTATTAATAATTCTAATATAATTATTCTTTTTCTCATCACCTATCATTTGATCAATAATACTATCTACACTTTCATATCTAGGATCATCCATCGTAAAAACAACAAAGTCCGCATGATTTAAAATATACTTTCCAATTTTCTCTCTTTTCTCCTTTTCTCTACCACCAGCAGCACCGGTTAATAAAATTGTTCTTTTATATTTTCCTTTAAAACTTTCTACAATATTTTTAATGCCATTTAAAGTATGGGCATAATCCAATATTAATTTATAATTTTGACCAAAATCTAAGGATTCGGTTCTTCCCTTAATAGAAGGAAGGTTTTTTATTTTTTGAATCAAATAATCGGATTCTATTCCCTCTAAATAGCAGACAATAAAAGCAGCACACAAATTATAAACATTATATTCTCCTATATAAGGACTTGTTATATGAAATGTTTGATCCCGATATCGGATATCAAATATAGTAATTCCCATATTTTCCTCAATATTACAAATTTGAAAATCACTATCCTGATCCTTGCCATAAGTGTATAAATGATTAAAATTCTTATTCAGTAATAGTCTGCAATTGTCATCATCACGATTTATAATGATAGCTCCATCTTCTTTCACCAAAGATGCTAAAGAGAGTTTAGATTCTATATAATTTTCTATAGTTTTATGAATATTCAAATGATCCTCTGTAATAGTTGTAAAAATGGCATATCGGAATTGAAAATCTACTACTCTTTTATGAAGAAGAGCTTCGCTTGATACTTCCATTACAACATCATCGTAATTTTCATTTTGCAATATAGTTAAATATTTATAAAGTTTTTCATTCGTCGGAGTAGTATTTTCTGTTTTAATTATCTTATTCCCATACTCAATTCCATTGGTTCCCATATATGCTATATTTCTCGTTTCCTTAAGTAATTCCTTTAACATAATAGCAGTTGTAGTTTTTCCATCCGTTCCAGTAATACCAATGATTTTTTGGTTATTATGGTATTCATAAAAATTGATGCAAATCTGATTCAGGATTCCATTGACATCAGGAACCTTAATAATAGGAATATCACCTTTATAATCAACATCTGTTATCACAGCGGCTGCTCCATTATTAATAGCGTCCTCAATAAATTCACTATGAGAAACATTAAATCCGTTAACTGCAACAAACAAGTCACCCTTCTTTATTTCTCTGGAATCTATTTTAATATCACAAATTGGGGTATCATAATCACATTCTATTAGATCACATAACCTTTTCATATTTTATCACCTACTACTATTAGTATATAACAAAATAGATGTAAAGTTAAAGAATTTTTTATGAATATAATCTATATTTTGTGATATAATTTAGAACAGGTGATAATCAATGAAAAGTATTATTATTGGAGCAGAAACTGACTTAGGAGTTCATATCGATGGAGCTAAATTGGGACCAGTTTCATTAATAAAAGATTTAGGAAGTTTCTATCAGGGAGAAATTATAGAATTTAAACAAGATGAAGCAATTATAAAAAGTAGAAATTTGTCCGATCGTGCCAAAAATAAATATGAAATAAATCAAATCAATGAGAAAATATATAAAAAAATATTAGAAAAAATGGGAGAAGGATTTTTTCCCATTACTATTGGTGGAGACAAGTCAATCATAATTCCAGCTGTTTTAGCAGACGCCATGACAAACGAAGAAATTGGACTCATTATTATTGGTGCTCATGCTGATTACAACACCTTTAAAACAACAGAAACAGGAAATATGAATGGTTTTTCAACATCTTGCATTACTGGATTTGAATGTGAAGATTTAAGGCAATTTCATCGTGGAGAAATTGTACAAGCTTCTAAAACAGTATTAGTAGGCGTTAGAAATATGAACCAAAAAGAACAAAATAATCTAAAGTACTCTGGAATTAGTGTATTTACAACCGAAGATTTAAAACAACAAGGTGCCAAAGAGGTTATAGAAAAGGCTTTTGAAATCGCCTCCTATAAAACAAAAAATATTCATATCTGTTACGATTTAAATATTCTAGATCCAACTATAGCTCCCGGTATTTCCGTTCCTGAGTTTAATGGAATTGATGAAGAACTCGCCATGAATATTAGTGATGAGATATTAAAATACTTTGATAAAATATCAGCCTATGACTTAGTTGAACTCAATCCTTTACGTGATCAAAATAGAAAGACTGAACAAATTGCATTAAACATCTTATTTAAAACTCTAAAAGAAGTAGAAAAATTACCCGATAAAAAAATAGAAGAACTATATTAAAGTCTTCTATTTTTTCTTATTGGATGAAGAAGTAATTATTTTTCTATATTCTACAATTCTATCTTGATAAAAATCGACTACTTCCCTAAAAGAATACCCTTTAGCTAAAAAATCAAGAGATACTGTACTTTGATTTTGGGTATTAGTAATTGTAATTCCATGAAAATTCCTAGCTGTTGGAGTTGGAAAAGATACATGTATATCTCTAAAGTCACTGACCCGTATGGTATCAGAATCTAAGTATTTATCTAAGACATCTTGTAAAATTTGATGATTTAAACAATCAGACTGTTGTAGAGTAATCCCACTATTTAGATGATCTTCAATTCCATTGGGTCCATAAATTTCAAAAGAACACATATCCTCCTTTTCACTTTTGAACCAAGCAATCTGTATCATAGAATTAGCATGATCTACTGATAGAAATTGATCAATTGCTTCCATTAAAAAATTTGATTTTATTGGAGCAATTTCCATAGCTTCCTTTTTTTTCATTTTCTATAACTCCATTTTTATTAAAAATTTTAATTTATATAACAAGCTGGCTTTATTATTTTTTGTAAAGATGAGCCCACTTGTTCAATAGATGTATTTTGCAGCTTTGTAGCAGCTGAGAATTGATTTCCTCCACCACCTAATTGTTGCATCACAGAACCAACATTTACTTTTTCTTTGGAACGTGCACTGACTGATATGGTTCCATCGCCAATATTTCCAACAACAAAGGAAGCATCTACATTGTATTTTAACAAATAATCTGCAGCCTTTGCCAACTCCTCTTTTGTATATTCATCTTCTTCACTTGCTAATATAGTAGCAACTGTATAAATATCTATTTGGGCTTTCCCAACTAAATCTTGTACTCTTCTATCGCTTTTAAAATCTTCTACAAATAAATCAGTCACCCGATTCATATCTGCTCCATTTTCTAATAATTTTGTTACTGCTTTCATCGTATCCGCTGATACATTTTTCGTTAATTTATTGGTATCTAGGTAAATTCCTGCTAAAAGATATTGAGCAACTTCTTTTGTTATCTTAATCTTATATAGACATAAAAGTCTTACCATCATTTCTGAAGCACTAGAGACATTAGGTTCAATACACTTGCAATCTGATAGAACTGTTAAGGAATCTTCATTATGATGATCTAATATTGCTACTTTATCACTTCTTTTAATCTCTTCACTTAAACTAATTAAATTAGATTTATTAACATCTGTTAATATAAATAAGTCTTCTGAATCCTTTATTTGCAAATACTTTTCCTTATTCATAATATGATGCTGTTCTTTCACCTCATCAATAATAGATTGCACCATATAATCTATTTTATATACTGGATCATCTATTATGATACAAGAATCCTTTTTAAACTTTTTAGAAAGCAAGGAAAAACCAATAGAGGATGCTAGGGCATCATAATCAACACCATTATGTGGTACAATAACTATCTTCCCTGCATTTAAAATCATTTTTTCTAAATTTACCTTTAAATTTTTAATTTTAGCTAAACTATTCTGACCTTCCATTCCTTTTCCATCATCAATAGATTCTACCTGACTTTTAGACATATCATCCACCTCTTTTTTAGTATAACACTTTTTTATCAACAAAGATTCATCTTTGACTTTTTCTACTTTTTTAACTGATATCCTTTTTTTAACAAATAGTCTTCTAAGGTTTCCTCATTAGATAAAATAATCTTATCTACCTTCATATTTTCAAAATCATGAATTCTTCTTTTGTACTGTTCTATTTTCTTTTTTATATAAATTTCACTATTTCCCCTATCTTTATATCTTTTTTTATAAATTTCCAAAGAATTTCTATTGGGATAACATAAAACAAATGGAATATGATGTTTCTGGTATTCTTCTAAAATATCTTCTCTTTCCCATACCAAAACAAAATCATAGGTATTAAGAGCATCCAAAATAGCTTTGATATAATTATCTGGCCATTTTGGATTTTTCCTTCTTGGAAGACCCTTTCTTTCTTCTATGCTTAGATGCTCTAAATCAGAATCATCATAGGCATATTTTGAAGAATCTAAGTCAATGACATTTTTATATTTCTTACCAAGTGTAGTTTTTCCTATCCCTGCAAATCCTGCGATTACTAATTTTTCCATAAAAAACCTGCTTTCTAAATTTTCTCTACGTTGATAAAGACTTCTACTTCATTTAATAAATAGCGATTAGAAGACTCTTTTTTGATTAACCCATTAGCTAGAGTTTCTCCCATAATATAGTCCTGATACTTTTCTACCACTTGGTCAATTTTTTCATCTCCATCATAGAAAACATGAATATGATCAGTAATGACAAAATCTTTATCTTTTCTAATACTTTGAATAGTGCGAACGAATTCACGAGCAAGTCCCTCTAAGATTAAATCCTCATCTAAATTTGTATCTAGAACAACACAAGTTTTCGTATCATTACTAGCAACATAACCCTCTTTTACAATGGTAGAGGTGATTGTATTCATACAATCTAATGTAAAATCCTCTCCATCTAGTAAAATCGTTAGTGGAGATTTGGATACCGAAAAGGCCTCTTCACTTGTTAATTTCTTTAACTCTTCTTGTAATTGTTTTATTTTAGGACCTAACTGTTTTCCCAATACCTTAAAATTCGGTTTTAGGGAGTATGTTAAATAAGAAGTCATATCTTCTTGATAAATAATTTGTTTTACATTTAACTCTTCTTTAATGATAGAATCTAAATTTCCAATAATCTCTTTTACATCGCTAGATAAAATCACTTCATGAATTGGTTGACGAACCTTAATATTTGCAGTTTCTCTAGCATCTCTTCCTAACCTACAAACATCCCTTACCAAATCCATCTTTTCTTCTATTCTTTCATTAATTAAAGACTCCTCTACATCTGGAAAGCTTGAAAGGTGAACACTTTTTTCACCAGTTAATTTCTGATAGATTTCTTCTGAGATATAAGGAGTAATGGGTGCTGTTAGTTTGCATAAGATTACTAATACCTCATAAGTAGTTAAATAAACTGCCTTTTTGCTTTCTGTTAATTCACTATCCCAAAAACGTCTCCTATTACTTCTAATATACCAATTGGATAAATCATCGTTTAAAAATGGTATGATGGCTTTTACCACTTTATTTAGATCATATTCTTCATAACCTTCCACTACTATTTTCACAAGTCTATTTAGCTTGGATAGAAGCCATTTATCAATAAGTTCTCGCTTTTCCACCTCTATATCATACTCTCTTGGGTCAATACTATCTGCATTCGCATACATTTCAAAGAAAGAATATGCATTTTTTAGAGTTGAAATATATTTTGAATAAATCTCTTTTAAACCCTCTTTATCAAATCTTAAAGGCGTCCAAACTGGAGATACATATGGAAGATAAAATCTCACAGTATCTGCTCCAAACTCTTCTATAGTAGTAAATGGTTCTACAATATTTCCTTTTGATTTTGACATTTTTTTACCAAACTTATCTAACAACATATCATTGACTAATACGTTTTTATAAGGGGATTTTCCAGTTAAAAATACAGAAATAACAAGCAGTGTATAAAACCAACCTCTTGTTTGATCAATACCTTCTGCGATAAAGTCAGCTGGAAACTGTTCTTCCCATAGTTTTTGATTTTCAAATGGATAGTGATATTGAGCAAAAGGCATAGAACCAGAATCAAACCAACAATCGATTACATCGCTAACACGACTCATTGTCTTTCCACACTCTTTACAAGTAATATGAATATCATCAACATAAGGTCTATGTAAGTCGATAGTTTCATCTATTTTTTCAATTGATTTTTCTATCAACTCTTTTCTAGAACCAATCATTTCATCGTGTCCACAACTACATCTCCATAATGGAAGTGGCGTTCCCCAATAACGATTCCTAGAAATTGCCCAATCCTTCATATTTTCCAACCAGTTTCCAAATCTCTTTTCTCCGACGAAAGATGGATGCCACAATACTGATTGATTTGCCTTGATAATTTTATCCTTCAATTTGGTAGTTTCGATATAAAAACTTGGCTTAGAATAATAAATCAGCGGTGTATGACATCTCCAACAATGCGGATATTGGTGGGTTACTTTTTGCTTTTTAAATAATTTATCATTTTCTTTTAAATACTTGATCACTTCGATATCAGCGTCAAATACGAACGTACCGCTCCAAGTTCCCTCTAAATATTTTCCATCTTCTCCAACTGGATTTAAGTATGGTAAATTATACTCTTTTCCAACTTTTGCATCATCTTCTCCAAATGCAGGAGCAATATGCACAATACCTGTACCATCTTCCATCGTAACATAATCAGCAAGTGTTACAAAAAAAGCTTTTTTATTTACTGAAAAATCAGGAATTAACTGTTCATATTCCATATATTCTAAATCTTTTCCTAAGTATTCTTCTAAGATCTCTACTTCCTCGCCTAAAACATTAAAAAGTAGAGCCTTGGCTAAAATAAACTGGTGATCTTTAGAGCGTACTTTTACATACTTCTCTTTTGGATTTACACATAACGCAACATTACTAGAAAGTGTCCATGGAGTGGTAGTCCAAACTAGGAAGAAACAATCCTCGTCCTTCTTTTTAAAAGGAACTATGACCGTATTTGCGATTACCTCTTCATATCCTTGTGCCACCTCATGAGAGGCAAGACCAGTTCCACATCTTGGACAATATGGTAAGATTTTACTCCCCTCATAAAATAAGCCTTCTTCAAAGAATTTTTGTAAAATCCACCATTCTGTTTCAATATAGTCATTGTCATACGTCACATAAGGATGTTTTAAATCGATAAATTGCCCCATTTGTTCAGTAAGATCCGTAAAAGCCTCTTCATTTTTCCATACAATATTACGACATTCCTGGTTAAACTTTTCTACTCCATACTTTTCTATATCCCCTTTACCAGAAAAACCTAATTCTTTTTCTACTTGAAGTTCTACAGGAAGACCATGAGTGTCCCAGCCAACTTTACGTAATACCTTATGCCCACGCATTGTTTGATACTTACAAAACGAATCCTTTAAAAATTTTGCCATCATGTGGTGAAGTCCTGGATACCCATTTGCAGTGGCAGGTCCATCATAAAAAACAAAATTACTACTATTTTTTCTATTTTCAATCGTCTGATTCAAAATATTGTAAACTCCATTCCAGCTATCTAAAATACCTTTTTCAATTTCATTTATTTTACCATTTTTTAGTTTTTCAAATCTCACTTTAATTCCTTCTTTCTTTCCCTATTTAATAAATAAAAATAAGTAATAAATTAAAAACATGATAAGAAATGTAATTCCTTCTTTTCTACTAATTTTATAATCCCTAAAACAAAAGATAAAGAGCATTAATGTAGCGATAAATAAAGCAAGTAAATCAATATAAGTAAACCCAACTGATGCAATTCCTCCAAATAAGGCGATTGGTAAACCAATCACAATTCCAATATTAAAAATATTACTTCCTACGACATTTCCAATAGCAATATCATACTCCTTCTTTTTTGTTGCAACAACACTAGTTACTAACTCTGGAAGACTAGTTCCTAATGCAATAATTGTAAGAGAAATTACTCTTTCACTAACTCCTAATATTTTTGCAATAGAACTAGCAGAATCTACTACTGCATTGCTTCCCAAAATCAAACAAACAATACCTACTACTGTAAATGACATTGACTTTGCAATTCCATATTTAGGTTTTTCGTCATCAATAGTAGATGATGTTTTATTTCTCATAATAGTAAACAAGTAATAAATAAAGATAGAGAAAAACAATAAAATAGTGATTCCGTCTGATCTAGTTAATAAATTAGTTTTAGTATTAGTCAACCATTTATCACTAATTAATACAATGAATAAAGTAGTAATTAAAATGGTAATAGGTAATTCTTTCTTTACCGTTGAATTTTTAACTGTTAATGAATGAATACAACTAGAAACCCCTAGAATTAGTAAAATATTTAGAATATTACTTCCTATCACATTTCCAAGTAAGATATCAGTATTTCCACTAATAATTGATTTAATAGAAACCGCAAACTCTGGTGCACTTGTACCAAAAGAAACAATAGTAAGAGCAATTAACATCTTGGATATATGAAAATTTTGAGCTAAAGAGGAAGCTGCATCGACAAACAGATCCGCTCCTTTTACTAAAATAATAAACCCCATCACTAAAATTAATATTTGTAAGACAATCATATTTTCCTCCCTCATAATAAAAACTCTTCCTCCCTATAAGGACGAAGAGTTTCCGTGGTACCACCTTACTTTATAGCTTTGCTATACACTTCAATTCACTTAACGCGTGAAATCTCGTTTTTAGTTTATCCCTAAAACGCACTTGAAAGTGATCTAAATAGTATATTCTAACTTCTTTTCACCAAACAGAAGCTCTCTATATAGAATAATAATATTCCGTCTTTCGCACTTGCTTTTCTTGATTAATATAACACATTCTTATTTAAAAAACAAGATAATTTGTTAGTATATAAAAAGTAGAATTTTCTATTACACATTTCTCATTCTACTCTAAATTTAGTACTTCTATTTCCTCTACCACTGCCATTTGTTGTTCGATAATTAGTTTTAACTTTCTTTTTAATACTTTAATATTATATTCTAACGTATCCGCTTTCACTTCAATTTTCTCCGCTTTTAATAACGCCTCATTCACAATTCTACTAGAATTACTTTTAGCATCTGCTATTAATATATTAGCCTCTTCTCTAGCCATTCTCTTTATATTATCCCCTGCTACCTCAGCTCTCATAACCGCATCTTTTAATGAATTTTCCATTTTTCTATAATGATCCAATTCTTCTTTCAATTTCCCTATTTCTACTTTTTGTTCCTTGCATTTTTTGATAATACCTTCTGTTTGAGTAATTACATCATTCACAAAGTCATTGACCTCTTTACGATTATATCCATTGGCTTCATAACTGAATTTTTCCATCGATCTCACCTCAGAATATATTTTTAGATATCAAAACTACCAATTAAATTCGTCATCCTCATCTTTTTCTTTTTTACTACCTCTAGTCGACTTTGTAGGTGCATTATCATCACTAATTTTGCCCTCTACATTAACAGTATTCGGAGTACATAAAAATATTCCTCCACCTAATTTTTGTAAATCTCCATTAATTGCATATAATGTACCACTTAAAAAATCTACAATTCTTTTTGCCTGATCAGGAGTTACACGTTTTAAATTTACAACGACTGCACTACGAGCTTTTAAATAATCAGCAATCTGTTGTGACTCTGAATAAGCACGTGGTTCTAGCAACATCATCTTTGAACCAGCCATACCATTTTCATCCTGATAAACCTCTCTGGTTTTTGTATAATACTCCTCTTCTTCTGCTGCTTCTACAGCCTCTTCTGTACCAAATAAATTTTTTAATTTATCCAATGCCATACTTAATCCTCCAATGTAATATTTTATAACTCTATTATTATTGTAACACATTTTAGCTTAAAAAACTATCTTTTTTTTACTTTATTGGTACCAAATAGTTTCTAAGTCCACATTATTACTATTAGGTGCTGGATTTGGGAATTCAACATGCATTACAACAGGAACCTTAAAAGCACTTCCAAAGGCAATGCAATTCCCAGGCTGAAGGCCTTTTAATTGTTGTACAATTTCGATAGATATATTAGGAACCATTTCCCTTATATAATTAAGATCCTTAGGATGCCTAGTTCTTAAAACAATGAAATTGGAGCACTGTGAAATAACAGTATCCGAAAGTTCTGATGGTCTTTGCGTAATAACACCTAAGAACACTCCATATTTACGGCCTTCTTTAGTAATCCTTTCAAAAATGTTATAACCAATAATATCAATATCTCTATCCCTCTGGATATACCTATGAGCCTCCTCAACAATGATGTGAAAAGGAGAATTCCCTCGATTATTATTTTCTACGGATAAAGAAAAAACCATTTTAGAAATAATTTTAGTAATGACTTTCGCCATTCTATCATCCACATAATTAATATTGAAATTAACTATTTGTGCTTTATTATTAGTCAACTTATCCGTAAAAAGAATCCTAACATAATCATTTCTATTGATATATTCATCATATTCAAAATAAACTCTTGACTCACTATCGGCCAAAGCATGTAATCTAACACTTAATACATTAGCTAAATCATAAACTTTTTCACTTTTAAGAATCCCCTCAGAAATCAATGCAAAATCCATAGCTTCCTCTAAATCTTTTAATGTATAAAAACATTCACTACTAGTTTTTTCATTTGATATAGTATTATCATGGTTAATAAAACTTCTAACAAATTCTGTAACTAACTCTATTTCTTGGAATTTTCCTGATTTATCAATAAATAAACATTGCTTTAGAGTTCTAACATATCCAGGCTGTATAATTTGTGTTTCAAGATTTAACTCATTTGTATGAAATTTGGTTAAAATAGCGACAATTTGATCTCTAATTTTAGTAGATGTTTGCCCACTTAAAAGAATATCCTCCAAAGCTCTAGCAATAATATCATTTTTATTTTTGATTGCCTCTTCATTATCTCCTACCAAAATAGGAACCAGTTTTAGAGTTTTTTCTATAATTGGTAATTGATTGGGTGTTGTAACATCTAAAAGGAGAGCTAAATCATCAACATCTAATAACCATAAGGGAATTTTTATAATATCTGTATCTGCATATTTAGTATTCGTAGTATACGTTTTATATGAAATACTCGGGTTATATTGCCTTAAGGAGGCAAAAGCGTTTGTGTATTCCCCATAAGCATCAAATATTAAAATACTGGATTTTAATGGAGGTTTCGAATTTGATAGAAATAGTTTTTGAAAAATACTAGCAACAGTACAACTTTTTCCGGAACCACTATTACCTAGTATAGCAAAATGATTACTAAATAATTCATTTATACTCACATTAATTCGATAATTTTGATATACATTGGAAAAACCAATAAAAGTTTCTCCAATATTTTGTTGTTGCTTTCCTAACATTAATTCCAACTCTTCTAAAGATATAATTCTAACTTTAGACTTAAAGGAAGGTTTAATTGAAATTCCTGGTAAAAATTTATTGTCCTTTATTTCCCCTACTATATTAATAGACATTTTTTCTTGATTTACATTAACAATTTCTCCTACTATTTTTTTTGAGTCATCTTCCAAAATAACATGAAGGTTAATCAAATTGGTTTGATTATTAATATCGATATCTAGTTTTATTATAATTTGATTTTCAACAATTTCAATAATTCTTCCTAACATATCATGACACCCTCTTATTCTAAAAAAATTATACCATGAATTATCATAAAAAAAAAGTTATTTTAAGGAAAAAATAGTTGAAAAAACAATAATACATATGAGGTAAAATAATATATGAAAGAATTTAGTAATCTAAAGCAAGAATTAGAAAGTATTAAAAAAATGGGATGGATTAAATGTGATCAAAAAAACATAGGTGAAGTAGGATTAAAATTGGAAAAACTACTAAACAAAAATCCAGGTAACTTTGAAATACCAGACTACGATAATATAGAAATTAAAACGAAATCGTCATTAACGAAAAAATTAGTCACATTATTTAATGCAGCACCTGATAGTTATCTATTTGAAATAAAAAGACTACATGGATTATATGGATATCCCCATAGTAAAATGAGACAATATAAGGTATTAAATAATATCGTATCTTGTAGTAGAAGAACTTATATTTATAATGGAATATTCTTTAGTTTGAAAGTACTTTGGAATAAAAGAATGATTAATCTAATTGTAACTAACAGGCAAGGAGAAGTTATTGATAATTTAACATCTTGGTCTTTTGATATGATAGAAGAAAAATTAAATAGAAAAATCAAATATCTATGCTATGTAGAAGTAAATAAATATTATGAAAAAGAGCAAATGTATATAAAGTATAGTAATGATCATTATTATGTATTAAAAGGATTTGACTGTTTTATTAAATTAATTGAAAGAGGTATTATCACTATAACCTTTAAAATTGGAGTCTTTCAAACAGGAAAAAGAAAAGGTCAAATACATGATCATGGAACCAGTTTCAGCATACACGAGGATGATTTAGAACTATTATACAAAAAAGATAGTTAACTATATACTATCTTCTAAATGATACACGTTTTTTACACGACTAAGTTATAACAAAAAAATGCCTCTTATATAATACAATTTCTAAATGGTGATTTGAAACAGTTCACATAAAAAAAGAGCACTAGACTCTTTCAAAAACTAAATGGTCGGGAAGACAGGATTTGAACCTGCAACCTCATGGTCCCAAACCACGTGCTCTACCAAGTTGAGCCACTTCCCGCTATTATGGTGCGCTCGAAGGGATTCGAACCCCTGACCTTTTGGTTCGTAGCCAAACACTCTATCCAGCTGAGCTACGAGCGCATCTCATGATAACCAATTATTTTATCTATTAAAAATATTACTATTATTAAAGTGGTGGCTCCAGCGGGAATCGAACCAGCGACACAGGGATTTTCAGTCCCTTGCTCTACCGACTGAGCTATGAAGCCAATTGGCGGTTCCAACGGGACTCGAACCCGCGATCTTCTGCGTGACAGGCAGACGTGTTAACCAGCTGCACCATGGAACCAAATTGGTTGCGGGAAGAGGATTTGAACCTCTGACCTCTGGGTTATGAGCCCAACGAGCTACCGGACTGCTCTATCCCGCGATATGGCGGAGGAAAAGGGATTTGAACCACTTGCGCCACAATGTGACCTACTTCACAAAAATCGTAAAGCCCCTTTAACCAGACTTGGGTATTCCTCCAATTAATAGATTATAATAATGGCGGAGGAAAAGGGATTCGAACCCCTGCGCCGCTTGCACGACCTTTCGGTTTTCAAGACCGACCCCTTCAACCAGACTTGGGTATTCCTCCATCAGATGGTGCCTAAGGTCGGACTTGAACCGACACGAGTGTTGAAGCTCGCAGGATTTTAAGTCCTGTGCGTCTACCTATTCCGCCACTCAGGCACATGGTGACCTGTATGAGATTCGAACTCATGACCCTTTGATTAAAAGTCAAATGCTCTACCGACTGAGCTAACAGATCATTTCAATAAAATATGGCTGCCTCGGTTAGATTCGAACTAACGCATGTCAGAGTCAAAGTCTGATGCCTTACCACTTGGCTACGAGGCAATCCTAATGGTGGAGAGAGATGGATTCGAACCATCGAACTCAATGAGAACAGATTTACAGTCTGTCGCGTTTAGCCTCTTCGCTACCTCTCCAAAAAAAATGGTGCCGAAACCAGGACTTGAACCCGGAACCTACTGATTACAAATCAGTTGCTCTACCAATTGAGCTATTTCGGCATAAATAAATGGTGGACGATATAGGACTCGAACCTATGACCCCCTGCTTGTAAGGCAGGTGCTCTAACCAACTGAGCTAATCGTCCATAAACACATAAACAGTTGACAGTATCAAATATACCAGTTTATGCTATTTTTGTCAATACTCATTTCAAATTTTTTACATTTTTTTACCTTGTTTATTAAGGATTTCTTCCGTTTTGTTTTTCATCCAAAAATCCAATTTTTTCTTCAAGGAGGAAAATCCATTTGATGTCTCTATGATTTTAGTCCTTTTTCTTCTATTTATTCTATAATCAATACCTTTTATACTTAACTTCACATGGAAGTCATTGCTATTAAAGTCAAGTATTTTAACTTTTATAGTCTCACCTATAGTAACATAATCACGGATATTTCTAACAAAGGAATCAGAAATCTCTGAAATATGTATTAATCCACTGTAATAATTATCGAGCCCTACAAAAATACCATATTTTTCTATACCTGTTACACATCCAGTCACTATATTACCAATTTGATACTTATCCTTCGCCATAACACACCGTCCTGTATACATTATAACAAAAAGAGTTGACTTATTCAAGGAAAGTATTCCCAAATGTATTTACTTATGATCCATAAACTAGTATAATTCATATTGGTGATAAATATGTATAAAAATACAGATATTGATATTGAAAATAGGATTATTACTATAATTAATAAAATAAAACCCTTTCTAATTAATGATGGAGGAAATCTAGAGTTTATAAAATATGAAAATAACATTGTTTACGTAAAATTGATTGGAGCTTGTGCTGAATGCAATATGATGGATATAACACTAAAAGACGGAATTGAACAGTTAATTATAAATGAAATACCAGAAGTTAAAGAAGTGATAAATATAGACAAGTAAATCACAACCAATCTATTCTTTCTATACTAAATAATTGATTAATAATCATGTAGATATTTATAATATAATCCTCATACTCCTCAGTTCTTTTTAAAATAGATAGAATTTCTTTTTCTTCTAAATTATTACCAATAATTTCATCATATTTATCAAAATAATAGGTAGGAAATAGCAGTCTAGCGTATATTAACTGACAAGAAAATTGGTCCAAATTAAGATAACTCAATAAACCCTTTATTTTTATATAGTCATAATCATCATTAAAGAATATATATTTTAAATACTCAGCAATATCCCTACTTTTATAGTCAATAATTAAATTCAGTGGATTATTAAATTCATTATCTCTAATTCTCTTATGTGATATTACAAGATTATCATTTTTAGATTGAAGTAAGTGATAGGTATTATAAACATAGGATATTGCATTTTCGGCCATTCCAATAAAATAATTAATGCTATCTCTTAATAGAGGATACTCTTTATCTAAATGTATTAATTGATACTCAATATAATCAATTTTTTCTGACCATAGAAACAACCAATTAGACCTATCTATATTTTTATACATTTTCTTTGATGTTAAAAGATAATACGGTTTTTCTATAATCTCTTCAATCCCTATTTTTTTAGAAACCTTTTTTATTAATATATATGAATAATTTTGCACATGAGTAATAATGCTATTTTCAATATTAATCATAATTTGATCATATTTATGGTTTCCCTTAATCAGATGATTAACCTCGATAATTTCATCCTCATATCTATTTAATGGTAAAAACAAATATTGATTATCAAAATAGCTGAATCTATATTGGCGTCTATTTTTATATAGATGATTTATTTTTATATTATAATAATACTCAATTAAATTTTTTATTTTCACCACCTCTATAAAACTTTATGATAAAGCCAATGTTTTTACAACAAAAAAAGGGAAATATCTCCCTAATAGCTCGATAATATTATCTAATTTTTCCCTTTGTGGATGGAAAAATTTGTTTCCTGTGTATTTCCATTATTTTCTAACATATGATCCAAATTTAAATTTGGATTAGTACTCTGTTGATTAAAGCGTGACAGCATTGCATCCAACTCATTCTCACCTAGAACTGCTCTACTATTTACAGACTGATTTGCAGAAAATTTAGGCTGTACAGGCTCATTTTTATTGGAAAATTCCAGCATTTTATCTAACTCAGCAGCCTTTTCACTCATTTGACGAGCTCCCGCTTTGCTTTTATTTATAGTAGAATAATTCTCTTGTACTGTATTAAGTATTTTAGTGGCATTTATCTCTGCATTTCTTCTATTTTCCTCATACTGATCTATGTTCGTAGATGCCTCCACTATTGTACTTTCTAGATTTTCATTCTGTTCTTTTATTTCGTTAACCCTTTCTCTAAGCTCCTTTAATTTTAATTGTAAATTTGCTCTCTCCTTTTGTTCTTCTTCAGTTGCATCTCTTACTAACTTATTTGTTTGAACTTCTGCTGCTTTTGCTTTCCTTTCTTTTTCTGCAGCTTCTTCGGCTTGTTTTTTTGCCTCTGCTTCTTGTTTCTTATGTTCATCCGCTTTTGTCTTCAATTTTTGCTGTCTTTCCTTCTCCTCATTATATACCTGTGCTATTTCTTCCAAAACTTTATCTATATCATCATCTAATTCATCTGAATTTAGATGTGCTGAAATAACTTTCTCCTTTTGGTTCAAACGATTAATATCTTCAAGGGTAGCCAATTCATCCCCACCATTATCAAATACACTATAATGATCAAATTCATTATAATCTGATTCTTCTGTTGATAATGGTAATTCCAAATTTTCTAGAGGTATAGTTAATGATGATGTATTTTGATTTATATTAGACTTTTGAATTGGTGGTTCACCTTGCACAAGTTCACTTTGCTCAACTGACTGAGTTGTTTGTTCCTGAGGTTGTGATACAGCTTCAGAATTATTAAAACCTACATTCAACATATCTTCGGCACTCTGCTGATCAAAATCCATATCAATATCTATTACACTACACCAATCACGCAACTTGCTTACTATGGTAGCAAAAAACTTTCCAACCAATTTAAGAGGTGTTACTCCATAACGATAAAATCTACCATTAAAATAGCGTTCCTCATTCTTTATTATAATCTCTTTATCATTCTCTACTTCTGCAATGCGCCTTTTCAAATCGTTTATATTAAGTTGCGTTAGTGATGAGGATCCACTTTCAATAATTCTCTGATATATATCAATTTCCTGATCTTTTCTCTTCAATTTTCTTAGACTTCTTCTTCTGTAACCCTTATATTGACCTTTCACTTTATTCTTACTCTCAGGCTTCATAGCAACTTTTTTACTGGCATTAGATGGCTGATTAGGTCCGTATCTACTGTTTTGTAAATCTCGATCTGTATATTCTCCATTAGGTATAGTCTTTTCCATTTCTTCAACTTCTTGTTCTGTATTCATATAAGAAACCTCCCACTTTTATTTATATATTCCCCTATAACTAATCCTTAGCCAATTCACGTAAAACATCCTTTATTCGTGTCCATTCATTTTCATCTTCTACGCCAAACAATCTTGGTTCGCCTGTCTCACGGTTTACATTAGAAACATAGACCGTAATATTTCCATTTTCATCTTCCTCATTTTTTGTATAAACAACATATTCCTTTTTATTATCTTTGAACTCAAATGCCAATATTACTTCTACCTCTTCGATAGTTCCATCTTCTGCAACAATAGTCATAACCTTTTCTTCTAATGTTTCCTTATTCATATATATGTCCTCCCTTTTATTCCTATTGAAATAATAAATATATATACATTTTACCATATTTACAAAATATTACAATACTTTTATTTTATTTTTTTTAATAAAAAGAATTTTGCACCATAGGCACAATAGTTTTTAATATAATTATCTAATGTCTTGATATTATTAACGTTACTTACTCTTGGATGGCCATTACCATAGTATCCTTTTAACCTCAGCTTATCATATGCATAGTCTCCAAATATATAATCAAATTCATAAAAATAATCTGTTATTATATTTTTTAATTCATCAAAATTAAAACAATCCTTCTCATTATTTACTATTTCATAAGAAAATTGATCCAGTTCTATTTTGTTCATATTATCCCTCAAAAAAATTATATCACAAAACCTACCCAATGGGTAGAGAAAAAAGAGAAGAATCTTTTTCGAGTGAAGATAAATAATAATTAGGAATACTTCCTTGAATCACCTTCACAGTAAGCGGAATATCTACTTGTATCTTAGCTGAGTCTGTAAATTGAGGCATAGTGATTCGCTCTTCAACTTCAACATGAATCGAAACTTCTAAATAAATACTATTGATTCCATATGTTTCTACTTTGGTCTTTAAATTTGTCACTACTTCTCCAATAAAGTTTAGTTTAATTGGAAAAATCGGACCATTATTTGCAACAAGAGAGTTAGAAAATAAAGCACCCATTGGCACTTCACAAACAACTCCTTTTTTTATTTCCTTAAATTTAATCCCCTTAAAAGTATTGGCAATTTCTAACTGATCAGTCTTACCATTTTCCAAATCTACTAACCTTTTTTGTACTTTTATAGTTGTTTGTTTTAAAAGCTGATTTACTTCTTTAGCTCTAAAATCAATCATTTGAATTTCATTTTTTTCATTAAATGTTACCTCAAAGATGTTATCATCTATCTTTTTTAAAAACTCTTGATCAATTGCAGAATTTACCGCATATACACCAAATCTTTTTGCCTCTACTGTAGAATATCTTAAAAGAATAGGATTAACCTTTTTACTTAATAAAAATAAAGATAGGAATGCACAAAGAATAGCAAAAGCTAAAACCCAAAATAATATTTTTAGTCTTTTCATATAACTAGGATATGTAAAAAGAAAAAAGAATAGTATCTTCAACTACTCTTCTTCTAATATTTCCTGGAGACTCTGGCATTTTTCTACATCCATAGCAGAAACATTTTCCAACGGATAGGATATTCCCAGTTTCTGATACTTAGAAACACCTAAGGTTTGGTAAGGTAAAAGCTCCACCTTTTCTATGTTTCTAAAACCAGAAATAAAGTTTTTTAAACCAAGAACAAAATCTTTTGTATCATTGACTCCTGGAACAATTACAGTTCGAAACCACATTTTTTTACCTTTCTTCTGACAAGTATATAAAAATTTTAAAAAATTAGTTATTGGTCTCGTAGTAAGTTTTTGATATTCCTGTTCCTGGTAAGCCTTGATATCTAGTATGACTAAATCCACATAATCTAAGATTTCTTCATATCCATTTACAGAACCAGAGGTATCAATCGCTGTATGAATATGCTCATTCTTACATAGTTTTAAGCATTCGAGTAAGAATTCTTTTTGTAGTAATGGCTCTCCTCCAGAAAATGTGACACCCCCATCTTCTCCAAAATAGTTTTGATATCTTTTTATCTTTTCGATTAGTTCTTCTGGCGATAATTCTAGTTTATAAGAATCAGAATTCCATGTTTCAGGATTATGGCAATAAAGGCATCTTAATGGGCATCCTTGTAAAAATACTACAAATCGAATTCCAGGACCATCTACTAGCCCCATGGTTTCCAATGAATTAATCTTTCCCTTTATGATGTTAGATTTTTTCATGAAAAGTCCTACTAATTACTTCTAATTGTTGTTCACGACTCAACCTATTAAAGTGAACCGCATAACCACTAATACGAATAGTCAATGTAGGATACTCCTCTGGATGTTCCATTGCGTCTATCAATGTTTCTCTATTTAAAACATTGACATTTAAATGTTGAGAACCTTGTTTAAAATATCCATCCATTAAAGAGACTAAATTTTTGATTCTTTCTTCTTCCGTGTGCCCTAAAGCAGGTGGTGTGATAGAGAAAGTATTAGAAACACCATCTTCACAAACATCAGTATAAGGAATCTTTGCAACAGAGTTTAGGGAAGCTAGAGCACCACTTTCGTCTCTTCCATGCATAGGATTTGCTCCTGGTGCAAAAGCAACTCCTGCTTCTCGTCCATCTGGAGTAGCACCTGTTTTTTTACCATATACAACATTAGAAGTAATTGTAAGAATTGACAATGTATGTTTAGCATTTTTATATAATTTATGAGTTCTTAATTTTTTAATAAAGTTACGAGCAAGTTCTACTCCAATTTGATCGACTCTATCATCATCATTTCCATACTTCGGATAATCTCCTTCTACTTCAAAGCGAATAGTAATTCCTTCCTCATTCCTAATTGGTTTTACTTTGGCATATTTAATTGCAGATAAAGAGTCCACTGCTACTGAAAATCCCGCTACTCCAAAGGCCATCAAACGATTTACATCAGTGTCATGTAGTGCCATCTGTCCTGCCTCATAAGCATACTTATCATGCATAAAGTGAATAGTATTCATTGCATCCACATAAGTTTTTGCAACCTTTTCTAATACTAGATCATAATTTTTCATCACTTTATCATAATCTAGAATCTCATCTTCCATTTTTCCAATCCCTTCAACAATGACTCCCCCTTTCATCTCATCTACTCCACCATTAATAGAATATAAAAGGGATTTAGCCAGATTACACCTAGCCCCAAAGAATTGCATATCTCGACCAATTCTCATCGCAGAAACACAGCAGGCAATTCCATAATCATGACCGTATAAAGGTCTCATTACATCGTCATTTTCATATTGAATAGAATCTGTCTTAATAGATATTTTAGCACAATATTTTTTAAAATTCATAGGTAGTTTTTCTGACCAAAGGACTGTTAAATTAGGCTCAGGTGAAGATCCTAAATTAATTAATGTATGTAAATATCTAAATGAGTTTTTGGTAACTAAGGGTACCCCATCTTTTGTAACTCCACCAATTGATTCAGTCACCCAAGTAGGATCACCCGCGAATAAATCATTGTATTCTGGAGTACGCAAATGGCGAGCTAAACGAAGCTTAATAATAAATTGATCAATCATCTCTTGAGCTTCTTTTTCACTAATACTACCTTCTTTTAAATCCCTTTCTATATAAATATCTAAGAAAGTAGAAGTTCTTCCTAAACTCATTGCGGCACCATTATTTTCTTTAATAGCTGCCAAATATCCAAAATATACCCATTGAATTGCCTCTTTGGCATTTTCGGCTGGATTTGAAATATCAAAACCATAAGATGCTGCCATTTCTTTGATTTCATCTAGAGCTTTTATCTGCATGCTAACTTCTTCACGAAGTCTAATAATTTCCTCAGTAATTTCTACTTTTTCTAATTCTAATAGGTCACTTTGTTTCTCAGACTTTAAAAAATCAATTCCATAAAGAGCAATTCTTCTATAGTCCCCAATGATTCTTCCTCTTCCATAAGCATCAGGTAAACCAGTTAACAAACCAGCATGTCTTGCTTTTCTAACATCTGTTGTATATGCATCAAATACCCCTTCATTATGAGTCTTTCTATATTTTGTAAATTTTTCTTCTACTTCCCTGTCCCATTGGTAACCATAGGCCTTTAAAGATTCTCTAACCATTCTTACGCCACCAAATGGATTTACAATTCTTTTTAAAGGACCATCTGTTTGAAGTCCAAAAATCACTTCATTCTCCTGATCGATATATCCAGGGTTAAAGGAATTAATTCCTGATACTGTTTTTGTATCTACATCCAAAATTCCTTTTTCTAACTCTTCTTGAATGAGTTTTCTACACCTTTTCCATACCTTGTCTGTTTTCCCTGTAGTTCCTTCTAAAAAAGAATCATCTCCTTCATATAAAGTATAGTTATTTATAATAAAGTCTTCTAAATCTATTTTATTTTTCCAATTTTCTCCTTTGAAATTTCTATAACAATTCACCTTATACCTTCTTTCTACAATTTTTTCACAATAAATATTATAACATATAATTTAAAAAATCAATAGAAATATGAGTTTTCTCGTCTCTGTGGTACTATACATGGTATTACAAATATAAAAAATATTTTTTTGTATATAAAATCACTTTTTACATTTTAAGAAATATACAACACTCATAGTATCAGCACTATTTTTGCCTTTCTCTTTTATTTCAAAATATTTTTGAAGTACATCTTCAAATTCCTGAGATAGCATATTAAATTTGTCAGGACGTCCCATATACTCTTCAATTAACATCATAATTCGTCCAGTTGGACTTTTAATATTTGGAATATCAAGCACAAATTTTCCATTAGGTTTTATTATACGATGAATTTCAGCTAGTGCTTTTTCTACAAATTCTTTTTCAAAATACTCAAGCACCCCGATACACGCTCCAATGTCAAAAAAGTTGTCATCAAATGGAGTTTCATGTATACTTCCACAGAATAAAGCCCCAATAGATAAATCTCTTTTACTTATGGTTCTTTCAAGAAGTTTAATCGTTTCTGGACTTATATCAACTCCATAATATAATGATTGCCAATTATCATATCCATAAAACATAAGATTTAAACAACACCCAAGATCAATAAATTTCATATCCTTAGTGGGTGATAAGTAATCTTTAATACCTTTATTTTTACTACCTTCATATCCGATTTCTAATTCAATTTTATATTTAGGATAGTCTGGGTCATTTGTAATATATCCTGGTAAGTTATCATACGAAAGTGCATCTTTCTTTCCATAATCAACAATACCTCTGTCGTAAGATTCTTTAATTAATTCTAAATCATTGTCATAATCATTTTTATTATTCATATTAAAAACTCCTCTACAAATCGCTAAATATAAAAGTCTCTAAATACATTTTATCACAAATCTCTTTTGATTTTAGGAGCTTAATTGTTTTTATTTACAAACTCTGTGATATTACGAGCCGATATTTACAAACCTTAACGGAACCTAAAAAAGGTTAAACCCTTATAAAACCTAAGAAGTGTGATTTTATAAGGGTTTACTAATATAGTACAAAGTTATAACATAAAAAATGAGGAAAGCTATCCCCTTAACCTCATTTTATTTATAATTATTGTTTTTGTTGACTAATATAACATCTTCGCCTATTTTAGTAATATCTTTCCAAAAAACAATGGTCTCCTCATCTTTGGAAAAAGATAGAAATTTCTTACTATTTTCTATCACCAAAGACTCTACTTGTCCCATTTCATTGACATTCACATCAATAATGCTTCCAACATTTTTTCCATCCAAGACGTTGACGATATTTTTACTCTGTAAGTCTGAAAGCCGCATATAAATCACCTAGTTAAGTATATGTCATTTACTTTAATACTTTCTTTAAAGAGTTAATTGCGGATTTTTCCAAACGTGAAACTTGAGCTTGACTAATTGCAAGTTCATCTGCAATTTCCATTTGTGTCTTACCAATTACAAACCTTTCATCTAAAATAAACTGTTCCCTTTCACTTAAATGATCAATGGCTTCATTTAAAGCAAGTTTAATCTCCATATCCTTACTATTACTTTTCTTATCTTCTATTTGATCACATAAGTAAATAGTATCTCCCCCATCATTATAGATAGCCTCAAACATACTGACTGGTTCTTTTAGAGAATCAAGAGCATGAACAATATCAAATGGTGTAACCTCTAGTTCTTTTGCAATCTCTTCAATAGGAGGTTCAATCCCATTTTTAGCAATATACTCTTCTTTGTACTTTAAAGTTTTATAGGCAATATCTTTTAAAGATCTACTCACCCTAATACTATTGTTATCCCTTAAGTATCTTCTAACCTCTCCTAAAATCATAGGAACTGCATAAGTTGAAAATCTTACTTCGTGGGAAAGGTCAAAATTATCAATTGCTTTTAAAAGACCAATACAACCTACCTGAAATAAATCATCCATATTATCACAACGTGAGGCAAATCTCTTAATAATACTTAATACTAGTTTTAAATTCCCATTGACCAAATCATCTCTTGCGAAAGGGTCACCTTCTTTCATCTTCTTAAATAACTCCGTCATTTCATTACTTGTTAATACTTTAATATTTGCTGTGTTCACACCACTGATCTCAACTTTGTGGCGTGCCATAAAAAATCTCCTTTCATACTCTTTATGGTACAAAAGAAGAATTGTTATTCAAAAAATCACTATTTTTTATAAAAAATAGATATTTGCAGATTAAATCTTTTATTTTTAACACATACATAAAAATATTTTAGTCATTTACAACCAAATCACTATATTTTAAATACATCCTGAAAACATTAAACATCTTGTAATAATTTTTATAAACTTAAAATATCTCTTTTTCTAAAATATCAAATCTGCAATCTACAAGAGTTTTAATTTTAAGTTTTCTTCTGTCATATCAAATAATTTTTCTATACTTAATTTATAGTATTTGAATTCTCATATGGCTTAAAATCAAAATCAAATCCAGTATATTTAGAATGCTTAATATTAAAATATTCATTAATATCCTTCTGTGCTGATTTTGAAATTTCATTGATTCGACATACTTCATTATCACACTTAGTTAACGGAATGATATATCGTCGTTTTGATTTCACACTTATACAATATTTATCCTCAAGCGGTACATCGCTACTATATACAGAAGTGGCATTTTGAAATTTTATAAAGTTCTCCCTTATATAATCATCTTCACAATTTAAAATCTTTTCAATAACCTCTTTTTCCGATAAATTATATAAATCATCTATTGTTAAATAACCCTTTATATTCATTGAGTTTACAATATCCGCTAAAAATTGCATCACTGTTCTATCCTTATCACTTATCCATTCAGGCCATAAATTTTTAATGATATGAATATATTTCTCACAAATTCTCCAATCATTAAAACCTAATTCGTCAACTCCACTCTCGTTTTTTAAAACACTTACATTGTTATATATTTCTTTAATTGTTTCTAATTCAAAGACTCTATGAAAAACTAATCCACTAGAAAAAGTATATTCAAATCTATCAGCACTTAATTAAGATGTATCATTATCAGCTATAGGATAAATATGATAGTCTGATATTTCTTCTATTTCAATTCCATCTCTATTTAATAAAGCCACGATCTCTTTAGAATCCCTTATTATTTTTATCGTTCTTTCTTCTGTCGATTCCTGACATTCAAAATCTCCATTCATAAAATCTATACAATGCTTCAATATCTAATATTAAATACTTTTGAATAATCGGTTCCACAATTTATACTAATACCATTGATTCTTTGCATTTCTGGTGTATCAATATATTCTAATAACCATTTCGGAAATTCTGGGGATAGTATTTTAAAATATGCTTTTACCTCCTCATTTAATGTATCTAAATATTTTTCCATAAATAAATTCCTCTTTTCATAGTCCAATCACAGCCTATATAATAGATCTTATATTAGATCTCATACTTTTATTTTAAAAACCTGATTTGTCATAATGTTGTAAAAATGAGGTTTTCACACCATCTTTTTTTACCGCTAGCAAAGTATCAATACTAACATTCTCACTTGATTTAAAAATATTATAAGCTACATTAGGATTAAGTTTTTCTAACTTAGAAATCAAGTTTTTTACTTCCAATCTTTTCGATAAAGACTCTATTTTTTTATTTTCAGTCATTTTACAAGCGCAATTAATAAAAGATAGATGATTATACTTTGCCCAAGATAAAATATCTTTTTCTCTAACTAAATAAAGAGGTCTAATTAATTCCATCCCTTTAAAATTAGTACTATGTAATTTAGGAGGCATACTTTTATATTCTCCTCCATAGAAAATACTTAAAAGAATGGTTTCTATGACATCATCAAAGTGATGCCCCAAAGCAATCTTATTACAACCTAAGTCTTTTGCTTTTTGATATAGAAATCCTCTTCTCTTTCTAGCACATAAATAACAGGGATTTCCTTTTTTATTTTGAGTCTCTATCATATCAAAAATATGGGAAGAAAAAAAATCTATTGGAATATTTAAAAGTTTCGCATTTTCTTCTATTTTTCTTTTGGCATCTTTCTTATATCCTGGGTCCATTACGAAATACACTAATTCAAAAGAAGTCTTTCCATGAAGCTTTAATTCTTCCATGCATTTTGCTAGTAAGAATGAATCCTTTCCACCAGAAATACAAACTGCTATTTTATCATTTTCTTCTATTAGTTGATAATTCCTAACAGCCTTCATAAATTTTCTCCAAATATCTTTTCGAAATTTCGTAATAATACTTCTTTGGACTTCTTGATATTTTTCTAACATGCAGTATCACTACTACAAACAACGCCATTTATTTTTTGAATATTTTTTATATAAATATTTTTCAATTCTTTTTGTTGTTCCTTATTTAATCTCTTATATGGATCTTTTTGGGAGTCTACAGTAGACATATGAGTATCTATAACTTCCCCATTTTTCACAAATACCACAGTCGGAAAGTATAATCTTTTAATACTCTCATCATGTAATCCATCATAGGAATCTGCCTTATCTCCCAACAACTCTAAAATTTTGTCATATTCTTTACTTCCTTTTTTAGTGGTTACTACTTTCCCATCTTGTAATATTTTCTCGTCTCTAATTTCTAAAGCATTACAATAATAAATTGTACCTACCTTCAACTCTTTTTTTGCCTCTAATAACACCTCTACAATATTTCTACACCAAGGACACTGAGGAAAGCCAAAATAAAGAATTCCCGTTTTCTTTTCTAAAAAATCAATTGCCTCTTCTGCATCAAGATATTCAACGCCATTATGAAGTTCTACTTTTAGGTCAAAATATTTTTTACCAGATGAAGGATTTTCTACTCCATTTAACTCTTCATACTCTTCCTTAAACTTTTTCTCATCGCTACTCACTCTATCTTTCTTAACAGTAAAGAATGATAAAATGACAACTATCATTAAAATAACACTAATGACTAATTTTATCTTATCTTGTTTCATTTTCAACTACACTTCCTTAATACTTTTTCTACATTTTTTAATAATTTTTCCTTATTGTTCTGAGTTCTTTTTTTAGGACCTTTTAGATGATGATATTTTCTCAAAACTCTATTTCTATATTTTTGTTCTAATAATAAATCAATATTATCATTTGTATAAAATTCCCCATACTGATTCAGACAAATAGAACCCTTACTTATTGTAATTGTAGCGACTCCATAATCTTGTGTCAATACCAAATCTCCTCTTTTTGCAGCATTTTCTATTTCCAAGTCTGCCGCATTCGCTGAGCCTACCACTTTTTTTATTTTAGCATAATCACTTTCTATTTCATGGCTCATATCCATATAAAGAATGACTTCTTTTTGATATTTTTTACAAAGTTCAATAATCTCTGGGATATCTGGAAAGGCATCCGCATCAATTAATACCCTCATATAACTTTTGAAAACTCCTTAGGATTAGCCGATTCAAAGGTCATCTTTTTTTTCAGGATAGGGTGAAATAAAACTAATTTATTTGCATGTAAATAGAGCCTAGAAAATTTTTTCTCTTTTTTACCATATTTGGAATCTCCAACAATTGGATTTCCAATATGAGAAAGTTGAACCCGGATTTGATTTTTTCTTCCTGTTTCAATTTGAATATTTAATAAAGAATAGCAAGAATTTTCCTTTTCTACCTGATAATTCGTAATCGCTTCTTTTCCCCTTTGGCTTTTAGAAACATAAACTAAATTTGTTTTCGTTTCTAAAAGATGATGAACTAGCTTATCTTTATTTTTCTTTAATCTTCCTTCCACTACTGCTTGATATCCCCTCACTTTTGCTAAAGTGTTCCAGTCCTTTTGAAGCTTATTTTTGATGTTTTGATTTTTGGCAAATATAACGATTCCACTCGTATCTTGATCTAGTCTATGGACAATAAAAACTCGATTACTTCTATTTTTCTTTTGTAAATATTCTAAGACATAATGATATAGAGTATTTCTTTTTTCTTTTTCACTAGCAATCGTTAAAAGGCCACTAGGCTTATCTACTACCAAAATAAAATCATCTTCGTATAAAATGTCAAATAAAAAATTTTTATTATTTTTATGTTGAATCATAATGATCATACCTGGAAATAGTTTAAAATTATATTGTGTTACTTTTTGATGATCAATATAAATGTCGCCATGAGTTAAAAAGGACTTCACCTTCTTTTTTGACATTGCTAGATTCTCATATAGATAGTTTAGTAATTCAGCTTCTTTTTTTACCACTAACTTCATAGTAACCACCCGACCTTTCTCTTGAAGTCTTTTATTGTCCTAAATTCCAATTTCAAAGAATTTCCACAATCACAAATGGCTTCAAAACTATTTAAAAGATCTACAGATTTAATATGAGTTTCCTTATAATCATCATGGTAAGGAATTAAGGGCCTCATTTTCATAATTTCTATAAAATAAGAAGGATCTATTTTGGTTAATTTACTTAATCCCTTTGCAAAAAACATAATAGTAGTGAGGACCAAATCAAGCTTTTTTTCTAATACTACATTTCTATTTTGATAACTTACTTTTAACTCTTGATATATTTTTTCCATAGTATTCTCCCATAATTGATTATACCATGAATTTTCCTTTTTTTCATTTTATTATGATATTTTTATCTAAAAAAGATAGTAAATTTTGAATAAGTTTTTATAAGTTCTTAAATGTCGTTATAACCCTTATTTATAAGCATTTAGGTAAAATATTTTAATTTTAAAAATGTTCACATATATTTTTATTATTCCTTATATTTTCGCCTTCAAAAGTAGTAAATTAGTAGTAAAAATTGGAGATTTTTGAAGTATGAAAAAATACTATGACATTACATAGTATCGAATTATAAGGCATAGTATTACCCCTTATTATGAAGCATGTAGCAAAAGAATCAATTTTTCATTTTTTTATATTTGAAATTAAAAATATCAAATTAAAATTTCTCTAAAATTGACTATTTTTTTGAAATTGGTTGTTTAATCATTGGTTCATAAATATTTGAATTGTTATTAATGCTTTCATCTACATTTATTTCATAATCTTTTACTATACAATGAGCATTTTCATTATCAAAAAATTCTCTTATTTTTATACCACCCAAAGACTCCACTGTTCTCCATGAAGCAGGATTTTCTTTATCTGCATCCATTAAAACTGTCTTTATTCCATACTTTTGACAAACTTTTAGTCCTAGATATAAGTTTATTTTATTATAGCCCTTTCCTCTTTCTGTAGGACGAATGCTATAACCAATATGCCCTCCAAATTTTTTTAAATTTTCATTTAAATCCAATCGAATGTTTATCATTCCCACAACTCGACTATCGCTTTCTCTTATTAAGAAATATGTCCTTGCTGGAACTTTTTCTTCACTAGGTATTCTTGTATAATCTTCTTCCAATTTCTTTAGCCAATCCTCATAGTTATCTAAATATCTATGAAGTCCTCCAACACCATTCATTTCAGAATTATATTCATAAAATTCATTTATATACAATAATGCGTCTTCTTTTCTACTTATATTTGGTTCTTCTAAATAAAACTTCTCCATACAATTTTCTCCTTTAAAACTATTATAATCTAATTATACATTAATTAAAATTGCTTATAAAGTAGTAAAAAACTATTGATAAAAAAAGAACAATACTGCTCTAATTTAAATACTTAATTTGCTGATTTCTTTGTAATTCATAGATGCTTAATTGTGCTTTATTTTTGTTTTCTTCGGTTAATTTTACTGCAGTTATTTGATTGTTTCTATATGTTTTATAATAATAAATTCCCCTTGTTGTATTACAACAACAAGAATAAGTTGTAATATTCCACTTTTTATCCTCAGTCATAGTCGTTCCTCTTACTACAAAAACAGTATCTAGAATATGAAAAAATTGAGAGATGGAACTTTCCTCATCTTCTTTGCAAACAGAGTTTAATAAATTAAATGCTACTCGTACAAACCTTGAAGAAGGAGAATTATCACCAGGTAGCCCTATTGCCCCCATTCCAAGTCCATAGGGATTGAGCTTTATTTTACTCGAAAATCTATTATCAGTAAGATCTGGTGTTAAATTAAGAAAGTTATTCATATTTGTTACATGATAAGGAAATGGGGGATTATTCGTTAATACTCCAAACTGATCTAAATGAACCTTTATCCCCTCCTCCATGGGTTCTAATGTGATATTTACATCTTGATCACTGATCATAAAATGAAGTGGGGTCACCTCAATATTTCCATTAAAAGGAATATCGGTAATATTTAACCTTTCTAAAGCAGGATATAACTCTTCTACACTTGAAAAGTTCCCTAAGATCCAAGGAATGAGTTCATAAGGGGTCAGATTAATTTGGTCTTTTTTGATTTTTTGATAATACGCATTTTCTGGAAATCTTAATCCTGCGATGGAAAGTCCTTTTTCATTTGTAGCCTCTGCATATAAAGGATACGTTCCCACTACTGTTGCAGAACCAACAAATGCATATTTTGTATGAAATGTTTTCCCAGATTTCAACCTAAATTCATAATTTCTAGGAGTAATTACAACTTTTTCATTAAAATGATACTCTAAATCCATACTTCTTCCAAAATAATGATCTTTAGTTTTAAATGAAATACACGTACACATCACAGCTCTCCTTTTTTCTCATATTAATTATATGCAACCATTATATGATAAATTTATGAAATCAAAAAAGAAAATAAAATATATTTACTTTCCTCCAACGTTATTTCATAATTTCATCCAATAGATCAAAAAGAAAGATCAATTTTATTTTCTCCCAAATTTTTTCGTACTTCTTTTTTATAAGCCTCCACCCCTGGCTGATTAAATGGATCAACTTCAAATAAATAGGAACTAAAGACAGCCGCTAACATAAAAAAGGCACTCAAACTACCAATATGTTTCATATCGAGTTTTTCCAAAGAAATAATAATAGAAGGAGTATGTCCTGCATAATGAGCAGCACACACAGACTCCGCTACAATTTGATTCATTTTATTTAAAGATTTATTTTCTATTTCAATATCTTTACCACCTAAAATGCGAATTACAGTTTCAAAAAGAATTGGATTCCCTTCTTGAATAAATTGTCCCAAAGAATGCAAGTCTCTTGTATTTACGGTAGAAATCGGAAATATTCCTTTTTTATCTTTTCCTTCTGATTCGGCTAATAATTGCTTAATCCATTCTGTATAATAATATAAAGATGGCTCATAAACACTAAAATTTTCTAATAATTTATTTTGATAAAATAGTTTTATCCTTAAACTAGCATATTGATAAGCCTGGTCCATAAGTTGAAGACCTTCCTTATAACCAATTAAAAGACTATCGATATCTAAGTTCATAACTGCTAGAGGTAGGAGATGAGCAGCACTCATCAGACTATATCTACCTCCAATATCAGATGGAATGGAAAAAGAAGCATAACCCTCTTGAGTGACTTCCTGTCTCAATCTTCCCTTTTCGCTATCTGTTGTAATGATAATTCTTTTTTGTAGCTCCTCTTGAGAATATTTCTTTTTCAATTCATTTTTTATAAAAGAATAGGTTAAATAAATTTCCATAGTAGTCCCTGATTTGCTGATCACGTTAACAGAAACATCCCTTTCCCCAATATAGTCCAACACTTCACTTAAATATACAGAAGAAAGGTTATACCCTAGGTAAATCACCTCTGTTTCTGGAGTTTCAAAAGGAGATAAGAACATATTTTTAAGAGCATAACTTCCCATAAAAGAACCACCAATCCCAATGACAAGTAATACCTCACTAGTTTCTTTTATTTGTGTTGCTACCTTTTTGATTTCTTCTATTTCCTCTTCACTAATTACATGATTAATAAATCCGGCCATCGGATCGTGTAATAATTTTTGAATTAACACCTCTTTTTCATCAGAATCCATAGATAATTCCTGATTCATGTATGTTTTAAAATCAAACGTTATCATTTCTTAGTCCCCTTTCACAAAAACTTTTACCTCGTAGGTTTCATTTTTACCTATTAATTGAATGGTAGAGGTTTTCTTCTCCTTTCCATCAATTATAATTTTATTGGTATTTGAAATAACCACTTCTATATTATAAGTAGCCTCCTTATATTTATATATTAATTTATATCCATTTAAATGACTAGGAAGATGCGGCTTGATCATTAATTTTTTACCATATTTTTTAACTCCTAAAATTTCCTCTATTCCAACCCGATAAAACCATGCGGCAGAACCTGTATACCAAGTCCATCCACCTCTTGCCTCATAATCCTTTGAAGAATAAATATCTGCTGCGATTACATAAGGTTCTACCTTATATTTCAAAACCTCTTCCTTATCTTTTGATCGATTGATAGGATTAATCATTTGATAACAAGAATAAGCCTCATTATATTTTCCAACCTTTAAAAGTGCCATAATATACCAAGCAACTGCATGAGTATATTGTCCGCCATTTTCTCTGATTCCCTTTGGATAATTCATAATATAACCTGGATTATTTAAAGATTTATCAAATGGTGGATCTAATAATTTTACAATCCTATTTTCCTTATCTACTAAATGTTTTTCTACCTGATTTAATACTGAATCTATCTTATCTTCTTCTATTACCCCACTTAAAATGGAAAAACTTTGTGAAATTAAATCAATCTTACATTCACTATTTTCATAACTTCCTAATTTATCACCATTATCAAAATAAGCCCTTAAGTAATAATCCTTATCCCAAGCATAACGGTTTAAATTTTTCTTTAATTTTTCATTAAACTTTTCGTATTTAGAAGAATCAAATGAAGAGTCGTATTTCTTCACCATTGGAATAAAATTACGAATAATATCATATAAGAAGAAGCCTAACCAGACACTTTCTCCTTCTCCTTTAATTCCAACTTTATTCATTCCATCATTCCAGTCACCACCACCCATTAATGGTAGACCATGATGCCCTAATGAATTCATAGAAAGAGATAGAGAAAGAATTAAGTGTTCAAAAAGAGTATTTTTTATCTCACTATATTGAAAAATCATTCCACGTTCTGCCTCGTGTTCTGTAAGATTATCGCCTATTACAAATTCCACTTCTTCTTCTAAAATAGAAGTATCATTAGTAACCTCAATATAATGTATTGTAGCATATACCAACCATAAATAGTCATCTTTAAATCGACTTCTTAAACCAAAACGATTTTTCTCATGCCACCAATGTAGAACATCACCCTCCATAAACTGATGCTTAGCGTTTGTTAAAATTTGTTTTCTTGTAAACTCTGGCTTTACAAGGCAGATATTCATTGCATCTTGTAATTGATCTCGGTATCCAAAAGCTCCACTTACTTGATAAAAACCTGATTTAGCCATAATTCTAGATGACACTGCCTGATATAAATACCAGCCATTTACCATATAATCAAAACTATCATCTGTTGTTTTTACCTGAATGTTACCTAAAATTTCTTGCCAATATTTCTTTACATTTCGTAACTCTTTTTTACTATTTGAAACTCCCTTATACTTAGCAATCAATTCTTCTATTTCTGTTTCTTCCTTAGCAGCCCCAAGTAAAAATACAAATTCCTTTTCTTCACCCTTTTCCAAGGTAGAAGTTATATGAATATCCTTAATCAAAATTTTATCTGTTGTAGCCTCTGTTATGTTTTCACTGGATGACATAAAAACATTCACATCACTATAATCGATACTATAAACATTTCTTAACTTCATATAGTTTTGTTGCTTTATAAACTCACTTAATAGATGCCTACTTGTTTTTTCCTCAGAATTTCCGAGTGTTGGATTCATCCAAAATGAAATATCTAATCTTTGGCGTTTTGTGTCCTTATTACATAGTCTTAATAAGTAAATTTTCACTGTATCATCACAAGTAACAAACTCAGTTAAACTTTGCTTTAATAAATCTGTTTCACTTTCTAAAATAGAGTAACCGAATCCATGAGTAACCTTATCAGGATCAAATCTTTCGTTATTAATAGCAATTCCCTCTGATTTATCATTTACAACCATTTCATTAGTCCAAGAGCTAATTTTATATTCTCCACTATTATATGCATAAGTAAAACCACAACCATTATTGGTAATAATCGTTCCCATTTTTCCATTACTAATTACATTACTCCAAGGAGTAGGAGTATTTTTATTGGTAACAAGATACTCACGACCATTATTTTTAAATCCACCATAAGAGTTATAAAACTTTAAACTTTCAACCTTATTCAACGGAAGATTAAATTGATACTTTTGCTTTTCATAATTACTAATTTTATTATTTTTCTGTAATCTAGCAATCTCATCTTCTAGTGACATATTATTGGAAACATCAAAAGTCAATCTAGGAACTATTTTTAATAAGGACATCTCTTCTTCACTAATATCTGATAAATTAATAACTGTAACGGCTCCTGGAGTATGATAAAAACTATTTAGAGTATAAATACGATATAATTCATCTTCTATTTCTTTTCTAACAATTTTAGCGTATTGATTATTTTCGCTGTTAATGATAATAATATCTACAAAAATAGATTTTGTTTTAAAATATTCAAAAGCCTTTAAAATCTCAAACACAAAAGATAAATTACCAATATCCTTAATATTGACTAAAATAATAGGTCGATCTCCGCTCACCCCAAATTTCCATAGTCCATTTTGTGCTAAAGCATTTTTTCTAAGTAGATTACATCTATCCTCAGTAACTGAGATCCTAGTTGTTTGATATAAATAATTAAGCATAATATTATACAGTTTCATATCCTTACCAGTAAGTCCTAAATTTTTTGTATGAATAACATTCATCAAGCTAGATAACTGAAAAGCTCTCATAATTTTTTCTTTAGAATCGTAAGATGATAAAATATCTTTGATCTGTTCTCTACTTCTTCCAAAGCCACAAATTAAATAAACATCTACCTTGTCATTTGGAGGAATCTCAATACGATTTCTAATACTCATAATAGGTTCTAACATACTACCTGTTTTATTTGTTAATCTTTGATTAAGAGCCACTGGATTTTCCGTAGTATGATTTCTTCCAATAAAAGATAATCGATCCGTCTCATACGTATATATATCAACAGGTCTTTCTATGTATAATTTATTAACCATATAGTTATGAATACTATTTTGTCTAGACTTTCTAGTAGTAATCAAAGAAACGGTATCCGAGTCAAATTCACTTTCTAAAAACATATTATTAAATACCCTATGGGAAATATCGTCTGGATTTTCGGATAGAATTGGCTCAGTATAAGTAGTAAGTTCTAAAACCTGAAAATCACTACTATCATTTTGAAAAGTCACTTTTCTAATTTCTGCATGATGGTCTCTTGTTACAACAATCTCTGTTTTAGTAGTGATCAAACCATCTTTTCTAAGAAATTTAATTCTATCTGATGCAAAAACAACCTCATATTTATCTGGTTTTTCATTGATTGGTGCATAAGTATTAGACCAAATTTTATTTGTATTAATATTTTTAATATATAAAAACATTCCATAATCTTGTTCAGTTATTTTACGATATCTATTTAGTTGGAGCGTTCGATATCTAGAAAAACTTAGTCCCCTATCATTCATAACAAGGCAATACTTTTGGTTGGACAAAACACTCATTTCTGGCATAGAAGAAATATACTGGAATACTCGAATGTCATTTTCTACTGATTCTTTATGATAATTATACTGCTTATACTTAGCCATTTTCATATCAATGTCTGCTTTTACCTGGACTTTTTCTTTTAATAGAATATCAAACGTTCTTATTTTAACATTGCTATGAAAATATTTTTGCATAATATGATCTTTCAAATAATTGGTTAGACCCATTAGAATCATACCTTGGTGATGGGAAAAACAGGCTCTTACAATTCCCTTATTAGAATAATCGTATGCCTCATAAAAACCATATTTAAAAACCATATTAATCTTTCTAAATTTTAAAATGTTATCATAAATATCTTCTGGGTATAGGCTAAGTGCCATTAAAGAGGAATATGGTGAAATTACAATTCGATTATTTGACTCCTCTCTAGCCTTTAAATAAGGAACCGAAAAACTTCTATATTTATAGTTAAGAGCATTATCCAGTTCATTATATGCCGATTCACTAATTCCCCATGGTAATCGCTTATTAATTGAATCCATATAACTTTTTTGACAGATATGAGCAAAGTCATAAGATTCATCTAATAAGGTATTCTTATAATTTTTCATAAACAACAAAGGCATATAATACTCAAAAGCAGTTCCAGACCACGAAACCAGGCCTTTATGATGATTATATGTAGTAAGAGATTTATCTAGGCAAAACCAATGCTTACTTGGAATATCTCCTTTACAAATAGCAATATAACTAGTTAGTCTAGACTCGCTTGCAAATTTATTATAATTGTAAATAGATAAGTGTCCTTCTTCCTCCTCATAACCAATACTTAAAACATCTTGTTTAGTATATAATTTTTGAAATCTTGCATTTTGAATTAATTTTTCACACAGTTTTTCTAGAGAGTCTTCCTGATATTTATGAACAAATTCCAAAACAATAATTAAAGCCGCAATTAAATTTCCTGAATCAATAGTAGAAACAAACCTCGGTCTCATGACCTTTTTATTTGTTGTATCATACCAGTTATATAAATGACCATGCCACTTTTCTAAAGAATCAACTGATTTTAAAATATTTTCTAGGTAAAAAATCGCATCCTCATAGGAAATAAACTCTAGTTCAAAAGCTGATATTACACTAGTTAAAGAAAAAGCAATATCCGTAGGAGAAGTTCTAAAATCCACTTTTTCTTCCCTATTTTCCTGATAATTATCAGGAATCAAATAATGATGCTCAGCATCTAAATGATCTTTAAAGTAATTCCAAGTATTTCTAGCTAAATGTTTTATCTCATTATTTTTATGCTCGGATAACTCTACCACCTCAGTTTGTAAATCCTTACTAATATAGTAAATTAAAAAAGGAGAACCAAAGAAAATAATTCCTATTCCAATCATAGAAAAATTATGAGTCAACACTCCTATTACAATCATAAGAGTCGAAATGACTAAACTAAACTTGAAATTCTTTAAATAATTTATTAAATCTTTCTTTACTGTTTTTTCTACATCCTCTGCAGTAATCCAATTTAGTAAATTTTGATGAGAAATTAATAAGCGATATAAAGTCCTAAAGAAAGCATCCATATATAAATAGGTGTAATAAGGAATTGTAGAAAATACTGCTAAAGCTCTAAGTAACAAAGACTTTCCACCAAACATTAAATTCTTATAATATATAGTGATCAATTTATCTGTTTTAGAATACAGTTTTCTTCGTAAATAAGAGATGATTGGCAAGCAAATAATAAATACTACAAGTCCTAAGAAAAAATATGGATGATTTGATACAGTTAGCGCAAGAAAAAGAACAAGAAGTAGCATAGGATATAAAAATAGCCTTACAATATTGTCAAAAATCTTAAATCGTTCTAATAAATTCATGGGATTCTTAATAACCTGACCATTTTTGTTTTTGATCTTAGGGAATAAGAACCCAAGCATCTGAACATCTCCCCTCGCCCAGCGATGATGCCTAGTTACGTCTGTTAAAAAGTTAGCAGGAAAATTTTCGTATAATTCAATATCAGAAATATAAGCACAACGTAAATAATTTTCCTCTATTAAATCATGACTTAAAATCAAATTATCAGGAAATGCTTGATATAAAACTTGATCAAAAACTTCTAGATCATAAATCCCCTTACCAACAAAATTACCCTCTGAAAATAAATCTTGATTGGTATTAGGAATAATAGCACTATAAGTATCAAACCCTCCAACCCCAGCAAAAATTTGAGAATAAATAGACTTATTAGTTGATTCAATATCAATACTAATCCTAGGTTGCATAATTCCATACCCTTTTATAACCTTATTTCGTTGCTGATTCAAAACTGGTTTATTTAGAGGATGTGCCATACAACCAACTAAATTTAAAATAGAATTTAATACTAAATTACTATCAGTATCTAGAGTGATTACATATTTAATCTTTGTTTGAAAATTAGATAAAGTATTAACATTAAAATATTGTTTCTCCTCTGTTTTTTTCATCTTTCCTAGAAGGATTCTATTAAACTGTAATAAAGCTCCTCTTTTTCGTTCATATCCTAAATAACTACCTTCTTTTTCATTCCAGATCCTTTTTCTATAAATAAAATAAAACAAATCTTTTTTATATTTTGTATTTAATTGAGATGCAATCATTTTTCCATACTCTGATAACTCTTTATCATAAGAACATTCTTTGCTATCGCTAGAAGTTACATCTCCTAATAGAGTAAAATATAAGTTATTGCTCCTATTAAAAATATAGAAAGTTTCTAACTTATCAAATACCTCCTTTATTTTTTCCTTATTGCCAATAATAGTGGGAATCACCACCATAGTCGCAGAATCCTCTGGTATCTTTTTGGAATAATCCATTTTAGGGAGTGGTTTGGGCGGAATAAAGGATGATAAAAGCTGGGAAACAACTTGCATCGTCAATTGTCCCACTGGCACTAATAAAATAAAGAACCCAAATACCCTATATGGAATAAAATAAGCAGAAAATAAAATACATAATAAAATAGTAAAAAGAAATATGCTACTAAAATAAAGACAAAATCTTAGTTGATTTTTTTTAGGTTTAAACAACTGAAGTCCAATATGATAATTTTCATGATCCGCATTATCTATTAATCTTTCTACATACTTAATTTCATTCAGCCCTACCCTTTTTGATAACTTTATAATTTGAGAACGATATAGCTGTTTTGTCTGTTTTGACATATCATTATAAATATCATCTTCCATTAAATATTTCTCACATTTACTAATACCCTCATATAAATCCTCTGTATTCAAATCAGAAAGATTCTTTAGACTTTTAAAGATATTAGAAATCAACAAATTCATATTGCTTCTTCTTTGATACTCATCGTTAAGTACTTCTTTTAGACTAATTCCCCTATCTTCTAATAAAATATTCAACTCTTTAAAAAATTTATTAGCCTTAGCTCCAAGTTCTTTCAATTGATGATTCATTTCAAAAATATAATTACTATTATTTTTAAAGTTAACTCCATGTTTTTCAAAAAAACTAATATCTACTGAAATATCTTCTGGAATCTCTTGAATAATAGTTTCAATTTCATTCTTAGCACGTAATTCTAAATAAGACTCTTGACTGATTTCATTTAATTTAGATATATAAATAAAAATCAGCAATATAGGAATAAGTGAAATTTCCTCATACAAAAAAAAGGTATTCATCTTTTTCTGATAACGATTTAATTCTTTTATAATCATTTTATAGTTTAACTGATACTCGCTATTTTCCACTAGTTTTTTAATAATAGAATATATATTACTACTCTTTTTTAAATCCTTTGATAACTGTCCTTTTTGCTCTAATATATTATTTTTATGTTCTATAATAAGATAATAATTATCAATTAACCATTCATTAGTAATTCCCACAAATTCTAATCGTTTTGTTTTATCTACTAAAAAATTATAATATTCATTAATTTCTGTATAATCGGATAAAAATTTCTTCATATATTTATGCATCATATCATCCTCCTATTTATTATTTAGTATACCACGAATGGATAGATATTAAAAGTTCAAAAAAAAGAAAATCTTCGAGTTTTCGAAGATTTTATCTAACTATAATGGCGGAGCAGGAGAGATTTGAACTCTCGCGCCAGTTGCCCGACCTACACCCTTAGCAGGGGCGCCTCTTCAGCCTCTTGAGTACTGCTCCAATTGCACCTATAATATTACACGAAATTAGATATCTTGTCAATTATTTTTAAAATGAAAAACTCCGTTTGGGAGTTTACTTCAAAATTGGTGACCAGTACGGAATTCGAATCCGTGAATGCTGCCGTGAAAGGGCAGTGTGTTAAGCCACTTCACCAACTGGCCATATGGCGCCTCAACTAGGACTTGAACCTAGGACCCCTTGATTAACAGTCAAGTGCTCTAACCAACTGAGCTATTGAGGCAAAATAATGGTGGTCCTGATAGGACTTGAACCTATGACCCCACGCTTATCAAGCGTGTGCTCTAACCAACTGAGCTACAGGACCATTTCATAATAGTACTTTTACATTCTACACTAATTCTTATATTTTTGCAAGACTTTTCTCAATATTTGTTGACTGCATTTATAGATTACTATAAATCTATGAATAAATCAAGACTTTTTTATCTTTATATTATAAAAAAATAATTTTTTTGACAAACCAAGCTCTATATGATAGTATATGCAAGTATATAAAAGGAGGTTTCCTATGAGTAGAAATGTTAAAAATTTAACCATTACTAGAAATATATATGCGATTGCTACAACCCTAACACCAATATCAGGATTTCTATTAGTTAGTATGCCCCAAGATATTGCGGAATATATTTCCAATCACTGCCCAATTATAGAAAGTTTACCACCAATTTTAAAGGATTCTGCTATTTTAGCTGGTACCACTACGGCTATGGTTTTTGGAGCCTATTGTACGTATAAAACAAATAGAGAACTAAAAATTGCAAAGAAAAAAGAAAAAATATATTGTAAAAGTTAAAATTTTGCGGTATAATTTTATCATAATTCTTTATTTGGACTGTTAGCTCAGTTGGTAGAGCAACTGACTCTTAATCAGTGGGTCTAGGGTTCGAATCCCTAACAGTCCACCAGATTTGAAAATACTCGAACCTTTATAGTTCGAGTTTTAATATTCCTAAATTTATGATAAAATTAATTTAACAATACAATCATGATATTTTGTGTTTTAGGTATGGAAGTGGTAAAATGAATAATAGTTTTATTAACTATGCACATAGAGGAACTTATAGTTATGCCCCTGAAAATACAATGGCATCGTTAAAAAGGCGATTCAGTTAGGAGCAAACGGTATAGAATTAGACCTGCAAAAAACCAAAGATGGAAAGATCGTCATTTTTCATGATGATGTGATTAATAAAAAATCTAATGGTTCAGGAAAAAATAAGTGATTATAGTTATCAAGAACTATATCAGTTAGATTTTGGGAGTTGGTTGGATAAAAAATTTAAAAGCGAACATATTGTATTATTTGAAGATTTTGCCAAAAAATTCCTAAATCTAGATTTGACATTTGCTATAGAATTAAAAGTAGATGGAATAGAAAAAGAGGTATTAAATATTATAAATAAGTATAAAATACATGATAAAATTTTTCTAATCTCGTTCAATTATAGGATATTACAAAATATTAGAAAATTAGATAAAAATATTAAATTAGCATGGCTTATAGATAAAATTAATCTAGATAGTATTAAAAAATTATTAAAGATAACAGGAAATCAAATTTGTCCTAATGCCAAATTTGTAACAAAGGATGGTATTACTCTTGCAAAATCAAATCAACTAGATGTTAGATTATGGGGAATTCATGAGGAAAAAATTATGAGTGAAAATATTTAGGTTGGAGGATATATGAAAAATATTTTGATAATGGGAATTGGACGAGCTGGAAAAACTACACTTAGTAATATGATTAAAAACGAAATCAACTCTTATAGTTTAATCCACAGCGACTGTCTCAAGTGGGCAATGATAAGAGCTTTAGGAAAAGAAGAATATTATAGAAAAAATGTAGAAAAACAAAAGGAATTTGAACATAGTGAAATTTTTCAAAGAACGCTACTAGAATTTTTCAATTCGTCCATTAAAAACGATAAGAAAGAATATGGATATATTCTTGAAAGTGGACAATTACATCCAAAAATTGTAAAAGAGATGATAGATTTCAATCATACTATCGTTGTATGTTTGGGACTTGGAAATCTTTCTATAGATGATATGGTAACACTTTGTCTCAAACACGACAAAAAAGAAGACTGGACCTATGGGCTTTCCAAGGACTATTTAAAAGAGCACGCTAAGGGCTGGTATAGTGCTAATACATTATTAAAAGAAGAATGCCCAAAATATGGAATTCCCTACTTTGATACTTCTAAAAACCGAGTTGAAATTTTAAATAAAATAATGAATTCTATTCTAAAAGATGCAAAAAATCCTTAGTTTGAAGGATTTTCTTTTTGAATCATTTTTCTATTTTCAAAATAATAATGCTTATTACAAATTTCTGTTAATTTAGGCCGGTGCGTTACAATAATGCAAGTTTTTTGTTTTAGGTATTTCAAAATCATATGATTAATTTTCTCTTCTGATACACTATCTAAGTTAGAAGTTGGTTCATCCAAGATATAAATCTCTTTTTCTAATAAGATTCCTCTTATTAGATTAAGTCTTTGTTTTTGACCTGATGAGAGTTTCACTCCCTTCTCTCCTACTAAAGTATCCAATCCCTTTTCCAAAGTGTGGATCCAATCTAAAAGTCCAGCGTCTTTTAAATACTCTTCCAATTTTTCATTTGATATTTTCTTTCCTAGTGTTAGGTTCTCTTTAATTGTCAAATCAAAAAGATCAGTTTCCTGTGAAATATAGGCAATATCAGGTGCTTTTGATGAAGGGTGATGATCTACTAAAAATTTATCATCATCTACTTCATAAAATCTACAAAAAAGAGAGAGGAATGTAGATTTTCCCTGACCCGATTCTCCAACAATACTTACTTTATCATTCTTCGTTAATGAGAAGTTTGGAATTTCAATCGTAATATTACTTTCATCATAATACTTAAAACAAATATCTTTCATCATAATGTCATGAAAATTTCTAATCTTGTTTTGTTTTTCTTCTTCTACAATCATCCCTTCTACTTGATTATTTGCTGATTTAAACTTATTCCAATGCAAGAATAAATATCCTACCCCTCTAAGTTCAGTAGATAGACCACTAAACATAGATGAGTAAAATACTAAATAGGAAAATACATCTACTCCATTTTTCATTTGAATAAAAAGGCTAATTAATACGATAACATACATAATATGAATTAAAGCATTGATTCCATCCCCTCTTAAGGAACGAAAGATATTAATTTTCTTAATCGGTTTTTTTACCTTTTCAAACTTTTGGTTAATCTTATGATCTGCATAGTCTAATGCATCAAAATTTTTTACAATTTTAATATTCTGTAAAAAGTCTACCAACGTTGCATTATATTTCGAATGTTTATCATTATAATCCTCTTGTACCTTAATATTTGCTTTTGTAATCAATAAATTATAAAGAATAATTAGAAAAATAAAGATAAGACAAAGACAAAACATCAATGGACTCTGGCGAAATACTTGTACCAAAAATATGGAAATTGCAATCATAAATCCATTCACAGAGTTCATCACTTCTTCTAATAATCCTGTTGTCTCATCACAAACGGTATCAATCTGTCTTTTTAAATATCCAGTATGACTATCATGAATTTTAGCCATATTCATATTACAGATTCTCTTAAAATAGGAAACATGTAAATCTTTATTATTCTGTTCCAAAAATGGCTCAGCATATAAACACCATAAAACATCGAAAAATACTTCTAATGATTTTAGGATGATAATTGCTATGATCAATATTTTAAACTTATCCAAGGTAAATGGCGTGGTTAAGCAAATAGATAAAACAACAGGCATCGCATAAATACAAATGTTTTCTAATAAAGCATTGATAAAACATAGAGCATATTTTTTCTTATTTAATATTTTAAATGGATACATATTAACACCTTCTATTCTATTATAGTACAACTTTCTTGCTTTTTTTATAAGGAATCTATAAAACTCTGAAATAATCTTTTACTAATCTCATCATAAGAAAGCATTCTCTCAGGATGCCACTGAACTCCAATTTGAAACCTGTGATTTGGATTTTCTATTGCTTCTATTACTCCATCCCTACTAACTCCTACTATCTCAAATTCTTTAGAATTCTTTACTTGTTCATAATGATAACTATTCACCATAATTTTACTTTGTCCTAATATTCTAGATAAATTAGATTTCCTTAATTTAACCTCGTGTTGATACCCCTCTTTCTGATGATGATTTTCTATCTTTCCTAATTTTTGATTCGTATGATAAAGTGCCATTGATTGCATTCCCTGACAGATTCCTAATAAAGGTAGATTGTTACATATTGCATACTCTATTAAATAATCATCTAAATCTCCTTTGTGAAATCCACCAGTAATAAGAATCCCTTGACAGGTTCCTAACTGTTGCAAATTATTCTCATCTATTAAAAGAGGTATTCCTCCAAAATTTCTAATAGTATCTTGATAATACTCATTTTCTTTTTTCGTATTTTCTATACGTTTTAAAATACAAACTTTCTTCATAATCAAAAAAGATAGAAAAATCTATCTTAATTTCCCCTTAGCTCCCTTCATTCCTTTTAAGCCACCATTTGAGGCAAAACCTTTTAAAATATTAGTATCAAATGAATGAACCTTACTGACCCTTTTCTTATAATCTTTTACTCCAATATTAATCACATCATCTAAAAGCTCTGTAAATCTTACTCCTTTAGCTTCCCATAAATAGAAAGCCAAAGACCCTGGAATAGAATTAATTTCATTAATATATACCTTTTTTGCTTTCTCATCAATCAAAAAGTCTATTCTACAAACCCCAGAAGAGCCCAAAGATTTAAAGGCTTTAGTAGCAATACTTTCCACTTCCACTTTTAACTTTTTAGTAACCTCAGCAGGAACTTTACGAGTAGCTGAAGCCATTCCCTTAGATGCTGTTTTAATTGGTCTTTTAACGCTACCCTTTAATTTTCCTTTTCCTCCACCAATATATTTTTCATCATAGGTCAAAAATTTATCAGCTGAGAGTACTTCTTCTATTTCACTTAAGTTTTGATGTTCATAGTTACCTACTACACTAATATTAACCTCTTTTAAGTTTTCAACTACTTCTTCTACCACAATTTTATTATCATATTGTATTGCATTATCAATAGCATCTACCAACTCATTATCATTATCTACAACCTTGATACCAATACTACTTCCAGTAGTAGATGGTTTTATAATCATTGGATATTTTAATTTCTTGATCCTTTTCATTACATCATCACGGTCATTTTTGTAATCATAATCATAAAACCAAGTATATTTAGTTATTGGAAGAGACTCAGACTCGAAAATATTTTTCATATAAACTTTGTCTTGACCCACAACAGATGAATAAACGTCGCTACCTACAAAAGGAATCCCAATTGCTTGCAAGTATCCTTGAATAACTCCGTCTTCTCCATTTGTTCCATGCATTACTGGAAATACGATATCAATGTCAGTAACAATACTACGTGGAAACTTTTTATTCTGTAATACATACGCACCCCTATTGTAATATAAAACTACATTTTTTCCATATTTTTTTATTAAATTTAAGTCCTCATAAATTTCAATATCCTTTAACATTTCTCCAGTATACCATTCACGATTTTTCGTAATATAAATTGGGATCACTTCATATTTTTCTTGATCCATCTTATTCATAGCTTGGATAGCAGAAATAACACTCACCTCGTGTTCTACTGTTTCTCCTCCATAAATAACTCCGACTTTTATTTTCATCTTAACATCTCCTATTCATTATAAGTATCGGGTAAATCATTTTCAAATAAGGCATATACATCCTTTTTATTTTGACTAGCTAGTTGATTAATAAATTCATATGAAGTCCTAACATCATTATAGACGATAATATTTTCCTTATCAAAACCATTTTCTATAAGACCTTCATAAATTGGTTTAGTATGTTGTTCTCCAATTAGCACCGCATAATCGGCAACACCTGCAATCTGACTTCCAAGTTCTTTATTATATTTTTCTTCCATTTTTCCAAGTTCAATCATCCCTGGTGTCACCACTACCTTAATTCCTGGCATCATACCCAATACCTCTACTGCACTCTTTGCACCTACTGGATTAGAATTATAGGCATCATCTATTTGATAAAAGCTACCTAATTTTTTCAACTCCAAACGATGCTCAACAGCCTTAACACCTCTTACCGCCTGTTGTAACTCAGAAATAGAAATACCAAACTTACGACCTAATGCAATAGCTGCTAAAATATTATAAACATTGTGTTTTCCTAGCAACTTTGTTTGAAATTCATATTTTTCTTTATCATCCTTAAATTTAACCTTAAAGTTAGTTCCTTTATGATTACTTTTAATATCCATTGCCCTAACATCGACATTCTGATTATCTATGCCAACCCAAATAATTTCCACTGGATTCTGAAGTTGATAATCAACCTGCTTTTCATCATCTCCATTCAAGACTCCAATTCCGTCACTAGGTAGAGATTCAATTAACTCAAATTTAGCCCTTTGAATGTTTTCCTCACTTCCAAAACTTTCTAAGTGGGCTGTTCCAATTCTAGTTAGAATTCCATATTTAGGATGTACCAAATCACAAAGTTCTTTAATTTCCCCCCTTACATAAGCACCCATCTCTGCAATAAAAATCTCCGTAAATTTATCTAGATGATTATTAATTGTAATCATAAGACCATTAGGGGTATTCAAATTTCTTGGTGTTGGCAGGGCATTATATTTAATATTTAAAATATCTGACAAAATATTTTTACTACTAGTTTTTCCATAACTTCCAGTAATACCAATTACCCTTAAATTGTTTCTATTTTTCAATGTAGATTTTGCCTTATTTTTATAGTAATAGTATACTCCTCTTTCATATGGAAAATTAATCATATTGGAAAGCAATACAATAAAATGATTGAAATAACTCATAACTACCAAAACTAACAACATATACCAAATAATCTCAGTCTGATCTTTTTTATAAAATAAAACAACAATTGGAATTAGATATAAAATCGTAGTTGTAATAATCAGTCTTTTTACTCTTTTAGTAATAACTAAAGGCTTTTTTACCTGATCATTCTCTAGAATTTTTGATAATTGGTAACATTCAAATGAAAAACACCCAATCAGAAGAATAGATAAAAAATATAAAACACGATCTAGATCATAGGCAATAAACGCTCCTATAATCGTTAAAATAATAGCTATTATTAAAATATTAAAATACTCCTTATAATTTTTTGCCACCCATTTTAAATAACGATTATTTTCATTATATAAATTCTGCTGTAACATATGTAGAGATTTTTTTGATTGTACAATAATGGTCAATGAAATTAATGCCAAAAGCACAATATAGATTAACATTTTAATTACCTCCTTCAATAAATGATCCTACTATATTCAAAATTCGACCTAAATTTTCTAAATAAGCATAATGAGTTCCTGGCAAAACAACTAAACCAGCATCAATCATAATATTTTCTAAATCCTGTGCATCTGCTAATGGTGCTTCAGTATCATGATCTCCCCAAACCAATAAGGTAGGTTCTTCTATTCTTCTAGCTTCATTAGATAAATCCTCATTTACTGTATTTACTAAAATCTGTCGCATAATAGGACTTGCTGCCTTATAGTCACGTGATCCAATATACTTCTTCATTTTTTCTCCTAAAATATCCATACCTGGAAGTTTTTTTAGTGACTTCAAGATCCTAACTTTTACAGAAAAAGTCTGATTTCTTCGAATGCAAGGACTCCCAAATAAAATTAATTTTTCTATTGGATGATCAGCTGAATACTTAATTGCTACCCTTCCTCCAAAAGAATGTCCCATAATAATTGGTTTTTTAATATTTAACTGTTGAATAATAAATTCTACTAATAAAGCATAATCATAAATAGACCAAGCCTCTTTCGGCTCTCCACTTTCCCCAAAACCTGGGAAATCAAGAATTGTCACTCTATACTTTTTGGATAAGGGATCTCCCAATGGATTCATCATTTGAATGTTTTGTCCCCAACCATGAAGTAAAATAATGTCTTTACCCTCACCATATTGTATGTAATTTACATCAATATCTTTAAACTTTATTATCATAATTTCACCAAACTTATTATATCATAAATAAAGAAATATAACAATTTTTTTAATAACTTGATCCCATTGTTATGTTACCTTAAAATCAATAGGATTTCAAAATAAACCAAAACTGTAACTCATTATATGTCAAAGTTTTATTAGCGACACCAGGTTGATGTATAACATATGCAACTATAATTTTATAATTAGACAAATAACTAGTTAGTATACTATTTATAATAGCCATCATATTTAAAAGGTGAACTAGTTCCACTTTTCTGTTAATTTCTTTGGCCAACTAAGAACTCTAATTCGTATTCAACTTCCCGTTTTCTAACATAAAAAGGTACTTAATTTTTTAAACAAAAGATATAAAGTAAGAATTGATGATAAATAATTCCCAATACCGACTAAAAGACCACTTTGGAATAACGAAGGTGAAATCAATAATACATACTATACACAAAAATGAAGATAAAAAATTAATTAAAACAACTAATTTACAAACAATTAAAACCATATAATGAATATTATCCACACCCAGATTTATCCATTTCGTATAAAATAAAAATAATACTATAGCAATATAAAAAAAGAAAGTAATTTCTATATTCCACAGAAATTACTCATCATCATTTTGGTTCTCATTCATTTTTCCTATAATCTCTTCTATACGCTCCCCATAAGCAATTGAATCATCATATAAAAATTTAAGTTCAGGAGTATGCCTAATATCTATTCTTTCTGATAATTTTCCCCGAATAAAATGAGAAGCCCCCTTTAATGCAGTTAAAGTAGACTCTTTTTTTTCTGGGTCCAGTACTGTTATATAAACCTTAGCAAAACTTAAATCATTTGTAATATCAACACCTGTGACTGTTACAAATTTTATATCTTCATCTTTAATTTCAGTCATCAAAATCCTACTAATTTCTTCCATAAAAAGATGATTTAATCTTTCTATTTTTATATTCATCATAAAATCAACCCTTTCCTATAAAGAGTATAACAAAAAAATACTTAAAAATAAATAAAATTTATATATAACAGAGTTAAAAGAGATTAAATTATGGCAATAAAATGCTTTGATAATTAACTTATCATTTAATAGACATAATATATTACAAATTTAATCCCATAAAGAAACCCAATTCGTAGATTTGCAACAGATAGAACAAAACTATTACATAACCATAATCTCTACGCTGAGACATTATAATTTTCACCCTCATATTTTCATATTTCAAGAAGAGATTTCAAATATTAAACGTAACGTATAAAAATAAGATATTCCATATTCTAAACCAAATATGAAAAATAGTTTGATAAAGGGAATTCATGTATTAGAAAATTCAGAATATAAGGACTATATATCATTATGTACAACATAACGAAAGACAATTCTTACATTAAAAGTTGATATATTTAATCACCCTCTTTTTCAACACAAGATGTATCGAATTTGTTTAAAATCAAAAAGGTAATACCAACCAATACAAAAAATAAAAGGTATTAAATACCTTTTTAATATACTACTTTTTAATCTCTACTAGCTCATAAACTTCAATAATATCCTTTTCTTTATAATCTTGACAATTAGCTAATGTAACTCCGCAATCCATATCTTTTTTAACTTCTTTTACTTGATCCTTCTCATGTTGTAAGGTGTTTACTTTTCCACTATAAACAACTACTCCATCTCTAATAATTCTAGCATGAGAATTATTTTTTACAATTCCACTTAAAACATGGCATCCCGCTATAAAACCTACTTTAGAAAATTTAAACATCTGCCTAATCTCTAAAGTTCCAACTACTTTTTCTTCATATTCTGGATCCAGCATACCCTTCATGGCTGCTTCTATATCCTCCACTACTTTATAAATAATATCATAATTTCTAATTTCTACACCATACTGCTTGGCAATATCTAAAGTTTTATTATTAGCCCTAACATTAAAGCCAATAATAATGGCATGAGAGGCAGAAGCTAGGACAACATCACTTTCCGTAATCGCACCAACACTACTTCGAATAATATTAATTTTCACTCCATCAATATCAATCTTTTCTAAAGAACCTCTAACAGCCTCACTACTTCCATGAACATCTGCCTTTATAATAACACTAATTTCCTTAATACCCTCTTTTATTTGTCCGAATAGATCATCTAAAGTCATACCACTTCTATTAGTATCAGCCTCTTTTGCTCTATTTTGTCTTTCAATAGCAATACTTCTGGCCTGCTTTTCAGTCTCAAAAGACATAAACTTATCTCCTGCCTGGCTTACATCGGAAATTCCAGTTACCTCTACTGGAGTAGATGGCAAAGCCTCAACAATATTCTGACCTAAATCATTTTTTAGTGTTCTTACCTTTCCATAATTAGTGCCAACTACAATAGGGTCTCCGATCCTTAATGTTCCATTTTGAATTAATAAGGTTGCAACAGAACCAACTTGTTTATCTTTTCTAGCCTCAATTACTGTACCTGTTGCATAGCGAGCTGGATTTGCCTTCAACTCTTGTATATCAGAAACCAATAAGATATTAGAAAGTAGGTCCTCAATTCCTAAACCAGTTTTTGCGGATATTTTACAAACGATAGTATCCCCTCCCCATTCTTCTGGGGTAAGACCATTTTCCACTAATTCAGTCATAATTCTATCTGGATTGGCATCCTCTTTATCAATCTTGTTAATCGCTACAATAATAGGTACCCTAGCAGCCTTTGCATGATCAATGGCCTCTTTCGTTTGTGGCATAATCCCATCATCTGCGGCAACTATAATAATCACGACATCTGTAATACTAGCACCTCGTGCTCTCATAGAGGTGAACGCCTCATGCCCTGGAGTATCAATAAAGGTAATTTTTCTTCCATCACAACTAACAGAATAAGCTCCAATTGCTTGTGTAATTCCCCCTGCCTCTCCTGTTGCTACACTAGTTTTTCTAATAGTGTCTAACAGAGTTGTTTTACCATGGTCTACATGTCCCATAATGGTAACAACTGGAGGTCTTTCCTTCAAATCTTCTTCATTTTCCTCAATTTCATAATTCTCGAAGTTAGAAATATCTTTAGTTTCTTCTTTTTTTAACGCTTTATTATAATCACTTACTAATACTTCTGCTGTTTCAAAATCAACACTTTGATTTACGGAAGCCATAATTCCTAGAGCCATTGCTTTTTTGACTAATTCCGCAGCAGGAACAGATAAAACCTCTGCTATCTGTGATAAAGTCATATTCTCTTTATAGAGTACAATATGATCATCTTGTATGGACTCATTACTTTGTAATTTTTGACGGTGCTTATAAATCTTCTTTCTTTCTTTTATAAAATTTGTTTTGGCTTCTGCTTTTTTTACACTTCTACTTTTTAGCTTTTGAAAATTGTCTTGATTATCTAAATCAATATTAGTCTGTTCTGCTAAAGCCTCTGCTTTTTCCTCTACTTCTTCTTCTGAGATTATTTCATCTAAATTATCATCCCCTATATAATCCTCTTGATCCTGAATTTCATTATCCAATAAAATAATGTCTTCCTCACTTAAAGTAGAATCCTCATTCTGATAATGAATTCCAATTTTATCACATAAAGATTTAATCTCTTCTATACTTTTTTCTACATCTTGTGCATAATCTTTTAAGTTCATATGATTCACCTCACTTTATTATTTTTCACAAATTATTCTTATTTCATCATATATATCTGTTGATATATCACACTCTAATCGTCTTTCTAATATTTTACTTTTTTTTGCCTTTTCCAATACTTCCAAATCCTTTTTTATATAAGCACCTCTACCATTTAGTTTTCCACCTAAATCGACAACTATATCTCCTTGTGGAGTTCTAACGATTCGAAGTAACTCTTGTTTTGGAAGCCTTTCTTTTGTTACTACACAACTTCTTAAAGGTATCTTTCTAATTTTCATTTCTACCTCCTATTTTTCACAACTTACTTCCTAACTATACTAATGATTAAGAAATTCTTATCTTATATTCTTCATATAATAAAAGTTAAATCTCGCAATGGAAGCTAATATATTTGTTTACTTAAGATTATTCCTCTCTAAAGTTAATCCCCTCTTCCCTTGCTTGTTCTAAAGACTTAATATCAATACGATAATGTGTCAATCTACTAGCAAGACGAGCATTTTGTCCCCTTTTACCAATAGCTAAAGAAAAATTATCAGAATCAGCAATTACCATAGCTTCCCCTTTCTTAGGATCTGTGATGGCAACTTTTAAATCCTTAGCAGGTGATAATGCATTGGCAATAAAAACTGCTGGATCTTTATCATATTTTACAATATCCAATTTTTCTCCATGTAATTCTTCTATAATACGAGCAATTCTGCTACCTTTTTCTCCAATACAAGCACCAATTGGATCAATATTATAGTTTTCTGAATAAACGGCTACTTTACTCCTTTTTCCAGCATCTCTTGATACACTGTAAAGTAAAACCGATCCATCAGATAATTCTGGAATTTCTAGTTCAAATAATCTTTTTACAAACCCATAATGACTTCTGGAAAGTAAAATTAATAAGTTTTTTCCACTGTTATCCACTTTTGTAACGTAAACCTTAAGCTGACTACCCATTTCAATTTTTTCACCTGGAATAATATCTTTTTTAGGTAAAATTCCATTAGTACGTCCTAAATCAATAAAATAATTATCTGTATCCTCTAAAGCAACGGTACCAATCAAAAGTTCATCCTGCTTATCTCCGAATTCCTCCATAATGCTATTTCTTTCAGCCTCTCGCATCTTTTGCACAATCACCTGCTTAGCAGTAGATGCTGCTACTCGTCCAAAATCCTTTGGAGTTACTTCTGTATCAATAGTATCTCCAACATTCAATAATTTATTTTCTACCCGTGCATCACTTAACTTAATTTCTGTTTCAGGGTTAAAGAAAGATGGTTTCTCTTTCTCCTCTTCCTCTTCATGATCTGTTTTAATGCTCTGTTCTGTTTCAACTTCTTCTTCATCCTCTTCCGTATAATGTTCGAATAAATAATCTTCGTATTCTTCCTTAGTCATTTTATCATCATCTACTACAGTTAGATAAGAGTATACTTTGATTTCTCCAGTATCTCTATTAATCAATACTTTTACATTTGTCTTAGACTTAAAATTTTTCTTATAAGCAGAGGTAAGAGCAAGTTCCATGGCCTCAAAAACTACTTCCCTATCGATTCCCTTTTCTTTTACAATATTATCAACAGCTCTTAAGAATTCCTTACTGTTCATTTAGCATCTCTCCTTTCTGTTTTGAATAAATATCCAACTCATCATAATCTTGTTCAATTTCTTCCGTTTCATCCATAATTTCATTAATAATACTAGATGCTTCTGTAATTTTATCTAAATTAATTACCTCTTCACTATCTAGTTCAATATTAAAAATCGTTTTTCCTTCCTCCTTGGACCTAAAGGCATCACTAACATATATGCCTAAGTGATCAATTTTAGAATTAATAAGCGATTCAACAATTTCTTTCACAAAACACCTCCCACATATAAAGGAGTGGAAATCAGTTCCACTCCTCCTTTCTTTTTAGATTATAACACAAGTTTATCATAATTCCAAACCTATTTTAAACATTCTTTACACAATGTTTGAAGATAATCTTTCTTTTCTCTTTAAAATTCTCTGTAATATCATAAACGTTAAAGCCTCTATATCGCTTTAACCTTTTTTGTTCATCCAATGCAAGATAAAGTAGGTCTTGATTCATATTGGGATCAATATTCTTAACTCTATTTTTACGTCAAACTCCTTCTCTTACATTAACAAATTGAGAATAACCTTCATAATTGCCCCCTTTTCCATAATCCCATCCTTTGAATGTCTATTATCACCAACAATATTAAGTATGAAAAATATATATTTTATCATTAGATTATGATATGATATTGTTGGTGATGATAATGAAATATGAAAATTTATTTACAAACATCTTTAAATTGATAATCTCTTTGTTTTTATTTTTTGAGAGTATCTATATTCAAAAATTATTCATTTGGATTTTTCATATCAAAAAAATAACGCCTAGTCTTGTCACAGTATTAAGTTTCACCTCTAACTTGGTTATACTAATATTACTTTTTCTTTTATTTAGAAAAGATATAATAAAAGAATTTAGAATATTTAAAAATAATATTTCTAATAATATTGATATAGGTTTTAAATACTGGTTAATAGGACTTGCTGGAATGATGATTTCTAATATCTTGATTACCATTATCTTTCAAGGTGGTGGTGCCGATAACGAACAACAAGTGCAAAAAATGATTCAAGCTGCCCCATTATTTATGATTCTTAACGCTGGTTTAATAGCTCCTATCAATGAAGAAATCTTATTTCGAAAAAACTTTAGAAATATCTTTAAAAATAATATTATCTTTATTTTAGTATCTGGAATATTTTTTGGATATTTACATGTATCAGGGGCAACTTCTCTTCTACAATGGATCTATATTATCCCATACTCTTCTTTAGGAATTGGTTTTGCCATTATGTATAGTAAAACCAACACTGTATTCACATCAATTTGTATGCATATGATGCATAATACCGTTCTCACTCTAATTTCTATTCTATTATAAAAAGCTAGATACAAATTATCTAGCTTTTTCTTTCTTAATTCCTCTTTCTATTTTTTTATCTATCATTACAAGGGCAATAGCAAGAATTCCCTGTATAGCAATTGCTCCAAAATAGTGGTTCCAAAAACGATCAGTAATTACCATATGATATAAAAATAACAAATAAAGCATATGGTGAATTACAATAGAAAATATATAATCAAAATAGATCAAAAATTGATTTTCTCTAAAATTAATTAAAATATAATAATAAATAGAAAGGTTAATAAATAAGCTAACAAAGTAGCTGACAAAATGACCTACTAATTCTATTAAAATAATTTTCTGATTGACCAAATCTTTAATTAAAATAATAAATGCAACAATAATCAAAGAAGAAACAAGAATAGACTGCAATGACGTTTTAAAACCATATTTTTTAGTAATATAATTACTAACAAAGAGGATAATTGGTATTACAAATACAGCAAAAGTAATTTGTAAACCTCCTAGATAAAAACTATAATCTTTTAAAGCAACAGCCAAAATACTAACTGTTGATAATAACATAGCTAAAAGCAAACCATCATTTTTAATAGCTCTCTTCTGTTTTCTCTTTTTACTTATTTTTTTGGACATAATAAAAACTCCTTTATTTTATTAATCCCATCATATCACGTTTTCAAAAAAAATAAAATGATTTTAAAAAATATATGATACAATATACTTGGTGAAGCATATGAAAACAAGAACTGAAAAAAACCAAGAAATCCAATCCCAGTTAGAAGAAGAGCAAAAACAAGAATATCGTAAAAAAGTCGTTTGTTTTTGTTTGAAATTAATCTTTTTTATTATTTTACTATTTACCATAATATTTCTATACACGAAATATTGTTCTACGACTGGATTAATCGTTAAGGAGGAAAGAATAAAAAATGAAAAAATTCCAAATAGTTTTAATGGAATTAAATTAGTACATTTTTCTGATTTATATTATGGCTCTAGTATTTCTATGGAGGAAGTAAAAAAATTAGTAAAAATAATCAATATTAGGAAGCCAGATCTTATTGTATTTACAGGAAATTTAATTGATCCAAGGTATAAAATAAGTACCAAAGAACAAGAGCAATTAACGAAAGAACTTAAAAAACTAGATACTACTATTGGGAAATACTCAAACAGCGGAAAAACAGATAAAGCGGCATTTAATACTATCATGTCACAAAGTAACTTTCAAATTCTAAATAATGACTATGATTTAATATATAATAATGACAATAACCCGATTTTAATGATAGGACTATCAAGCCTCATAAAAAAGGAAAGAAAAATAGAAGAAGCTTACAGATATTTTAAAGAAGAAAATCACAATTCAAATATCTATACAATTAGCATTATGAGTGAAACAGATGATCTAGATACCATTCTAAATAATTATCAAAATGATTTAATTCTTGCTGGAAATTCTTTAAATGGTCAAATAAGAATTCCCTTAATAGGCGGAATGATTCCTCAAGAAGGATCAAAAAAATATAAAGAAGAATATTATGAAAAAAAGAATACTGAAATTTATATATCCAGCGGAATCGGGTCTCCAGATCTAGGATTTAGATTATTTGCAAGACCTAGCATCAACTTTTTCAGACTTACTAAAAAGAATAGTCCCAATTAACTATTCTTTTTTGCATATATATGAACAGTTCCTATTTTTTTATTCTTTAAATATATTTCAATTTTTCCTACCTTTTCATTCTTTTTATATCCCTTTGTCTTAGTAATTTTCATTACTGTCTTAACTTCATCTAATTCCTCTTCACTTAAAGGATATGAAAAAGACTTTTTTAAATATAAGGGATCCTGAAAAAAGGTTTGATCAATAGAAAAATTATTTTTATCGATAATTTTATAATTATGATATTGACTATAAATATATTCATACAAATTTTTATGAGTTATATACTCATTAGGATCATCTAAAGTCACAACAGTTAATCTTAGATTATCTTTTTCTGATGTAGTTACCAAAGTTCTTCCTGCACTAGGAGTATATCCATTTTTCCCCCCTGTACAATACTCATAATCGCCTAAAAGCTTATTTCGATTATACCATAAATAACTTTTATTCTTAGTACTCACTTCATACCGTTTCGTTTTTGTTATTTTTCGATATATAGAATGATTCTTATAAGCATAACTAGAAAGAAGAGCCATATCATAAGCCGAGGAATAGTTCTTTGTTTCTTCATCAAGACCATGACTATTAGAAAAGCTAGTATTCTTCATTCCAAGTTGTTGAGCCTTTTGATTCATTAGTTTTACAAATTCCTTTTCATCTTTACAAACATTATTAGCAATTACAACAGCTGCATCATTCCCACTTCTAAGCATCAATCCATATAATAAATTTTTCAAACTCATCTTTTCATTATATTCTAAGTAAATGCTGGTTCCATACATCTTTAATATCTCTTCTTTAGCAGTATATGTAGTATTCAGCTTTGCATTTTCAATCGCTATTACAGATGTCATAATCTTAGTAATTGAAGCAATTAATCTTGTATCATCCTTATTATTACTATATAAAATCCTTCCACTATCTATATCCATAACAATACTAGATTTAGAAGAATCCAAACTCTCAGAAAAACAAGGAATTGGAAGTATTAAAAAAGAAAGTGCAAGTAAAAAAAACATATATTTTTTCAAGTTTATCACCTAAAGAAATATATGTAATTAATTTTAAATTTATTAAATGTATTTTTATTCTTGATAAATAGAATGTCCTAATGATTTTGACCATTCTGCTTAATAAGCTTCTTATTTTTTTCTAAAAAATCTTGATGGTTATCTGTAGTATAATCATGAGCAAACACAATAGGTTTTAGCAATGGAAACTCACTCATCCACCACTCATCCTCATGGGTAATAGCATCTTCATCATAATCATAACAATCCTTTTGATAATATACCTGAATAAAGCTGTGGTCTTTTCCCTCTCCTTTAAAATAATACTCGGCCAAAAAATCTAAATATTTGATTTCTGATTGATATATATCTAAAATGAAAGACTGATCATATGAATTTTTTTGATTCAAATAATAGTTATTATCTAAAATACAATTTTCTATTATACTAAATATCTCTAAATTTTTATCGATAGTAAAATCTGGATGAGTTGAAGTATAATCAATCATATTATTAATTACTTTATGAAAAATATCTAATTTATAATTATATCGAATCTTTTTTTCAGCATCTCCTTGAGAAATCTCATCAGATTTTTTTGCTTTAAAAGCGATATCATTTCTACAATTTTTTCCATCTATAGCCGCTAATATTTTATATAAGTTATGCCTTTCCTCCTTAGTTTTTGCCCCACAAAAGTCATAGAAAGCCTCAGGATTGGAATCTAGTATTGCATTATAATAATCATCATACGTTTTATTATCATGAAATAATCCCAGTAATAATATTAAAGATTCATCTTCTCTCTCCTCAGAATATGCAAAGTTATAACTATTCACATCTTGATAACCGAACTCATCCGTAACATAGATAAAAGATTCTGCCGAAGATTCTTTAATAGATGTCACAGAATCATCTCCTAATATCTCCTTAAATTTTTGTCCTTTTTTTGCTCTATGTTCACAAGAAGTCGATCTAAGATGAAAAAACTCATGTTTTAGTACATCTTGATAAAGTTTTGTTTCATCATTCCACTCATATTTCTTAGGCATGTCTTCAATAGCTTTAGGATCTAAAATAATTCGATTACATTTAGGATCGTATTCGCCACAAACAGAAGATAATGGCGAAGAGTACAAATCACCAAAAACTATCTTTAAATTTTTTATTCTACAAATATCTTCCAAATAATCATTACTAGATTCCTTTTTGATTTCTTCCAATGTATTTTCTAGAGCCCCTTCAAAATAAATAGATGACATAAACTCGCGATCATCCTGTAATCGTAATTGTGAATTTACAAATGGAGTCCTAAATTTAGGATGATTTTTAGCATATTGGATAGAGTTTTTCTTAATCATATGGAATAATTGATCTACTGTCATAGTATCTTGATGTTCATATTCACAGTAAGTTTCATCTTTAGAAAGAATTTTATCTATCTTCTTTTCTGATGGATATAGATCTTCATTAGGATAAGATACTTGAATAGAAGAAAAATAGCCTAAATAATCATCTACTAATTTTTGCAGCTCTAAAGCCTCTAACGCCTCTGGACTTAATGTTGGCAATGGAGACGATGTTTGTAAATCCTCTTTTTTTATAGAAACATCCCTCATAGAACTTTTATCTAAAGAGGAACACCCTGATAATCCTAACGAAATAGATAAAGCTGTTAAAAGTGCTACTAGTCTCTTTGATTGATATTTATGTCTCATTGATAATCCCCCTAAACAAAAAATCATCTAGATTATACCATAAAAATAAGAAAAAATCAATATTTTCCTTTTTTATCTTCATCTTATAATATATAGTTTAAAAAATAATTATCAATCACTTTTCCTTTAATAAATGACTCATTAAATGAATACAAGAATCATAGATCTGTTGATAGCAAGAATGAAAATCTCTCGTATACCATGGATCTTGTATTCCCTTTCTGTCTAGTAACCTTGTTTTATCATTACTCGGTAATAGATACTCTAAATCATCTAAATTCTCCTGATCCATACAAATAATGAAGTCAAACATATAATAATCATCAAAGGTAACTTGACGTGCCCTATGCTTATCATAGTAAATATTATTTTTTCTCAAAACCTCCTTAACAGGAGGATAAATATCGGAACCAATATCATCTCTAGTAGTAGCCTTAGACTCTACGTAAAAATCATTATGTTGATCTAGACTTTTAAAAATATATTCAGCCATAACTGAACGACAAATATTTCCATGACATACAAATAGTACCTTTTTCATATTATTCTCCTCGTATAATCAATCTTATAGAAATTATTAATCTATTTGATTGATCCTTTCTATTTATATTTTTTGAGTTATAATAACTCTTGCCTGTGGATTTGTTTCTATTCTCCTACAGCTTTGACTGTTTTGAAAGGCTCTTACCACAGACTTTTTATTTTAATTGTTGATTAGTTAGTTAACGCATTGACGTTTTATAGGTTCAGCGAGGTTACAAGATAGAAGGCTTTTGTGGCAAACATACAGGCATTAAAAACTAATCAAGGAGGTGCATGTATATGATATATGTTGGAATAGATATATCTAAATACAAACACGATTGTTTCATCTGTAAAGATACAGGTGAAGTCATTGTAGAAAATTTATCTTTTGATAACAACAAAAAAGGATTTCAACAGTTTTTAGACTTATTGAAACCCTATGATAATTCTAATGTCCACATCGGATTAGAAGCCACTGGACATTATGGTTTGAATTTGAAATTGTTCTTAGAGAAAAACAATTATAGTTTTATGGAATTTAATCCTCTTTTAGTAAAAGAATTTTATAAATCTT
>CAJTUT010000004.1 GCA_910579455.1 uncultured Bacilli bacterium
GTTTGTTCAATTAACATTTTAAAGTATCTATCGCTTTTTGTATACTCTCATGGTGCCACATCAATTGTAACACTACATACCTAATAGAATAGGTATTTTATTATGATTGAGAAGTTTAGCAGAATATGGTATAATACTAAAAGATTTTATTGCTAAAGCGATGCTAAGAGATAAGGAAATATACATTAAAAGAGGGATATGATATGAAAACAGAAGATTTTGACTACTATTTACCAGAAGAATTAATTGCTCAAACCCCATTAGAAATGCGAGATTCATCGAAACTTTTGGTTTTAGACAAAGAGACTGGAAAAATTACTCACCAACATTTCTCAAATATTATAAACTATTTAGAGGCAGGAGATACTTTAGTTTTAAACGATACAAAAGTTTTACCCGCAAGATTAATAGGGGAAAAAGAAGATACAAAAGCAGTGATCGAAGTACTATTTTTAAAAAATATACAAGATAATAATTGGGAATGTTTAGTAAAACCTGCTAGAAGAATAAAAAAAGGAACAATAGTTTCTTTTGGAGATGGGCTATTAAAGGCAAAATGTATAGAAGAAAAAGAAGAGGGAATTCGTATTTTTACTTTATTATACGAAGGAATTTTATATGAGATATTAGAAAAATTAGGAACAATGCCGCTTCCGCCTTATATTCATGAAAAGTTAGAGGATCAGTCTAGATATCAAACGATTTACGCAAAAGAGGTGGGAAGTGCTGCTGCTCCTACCGCTGGTCTTCACTTTACAGAAGAATTATTAGACAAAATCCAAAATAAGAAAATAAATATCTGTTTTATTACACTTCATGTCGGCATAGGAACCTTTAGACCAGTTAATGTGTCCCACATTCAGGATCACAAAATGCATAGTGAATATTATCATATGAGTAAGAAAACAGCCAGAATTTTAGAAGAAACAAAAAGAAAACATAAAAAGATCATCTGTGTTGGGACCACTAGTGCTAGAACATTAGAATCTATTATGATGAAATATAACCAATTTAGAGAGTGCAGTGGATTTACAGATATCTTTATTTATCCAGGGTATCAGTTTAAGGCAGTTGATTCTTTAATTACGAATTTTCATTTACCAAAATCTACGTTGATTATGTTAGTTTCTGCCCTAGCTGGAAAAGATTATATTTTACACGCATATGAAATAGCAGTTAAACAACACTATCGGTTCTTTTCCTTTGGAGATGCAATGTTAATAAAGTAAGGGGGGATTTTATGTTAAGTCCGATTGAAATTTGGAAGATGGAATATGAAAAAACAAGGAGTGGTATTCGTACCATACCAGTTTCATCAAAAGATAAGGAAATAAAAAGATTACTTCAGAAATTTGAAAATAGTTCTAATTCTTCTAACATGCTAAAACATACTAGGAATAGTGAGAAAATTAATAAATACTCTAAAATGCTTAAAAAAAGGAAATAAACATAAAAAAGGATAAATCACAATTTTATTGATCCTTTAAGTTTTTTGTAGTATTATATACAAACATTATAAAACCATTAACAATCAAATAATTTACCATATTCTAAAAAAGAGGAGATAAATATGATCTATATAGATGGTGGCTACACTAAAATAGAGGCTTATACTAGAGGCAGAAAAGAAAAGACTTGGTTTGAAAAAGATGGCCAAAGGTATTTATATAAATATGGAGCTAATAACTATGAAATTTATGCTGAGTTGATCGCTGAACAACTTGGTAAACAAGTTGATATATCTATGGCTAGTTATAGAGCAGCACAATATCATAATACAGTAGGAGTATTAACCAGAAGCTTTATAAAACCAGATGAACTAATGGTATCATCTGATAAACTAAAAATTGCCGTTCAGTTGATTTATGAAGAAAATAATATTAATAAGAATTTACAAGAAAATACAATTTCCAATTTAATTGAAGTGGCCTGTACTTATGATCCGACAATTAGTGTTGACAAACTCTTTGATGAATTAGTGAAACGCTGGATGTTTTATGGTCTAATAATGGAAAGTGATAAAAATAAGACTAATATTAGTTATATAAAGAAAGGATCAAAACTGAGATTATCTCCAGATTATGATAATTCTACCATGGCACGGTTAAATGAAAATATTAAAGACCTAATTATGGGAACAGGAAATTCCCCAGATATTTATAATTTAACAGATGATATTAAACAATCTTTAAAACCTACAGAGAATAGTAGTGAATATTTTCTAGATTCTTTTCGAGAGTTTGTATATCAATTTCCAGAAAAAACAGAAGTAATATTTTCAAGTTTTGAGAGTATGGATGTAAATATGGCGATTAAGAAAGTAGAGCAGTTAAATAAAATAGAGGTGCCATGGGAAGTTAAATTTTTATTAAATAAAATTATCCCATTAAGATATCAAGATATGAGATCCATTATCGAACAAAATAAAATAGGAAGAAAAAATACCCTCTTATTTCATTTGGGAGGACTAAATAGGAGACAAAAATGAAATTAAAATATCAATTATTAAAAAAAGAAAAAAGCACACAAGCAAGACTAGGAATTATTCATACAGATTATGGATGTTATGAAACCCCAATGTTTATGCCAGTTGGAACACGAGCAACAATTAAAGGAATAACCATGGAACAAGTAAAAGAATGTAATGCTGGAATCATTCTTTCTAATACCTATCATTTATGGCTGAGACCTGGAGAGGATGTTATTTCTCATGCTGGTGGTCTACATAAGTTTATGAATTATCAAGGCCCCATTTTAACAGATAGTGGGGGATTTCAGGTTTTTTCTCTTGCTAAAAACAAGGAAAAGGATATTACAGAAGAAGGAGTATATTTCAAAAGCCATATTGATGGGAAAAAACTATTTTTAACTCCAGAAAAGTCAATAGCGATTCAAAATAAATTAGATAGTGATATTGCAATGAGTTTCGATGAATGCCCTCCTGCCAGTGCTTCTTATGAATATCTAAAAAATAGTGTAGAAAGAACAATTCGTTGGGCAAAAAGAGGAAAAAAATCCCATAAAAATAAAAATCAGTCTTTATTTGGTATCGTGCAAGGAGGCCCCTATGAAGACTTAAGAAAATATTCTGCAGAAAAAACAGTAGAGATAGACTTTGATGGATATAGTATAGGTGGGGTTGCAAATGATGGAGAATCTAAAGAGGATATGTATAAGGCAATCGATTATTCAATACCTTATCTACCAAAGGATAAAATAAGGTATTTAATGGGAGTAGGGGAACCATTAGATATTATAGAGGGTGTAATTAGAGGCGTTGATATATTCGATTGTGTTCTTCCTACTAGAATAGCTCGTCATGGACAGGCATTTACTAGTTATGGTAAAATTAATTTAAACAATGCTAAATTTAAGGAAGCGTTTATACCCGTTGATCCAGAATGCGATTGCTATACCTGTAAGAATTATACCAGAAGCTATATTAGACATTTGATTACTACCAAAGAGATGTTAGGTTCTACTTTACTATCAATTCATAACATTAGATTCCTGATTCGACTAACAGAAGAATTAAGGCAGGCAATCAAGGATGATGCTATATTAGAGTATAAAGAAAATTTTATAACTAAATATACAAAAAGCACTGACTAAAAAATCAGTACTTTTTTATTTGTTAAAATTTTCGATATAGACCAACCGCTTTTCCTAAAATAGTAACCTCATGTAAAATGATAGGATCCATAGTATCATTTTCAGGTTGCAGTCTAATATATCCATCTTCTTTATAAAATGTTTTTACAGTGGCCTCATTATCTGCATTCATGGCGACAACAGTATCTCCATTTTTTGCTGTAGAGCATTTTTCTACAACTAAGATATCTCCATCATAAATTCCAACATTAATCATAGAGTCACCACTTACTGTTAATGTAAAAACTTCGTCTTTTGCACTAACGATATTAGCGGGTAGGGGAAAATATTCATTAGGAGTTTCAATAGCCTCAATAGGAGTACCAGCAGTAACTTTTCCAAGTAAAGGGACTTCAATAATATTATCGTCTTTTTCTAAATACTCATTAGGAACTAAAATTTCAATGGTTCTATTTTTGCTATTATCCTTTTTTATATAACCCTTTTCTTCTAATTTTTTTAAGTGAAAGTGTATAGTAGCAGGAGAATGTAAATCAGCCTCTTTTCCAATTTCTCTGACAGTAGGGGGATATCCGTTTTTAGCACTTAGTTTTTTTAACACCTGTAATATATCTTTTTGTCGACTTGTCAACCTTTCCATAATATTCCTCCTCAATTAATATTAGTTTATCATTATATATGTAAAATGTCAAACAAACGTTTTAAAAAAGCATTGACACGAACAATTGTATGATATAAAATAAACTTATCAAAGAAAGGAGAGAGAATATGAAAAAAATAGTGAAGAAGGGAATAGGGATCGCATTAGTTTATATAGTTGCTATTCTTTGTACCTTTTTAATTTCTAATAGAGTTAGCGAATTAGATAACAATTCAGATCTACGAAATAATAATTCATCCATATCAATAAAATTCACACGATAGTTTATATGTATGATATAATAAATACTAGGTGATAAAAATGAAAAAAGTAATACTAGTTGACGGAAATAATTTATTATTTAGAAGTTATTATGCTACTGCTTATCAGGGAGTTATCATGAGAAATTCTAAAGGATTTCCAACAAACGCACTATATGGTTTTTTAAATATGATGAATAAAATTATTCATGAGGAAAAACCAAACTATATTTTGGTAGCTTTTGATAAAGGAAAAACATTTAGACATGATCAATACTCTTCATATAAAGCTGGTCGTATAGAGATGCCTGATGATTTAAGATTACAATTTCCAAGGGCCAAAGAGATATTAGATGCTATGGGAATCTATCATTATGAGATAGAAAACTATGAAGCGGATGATATTATTGGAACGGTTAGTAAAATAGTAGATGAGGAAGACCAATTTATCGCAACTATTATTAGTAGTGATAAAGATTTATTACAATTAATTAGTGATGAAGTCGATGTAAAATTATTAAAATCCAATAGTTTTATTAGAATGGATAAGAAAGAATTTAAAAAACAATATAAAGTAGATCCTATTCATATGATCGATTTGAAATCATTAATGGGTGATGCTAGTGATAACATTCCTGGAGTGAAAGGAATAGGAGAAAAAACAGCAATTAATTTGTTGAGTCAATATGAAACATTAGACAATCTATATCAAAATATTGATAATATAACAGGTAAAACAAAAGAAAAACTAGAAAATGACCGAGAAAATGCTTATATGAGTTATGATTTAGCGACTATTTATCGTGAGGTCCAACTAGATTTCTCCCTAGAGGATTTAAAGTATCAAGGAATGAATAAGGATCAATATGTAAATTTATTAAAGGAATTCGAATTTAACTCTTTATTAAAAAAAATAGACAGTGTCATAAATCCAGTAGTAATTGAATCATCAAAAAGGGAAATGAAAAAAATAGAAAAAAGAGATTTAATTATAAAGGATATTAGAAATTTTAATATAAAAAAAGAATTTTCTTATTATATTGAGGTAGATAATACCAATTATAGTAAAAGTCAGATTATTGGAATTGGCCTATACGATGGAGAAGCTGCCTACTATATTTATCCTGATGAATTGGAATATTATAAAAATATATTTTGTAGTATTCAAAATAAATTTACATATGATTTAAAAAAATCAATATTTTGTTTGAATCATCACAATATTAAGGTGAAAAATACTACATTTGATCTTATGATTGCAGCTTATCTTTTAAACTATACAGTAAAAGATGATATTGCCTATCTAGCTCGAAAATTTAAATATGATATAGAATTATATGAAACTACTTATGGAACAGATAAGAAAAAAATAGAAGTAGAAAAGGAAATTTCTGCTAAAAGAGCTATGGAAAAGGCAAAATTTATTTATGAGGTAAAGGATTATATTTTAGAAGAATTAGAAAAAGAAGAGGAGCTTTCTTTATTTGAAAATATCGAAATGCCCTTGTCTTCTGTTTTGGCAGATATGGAATTAACAGGAGTAAAGGTAGATGGGACATATTTAGATGAAATATCTACCAAATTAAAAAATGATATGGATCAATTAACAGAAGCGATTTATCAAGATGCGGGATGTGAGTTTAATATTATGTCACCAAAGCAATTAAGTGATATTTTATTTGAAAAACTAGAAATAAAATATCCAAAGCGTATAAAAAATAATAAATATTCGACTAGTAAAGATATTTTAGATAAAATTATAGACTCTCATCCCATTGTTTCTAAAATCCTGGATTATAGAACAGTATCCAAACTATATACCAACTATGCAGTTGGTTTGAAAAATGAGATTAGAGAGGATGGAAGAATCCATACAGTATTTACTCAAACATTGACCAGAACAGGAAGACTATCTAGCATTTGTCCTAATTTACAAAATATTCCAGCAAGTGAAGAATATTCTAAGTTAATTAGAAGTGCCTTTATTCCAGATGATAATTCTGTTATCTTATCTAGTGATTATTCACAAGTAGAGCTTAGAATTTTTGCTTCCATGTCAAATGCCACCAATTTGATTGATGCTTTTAAGAAAGGAATTGATATTCATACGAAAACGGCAAGTGATATTTATCATGTAGAATTAGATGAAGTAACAAAAGAGATGCGAAGAACTGCGAAAGCTGTAAATTTTGGAATCTTATATGGAATCAGTAGTTTTGGGCTTTCAGAAGATTTGGGAATTGATATTAAGACCGCAAAACAATTTATTAACAATTATTTAAATACCTATCCAGGAATTACAGAGTATATGGAACAAGAAAAAAAGCAGGCTTATGAATTAGGGTATGTAAAAACATTGATGAATAGAAAGAGAATAATAGACGAATTGAAAAGCAAAAGTTACTTAATTAGAAGTGGTGGGGAGCGAATAGCACTAAATACTCCAATTCAAGGAACTGCTGCTGATATTTTAAAGAAAGCAATGATAGAAATATATGATAAATTCAGTGAATTAGGATTAAAAAGTAAGATGATAATACAAGTACATGATGAATTGGTGTTTAATGTAGTTGATGAAGAATTGGAACAGGTGAAGAAAATTGTGAAAGATATTATGGAAAATACTTATCAATTAAATGTTCCGCTAAAGGCGGAAATAGAGTACGGAAAAAATTGGTATGAGGCTAAATAGGGAGTGATAAGATGCCAGAAAAACCAGAGGTATTAACTGTAGTAGGGGCATTAAAAAGTAAAATTATAGGGAAAAAGATAATAAAAACAGAAGTTTTCTGGAATAATATAATTGTAAATCCATCCGTAGAAAAATTTAAGGATAAAATTAAAAACCAAATTATAGAAAAAATTGATACGAGAGGGAAATGGATTCTTATTCACTTAACCAAAAATATCTTGGCAATCCATTTGCGAATGGAAGGGAAATTCTTTTTTAGAAATCAAAATGATGAAATAAAAAGGCATGAGCATGTAATCTTCACTTTTGATGATTTTACTCAAATGAGATTTCATGATGTTAGAAAATTTGGTAAAATGCACCTATTATCTAAAGAAAATTATTTGAAAGAAGAGCCCCTAAAAAATATGGGATATGAATATAATGATTATAATTTAGATGAAAACTATTTATATCATAAATTACAAAACAAAAAAATTCCAATTAAAACAAGTTTACTAGATCAAAGTATTATCGCAGGAATTGGAAACATATATGATGATGAAATATTATTTATGAGTGGGATTTCTCCATTAAGGGAATCCAATCGAGTTACAAAATTTGAATGTAAAAAAATTATAAAAAATACTAATATAGTGTTAGAAAAAGCCATAAAATTGGGAGGTACTACGATTAAAAGTTTTACATCTAGTGAGGGCGTGCATGGACTCTTCCAAAATGAATTATTGATTCATGGTAAGAAAAATGGAGTTTGCCCAAATTGTAATAATTCGGTTCAGAAAATAAAGATAAATGGTAGAGGAACTTACTATTGTAATAAGTGTCAAAAGTAGTAAAAACGATTGATTTTTATGAATAACTATGCTAATATGTAGAGGTTGATATTAAAAGGAGAGATGAGAAGTCTATGAAAAAAACAAAAATAGTTTGTAGCATTGGTCCATCTAGTAATGATGTGGATGTAATGGAGCAAATGGTAATAGCAGGAATGAATGTTGCTAGAATTAATTTTACTCATGCTACTTTAGAGGAGAGAAAAAAAGCTACTGATTCTGTTCGTGAAGTTAGAAAAAGAACAGGACAGTCTGTTGCCATTTTATGGGATACAAAAGGTCCTGAATTTCGTAATGGAGTTTTTGAAAATGATAGTGTGGAATTAATCCCTGGTCAAACGATTCGCATTGTAAAGGAAAATGTGGTCGGTAATCAGGAAAGATTTAGTGTAAATCATCCTGAAGCACTTGATTCTTTACGTGTTGGAGATATTATTTTGCTTGAAAATGCTAAAATGAAATTAGAAGTAATAAGTATAGAATCAGATGGTGTAACTTGTAAAATTATTTATGGTGGAATTTTAGGAAATCGAAAAAGTATGAGTGTTCCTGGAATTAAATTAAATATCCCCTATGTTAGTGATTTAGATAGAGAAGATATTAAATATGCCTGTGAACATGGAGGAGAATTTTTAGCTATTTCTTTTGTCTCTAGTAAAGAGGATGTCCTAGAAGTAAAGGAAATTATTAAACAACATCATCGCGAAGACTTAAAAATTATTTGTAAAATTGAGAGTCAACTTGGAATTGATAATCTAAGAGAAATTTTAGAAGTCTCAGATGGAGTAATGATTGGTCGTGGAGATTTAGGTGCTGAGATACCAAGCGAAGAAGTACCTCATGCTCAAAAGAATATGATAAAAATTTGCCGTGAAATGGGTAAAGTTGTTATTACAGCGACTGAAATGCTTGAAACGATGATGGAAAATAGCCGTCCTAAAAGAGCAGAAACATCAGATATTGCGAATGCTGTATTGGATGGTACAGATGCTGTTATGTTAAGTGGGGAAACTACTATTGGAAAACATCCAATAGAAACGGTAAAAGCAATGGCAGATATTTGCGAAGTCGCAGAAAAATATGCTGAGTTTGACTATACCTCAAATATCAAATTTGTTGAAGATATTCCAACTTCAATTGCCGAAAATGTAGTAGCGAGTGCAAATCGTTTAAATGCTAAATTAATTTGTGCAGCGACCATTAGTGGTACAACAGCAAGAATTATTAGTAACTTAAAACCAAAGGCACCAATTTTAGCACTTTGTCCGGATGAAAAAACGGGACGTAGATTAGCTCTTAATTGGGGAGTTTATCCAATTGATTTAAGAGTATGTAATTCTACTGATGAGGTATTGGAACTAAGTGTAGAGAGGGCAAAAGAATTTATTACACTAAATCAGGGCGATAAAGTAGTGGTAACAGGAGGTTTTCCTAATACCGATGAAAATAGAACAACAAATTTAATGAAAATAGAGATTATAGACTAAAAATAGGGTAGCCCCTATTTTTTTAATATATTAAGGAGTGTATATGATGAAGTACAACAAAAAAATGGAAGTAGATTAAATGTGGTTTTACAACAATGAACTCAAGAACTATCAAGAATTTTAATAGGAAAGGGCGAATTACCACAGAAAGGACGTTCCATTTCATATAATTTTTTAAGTCTTAATAAATTTGAGGAACTTAGGTTGTCATTGATAACGAAGTTTGGAATAGGATTCAGTTTGTGATATTGACTGTATTGGTAAACATAGATTTTTTCACAATATTGAAAAACAGGAAGATATATGTTAAAATAGCTTTATAGAATAGGAGATTACAGTATGAAGAAAAAAGGATTTACGATGGTAGAGTTGCTAGCAGTAGTAGTAATATTAGGAATCATAGGAACAATAGGAGTAGTAGGAGTAACAAAAATCATTAAATCATCTCACGAAAGGCATAATATAGCTCAAGCAAAACTATTTGTATCAGGGGCACAAATGTATTTTACAGACAATAAAAGTAAACTACCAACTAAGACATTTACAAGTAAGGAAATATCCTTAAAAGAGCTACAGGAGAAAAACTACATAGAAAAAATAGTAGATTATAAAAAGGATGAATATGATAAGGAGAAAAGTTATGCATATGTAACGAAAATGGGGACAGGAAAATATGCATATGATGGGGAATTATTAACGAAAGAGGGAGAAAGAACAAAATATAAACCACAGAGTAATGATAATGGAAAAGTGACCTTCTATATAGGAAATCAAAACTTTACGAATCGAACTGTATATACAAATGCAAAAAGTAATAAAGTGGTAAAAGTGCTAATTGAAGATCCAGATACGATAGCGGGATATATTATTACATTGTATAAGGGTGGAAAAGAATTAAGAGAACTAGAATATAAAGAAATAGGAAACCAGACGCAAGTAGAAACAAAAATCACTATTCGACCAGAGGAATATCCGGATGGACAGTATAGGATACAAGTAAAGGTAGTAGATATCTACAATAACCAAAAGACAGCAAAATCAGGAACACTAATAGTAGATACAATTGCCCCACAATGTGAAACAATCCTTAAAGGAACTAATGGCAAAAACAATTGGTATATAAGTAATGTAGAGACTAAAGCAGAATGTACAGATTTAGATGAAAAAGGAAATAAGAAGAATGTAAGTGGATGTGCAAGCAAAGTACTATTAACAACAACAGGAGCGACAGAAAATGTAGAAAACAAGGAAGTAGGGGAATGGAAAATTCAAAAAAATGGGGTATCATATTTAACCTATAAGGTATCCGATAGAGCAGGAAATGAGACAGTATGTAAAACTACTGAAGTAAAAAAGGATACAGAAAAACCAACCTGTACATCCGTTGCTGCAGGACCAGATGCAGTTGATGCAAATGGATATGTTGAATGGACTAATAATAATAGGAATATCACAGGATCTTGCTCAGATAATATTAGTGGATGTGTAGTAGAAAATGTCATGAAAATAATCGATACCAGTGCCGAAAAAGCCTCCCCCGGGATAGTTGTTGATAATGCAGGGAATGAAACAAATTGTGGCGACATTAATGTATATATAGATAAAGGAGTACCAAGATGGAAACCAGATTGTGCAGGAAATCCAAATTGTAATGGAAATGGAATAACTAGTCTTCACAATGGTCAATGGTTTAATCAAAAACAGTATGAAAATAGTGGAAATAATGGATATAGAATGGGACAATATTACGATCCATCAATTTCTGGGATAAAGGCGATTAAAAGATATAGGCAAAACAGTTTAGGATTATGGGATTATTTAGATGAGGTTATCTATCCTGGACCAGGAGTAAATGCAAATTTTACGAATAATTATCGCAAAACAAATTATTACTATGATGATCAAAATAATAATATAGGATTTCAAATAGTAAACAGGGCAAATTCTACATCTGAAATTTCATCTGTATCTATTAAAATTGATAAGGTAGCACCTACAATTGATGGCTTTAATATAGGGGGAAATGGATCTCATAGTGTAAATTGTAGTGATTCCTTGTCGGGAGTAAAAAAACTAGTAAAATATAGTACAACACCAGGATGGGTAACAGGGATAGAGATAGATGAGGGTACAGGGGAACCTTGGATGCAAACGACAGCTATATGGGATGCTACAGGTGTAAAAAATCCTGCATTTGCATGTAAAGATGCAGCTGGAAATAGTTCTACAGCCTCTTATCCTGCTAAATGTACTTCATGTTCAGATGGCTCTGGAAAAGATCCAAATTGGAAAAACTGCCATAATCATGGTTTAAGTATAAATTGTTCATCCGGACATTAATTATATAAAAACAGTTGAATATTAGTGTCCAACAATTCCCTACTAAATAAAAAGATGAATCAAGAGGTATTTAAGACCTACTTAATACATTCGTTGTTATACCAATAAATATATTGAGTCTGTAAATTAAAAATTTTTCCATGATAAAATAAAAGAAATAGGGAGATTCTTATATATTGGAGCATTTAAATCTAGAAAGAGAATTGGGATGTCATTTCCCAATTTTATTTTTTTAGAAAACTATGGACTTTTAATAGTTAGCCTTTCTTTTATCTATTTTGGGTATACACTCCTTATCTCATCACCAAATTTATCAATAAAGGATTTTCTTTCCCTAAAAAATATGTTAAAATGATAACTACTAATAAGAGGTGATAAAATGGCAATTGGTATTATAGCAGAATATAATCCATTTCATAACGGACATATGTATCATTTAAATCAAATTAAAGAAGAATATCCGGAAGAAGAAATTGTTTTAGTATTAAGCGGTAATTATACTCAACGTGGAGAACCATCTATTATTGATAAATGGAAAAAATCTGAAATTGCGTTAAAAGCGGGAATTGATTTAGTAGTAGAACTCCCTTTTGTATTTTCAACCCAATCTGCAGATTTCTTTAGTTATGGTGCTCTTTCTATTTTAGAATTTCTAAAAGTAGACAAATTTGTCTTTGGTAGTGAAACCAATAGTATTGATCATTTAACAACCATTGCTAAGTGCCAAATTGAAAATACAGAATTCAACCAATTAGTAAAAATATATTCTAAATTAGGAGAGAATTATCCTACTGCTTTATCAAAAGCAGTATATGATTTAACTGGAAAAAAAGTGAACACTCCAAATGATTTATTAGGTGTAAGTTATATTAAAACAATTGTAGAAAATAACTTTTTAATTCAGCCTATTTGTATTAAAAGGACAAGCAACTATCATGGTCAAACTACAACTAAAATTTGTAGTGCCACCGCCGTTCGAGAGGCATTAAAAAATAACGAAAATATTATAGAGTCGGTTCCCAAATTTGTAATTCCATATTTAAATAACCTTCATTTTAAAGATGATTATTTTGACTTATTAAAATACAAAATTATTACAGACGAGAATTTAAGTCGGTATCAAACCGTCGATGAGGGAATTGACCGAAAATTAAAAAAAATAATTCATGAGTGCTTTTCCTATGAAGAATTGATAGATAAAATAAAAACAAAACGGTATACTTATAATAAGATTTCTAGAATGCTTTTACATATCCTAGTTGGTTTTACCAAGGAAGAGGCAAAAGACATGAAACAAATAGAATATATTCGAATTTTAGGATTTAATTTGCATGGAAGACAGTATTTAAATCACATTAAAAAGGAAATCAAAATTCCACTTCTTGCTAAATTTAAAAAGAAATATTCTAAAATGCTAGATTTGGAATTTAGGACCACCAATATATATAGTTTAGGAAAGCAACAAAATCTATTACAATATGAATATAAAAATCATTTAAGAAAGAAGGAAAAAATATGATTAAAACAAAAAAACGAGGAATATTATTTGTAGTGTCAGGTCCATCTGGTTGTGGAAAAGGCTCTATTATCAAAGAACTCTTAAGGAGAAGGGCCAATTTATGGCTTTCTATTTCATGCACAAGTAGAGAAAAGAGAGAATATGAAATAGATGGGCAGGATTATTATTTCTTATCCAAAGATGAATTTGAGAAAAAAATTCAGGATGATCAATTTTTAGAATATGCACAATACTCTGATAACTACTACGGAACTCCAAAACAATATATTGAACAACATCTCAATAACGGAGAAGATGTAGTTTTGGAAATTGAAATTATTGGGGCATTAAAGATCAAAAAAATTCTTCCAGATACCCTGTTTATTTTTGTTATGCCCCCTAGTATGTTAGAACTTAGAAAAAGATTAGAAGGAAGAGAAACAGAGACAAAGGAAAAAATAGATCAAAGGTTCAAACGTGCCTATGAAGAAATTAATGCAGTTAATGATTATAACTACGTAGTTGTAAATGATGAAATAGAAAATGCAGCCAGCAAGATAGAGGCTATATTAATCTCTGAAAAGTGTCGTGTAGATAGAATTGAAACACTAGATATAGACAATGAAGAAGAAAGAATTCATGAGGCACTAATAGATCCGAATATGGAATTAGAGTAGTGGTTGACAATAAATAAATTCCTTTTATTTGTTATTAAACTATTCTTATAGTATACTTTAAGTGGTGATTATATGTTAATTGATTTAGATTTTGATGGTGATTATATCATAAATAGTGATATTATACTTCCAATTGAATATTATAAAGATAGTGAGATTCACAATATTAATCATCTGCATATAGATGGTAAACTTTATTATGATAGTGATAATATAGTACATGCCATATTAGAAATAACAGGTAATATGATAATATCTGATTCTATTTCATTAGAAGAGGTTTCCTATCCCTTTTCTATTGAATATGACGATATTTTAGAAGAAAGTTATAGAAATGACGAAAATAAACTTGATTTATTCGAATTTTTGTGGGAAAATATTGTACTAGAGATTCCCTTAAGATTTACTAAGGTTCAGGATCTCAGTAAATTTCATGGGGATGGATGGAAATTAATTAGTGATGAAGAAATTATTTCCTCTAGTAATCCATTTAGTGATTTATTAAAAAACTTTGATAAAAAGGAGTGATAAAATGTTAAAATTAGATATTCAAATGTTTGCGGTACCATTTCGTAAAGTATCAAAGACAAGAAAAAGAACTAGGCAAGCACATAAGGCTATATGTGCACCAACTCTTACAAAATGTTCAACTTGTGGAGAAATGATTAAACCACATAGAGTATGTAAAAAATGCGGAAGTTATAAAAAGAAAACCGTGATAGAAGTAAAAGAAGCTGCTTAAATGAAAGAAAACATATTAATGTTATGTTTTCTTTTTTGTGGATAATTTTATATTCAAATACTCCATACTTTAGGAATATGAGCAAAATCAGCTTATATAATAGATTGAATGAGTGGATTTTATCCTAACATCAGTTCTAAGACATGTTAAACCGTTAAATTTAGGGATAATATCATTAATAGGGGTAATTTCAGCATTAGTAATTAAATAAGAGCTTTCAGTGATCAGTGTTTGTTTATATCTATTATAGGAGACATAAAAACTATAAAAATGTTCTTGTTTTTTATAGGGGTTAAATTTATCACAATTATTATAAACATAAAGAGTTCTGGATTCAGAACAACAGGACTGATTGTTGAAGCTAGAGGTATTTTTTTAAATCTATGTTTACACTTTCATCAGAAATGGTAGTTCTATATTTACCACTTCTATTTCCAATTTAAGTAAAAATGACTATTTGTCGTTTACCTTATCCAGATTTAAATATGTATTATGAAATGTGTGTATTGCATTTCGTTAATCAAAGCCAAGAATATCTTTTCCAAAAAAATAGATATTTCTAAAGTTTCTGTTTTGTATGTTAGAGTAATTGTGAAGAGGTTTTGAGGCGACAAGAATATTATAGTAACGAAAAATTCTACAGAAAACATAATATATAAAAATAGAAGCTTATTAAACATCGGTGTTAAGGAAAATGGTGATGTATATATTCTTTACCATCATTACCAAATCTACAGATTTGATTGGAACAGTTAATTTTTCTGCAGGATTGAAAAATCTTCATAATGTTTTGCGACAATTTAAGGGAAACATGGCTTTTTATTTGCACTATATTGTGGTGAAACCTATAAGTGCAATATCAAATAAAAAAATAGTATATAGTTGTATAAAATCAAATCATTTATGAGGATGCTGAAAAACTTGAAATTCCAATTATAAAAGAAGCAAGTCTTCGGGAGATGAATAATGGTGATTTAGCTGGTATGAAAAATGACCTAGCTGAGGAAAAATATCCAAATGGAGAAAGTCCTGTTGAGTTTTATAACCGTATCTATAGTTGGTTTATGGATTTTTTATATCATATTGTGAAAAATATTGAGTGGAATAACAAAAAAAGTCGTTTAAGGTGGAGAATTGTAGTTTGCATGTTTTAAATATTTCAACCATGCAATTTGAAAAAGAAAATTACGTCGATTTTATATTAAATAAATAATTTAGAAATGAGTAAAGCAATATGGAATTATATTTTTGCCTGATTAAAATGCAATTTAATATGGAAATAGGGAATGACTATGAGTACGAAAGGTATCTTGAAAACTGGATAGCAGATGACGATTTTTCTTCTTCAGCTGTCTTGGGGGTACTGGAGGCAACAGGAGGGAATAAGGAAGATAAGAAGGCAGAGATTTTGATAATAAGTTGCCAAGGATATATCCGATATTGAACACTAGATAAATCATTATTCTAGAAAGATATTTGTTTTTCGTACTTCAGCTGAAATGTTTGATAAGGAAGTTGCTATAATTACATAAAAAGAGCAGACTAGAGGACTATAAGAAATAAAGGATGACGTAAGATAGTCTTTTTGTGATACACGAAAATAGTAAATATGCACAAAAATCACACAGTAAGACCGTACAAAATAACGAAACGGAGAAATGTGACAAAAAAGGTTGGAATTTTTAATGAGTAAACAACGCAACAGTTTTTTATATTGACAAATCGCTCTAGAGGGGATATTATGTAAGTATAAAGTAAATAAATACGGTGGTGATGGTAGTGAAAAAGAGATTTAAAAAGAACTATAAATTAATATTAGGAATCATAATAGGAGTGATTATATCAGGAATAGGAGTTTATGCAGAAACTACAATATCAAGTTCTGATATCTCTTATGACAATTCAAAATCAGGATTAAAGTCAACCGATATGAAAGGAGCAATCGATGAGTTGTATACTAAGATTCAGGAACCAGGTGGAGGTAAATTTGTTGCTGCGTATACATAAAATGAAGATACTAAGTCTAGTAGCTATTGTATGACAGGGGAAGAATCTACCTGTAAATCTACCGATTGTTATAAAATGAGTAAGATAATTAAAGGCGGAAGTTGTAAGGCAGGAGACATAATCCTATATAGAGTAAATGATTCTAGTATAGTTAAATTTCATAATATTGAATTTGAATCAGGTAGTGAAACTTTCAAAATGATAAGCCACGATAATATAGTTGATAGTACAAAATGGAGTAATTCCTCAGAACTCTCAGATGGTGCAATATTGGCTAGGGAAGCCTTAAGATTAAAAACACAATCATGGACAAATGTTATTTCAAGAGGAGGATATAGTACTGGTATAGAAACAAATGCTATAGATAGATTTGGTACCCCTAGCTTTGTATCTGACTCATCCACTAGGACAAGTATGGTAACTGTAAGAGACTTAATTGGTTTAGGGTGTGAAGCTTATTTAGCAGACTCTTGTCCGAAATGGATGACACAGGGTAAGTTTTGGACTAGTGATTGGTATCTAAGTTCAGGATCAGCTCCTAGGGCTTGGGCTATAAACGATGGACAACTTATCACAAAGGACAATACTGATACTATAGGAGTTAGAGCTGTCGTATATATTAATCCAATTATAGATTTATAGTATGATTATGATATAATAAAAGATAGCTAAGAGTGTTTTAACTAAGGTAATGTGTGGATTTTATAATAATAAACACTTATATAAATAAAAAATGTTAGTAGGGGTATCCTTACTACTTTTTTATTGAATTTCACAGGATAGTAGCATCAAAAAAACTTTTGAATAGTATTGTAGTTTTATTTTATAAGGAACTAATAATTGTGAGTGTTAAAGTCTTTACAAGGAAATTGATAAAAATTTAACCAAAACAATATAGTATACCTTTATATAATGAAATTTGAATAAGTGAACTGGAGACAATAATATATGAGAGATAATTTATCCGAAATTTATTTATAATCTTTTGAAAAAAAGATTGTAGTTGAATGACAAAATTGTTACTAATAATAAATCTATAATTTTATTTTGACGATTCCAGAGTTTTTCTTGAAGAAGAAAGAAACAAAAGTTATAATAATAATAGGTGGTAATATGAATTTAGATCAATATTTAGATGAGGATTTATTAATTGTATGTCCAAATGCCATAAAGATAAGAATTTTAAATCAATATTGCGATCAATTAATTTCGTTTAAATTTATGACGAAAGAAGATTTTAAAAAGCATTATTATTTTTCTTATGATAACCAAGCGATCGTATATTTAATGGAAAAATATCATTATCATATCGATGTTGCCAAAACCTACTTAGAAAACTTATATGTGATAGATACTAGTAAGAATTATCAAAGCGATAAATTAAGACTACTAAAAAAAATCAAGAAAGAATTAATTATGAATTCTTTGTTAGAATTTGATCCATTATTTTCTAAGTACTTAGCTACTAAAAAAATCATTGTGATCGGATATAATGTATTAGAAAAATATGAAGAAGATATGTTGAAGAAAGCAACAAGAATTCAAAAAGATATCAAAAAATTAGATACTAAGGTATTTTCGTGTCATACGATTGAGGATGAAATTTTATTTGTTATCGAGAACATTTTAGAGTTAGTAAAAAAGAAAGTAAAACTGAATCAGATTTATATTGCTAATCTTTCAGATGATTACCTGTATTCTATAAAAAAGTTGTTTTCTTATTTCAATATTCCAATTCAGCTTGATATGAGAGAGTCTATTTACGGAACTAAGATCGTGAAAGAGTACTTGGAATCAAAGAAAATGCCTGCTTTTCAAACAAAAATCGGGATAAAATTAGTAGAAATAGTAAACCGTTTAGTAGAAGTGGAGGATTCTAAAGTATATAAAGAACTTTTAATTGATCAATTAAAACATACCTATCTTTCCCCTAAATATTTAACGGAAGAGGTTCATATTATTAATATAGAAGAAGAAATGGTAGAAGATACAGACTATTTGTTTGTAATTGGTTTTAACCAAGACTATATTCCTAAGATTTACAAGAATGAGGAATTTATTACAGACCAAATCAAAAAAGAAGTAGCTCTATATCCAACTAAGGAGAAAAATCGAAGGAGTAGAGAAGGACTTTTGAGACAATTAAGTAATGTAAAAAATCTATATCTTTCCTATAAGGAAAGCAGTAATTTTAATCATTATTTACCATCCTCTCTTATCAAAGAGTTGGAATTAGAAGTGGTTCCTTATCAAAGTAATAAACTATATCCTTCTAACTTTTATAATAGACTCTCTTTGGCAAATCTTCTAGACAGGTATCATAAATATGGAGAGGAAACACCATATTTAAGAAACTTGCTTAAACATTATAAAAGTAACAATCATACATATAATAATCAGTTTACTGGAATCAATTCTGCTAATATGCTAGAAAGTATGAATCACGTTTTAAGACTCAGCTATACCTCTTTAAATACTTATTATTTATGTTCTTTTAGATATTATGTTTCTTATATTTTAAAATTAGATCCATATCAGGATACTTTTTCTATTGTAATAGGGAATCTCTTTCATTTTATATTCTCTGTTATGTATGATGATTATTTTAACTTTGATAGAGAATGGAATCATTATATATCGTCACAGGATTTATCACCAAAAGAGCAATTTCTTTTGAAAAATTTAAAAGCCAGATTGGAAGAAGTAATCATAAAAATCAAAGATTTAGAAATGTTATCTAGTTATAGAAACGTTTTAACAGAACAAGAAATTACAATACAACTGCAAAAAAATATTGATGTCTTTTTTACCGGAAAAATAGATAAAATTATGTATAAAAGAGAGTCAGATGATACTTATTTTTCCATAATAGACTATAAAACAGGCAACGTACATTCTAATCTTTTTGATATGAAATATGGTATAAACATGCAACTTCCTATTTATTTATATTTATTAAGTAAGTCTAAATTGTTTTCTTCACCTATTTTTACAGGAATGTATTTTCAAAAAGTTTTATATAAAACTTTAAAATGGGAACCGAATAAAGAATTAGAGGATATGAAAAAAAGTAATTTGAAATTACAGGGATATTCTACAGACGTAATAGATCGAATTTTCCTTTTTGATAGAAGCTATGAAAATAGTGAGTGGATTAGAGGAATTAAAATAAATAAGGATGGTTCTTTTTCAAAAAATAGTAAAATTATAAGCGATGAGGAAGTTTATGACATGTTAAAATATACAGAAAAGATGATTCAAAAAGGAGTAGATCATATTTTAAAAGGGGACTTCCAAATAAATCCTAAGATTATTGATAAAGAAAAAGCCTGTGAATATTGCAAATTCAAAGATCTCTGTTTTGTAAATCCAAAAGATTACATTTATCTAGATAAAATGGATAATTTAGAATTTTTAAAGGAGGAAACAGAAAATGACTAATGTATGGACAAAAGAGCAATTAGATGCAATTCATTTGGAAGGAAATAATATTATTGTATCAGCAGGAGCAGGTAGTGGAAAAACTGCGGTTTTATCAGAAAGGGTATTAAGAAAAATCGATGATGGAATCTCAATTAATCAAATACTAATCTTAACATTTACCAATGCCGCTGCTAAGGAAATGAAAGATAGGATTAGGGATAAATTAAGAAAAGCAAACAAGCAAGAACAAATAGATTTAATCGATCACAGTTATATTACTACCTTTGATAGTTTTTCGTTAAGTATTGTTAAAAAGTATCATACGATTTTAAATATTAGTAAAGATATAGGAATTACGGATTCTTCGCTTTTAGATATTAAAAAACAAGAGTTAATGGATGAAATATTCAATTGCTATTATAGCGAAAAAAATAAAAAATTCAAAAAGCTTATTACTAACTTTTGCTTAAAAGAAGATGATTCATTAAAAAAATTACTTATAAGATTGAATGATAAACTAGATATGAGATATAATAAATTGGATTATTTAAATCAATACATAAAAACATATTACCAAGAGGATTTTATAGAAGAAGGTATAGCTTTATATTATGATAAAATAAACGATTTGATTTTAAAAATCAAGGAAATAGTAAGAAGACTGAATCATTATATGGATTTTGATTATATTATTAAGTTGGAGGATAAGCTTTCAAAATTATGGAAAGCGAAAGACTATAATGATGTAGTATTAGCCTTAGATTTTAGGTTACCCAATTTGCCTAAGAATCAGGATTCATTTGTTAAGTGTTTAAAAGAAGAATTAAGTAGTTATATTAAAGAAATAAAGAGTCTTTGTATCTATAAAAATACAGATCAAATAAAAGAAGAATATTTTGCTACTAAGGATAATCTAGAAATCATAGTGGAAATTATAAAAGAGCTAGATCAAAGATTAAAAGAAGAGAAAGTAAAAAGCAATATGTATGATTTTTCAGATATCAGTAGAATGGCAATTGAAGTAGTTACACAAAATGAGGAAATAAAGGAAGAATTGAAAAATAGTTTTCAGGAGATCATGATAGATGAGTATCAAGATACCAATGATATCCAGGAGTATTTTATTTCTTTAATTAGTAATCACAATGTATATATGGTAGGGGATATCAAACAATCCATTTATAGATTTAGGAATGCGAATCCTTATATATTTAAAAATAAGTATGATAATTACATACAAGCTAAGGAAGGATTAAAGATAGATTTATTAAAAAATTTTCGTTCAAGAAAAGAAGTGTTAGAAGATATTAATATCGTATTTAATGATTTGATGAGTGATGATATGGGAGGAGCGGACTATAAAAATAGTCATCAAATGATTTTCGGAAATAAAACTTATCAGGAAGAAGGTAAAACAAACCAGAACTATCATTTATCTATCCTTACTTATTTAGAGGGTCCCAATTTTTCTAATAGTGAAAAAGAAATTTTTATAATTGCAGAAGATATTAAAGAAAAAATAGATTCTAATTATCAGATATTCGATAAGGATCGAAAAATTTTAAGGAAAATGGAATATAGTGATTGTGTAATTTTAATGGATAGAAGTACTGATTTTGATCGATATAAAAAAATCTTTGAGTTTTTAAAAATTCCTCTTACCTTGTATCAAGATGAAGAATTAAAAAGTGGTTATGACATCCTAGTAATAAGAAATTTATTAAAACTAATCAAGTGCATGGATTGTGAGCAATACCAAGAAGAATTTAAATATGCATTTTTATCGGTTGGTAGGAGCTTTTTGTTTAGAATAGAGGATGACAAACTATTCGAATACTTAACTCAGAACACTTATAAGGAAAGTGAGATTTATAAGAAACTAGAAGAGGCATATCAATATTTTTATGAGATGTCCTTAAAGATGTTTTTCATGAAATTATGTGAAATTTTTGAGTATGAAGAAAAATTATTAGAAATAGGAAACGTTATGGTAGCAAGAGTACGATTAGAATATTTTTATCATTTGTTAGATGAATTTTCAAAAAATGGAAAGGATTTAGCCGACTTTATTATTTATTTAGATACCATATTTGAAAAAGAGCATAAAGTGAATTTTTCTCTTAATACAACAGATGCCAATTCTGTAAAAATTATGACCATTCATAAATCAAAGGGATTAGAGTTTCCAATTTGTTATTTCTCGGGATTTACAAAAGAATTTAGTTTTAGAGAATTCAATGATCTAATACTATATAGTAATCAATATGGTATTATTATTCCCTATTTTAATGAGTATATAAAACCTACCATTTATAAAAATTTGTTAAAAATAGATATGAAAAAAGAAGAGATCAGTGAAAAAATAAGATTGTTTTATGTAGCATTAACTAGAGCAAAGGAAAAGATGATTATTGTAATACCAGAACGGGAAGGTGAAATTCTTGGCTTAGAAAAAATAAAATCATTTTATGATATGATGCAATTAATGTATTCTAATATTTGCCAGTATTACATTAGAAAGGATCCTAGTTGTACTAAAGACTATATGACATCGCTTTATAAGAAAGATGAATTTGATTTAAATTGTGGAGATGAAACAGAAATGGAGGAACCATCTTTTCTATTTCAAGAAGAAAGAAAAGAAAAACTATCTAAAAATACCACTCAGTTATTGACAAAGGAAGATTCGGTTAAAATGAGATATGGGAGTTATATCCACAAAATATTAGAATTCTTAGATTTTAACAATCCAAATTATCAGGGGATTGAAGATAATATAGTACCGAAAATAAAAAGTTTTGTATCAAGTAGTCTAATCCAGAGTAATTTAGATGCTAAATTTTATCATGAATACGAGTTTACTTATAATAAAGAGGAAAAGAGAGTACATGGAATAATTGATTTAATAATAGAGAATAAAGATGAAATTATTATTGTAGATTATAAATTAAAAAAGATAGAGGACGCTGCTTACCAAGAGCAATTAAGAGGATATCAAAAGATCATCGAAAATAGAACAAATAAGAGAGTTACTACCTATTTATATTCTATTTTAGATGAGAAATGGTATCCTATTGAACAATGCTAGATTAGTATTGTTTTTTTAAAGGAAAAGGCTAACATTCCATTGACAAATGAGTATCGGAAAGGGTATACTTAAAACATATAGTGAAGAGTAGAGTGAAAGGTAAAAAGGAAAAATTTATGAAATGGATAAAAAATAAAAACGAGAGAATGATACTGGTTGTTGTATCTATTATTCTTATAATAGGGACAATTTTGATTATTATATTTTCTGGAAACAGAAAGGAAAATATAAAGAGTGTAGAGGAAATTATTTCTCAAAATGAGGAGTCTATTATTTTTGTAAATAATAGTGATTCAAAAAAATGCAAAAATTGCCAAAAGATAAAGAGGTATTTAGATAAGAATAAAATGACATATGTGTTATACGATGTAAGGAAGCATACAAATGATGAATATATAGAGATGTTACAATCCTTATCAATTAATCCTAATAGTTTTCATTATCCCGCAATTATTTATGTGAAAAATGGAAAAGCATATGCTGATTTAATTAATATAAAAGATCCAGATAAGATAGAAAAATTTATAAAAAAATATGATATAAAGAGTAAATAGTACATAAGTACTATTTTAACAAGATATTTTAGTGATGGAGTGAATATATATGAATAAATTATTATCTAAAAAAAGAACAATGATGATGTTAATACTATTATTAGTAGCTGTAGTAGGGGTGAGTTATGCATGGTTACAGGTAACTTTGTATAGCAATTCTACTAGTACTGTACAAGTAGGAACTCTAAATTTAAAATTGGGTGAAACTAAAGAGGGAATCCAGTTGAAAAATGCCATTCCAATATCAGACGAAAAAGGATTAAAAACAGAGGAATATACTTTTACATTAACAAACACTGGAGATATCACAAGTGAATATACCGTTTATTTGGATGATGTGGAGTTAGCAGAAGATCAAGTGAGATTGTCAGACGATACAGTGAAATATAGTCTAGTAAAAAATGATGAAGTTAGACCCCCTGCTTTAGTTTCTACTTTAGGCAAAAATGCTAATAGAATATTAGATAGTGGAAAGTTAGATCCAGGAGCTATCAATACTTATACATTAAAGGTTTGGATTGATTATGATGCTGATAACTCCATCATGGGAAAGGTCTTCTCTACAAAAATAAGAGTAGAGGCAACACAAGAAAATATAACTTCTGACAGTTCAGAAAAAATAGAATTAGATATAAATAGCGGACCACAAAGAATAGATTTAAAAGGAGAAGAAGCTAGTAAATTTATTTTTGATAGTAGTGATAAAGAAATTATAGAAGTAGATGAAAATGGAATGCTTACTCAAAAAGGTCCAGGACAGGCAATTGTTGTAGTTACCAATAAGGAAACCAGTGAAACTAGAAAAATTACTGTTTCTGTAACAAAAACTTTAACTATTACTTATTACAAAGATGCGGGGATATCATTTATAGAAAAGGAGACCGATACTTGTAAATTGGAAGCAAAAGGACAAACTAGTTGTCAAGTAATTCTACCAAAAACAACAGTAAGTGATGGGTATACATTAATAGGTTGGAATACAAGTGCTTCTGCCACTAACGGAAAAGAAGAATTGGAAAAAATAGAAATTAGCGAGGATACTGCATATTATGCAATTAGTTCTAAAAATTCTGTGAAGTTTATTGCTAATTTTGATGAAAATGGAGTCGGAGTTAGCTCTATTAAACAGTCTAGGATAAGCTGTAAGACAAAACCAAATCAAGAAGAAAAATGTGAAATTATTCTTCCTAAATTTTCTGTAAAAGAAGGCTATGAAGGACTTGGATGGAGTACGGATAAAGATGCAACGGAAGGTATTGCACCAGGTCAAGCGGTGTCATTAACAGAGGATACAACTTTCTATGCAATTACTAAGAAAAAGGCAGTTACATTTGAAGCGATTTTCTATAAAAATGGTGCTTCTACTCAAACAAATGAAATAGGAGAACCAGTAGAGAGTAATACAGTAACTAGGAGTTGTACTACAGAAGAGATTTATAACAATAAAGAAGAAAGCAAAAATACACCTACCTGTGAGATTGTATCTCCTACTATAGAAGGTAGTAGTAATACGCCAACTGTATTGGGTTATGCGACAAATAAAGAGGCTACAGAAGCTACATTGGGAACCAATCAAACTATTCAATTATCAAAAGATATCAAATATTATGCAGTGACTAGAAAAGATCCTATGACTAGAACAGCAACATTTATTAAAAATGGTACAGGTGTAGAAACGATTGGCGGACAATCAGGTAGTATTACTCAGGAATGTGAAATAAAGGCTAGCTATAATGGAAAAAAACAAGAGACATCTTGTAATGTGATAGCACCAAGTATTGAAGTGAAAGAGGGATACTCAAAAGTAGGCTGGAATATCAACCCTAATGCTGAAATCGGGTTTGATAATATTACATTGGAAAAGGATGAAACTTTATATTCGATAAGCAAGAAAAACGCAGTTACTTTGACCGCAAAATTTCATAAAAATGGTGCTGCTGCACAGGATGGGTCAACCGATGAAATTTATGAAAAAACCTGTGAATTACCAGAAGTATATAATGATCAAATACAAAATACTTCATGTAAAATAAAATTACCAGTAATAACAGCTAGTCCTAATACCCCAACTATAGTGGGATATGTACAAACAGCAACAGCGATTGTACCAATTGCTGGAGATGAGGTGACAATAACTGGTACTGAAGATTATTACGCTATTACCAAAAAAGAGGCAGAAGACGTAAATGTTACTTATCAATTAAATGGAGCTAGATATGCAACCTTGGCTGGTAAAAGATATACGAAAAATTTTACGGTATTAGTATGCCGTAAACCTGAAACATGGAATGGAGCAAAACAGGAAGATTGTCAATTTGTGCTCCCAACAATAAAGGGAAGTACAAATACTCCAACAATCCTTGGATGGAGTACTGCTTTTGATAATCATGAGGCACTATATCAATCTGGACAGGAACAGGCAACAATATCTAGTAGTACAGTTCTATATACACAAACGGTAAGAAATGCAGTTACATATAGAGTAAAGAGCTATAAAGCAGGAAAGAACGTTTCTTCAATTCAGGCAACTAATGCAAAAAAAAGTTGTACAATAGATGCTACATATAATGGCGAAAAGCAAGAAACAGAATGTACAATAGGAGGAAAAGATTTACCAACCATTATAGCAAAAGAAGGATATGAAGCAGCAGGATGGACGAGTATAGATGCTGATTCTTTGGATGGTAGTTCAACTCTTACTTTAAATAAAACAAATACCAATAAAACGTGGTATGCTTACGCCTTAGGACATACTTTCACAGTAGAATATTATAGCGATGGTAAAAAAGATAGTGAGGAACAGCTTTCTATATCTGATAATATTATGCTAAAAACTATTGAGAAAAAAGGATATACTTTAAAAGGATGGGATACCTCTTCCGCAGCTACTACAGTGGTATATAAGGCAGGAGAGGCAATTTCTGGATTAATTCCACAGAAAGGACAAGTAATTAAATTATATGCAGTATGGGAGGATAAAAATGCTCCAGTATGTAGTTTTGGACATGTGTCAGTGACTACTACCGGAAATACCACTGAAATGAAGTTAACCTGTACAGATTATGGTAGCGGATTAAGAGAACAATGGTTAACTAAGGATTCCTTTATTCTATCAGATTCTACTTATGGAGAAATTGTTTCTGTAGGAAATCCTGTTGCAACCGAGAATGGCTATGAATACCTCCTTACATTAAAAGGTCTAAGTAGTAGTACAGAGGGAAGCGCAACAGAAAATGTTCCTGGTCGATTTAATATTAAATTAAAAGAAAACAGTATAACAGATGAGTTGGGAAATGCCAATGAGAGTGTAACTAGTGATCATGTTGAGGTTTATGGACATCGTCATACGGCAACCTTTACTAAAGATAATAATACTGTAGAATCCATCGGATCTACCAGTAGTAGTTGCATTACAAAGGGTACTAGTTTAACTTGTGAAGTTACAACGCCTACTATTACAGCAAAGTCAGACTATGAAGTAATAGGTTGGAATTCCGATTCTAATGCAACAGAAGGAATTGAGCAAAACAGTAAGGTAACCCTATCTAAGGATATTACATATTATACGATTATGGGGTATCGTGGTAGAAAAATAAGAGCCACTTTCCATTTAAATGGAGCAAAACTATTAGACGATCAAGACGGGGATATTACAAAGGAATGTAGAATTAGTGCAAGCCAATCTTCTGATGCGGAGGCATCTTGTGATATAATAGTTCCAATTATAAGTGCAAGCGAGAATACTCCAAGAGTTTTAGGTTTTGCTACTACAGCTAATGAAACAAATGAAGCAAACATGATTAATCAGGCAAACCAAAAAGTTGTAATTCATATTACAAATGACATCGATTACTATGCTATTACCAGAAAGGATGCCATTACCTATCATGCGGAGTTTATTCGAAACGGTATAGGGGTTACAAGTATTGGAAAAAATCAAGATCAATGTACAATAGATGCAGCTTATAATGGAAATTTACAGAATACCTCATGTCAAATTAATGAACCAAATATAGAAATGAAATCAGGATATACCAAAATTGGGTGGAACACGGAGGATGATGCAAAAACATCCCTTGTAAGTAATGGAAAGCTAGAAATCACAACTGATAATATGAGGTATTTCTCAATTAGTAAGAAAGATAAAGTTACTTTAACAGCAAGTTTTTATAAAAATGGATCTTCTTCTGTAGAAGGAATTCAAGACGGGGAAGATAAGGTAGATAGAACTTGTGAATTAAAAGAAGTATATAATAATGAAGCACAAGAAACTCAGTGTACAATATCTACTCCAAATATTGTGGCTAGCAGTAATACTCCAAAGGTATTGGGATATCATACAGATAAAGATGCAATCACTGGAATATTACAGCCAAATATAGAACTTGCACTTACTAATAATATAAAATACTATGCAATTACTACAAATGAACCAAAAAGAATTCAAATTACTTTTCATAGAAATAACGCCACATCCTTAGATCATTCATCAGAAGATACAATAGATAAAATATGTAATATTCCTCAAACATATAATGGAGTAAAGCAAGATGTTAATTGTGATATTACTTCTCCCACAATTGAAGCAAGTGAAAATACACCAGATGTAATTGGTTATTCTACCGCTTCAGATAAACACGATATGGAATGGGAAGCAGGAACAACGAAAAAAGTTAGTGAAAGTGCAAATTATTATGCCCAAACGAAAAAAGATGAAATAACTTACCGAATAGGAGCGTTTGCAGTCGGAAAAAATGTATCTAGTATTTCATCAACAGAGGGAATGAATTGTAAAATAGCTACCACATATAATGGAAAATCTCAGCCAAACAGTTGTACAATAGAGACATCTAATTTACCTACCATAACGCCAAAAGTGGGGTATACTTCAATAGGATGGACAAGAAGTAGTACAAATACAGAAAATTCATCATCGGCAATTACCCTAACAGAAGACGTTGATACATATTATGCCCATGCAATATCGAATAGTTATACGATTAAATATTATGATCAAGATACTGAAGTAGGATTTACTGGTGTTAAGGTAGATGAAGAAATAGATTTAAGTACTGCAAATGAGTTGGGAATTAAAAAAGAAGGATATAACTTTAAAGGTTGGTCTACTTCTTTAGGAGATTCTACAATCGCTTATCAAGATGGTGAAACAGTAAGTAATTTGGCTACAGAAGAGGGAACTATTGTAAATTTATATGCAGTATGGCAAGATGATATTGCACCTGTTTGTCATTTTGAAAATGAAGGAGCAATAACAACCGGTACCACCAAGGAATTAATATTAACATGTACTGACCAAGGTAGTGGTTTATCTTCTCAAAATCTTACAGTAGATAATTTTCAAACTTCTAATGGTTATGGAAGTGTTATGTCAGTATCAGCACCAGAACAGATTAATAATGGATATAAATATATAGTAACAGTAAAAGGTATTTCTTCTGGAGGGGAAGGACAGACTTTAGGATCATTTACTACTATGTTAAAGGCACAAGCTATAAAAGATAATGCAGATAATAGGAACCAACAAATAGAGAGTGCTAATATTACTGTAAATGGTATTACCTTTACAGCACATTTCATTAATCAAGGAATTGGTATAACTTCGGGTGATGACTTTGAATCAACAAAATCATGCACTACAACAGGAAGTGACACCTCCTGTGCAATTGTATTTCCAGATATACATGTACTAGAAAATTATACAGTAGTTGGATGGAACACTAATCAGAATGCAACAGTAGCTAGTCACACTAGTGGCTCAAACTCCCTTAATCATGATAATACTGATGAGAACAATACACAAACCTATTATAGTATTACATATAAAAATGCAATTACATATAGTGTTGATTGGAATGCTAATGGAGCAGGTTTATCTCAAACAACAAGTACGAGTAGCTGTACTATTGATAAAGTATATAATGAAACAGAAGAGACAAAGCAGCCAACTAGTTGTACGGTAACAGCACCAACTATAACCCGTGCTGGTTATGATATTATAGGATACCATACGGATGAAAATGCAACAGAATCAATCTTTTCAAGCGGATCAGTTCTAGAATTAGATCATGATGATGGTCCATACTATGCCATTACCAAAAAGGATATTAACATTACATGGACAAAGGATAACGATGATACAAAAATTGGTGCTACAAAAAGTAGTTGTTCAATCTATAATAAACAAGAAAAATGTAATGTAAACATTCCCTCTATTGAACATGATACAAGAATAATAGAAGGATGGTATGATTTATCGGGAAATAAATTTTCAGATAATCCAGGAGATCAAACTATTACCAAACAGGTAAGTGATTCGGCTACTTATATAGCAAAAACTAGATTATATAGAGCTGATGAAGTTTCTTATAGTAATGCATCATCCGCTTGTACAAATGCTCAATGTGCAATTGATGAAATTAGTGGAATGTTAAAATAAAAAATGCTAGGAAACAGCATTTTTTTTAGTAAAATTCAAAAGGATTAATAGACTTACTATTATGAGGATAACCTTCCCAAACAGAAAAATGTAGATGAATGCCAGTTGCCATACCGGTATTTCCCATAATTCCGATTACTTGTCCTTTTTCTACTTTTTCTCCCGTATGTACTAGTTTTTGTGATAAATGGGCATATAGGACATAATAGTTATTATCTTGTTTTATTACCAGGTAATTTCCATTATCATACTTGTAACTATCTGTAATAACTTCTCCACTATATGCTGAATATACATGTAAATCAGAGGTGGTAACAATATCCACTGCTGGATGATAGGTTTGATAATGATTTGTAATATTGTAATGACAATCAGTAGGCCATCTCCAGGAAGTATCTACATAACTAATATATTCAATACTACTGTTATTTTCATAATAAGTATCTATCTCTTTTAAATTGAGGTTAAAATTCATTTTACCATCTTTTGTATCATAATGTTTAAAAGGATCAGTAGCACTTTTATGAAATTGGATCATTATGCCAATTGAAACGGAAAAAAGACCTAATAATGTAGTAAGTTTAATTATAATAAATCTTCTTTTAATTTTATTCATAATAGATGTCTCCTTCAATAATGGTGTTGATTATTATATAAAATAGAAGTTTGTTTGTAAAGAAAAATTTACTAAAATAATATAGTAGTGTTAATAAAAGAATCAAAAGTCATATTTTTCCTGTTTCCAAATACTGTGTTGAGATTCTTTCCTTTAAGAGTGTGTATGTAGTAGAATTAAGTGACTCTACATCGTTTGAATATTCAAATGAAAGGAAGGAGTACGAAGATTATATGAATTTGATTAATGGATTGAAAGAAGAGTATCACTTACGATTATAGTAAAGTAGGAGAATACTTATTAGAAAATGATCTGTATCCATTATTGGGAATTGTAGAGGAGGATTTAACAAAACATAAAATTGAAAACTCAATAAATCAAATAGTAGTCAATTAAAATGGAAATAGGTATATGCCATCTATTAATCACCTAAAATTGAGGGAGATGGATAGAAGTAACGTCTTTCGCTTCTATTTTTTTCTGCTTTATGATATACTTAATAAGAAGAAAAGAGGTATGAACAATGGAAACATTTATATTTGGACATAAGAAGCCGGATACTGATTCAGTAATGGCTGCGATTAGTTTATCGTATTTAGAAAATGCATGTGGAAATCAAACCACTCCTAAATTGTTAGGATCAGTGAATAAAGAGACCAGATATGCGTTAGAACAGTTTCATTTAGACGAGCCAGATTATTTAAATGATGTAAAACTACAATTAAAGGATATTAAATATCATAAAGATTTTTATTTAAAAGAAACAGATTCTATTTTTGATGGCTATCAATATATGTTAGATGAGGGATTAACTGGACTACCTATTGTAAAAGCAAATAATGATTTTATAGGCTTAATTACAATTAAAGATTTGTCAAGAACAATGGTTTATGAGAATGGAATTTCCCTAGACACATCCTATGACAATATTCTAGATACTATTTCCGGAGAAGAAATCATTAGAGTGAATAAGGAAATAAAAGGAAAAATTTTGGCTGCCGCTTTTAAAGATGAAACATTCATGGAAAATATCAATTTATCAAATGAGGATATTTTAATAGTGGGAGATAGGCATAGTATTATAGAATATGCTATTAAAAGTCAAGTGAAATTATTAATCATTACTGGAGATGGAGAAATCCAGAAATCTCATATAGAATTAGCCAAAGAAAATAAGGTAAATATCATTAGAACAAAATATGATACCTATCATGTATCGAGGGTAATATCATTATCCAACTATATTAAAACTATGATTAGAAGTTATAATCCCGCTAAATTTTTGGATACTGACTATGTAGATGATGTAGTGGATATTAATAATAAATTAAAACATACCAATTATCCAATTGTAGATAAAAATAATAAATGTTTAGGATTACTAAAAATAACAGATCTATCAGAAAAAAAACCGAAAAAGGTAATTTTAGTAGATCATAATGAAAAGAAACAAAGTGCAGATGGAATTGATGAGGCAGAAATTATCGAAATTATCGATCACCATAATTTGGGTAGTATTACTACGAATATGCCAGTGAACTTTAGAAATATGGCAGTGGGTTCTTCTTGTACTATCATTTATACCTTATATCAAGAAAAAAATATTAAAATTCCTAAAGAGATTGCCGGAGCCATGTTATCAGGAATCGTATCAGACACTTTGATTTTAAAAAGTCCTACTGCAACAAAAAAGGATAGAGAGGCAGTGGAGGAATTATCAAAAATTGCCGGAGTTGATTATAAAGAATACGGAATGAATTTATTAAAAGCTGGTACATCATTAGAAGGTATGAGTAGAGAAGATGTATTATATAATGATTTTAAATTGTATACAGTAGAAGATAACACCTTTGGTGTTGGTCAATTCTTTACAATGAACTTTTCAGATATTGAAAAGGAGTTAGATGAGTATGTACATGTATTAGATGAAGTAAGCGAAGCCAATAATTATGACTTTTTAGCTTTATATGTTACAGATATTATAAAAAATGGTTCCTATATACTATATAATACAAAAGCCCAGGATAAAGTAGAGATTATGTATAATAATCATGATGTGTATCAAGGATATTTTATTGAAGGATGTGTTTCTCGTAAGAAAAATGTAATTCCGTTAATCATGGAAATTTATGAAAACTAAGGAGAGAATATGAGAAAGAATATTATGTTAGTAGTAAAAGGATTTATAATGGGAATTGCTAATATCATTCCTGGAGTCAGCGGAGGAACCTTAGCTCTAATACTTGGGATTTATGAAGAATTTATCACAGCAATTAGTCACTTCTTTCATAATTTAAAAAAGAATATTTGTTTTTTAATACCAATAGCAATCGGGATGATTTTAGCAATTATATCGTTAAGCAGAGTAATCGATTATTCCTATCAACATTTTCCAATTCCTACTAGTTTATTTTTTGTAGGGCTAGTAATTGGTGGAATTCCAATGCTATCTAAAAAGGTAAGGGGTAAGAAGGAAGGTAAACAAATATCCAGTTATCTCATTTTCCTAATTGCCTTTTTAGTAGTAATATTGATGACATGTTCTGAATTCATTTTTGGCAACGGATTAAAAATAAGCTTGCAAAATATGGGAGTATTACAATATATTTTATTATTCTTAGTAGGAGTAATAGCAGCAGCTACTATGATTATTCCAGGTATTAGTGGTTCATTGGTTTTGATGCTTCTAGGTTATTACTATCCAGTTATTTCTGTAATTAAAGAATTTACTCAATTTAAAAATATAGGAATTAATTTTTTGATATTAGGCATATTTGGTATTGGAATTTTAGTAGGAATTGTATTGATATCAAAACTAATCGAGTTTTTATTTCATAAATATGAAACAAAAACTTATTTTGGGGTCTTAGGTTTTATTGTTGCCTCTATAATAGCAATTCCGCTTTCTACTATTTTAAATATGGAAATTGTATATACTTTTCCTCAAATTGTCATTGGTCTTATTCTCTTAGTTTTAGGCTATGGTATTAGTTATAAATTAGGAGATAGGTAGTATAGTTATTAAAAAGGGGAGAAAAATATGATTGAATTAATAAAATATGCACTTTTAGGAATATTACAGGGAATTACAGAACCTATTCCAGTATCAAGTAGTGGTCATCTTTTAATATTACAAACTATTATAGAAAAGATGCATCAAAGCTTACCCATTAATTTCGAAATTTTAGCAACAATTACGAACTTCGGAAGTTTAATAGCGATTATCATTTTATTTTGGAAAGAAATCGTGCAACTATTTAGCTCATTTTTTACCTATTTTTCAAAAAAGGAAAAAAGAAAATCCGTTAAAAAAGATTATTACTATTGTTTAAAAATAATTTTAGCAACAATACCAGCAGGTATTTTAGGTTTATTAGTAACAAAGTTAAATTTATTAAACATGCTAGAAGAAAATGTAAAATTTGTTGGTATTATGTTATTAGTAACTGCAATATTCTTATTCCTGATTAAAGATTTTAAGGGAAATAAGGAAAAAGATGATATTAGCTTTAAAGATGCAGGAATAATTGGTATTTGTCAAATGATTAGTATTATTCCAGGAATTAGTAGAAGTGGTGCAACTATTGTAGGTGGGATGTTTCAGAATCTAAAAAGAGAAACTGCCTTTAACTTTTCCTTCATCTTGTATATTCCTATTTCTATAGCAACCTCTATTCTTGGACTGAAGGATTTATTCGAACTCTCTATTTCTAGTAGTTTATGGATTCTTTACGTAATAGCTGCCATACTAGCTGGTATTTTTACTTATATATTTACAAAATGGTTTGCTAGAATTGTAAAAGATGGAAAACTAATTTATTTTTCAATTTATTGTTTGATTTTAGGACTTATTGTAATTCTATTTTTGTAGATAAAGAAAGTCAAAATAGTAGTAAGTAGTGGTGAAAAAGATGTTGTATAATTTTTGTTATTTATTTTTACTTTTTATATTTTATTCAGTACTGGGATATATTATAGAGATTATCGCCTGTAGCATAGAGTATAAAAAAATAGTTTTAAATAGAGGTTTTTTGATGGGAAGTTATCTTCCTATTTATGGAATTAGCTGTATTTTAATGAGCCAATTTTTAGAAAAATATAGTAATGACCTAGTTGCCTTATTTGTCATGTCTATGGTCGTCTGTTCTGTGGTGGAATTTTTTACAAGCTATATTTTGGAAAAAATATTTAAGATTCGCTGGTGGGATTATTCTCATATGAAATTTAATTTAGGAGGGCGGATTTGCTTACGTAACGCATCTCTATTCGGCCTAGGAGGGGTTGCACTAATTCACTTTATTAATCCATTTATTTTACCAATTATGAATAGATTTCCCTCTACCTTATTGATCATTATTTCTATGATAGTTATGGGAGTATTTATATTAGATTTAATTATTTCTATTGTCACTTTATGTAAAATTAAAATTTCATCTAATCGATATACGAATCATGATGCGACAGAGGAAATTAAAAAATTAGTAAATGACAGTTTAAAGAAAAATTCATTTCTTTTATCCAGACTATTAAATGCATTTCCTAAAATATCCGGAAAGAATATGAAGAAAATCGTTACTTTAAAGAAAGTTTCGAATGAATTTAGGGAGAAATTAAAACAAAACAAAATCTATTTAAAAAAGTACCAAGTAAAAAACAAAAGGTAAAATAGACTATTGGAAAGGGGAATCATTTTTCCCTTTTATTTTTTTGTAAGTAAACTATAGAAAAATAAGTGTAAAATGAGTTTGAAACTGTTAACGAAAGAGGGATTGTATGATACTATTTAGGTAGTAGAGTTCACTTTGTTTCGATGGAAAAATAAAGATGAGCATTCATGTTTTAATTGAATAGGAGGAGAAAGCATGGAATATAAGAAAGATATTAATAAAAATATATTTAGGGGATATGATATTAGAGGAATATATCCTAAAGAGATTGATGAGGATACTGCCTATACGATTGGACTTGGTTTTGGTAGTTATATTAGAGAAATCGGAAAAACCAATTGTATTATTGGCCATGATAATCGGTTATCTAGTCCTAATCTTTGTAATGCCTTAAAAGAAGGAATTTTATCAACGGGTATAGATATTATTGATCTGGGACTTTGTACGACTCCAATGTATTATTATGCATGTATTAAATTAAAGGTATTCAGTGGTGTAATGGTAACTGCCTCACATAATCCAAAAGATGATAATGGATTTAAATTTGCATTTGATGAATCAGGAAACTGTAAGGGACAGGAAATTCAAGATTTTTTATCCTATATTTTAAAGGGAGAGTTTCAAAAAGGTAAAGGGAAAGTAACTACTTATAGTATAAAAGAGGATTATTTAACCTTATTTAGAGAAAATTTACAGTTTGGACCAAGACGTATCAAAGTTGTATTAGATGCGGGAAACGGAACGACTAGTATCATTATGAATGAATTATATCATATGTTTCCAATCGAAATTGTATCAATTAACGACACCAGTGATGGAACTTTTCCGAATCATCACCCAGATCCTTGTGTAGAAGCTAATTTGGAACAGTTAAAGAAAAAAGTTCTAGAAGTAGGGGCAGATATTGGATTATCTTTTGATGGAGATGGAGACCGTATGGGAATGGTTTCTAATACCGCTAGGTTTATTCCAACGGATCAGTATATGATAATAGTAGTTAGAGATATTATTAATAAAGTGGTCAAAAAAGAATTTCTAGCCGATGTAAAGTGTAGTAAATCTCTTTCTGATGAAATAGAGAAATTGGGTGGAAAATGTATCACTTATCGTACTGGTAATTCATATACCAAATCTAAGGTTAGAGAAGATGATTTACCATTTGGTGGAGAACTTTCTGGACATGTTTATTTTAGGGATAGATGGTTAGGATTTGACAGTGGATTATATGCAGGGCTTAGAATGTTGGAGATTTTATCAAATACTGAAAAATCAGTAGATGGGTTATTAGAAGGAATTGAAACGTATTATGTAACAGAGGAGTTGAAATTTGCATCTAATGATGATAAAAAGTTCGGAATTATAGAAAAGATAAAAAAATATGCAAAGGAAATGAATTATCAATATTTAGACATTGATGGGGTGAAAGTTTTATTTGATGATTCTTGGGCATTGGTACGTGCATCGAATACAGGACCAAATATAACTGCTCGATTTGAAGCAAATACAAAAGAAAGGCTAGAAGAGTTACAGGAAGAATTCCTAAAACTAATTAAAGAATATAATCAATAATGTAGAATAAAATTACTTGTTTAAGTAATTTTATTTTTATAAATCAAATGTAAAGCGGTTACGAAGCAGTAGAATCTTTTGAATTTTTATGGTATATTTTTAATAGATAATAGGAGAGTGGACATATGGCAATTGAAGAAAGAGAACTAAAAAAAGAAAAACTAATCTTAAAAAAAGTCAGCAATCTATTAAATGAGAATATAAACGAATTAGAAAAAGAAGTTCACATTTATCAGGATGATTTAATTGAATTTAAAAAGTTAACTTGGAGTGATTTTTCATCCTTTGATCAAGGGGATATTGTCCAGGCAAAATCATCTACAATAGAGGAGGAAAATAGACTTTTAAATAAGCAAACCTATTTAAAAAGATTAATAAAAATCAAACATAAACCTTATTTTGCATCGATTATATTTAAAGATTTGGACGGGGAAATTTTCAATATTTATATTTCATTAACCTATTTAAAAGACAAGCATGATAATAATATTCTATATGACTGGAGAAGCCCTATATGTAGTCTATTTTATGATTATGAAACAGGGCCATGTTCTTATCTTGCTCCAGCTGGGGAAATCAAAGGAGAACTACTTAGAAAGAGGCAATATAAAATAGAAAATAGTGAGTTGCTTAGTGTTTTTGATAATTCATTAAATATCAATGATGATATCCTACAAGAAGTTTTAGCAACTGAATCTGATGAGAAAATGAAGAATATTGTTAATACAATTCAGCAAGAACAAAATCAAATTATCAGAAATTTAGAAGATAGGAATTTAATTGTTCAGGGTATCGCTGGATCTGGAAAAACTAGTGTAGCCCTTCATAGAATTGCTTTCTTATTATATCAAATAAAGAATCTTAAAAGTAATAATATTCTAATTTTTTCTCCTAATAATATTTTTACGGAATACATTTCTAATGTTTTACCAGAGTTAGGAGAGAATAATACATTACAAACGACTTTTAATGATTATTTATCTTACCTTATAGAGGAATATAAGGAGGTAGAAACCTATACAGATTTTATTGCCAGATATTATTCTTACCTAGAAAATAATGAAAGTCTAATTAAATATAAACAAAGTGATGTTATTATACACGATTTAGATGACTTTATTGATGATTTTATAGGAAATGCTAAAATTGAAGATGATATTTTAGAATCGAAAAATCATTTAATGACCATGGAGGAGTTAAATGAAATGTTGAATTATCGATACAATAGGCTTCCCTTATTTGAAAGGTTAGAGGAAATGGCCTCTAAGTTAAGTGAAATTTTCTACCAAGGATCCCAAAAGAAAAAGTCTACATTTTACAAACTATTAGTTCAAAAAGCAAATTTTCAAAAAGATTATAAAAAAATATATAAATCCTTTTTCCTAAGTAAATATTGTAGAATTCCTGTGACGGAAGTGGAGATCAATTCCTTTCTAAAGAAAGAAAAAATTCATTATGAGGATTCCTTAATTTTTGCATATATCAAGGGAAGATTAGAGGGATTTCATTATGAGGGAAATATCAAACAAGTTGTTGTGGATGAGGCCCAAGACTATAATAAATTACAATACATAATTATGGCTAATATTTTTAAAAAGGCGGAATTTACTATTTTGGGAGATATTCATCAAAATATTAACCCTTATTATCAATACCAATCCTTAGAAGAATTGACAACTATTTTTGATTCAGATACCAAATATCTAGAACTATTAAAAACATATCGATCATCTAAGGAAATTACAGAGTATACGAATAAAATATTAAATTTAAATCATGTGAATGCAATTAGAAGAAGTTCAAATTTACCAGTAGTATTTAGAAAAGGAAAGATAGATTTAAGACAAGCTCTATTGAAGGATGTTCAATTATTACAAGAGAAGTATAAAAGTATAGCAATTATTACAAAAGATAGTCAGGAATCAAAAAAGATTTATCAATTATTAAAAGATGACTTAATGATCTCCCTTGTTGAAGAGAATACGGTAAAATTTCATAAAGAGTTAATCATTATTCCTTCTTATTTATCAAAGGGATTAGAATTTGATTGTGTTATAGTATATAATAACAGAGAAAATAGTTATCGTAAAAATGAAAGAAACCTATTATATGTAGCGTGTACTAGAGCACAACATGAATTGTATGTTTATAATTGACAAATATTATCAAATATGATATAATAAGCCCAATTAAAAAGGAGTTGTTATAGATGAATAATAATACAGAAAAAAGACAAGAATTTATAGTAAAGGAAATCAATAAGAATAGGTTTGATTCAAGAAAAAATTTTAAGAAAAGCTTATTATATACTGCTTCTGCTGCTTTTCTGATTTCTGCTTGTGCGACTCAAACTCTACTAGTAACAGCGTTATATGGAGTATGTGCTGTATTAAATGCTTGGTCTGCAGCTAGAAATTTTGGAAAAACCTGCAAAAATATAGTTACAACACATACATTAAAAAAGAGTGTAGATCAAGAGATTTATGAGAAATATAAAATACATCCAAAGGTAATGAAAAAAGTAAATAAATTCCTGAAAGGTGCAAACATTAAGGTTAGATAATATGGATATAAATATATATGATCAAATAACGTTGAGTGATAACGAGGTTTATCTAATAGCCGGAAAGACCAACTATTTAAATAAGGTATATTACTTTTTAGTGAATATGAAAAATACCCATAATATAAAATATTGTGAGGAAAATATTAAAAATCATTCGATAATTGAGGTCAATGATTCCGAATTAAAGCAAGTATTATTTCCCTTATTTTTAGAATCATTTCAAAATAGTTCTGTTGATATAATGTTAAAAGAAATTGAGAATAAATAAAAATTCTAAACACATATTATATATTTATCATAAAGTTATTGTAAAAAAGGGGTAATATAATAAATATGTTAGGAAATGTCCCAACCGAAAACACAAAAGATTAGAGAATTTTTAAAAATGTAATGGAAGACTAAATTCCTTTTGATAAATGTTTATTCTTATTACGTTTTATGAGATGAGGTTACACTTAAAACCTTATCTCATTTTATTTCTTTAATATTTAATAAATCCAAAATTTCCCCTATATGGGTTACTAGAAGTAGAAAACATAAATGTAAAAACTTCGTAAGGTATTTTACCCTTGTAAGAATTTCTAGGTGTAGAATCAATATGTGAGAACATTAAATTTAAATCATCTTGATTAATATTAGATATATCAATTTCATTAGAGATAATATTTCTAATATAATTATGTGTGTTTTCAATATGGGGTTTTAAAATAATTGATAAGGAACACAATAAAAAATATTAGTTTTAAATTCCCCTATACCTGAATTAAATTCAAATAAATTTACCTTTTTGAATTTAACACTCCTGTCAATAAGAATCAAAAAAATAGTTCTCTATATAAATCATGTCCAATTTATTTACTAACTCATCTAAAGTTTTATTTTAATGAATAAAGCCAATAATAATACCAGAACCTTCAAAGTAAAATGTTTAAATATAAGGACCAAATTGACTATTTAAAACTGTATCCATTTCAGTAGTAGGTACCTCAGGATTATTTTCTTTAAATATAAGATAATCTTTATATTCATGATTTTCGTAATTTACAGGTGTTTTTCTTTTTTTATTGACAAATCGCTCAGGGGGGGGGTATACTGTAAACAAATAGTAAATAAACAAAGCTATTATTATGTTAATTGATCTATGATTAATACATATTCATAATAGAAAGGTATATATATTATTGAAAATGGATATTGCACTAATAAAATAAATATGCTAATATAATAGTTAGTTAGAATGTAAAATATGGGGTGAATATTATAATGCTAAAAAAAATAAAAGAAAAAGACGGATTTACTTTAATTGAGTTACTAGCAGTTATCGTAATATTAGGAATTTTAATGATTATTGCGATTCCTCAGGTGACGAAATATATTGAAAATTCAAAAAAAGATACCTATGCAGATACAGCTAAGGCATATATTAACTCAGCAAGATATATGCTTTTAAATGATGAGTTTGAGACATGTACTCTACCAGAAGATGGAGGAGCTCCTATTTATATTCCATTAAAAGCAATTTACTTAGAACAAGGAGGAGAAAAGTCTCCATATAGTAAAGTAATAGATTTAAACAACAGTTTTATTCAAGTAAGTAAACCAACCGCTAAAGATAAATATCAATATTCAATATTTATCACCGACCAACAGAAAAATGGAACACCCAAGTTAACTAACGAAACAGAGTTAACTAGAACTGCTATTTCAAAAAAAGGAACTCCTTCTTCTTTAACTCATGCAAAATATTGTGCTGAAGAAAAACCAACTGAGAAGGAAAAATCTTGATAGATGTGATATAATAGAACTTAGAAAATCTAAGTTTTATTTTTTGGAGGTAAACTATGTTATTAATTGGAAGTCATGTAGGTTTTAAGAAAGATACTCAACTTCTAGGGAGCCTAGAAGAAGCACTTAGCTATGGTGCCACCACTTTTATGTTTTATACAGGAGCTCCTCAGAATACAATGAGAAGTAATATTGATAAAGAACTTACAAAAAGAGCATTAGAAAAAATGAATAACCAGGATATAGATTATACTAAAGTGATTGTTCACGCCCCCTATATTGTAAATCTTGCCAATAATAAGGACCAAGATAAATACAAATTTTCAATTCGTTTTTTAAAAGAGGAAGTGAAACGTTGTGAAGAGCTAGGTATCAAGTATCTAGTCCTTCATCCAGGAAGTCATGTGGGATTGGGAGTAGATTTGGGAATTAAGAATATCATAGATGCATTAAATATTATTTTAGAAGAGTCTAATGTGACAATTTTACTAGAAACTATGGCCGGAAAGGGTAGCGAGCTTGGTTCTACTTTTAAAGAAATAAAAAAGATTATTACAGGAGTGAAAAATAAGGATAAAATTGGGGTTTGTATGGATACTTGTCATTTAAATGATGCCGGATATCATGTAGAGGATTTTGATCAACTCTTAAATTATTTTGATGAAGTAGTAGGTATAAATTATTTAAAATGTATTCATATTAATGATAGTAAAAATGAAAAATCATCTCATAAAGATAGACATGAAAATATCGGATTTGGTACTATTGGATTTGATTCCTTAATTAAAATTATTTATCATGAAAAATTAAAAAAGATTCCTAAGATCTTAGAAACACCATATATAGGAAAAATAGCACCTTATAAAGAAGAGATTAAAATGATTAGAGAAAAAAGATTCAATCCAGACATGAAAGAAGAAATAGAAAAAGCAGGTTAGATTAAAAACTTGCTTTTATACTCTTTATATAAACTCATAATTTTTTGATATAAATAATTTGAAATACTTTCCTGTAGTTCTTGAAAAGAAGATTCGTCTCCATTTAATATATTTTTATAATTCCTTTTTATAAAATTATATATTATAATAGAATCTGACTTAGAAAGTAGTATTTGTTTTTTAGCAGCATATGTTAAAATATCATCAACTGTCAAATTATGATTTATATAGTTACTAATTAAATTCTTATAAATATGAATCACCTAATTAAATATATGAAATAACTTTTGAATTATGTGATAAACTAGTAATAGAAAGAAGGGTTTACATGAAGAAGAAAAAAGTGCTAAATAAAAAAAGAAGTCCCCAATTAGAAGAAATAGAAAAAAGAAGATTATGGATTATAATGGGAGTTATTATCCTACTTTTTTCTGTTGTATTCATAAAGTTTTATCAGGTGATGATTTTAGACCATAACAAGTATAAAAAACAGCTAAAAGAATTATCTTATGATACTGTGGAAGGTCCGTCTGCTCCACGTGGAAGAATTTATGATAGAAACTATAATATATTAGTAGATAATATAGCTGTAAAAACGATTTATTATCAAAAAGACAAATCGCTTTCTACGAAAGATGAAATTAAATTAGCGTATCAAGTGAGTCCTCATTTAAACCTGGATATTAGTAAATTAGAAAATAGAAATAAGAGGGAGTTTTATGTAGAAATTCATCCTAACATTGCTTCTAAAAAAATTACAAAAAAAGAGTGGGAAAAGTTAGATCAAAGGAAATTGACAAGTAATGATATTAAAGAGATGAAAATCAAAAGAATTACGGATGATGAATTAAATAGTATGAGTGAAGAGGATAAAAAGGCTGCTTATTTATATTATTTAATGAATAAAGGATATGCGTATGACGAAAAGACAATTCGAACCGATGATGTTACGGACGAAGAATATGCATATATTTCAGAAAATAATAAAGAATTAGGTGGGTTTAATACTAGATTAGATTGGGAAAGGGTTTATCCATATGGAGATACCTTTAAATCAATTCTTGGTAAGGTTTCCTCATCTTCTACAGGAATTCCTAAGGAGGAAAAGGAGTATTATTTAAGTAAGGGATACTCCTTAAATGATCGAGTAGGAATTAGTTATTTAGAAAAACAATATGAAAAGTACTTGAGGGGAAAGAAAGAAATTTATCAGGTAGTAAATAGTCATGAATTAAAATTAATAGAAGAAGGGAAAAGAGGGAATGATATTGTTCTTTCCATTGATATTAATCTTCAAAAGAAAATAGAGGATATTTTAACCGAGGAGGTTATAAAAACTAAGGGTGAGGCGAATACTCAATTTTATGATCATTCCTCTGTAGTGATTCAGGATCCAAAAACAGGAGAAGTACTTGCGATGTCTTCCAAACAAATTGTGGATGGAAAAGTGGTGGACCATACAAGTAGCATTTTAACGTCCCCTGTAACTCCTGGATCAGTAGTAAAAGGAGCCTCTATCCTAGTTGGCTATAATAGTGGGGTATTGAAAATGGGAGATTATATTGTAGATGAATGCATTCAAGTAAGAGGAACGAATGAAAAATGTTCTTATCATACATTAGGTAGAATTAATGATATAACAGCTTTAGCTATGTCTAGTAATGTATACCAGTGGAAAACAGCGATCAAGGTAGCAGGATATCGTTATAGTAGAGGAATGACGTTGCCATTAAATCAAGCAGCTTTTGATACCTATAGAAAGATGTATCACTCTTTTGGATTAGGAGTAAAAACAGAAATTGATCTTCCCGTAGAGAGTTTAGGATATGGTGCAAAAAAGGATACACAGGCAGGAAACTTATTAGACTTTGTAATTGGTCAGTATGAAACCTATACCACCATTCAACTGTCGCAATATATTAATACCATTGCCAATCGAGGAAGTCGGTTAAAACCATCTTTGCTAAAGGAGGTACATGAGGCTACTAATGATGAAACATTAGGAAAAACAATTTATGAGAATAAGGTAAAAATTTTAAATAAGGTAGATACTAAAGAGGAATATATGAACCGTGTTCATGAAGGATTCCATGCTGTAATTAATTCATCATCAGGGTATGGTAGAGGTTATATGGATTATAGGTATAGTCCAAGTGGAAAGACTGGAACCTCCCAAAGTTTTATTGATACTGATAATGATGGAGTAATTGATAAGGAAACTATTACATCTACTTTTGTAGGATATGCTCCAAGTAATGATCCTAAGATGTCGATTACCGTAGTTTCTCCAAATTCTTCACGACCTGACACCAGTAATAGTTTTGCAAGTTTAGTAACCATGAGAATTACAAAAAAGTCAACTGATGCATATTTTACTCTGAATCCATAGATTTTAGTTCCAAAAATAAAAAAAGTGTGTTATAGTAATATTGTATTGATATAGAATAGTGGTGATAGAATGAATTTTAAGTATTGGTTAAAAAAGACTGTAAATATTAAAACAAATTATTTAATTATTATAATTGTAGCAGCTATCTTAATTATAGGAGGATGTTTCTCTTATGCGGTTTTTACAGTAAGTAGTGAAAGTAAAGGTGCACTAAATATAGTTACAGGAAATCTATATTCTCATATAGAGAGTATTGACCTGGATAAGGATAAAAGTATTACCGTTGAGCCGAATGACTCTGTGATTATTACATTAAAACTATTAAATGTGAATGGAATAGAAGTAAAGGCCAATATGTATTATACAGCGTCCTCCTCGACAGTTGATGTGAATTATTTAGATAAAATGGATGCACCACCATCAAGAAATGGCGATATTTTAGGAACTAATGGTAGTAATAGGGATTCAAAAGAAATGGATATAAAGATCACAAATCATGATGCTAGTCATCCAGTTACGGTAACCTTTGGTAGTAATGTCGGATTAAAAAACTCTAACTTAGACTTCCCTGTAGATAAAAGGGAAATTGTAAAGTTTAATGGAAATCCATATATTATGAAAGCATATAATTATAATGATGATAATACAGCAGGAAATTATTGTCTAACAGGTGACGAGGATACTTGTGAAAAAACAGAATGCTATAAAGACAAATCCGCTAATGCATGTTCTTTTGGAACTGTAATAAAATATAGAGTAAATGATGAAGAAGAAAAAGTCTTTTATGTAATAGAGGATCATGGAGATACTATAACATTACAACAAAGAGAGAATACAATTAATAATATAGAATGGTATGCAGAAGGAAATGACAATACAAAAGGGCCTCTTACCGTATTATCAAAGTTGGAAGAGGAAACAAAAAAGTGGGATAATGTATTAGACCAAGTATATACTATGGGGACTACTACATTTAAAGATATCGCATTTACAGGTTGTGCAGCTTATAATACTTGTAGTTCTAATGCATATACTTTAGAAGAAAGGACCGGAAAAGCAAGAATGATTACTGCCCAAGAAGCAGCGGCTCTTAATTGTACAGACATTCAAAATTCATGTCCAAAATGGATGAGCAACTATTTATATTTGTCTACAAATCATGGTGGTACAGTAGATGACAATACACCGATTAATGGCAAATATAACCAAAATTATTGGACAATGTCATCTTTTACTACAATTCCGGGTAGTGCTATGAATATAACTAATAGTGGTATTTTGACAGGGGCGAATGGCTTAACTACTGATGTTGCAGGAGCTCGAGCAGTCATTGAAATCTCAAAATAGTTTGGAGAGAATAAAATGTATAAAAATATCAAAAAACTTTTGCTTTTTTGATATTTTTTGATATAATACCTATAGACGTAAGGAGGGATAACATGGCAAAAGTAGGAAATAGACAAAGAAAAACATTAGTTTGTAGTGAGTGTAGCGAGGAAAATTATAGAATTGAAAAAAATGTTAAGAATACAACAGAACGTCTAACATGTAACAGATATTGTCCTAGATGTAGAAAGCATACTGAACATAAAGAAAAGAAATAATTAGAAAAGGGGATTTAGTTTGAATGCTCTAATAAAAAAATCCATTGCATTCAACTATTATTTATTAAAGATTCATTAAATTGTCAGAAAATGGGTATTATGAATCTACCAAGTCCAATTGGCAATTCCAAAAGAGAATTAATGGAAATATAAGGGTAAAAGGAAAAAATATCTAAGTTACCACGAATACCTAGAAAATAGGGAGGATAAGTAATGATAAACGTAAATGAAATAAAAAATGGTATGACTATTATGATAGAGGGACAAATCTATCAAGTAGTAGAATTTTTACATGTAAAACCAGGAAAAGGATCTGCCTTTATGAAAACAAAATTAAGGAATTTAAGAACTGGTGGAATTGTAGAAAGAACATTTAATACAAATGTAAAATTTGAAAGAGCAAATATTAATAAGCAAAATGTACAATACCTATATAATACAGGAGATACTTATTTCTTTATGAACATGGATAATTATGAGCAATTAGAATTAAGTTCCGATCAAGTAGGAGAAAGTAAAAATTATTTAATTGAAAATATGAGTGTTTATGTAATCCTTTATGAAGGGGAACTCTTAGGAATTGACTTACCAGATAAGGTTGAATTTACAATAGTAGAAACAGAACCAGCTGTTAGAGGAAATACAACTAATAATGCACTTAAGGATGCTACAGTAGAAACTGGTTTAGTCGTAAAAGTTCCTATGTTTATTGAACAAGGAGAAAAAATACTAGTAACAACTTCAGATGGAAAATATTCATCAAGAGCATAAGGCTCTTTTTTTATAAAGCTTATATACAATAATATTATTGTATTTTAACGAGTCTTTATTTATTCTATTAATATAGGATATTAGAAATCATCTAGTATAATACTTAAACTATGTTGATCTGATCATTAAATTTAAGAGATATACTTATTATGGAACAGTAATGTTCCTTTTATATTTTTATTGAATTTTTACTGAAATAGTATATAATAAATATAATTTGATATTTAATAGAAGGTTATTTTTTATTACGAGTATCGAAGATATTAATAATAAGATTATATAGGTGAGTGAGTATGAAAGATAAAGTTGCTTTGATTACAGGAGGGGCAAGTGGATTGGGTAGGACAATCACAGTAACCCTTGCTAAACAGGGATGCCAGGTCATAATTCTTTATCATACAAATGATAAAAAGGCCATCGAATTACAAAGAGAGATAAAGGAAAAATATCAGGTTCAAGCAAGAATTATAAAATGTGATTTATCAAGTGAACAAGAGATTAATAAAATGATAGAACAAATAAAACAGCAAAATATAAAAATCAATTACTTAGTAAATAATGCTGCTTTATGTATAGATAGCTTATTTGAAGATAAAACCAAAGAAAATTTTATGAAAACTTTGGAAGTAAATGTAGTGGGGACGTTTTTAGTGAGTAGATTAGTAGGGAATATGATGTATGAAAATAGAAATGGCACAATTGTTAATATATCTTCCACTAATGGAATCAATCAATATTTTCCTATGTCAATAGACTATGATGCTTCAAAAGCAGCACTAAATTCACTTACTCATAATCTTGCATTACAATTTTCACCTTATGTACGGGTGAATGCGGTAGCACCAGGATGGGTAAAAACAGAAAATGAAATGAGAGGGCTGGATGATCTATATATAAAAAGTGAAGAAGAAAAAATTTTCATCAAAAGGTTTGCAGAAGAGCAAGAAATTGCTAATATTATAATTTTTTTATTATCTGATCAATCAAGTTATATAAATAATCAAATTATTGAGGCAGATGGAGGAATGTATTCATGAAAAAAGAGTGTTTAAAGTTAATTAATGAATCAGAAAAAGAATGTTTTGATGAGTTTCAAAAAATAGAAAAGATTTGTTTTGATAAAACAAAAAAAATATTAGAGGCATTTCATAAGTATGAAGTATGTGAAAATGATTTTCATGAAACAACTGGGTATGGTTATAATGATATGGGAAGGGAAAAAATTGAGAGGATATTCAGTGAAGTATTAGGCTTTCCTGATGCTATAGTCAGAAATCAATTTGTATCAGCATCGCATGCACTATCGGTTGTGTTCTTTGCACTTTTAAGACCAGGGGACATCTTATTATCCATTACAGGAACTCCATATGATACAATGCATGAAGTGATTGGAATTAAAGAAAATAATAGTAGTCTATCTTCTTTCGGAATTAAGTATATGGAAATAGATTTAGCTCATGATGATTTTGATTACGAAAAAATTAAGGAAGTGATTACTAAAAATAAGATTAAAGTGATAGAAATTCAAAGATCAAAAGGATACTCTACTAGAAAAAGTATTAATATAGAAAAAATAAAAAAGGTATCTAAATGGATCAAGTCAATCGATAAAGAGATTATTATAATGATTGACAATTGTTATTGTGAATTAGTAAGTCAAGAAGAAATAGGAAGTGCTGATGTAGATATTGCTGTCGGATCTTTAATTAAAAATTTAGGTGGAGGAATTGCTCCAAATGGTGCTTATGTTGTAGGAAGACATGATTTAATCGAATTAGTAGGAGAACGACTAACCTTACCTGGGGAGGGCAGAGAAGTAGGACCAACACTAGGAGTGAACAAGCAAATTCTACAAGGATTATTTCTGGCTCCAAGTGTAGTTGCGTCATCTTTAAAAGTAGCTATTTTAACTTCTCATGTATTAGAAAAATTAGGATATGTAGTAGAACCCAAATATAATGAAGAAAGAGTGGATGTTGTTCAAAGTATAGTTTTACATGATGAGAATAAATTAATTCAATATGTACAAGGTATTCAAAAAGCCTCTCCAATTGATTCTAACTCAATTCCTATTCCATGGAATATGCCAGGATATGATGATCCTGTAATTATGGCATCGGGTTCTTTTATTCAAGGATCTAGTATTGAAATCAGTTGTGATGCTCCCATAAGAAGCCCATATATTGCTTATCAACAAGGGGCCCTTACTTATGAATCAGGAAAATTAGCACTAGCTAGTGCGATAGAAAAATTAATTGTTGAGTTGTGAAAATAGTTACTATGGTTTTAAAATATAATAATAGTAAAAGTAAATGAACAATTTGTAGTAAAAATAGTATTCAATTTCAATTTAAAACTAATATTTACAAATAAAAAGTAAGTATATATGATACTAAAATATATGAAAAGAGGGAGATGATTGTTTTGCAAAAACAAGAAATTGGTCAATTCCTTATTGAAGATCAAAATGACATATTAATCATCAATTGGCTTTTTTTCGATGGATTAGCATTAGAAAAAAACAAAAAAGGTTTATATGGATATATAGATACAGAAGGAAAATTAAAAATTCCATGGCAGTATAAGGAGGCTTATCAGTTTTATGAAGGTTTGGCGAGAGTTCAAAATAAAGAAGGTCTATGGGGATATATAGATACAGAAGGTAACCTAAAAATTCCATACCAGTATAAATATGGAGCAGATTTCCACGAAGGGTTAGCCCTAGTTAAAATAGAAAATGGATTATATGGATATATAGATAAAGAGGGAAATCCAATAGTAGAATGTCAATATGATTTAGCAGGTGATTTTCACGATGGTATGGCAAATGTTCTAGATAATCAGTCTAGGTTGTGGGGGTATATAGATAAAGAAGGGAATCAAATAATAGAATGTCAATATGATTTAGCAGGTGATTTTCACGATGGTATGGCAGAAGTTGGAAATAGTAAAAAATGGGGAAGATTACTTGGATATATAGATAAAAATGGGAAGTTGGTAATTCCATATCAATATTACAATGCATGGGATTTTCGTAATGGTATGGCACGAGTTGGAAATTCCCATGGCTTAGAAGGCTATATAAATAAAAAAGGAACTATGATACTCCCATATCAATATAATTTTTTATGTGCAAGTAATTTTCAAAATGGGTTAGCCCTAGTTAAAATAGAAAAAGGATTATATGGATATATAGATAAAGAAGGTAACCTAAAAATTCCATATCAGTATAAACAGGCAACCAGTTTTTATGAAGATTTAGCATGTGTTCAAAATAAAGAAGGCCTATGGGAATATATAGATACAGAGGGAAATTTGAAAATTTTATGTCCAGATTATAAAGATATATATCCTTTTTGGGATGATTTTGCCCTAGTTAAAAATAATAAAGGCTATGGATACATAGATAAAGATGGAGATCAGGTAGTTCAATGTCAATATAAAGATGCACATTATTTTCACAATAATGCCTCTATTGTCGTAGATAATAATAATAATAAATTTGTTCTAAGAAAAGGAATCAAAAATATTTCAGTCTAGTTTAATATAAAATAATGCAATTTTAATTATTTTTATTTTGCATATCATTTTAATGTATGATATTATGATAATAAAGAAGGGAGTGATTTTATGACAACAGATTACGATACTTATACTACGGCTGGTGCCTTAGTAGGCGGAGCATTAGGAGGACTAATGATCTTTTTTGTAGTAATGATGATTATTGCTATAGTACTAGGAATTTTACATATCATTGGGGTATGGAAGATATTGTCCAAAGCAAATAAGCCAGGATGGGGAGCGTTAATACCTGTTTACAATCAGTATTTATTATGCAAAATTGTTGGAGTAAGTCCATGGTGGATTTTGATTTTATGTCTTAGTCCAATAATAGTTTTAATTCCTATTATTGGGACCCTTGCAAATGTGGCAGTGGCTATCTATTTTACTATCTTGTTAAATGTAAGTTTAGCACGTAGTTTTGGAAAAGAGGATGGATTTGCTGTCGGTTTAATTTTACTAGCACCTATTTTTTATTTGATTTTAGGATTAGGAGATCATAAGTATTTAGGAGAAAAACCTATGAATGATGTAGTATTTAACAAAATAAATCAAGCAAACCATAATAAATCAACGGAAAATACTGAATCTGCTACAAATACTTCAAAAGATACGAATATTCAGTATTGTACATCTTGTGGTAGTAAAATTGATGGGTATACAAGATTTTGTCCAAATTGCGGTAAAGAAGTAGAATAAGAATATTTATTATGAATATTCTTTTTTTATGCTTCATATAGTTTACTGTAAGGAGGAAACCTCGTATGATTAATAAACAAAATTTGTGGTTTTTAACATTATTTAGTTTGATATTAGTTCTTAGTGTCTATTATATTACAATGCCAAATGATTTGTTAGTAAACAATGTAGAAAGTAAGGTACAAATAAAATCAAAGGATAAGGCAAAAACAGAAGTGAAACAAACAAATTCACTAGTTGCCATGAGAGTATCATTAGAAGAGGAAAGACAAGAAGAAATGGTTAGTTTACAAGAAAAATTGACAAATGAGAAAACAACGACAGAGGAAAAGAATAATGCCTATGAACAATTGAAGTATTTAAATCAATTACAAGGGGAAGAAGAAAAAATTGAAAAGCAAATCAAAGAGCAATATAAACTAGATAGCTTTGTAAAAATAGACGATAAGAATATAGAGGTAGTAGTAATTAAAGATAAACATGATAATAGTATTGCTAATAATATCATGCGACTTGTTCAAACTAACTATGATGACAAAATGTATATCACTGTAACTTTTAAAAAAAGTTAGGCAGATAAACTGAAACAAATTCTTAACTTCTCATACAATACTTTAGGTAACGTATAAAGGAAGGGAAGAGTTATATGTCAAAAGGTATTTTAACTTCTAGAGAAAGGGAAGTATTTGAACTTTTAATCCTTAATAAAACTACAAAGGAGATTGCTAAAAGTCTAGGTATCAGTGAAAAAACAGTAAGAAACCATATATCTAATACTATGCAGAAACTGGGTGTAAATGGTAGAGCAAGTGCAGTAGTAGAGTTATTAAAATTAAAAGAAATATCATTATAAAACGTACTAATATAGTGCGTTTTTTCATATTATTAATTAGGTGATATTATGTTAAGGAAAAAAGCAATTCGAAAAATATTTATAACAACACTAACTGCATTTATTTTATTAGTAGTATACTCAATCCCAAATATGATAGAAGAGGAAAAAACTATTAAAACAAACCTAGAAGTAGAATATATATCAGGTCTTGGAACTAATAATATTTATTTGTTAGATCAAAATGATTACTTAGTAAAAACTAATATTTTACTAGATAAGAAAGACAAAGTGGAACAAATAAAATTACTACTTTCTAACTTAATAAAACATGATAATTCAAAATTCCCAAATGGATTAAGGGCAACTATTCCAGCTAATACAAAGGTCATTGATGTAATTTATGATGAGGGATATGTCACCATAAACTTTAGTAAAAGGTTTTTAAATGTTGATTCAGAATTAAAAGATCGAATGATGGAGTCAGTCGTTTATAGTATTATGGATTTAGGTGATATTAAAGGGGTGATCATTGAGGTAGAAGAAGAAATATTAAAAGATTATAATAGAGTGTTAGATAGGAGTATGGGAATTAATAGGAAATATAATATTAAATCGAGAAATAAAATTAATAAAGTTGTGGTTTATTATTTAGAAGAAATTGAGAATAATAAATATTATGTTCCGGTTACTAAGTATTTAAATGACGATAGAGATAAAATTAAAATAATTGTGGATGAACTTACCACCAGTTATATCTATGAGCCTAATTTGATGAGCTTTTTTAACAGCAATACTAAGCTTTTGGGCCACGAGGAAAAAGAGAATATCATGTCAATTAACTTTAACCAGGCTATTTTTGACCGAGATCATAAGGTAGTAGAGGAAGTTAAATATACTCTCGCTTATTCTATATTTGATAATTATGATGTGAATCAAATTTTACTACAAGTAGATGGCAAAAATATAGAGACGATTGGAAAAAAAGACCTTCCGTAAATTTTGATAGAGTATATAATAAGTCCTAGCTCATATTTCAGGGTTGGATGATGACGGAACAAAGGATCAATATATCAGGTTACTTGAGTTAATGTTGATCAATAAGAATAAATAACCCTGAAAGAATAGAAAACAAAAGATTGAAGGGGCTAATTGCCCAGCAGCAGTATATGTAATTTTAAATCGGGATCAAGAAATAAGAAAGATTGTTCTTTTTTGATGGAGAGATTCGGTATAAATTGGATCCAAACTATATGAGGCAAGGATATATAATGTAAGCAGTGGAAAAGTTCTAAAAGCCAGTTCAAAAAGTTATTTTTTGTAATTGACAAGGATAATAAGGAATTCAAAAAATTTGCCAAGAAATTAAGATTTCAGAGAAATAAAAGAATAGGGTAGGCAAAGATTTACGTAAATTTTTAGACTAAATTCCGTTTTTAAATGAAATATTCAAACTATAAGACTTATTTCAGTTTTTTTATTATAAACAGAATTTCAAATTAAATTTTAGGGTTGCAAAATATTTATCAAAAAAGTACTTGAAACCTTCCTATTTTTGTTGTATAATCTTATGTGTCAACAAAATTCTGTCTGCGTAGCTCAGCTGGATAGAGCAATCGCCTTCTAAGCGATCGGTCAGGCGTTCGAGTCGCCTCGCGGACACCACTTAAAGATTAACTCTTGTAATACAAGAGTTTTTTTGTGATTTTTCTTGCGTTTATTTAAGACGTGTGATATAATATGCAACTAAGAGAGGGGGGGATATTATATGACATATAAAATGCAATATATTGAAAACAGGAGGAAAATGATAGCAATTTCATTGATAGGAATTATATTATTTTGTAGTATGTTTTTACTAAACTATTGTTTTAACTACAAGACTGCAGCTACCAATACAGATGTAAAAACAAATGCCTCTGGTGCTATGGAAACTACTAAGTAAAATTACTAGTAACAGCAAGAATAAGAATTGTAGATTCATTTGAATAAAAAGGGATGATAAGATATTATACAAAATGTAAATTTGTATAATATCTTAATTTTTTTAGGAAAAATGTTCAACTTCTACTAATAATATGGTAGGAGGTAAAATAAGAATGAAAGTGGTATTACAGGATGGCATTAAAGATTGTGGAATTTGTTGCCTTCTTTCTATTATCAAGCACTATAATGGAAAAGTATCAAAAGAATATTTAAGGCAATTAACAAACACAACTAAGAATGGGGTATCCCTATTTAATTTATTAGAGGCATCAAAGAAAATAGGATTTGAAGTAGAAGCCGTAAAAGGCGATATAGAAAAAATTAATGCAGATAACTTACCCTGTATCGCACATGTAATTATAAATAAAAGCCATCATCATTTTATAGTAATTTATAAAATAGATGAGGTTGGTCAAAAAATCTTAGTTATGGATCCTTCCCAAGGAAAAAGAACTTTTTCTACTTCAGAGTTTAAGTTGATGACTAGTAATCATTATTTGTTTTTAAAACCCATTCAAAAATTACCAATATTTCATGATAATAAAATAATTAGAAAATCAATTTGTTTATTTCTAAAAAAGAAGAAGCATTATATATTATTTCTTTTCTTCTTAACTATATTTTACTTTGTATTTAATGTCTTTTCTTCTTATCATTTTAAATATTTAATTGATTATGGCATTAACTATAATACAAGTAATAACTTAGGACTCATAAGTTTTGTAGTTTTATTTATTTACTTATTAAAAGAATTCTCATCCCTTTTCAGAAAAATATTATTATTGAAATATGGTCTATTGTTTGATCAAAGTATTACCATAAAAACACTCAATCAGCTTATTTTACTTCCTTATCTTTATTATAAAAATAGGACAACAGGGGAGGTTATCACAAGAGTTAAAGATCTGTCTATAATCAAAGAGTATTTAACGTTAGTTCTTTTATTTGTTACTACAGATCTTGTTAGTATCCTAATTTTTATAATTCTCTTATTTAATATCAATAAAAAACTTTCTGTAATAGCACTATTCTTATTATTGTTTTTGATTTTAATTAGCATTGTTTTTAAAAGGATAGCAAAGCAAAAAACGGAAAGACTATATCGAGAGGAGGAACAGATCAATTCATTTTTAATTGAAACATTATCTAGTGTAGAAGCAATTAAGGGAATGCATATAGAATTTCGTATCATTAAGAAATTTATTAGAAAGTATAGAAATTTTTTAAGCTCTCTGTACTCTTTATCACTAACATCCGAAGTAGTTGTAGTATTAAAAAGTATAGTCTATAATATATTTATGGTGATTATTTTATATTATGGATCAAGTTATATAATAAAAGGTCAAGTAAGTTTAAGTGATATAATCGTATTTCAAAGTATACTGAGTTTTTATACTAACTCTTTTCAAAGCCTAATTAATATTATTACAGAATATCCCAGATATAAAGTAGCAAGTGAAAGGATAGAAGATTTATTTACTATCAAAAAAGAAGTATTCCAAGGAGGTAATTATTATAAATTATATAGTTTGGAGGGGGATATTTTTTATCATAATTTAACATATTCCTATAATGGAAAACTTCTATTAGATCATATTAATTTAACCATTAGATTTGGTGAAAAGATCTTTTTATATGGACCAAGTGGAGTAGGAAAATCAACACTTATAAAAATTTTAATGAGATATATAGAGGTCCCTTTTAATAGTTTATCTGTAAATGGGATTGATATAAATCATTATCATTTAGATGTATTAAGGGAACATATTACATATATTTCACAGCAAGAATTTTTATTTAATGATACAATTTTGAATAATATTAGACTATATCGGAATTTTCCAAAAGAAGAAGTTCAAAAGGTTATGAATTTAACATTAGTTGATGAGGTGGCATCTATGGATAAACTAGTAGAAGAAAATGGCTTTAATTTTAGTGGAGGGGAAAGACAAAGAATTGTTTTAGCTAGAAGTATTTTAAAGAAAAGTGATATCTATATTTTTGATGAGGCATTTAGCCAAATTGATACAATAAGAGAAAGAAAGATACTTTTAAATATATTTGGATATTTAAAAAATAAGACGATTATTGTAATATCTCATCGCTTTGATAATAAAGAATTATTTGATAGGGTTATAGCTTTAAAAAACGGACAAATCAATGAAGAAAAATTATGAAAAAAACCAATTAATAATTAGTATTAGTTTTATATTTATCATTTTATGTACCTTATTTTTAACTCATATCTTTACGTATAGATACCGTAGTTACCAGGTATTAGATTCTATATTAATTAGTAAAAATTACATAAAATTAATGATAACAACAAAGGAATTAACATTATTAAAAAAGAGTAATTTTATATTAATTGATAATACAAAAAGAAAAATAGAAATAACTCATGTTCAAAGAAATGTTTTAAAAAGAAAGGTATCCTATCATGATGTAATAATCAGAGTAAAAACACCTAAAAAATATCATGATGGAGATTATATGAAAGTGACAGTATATGAACAAAAACGACGTATGATTCATATATTTAAGTCATGTTGGAAGGAGTGAATATGAAAAGGTTAGATACAAAAGAATTAGAAAGGATAACAGGTGGATTTTCTACTTGGGCTGCTTTGGGAATTGTGTCAGCAGTATTATTCCTATCAGGAGTATTTGGTGGAATTGTTCATCCTAAATCATGCGGGGAATGACACCGATCAAAGAGGATACAACAAGAAATATAATAGGTGGTTCCAATTATGTTAGTGGAACTGTAATTAACGCCTTGGTAAATGTAATTAAATTATTGATGGATGCGGGACAAACAGTTGGCTCTTCTATAAGAAGGGTAGTAGATCATAATGTATGTCCATTAAAGTAATCAGAAATCATAAAAAGATAATATATTATAGTCTAGTTATTTTAATTCCAGTGTTTTTATATCTATTTTAATTTACCTATTCTATAGGTAATTATTTTGGCATATTTTTAATAAATATTTATAAAATTATATCAAAGTAGAAAATAAATAAAAAAAATGTCAAAAATCATTGAAAAATAAAGAAAAATTTGTTATAATCATTTTTAGAAAAAGCGAAGGGAGGGATAAGATGGCAACTCAAGTCACTGTAAAAAATGGAAATTTGGATATGGCTTTAAAAAAATTTAAACAAAAAGTAGCTAGAGACGGTGTCCCTTCAGAATGTAAAAAAAGAGAATGTTATGATAAACCAGGAGTAAGAAGACGTAATGCGAAAAAAGAAGGAATCAAGAATTCTAGAAAGAGAGATAAAAATAGAGATAAGAAAGAACGAAAAAATAGAGATTAATTAAAATCTCTATTTTTTTCAACCTGAGAATACTTCATAAATATAAATATCTAGCTAATTAGAAGGTTTAGGTGTATAATATATAAGGAGAGTGATAAAATGGAATTAGTAGAAAAATTGAAAAATGATATGATTGGTGCTATGAAAGCAAAAGATAAGGAACGACTTACTGTAATTCGAATGGTGAAAGCGGCTTTAGATAAAGAACGAATTGATAAAAAAGTAGAGATTAATGATGGATTATTAATTGATGTAGTAAATAAACAAGTAAAATTACGTAAAGACTCTATCGAGGAGTTTAAAAAGGCATCCAGGACAGACTTAATAGAAAAAACAGAACACGAGTTGAATGTATTGATGGATTATTTACCAGAACCATTAAGTAAAGAAGAGGTAGACAGAATTATAGAAGAAGAGATTAAAAATGTGAATGCAGAAAGTATCAAAGATATGGGAAAAATAATGAAACAAGTAACCCCCAGAGTAAAAGGAAAATTTGATATGAGACAAGTTAGCGAGATTATAAAAAAGAAACTGAATTGATCCTTAGATGGTTAATTCTTTTTTATTGAAAGAGAAATGAATTATTATATTCCAATTTATTTTCCTTTTTAAACGACTTATTCTTGTTGCAAAAACATATCCTTAATTAGGTGATAGAATGTTTCAGTCTATAAAAAATTATATCAATGATAATGAATTTAAGTTGACTGTATTTGAAGATAGAGTCTATGTAGCAAATTATCTAAAAATTATTTCTTTGGAAGATGAGAGAATCTCATTTTTGACACAGAAAGGGAGAATTATCATTAAGGGAAATAATTTATGCCTAAATAAATTATTAGAAGACGAGGTTTTAATCAGTGGAAGAGTATCTAATATTGAGGTAGATTTTAATGAATAGTAAATATCAATTAAAAATTACTGGGAAAAATCCTAAAAGATTCCTAAAAGATTTAATAAAATTAAAAATATCACTCTATCATATGGAAAATCATGATAAATACTCTATCATAATAGTAGATGGAAATGGTTTGAATGAGATAAGGAAATTAAAAACAAGTTATCAAATTAGATTAGTTAGGGAATATGGTTATATTAAATATAAACACTTATTAAAAAAATATATTTGGTTTTTGCTTTCTTTGGTTTTGTCTATTATCATAATAGAAGGCTTATCAAATGTTGTTTTCTCGGTAGAAGTAGAGCACTCTAAAAAAGAAATTAGAGAACTTATTTTAAATGATTTAGAAACATATGGAATTAAGAAATATCATTTTAGAGTAAGCTATCAAAAAAAAGAGCAGATCAAGAAGAAGATATTAGCTAAGGAAACGGATCGAATAGAATGGCTAGAAATTGAAAGAGTTGGTACCAAATATATTGTATCGGTAGAAGAAAGAATTAAAAATGAAGGACCTAAAAATAGAAATGCACAAAACATTATTGCTAAAAAGGATGCTATGATTTTACGGATTAATGCGACCAGTGGCGAGGTAGTAAAAAAAAGATATGACTATGTAAAAAAAGGAGACATTTTAATCAGTGGATTTATAACAAGAGATGAGAAAATAGTCTCTAAAACCAGGGCTGATGGAAAAGTTTTTGGTGAAGTATGGTACAAAGTAAATATTGATTTACCTAAAAAATATCAAGTGATCAATAAAACTGGAAAAAGAAAGAAAAAAATAGAGTTAAAAATTTTTGATAAGAGTTTATTTTTATTTGAACTTAATCAATATAAAACTTACCAAGTACAAAGAAAAACAATAATAAAAAACCCAATTATTCCTTTGGGGATTTATAATACAACAATTCATGAAACCAAAGAGATCTCTAAAAATTATAATCATAATAACGCCTCACAAGAGGCAATGAAAATTGCTAGCAGGAAATTATTAGAAAAATTAGGGGATGAAGATCGTATTATTTCTAAAAAAGTTTTGAAAAAGACAGAAAAAAATAGTAGAATAATAGTAGAGGTATTTTTTAAAGTAGAAGAAGACATTAGAGATACAGAAAATATAGAAAATATCAAAATAGAGGATATAGAAGGTGAAAAGAGTGAACCAAGTAACTAAAACGATTCAGGATGTTATAGATATGACTTGGCCTATGATTTTAATATCAATTGTAATTATTGTTTCATTAAGAATTACGTATTTAATAAAAAATCATAAGCATTTAATTTTATATAAAGAACTTTTCATGTTATCATTTATTATTTATATATTGTGTTTGTTTCAAGTAGTAACTTTTCAAGATGATGTTACTTGGAGTAGTAATAATTTTATTCCGTTTAGGGAAATATTTAGATATCGATTAGGAAGTCGCCTATTTTTAAAAAATGTATTAGGAAATGTACTACTTTTTATGCCCTTTGGCTTTTTTGCTAGTTACTATTTAAATGTTAAAAAATCATATAGTATTATTATTCTAACTATGATAGCATCTATATCTATTGAATCTGTACAAATGTCAATAGGAAGGGTATTTGATGTAGATGATATTTTACTTAATATCTGTGGAGGGATTTTAGGATATGTGGTATATTACTTTTTAAAGAAGCTAACAAATAAGTTGCCAGAATTTATGAAAAATGAGATGTTTTTAAATGTTATATCGATTATAATATTGTTAGGAGTTATTTGTTTAATATAGGTGGTTGTATGAATAATATAGAAATTTTTAATCAAACGCATGAAGATATAAAAGAACTAATTATGATCAGAAAAGTTTTAGAATATGCTATTAAAAAAGAGGAGTTAAATCAGGTAGAGTTTAATGTAATTTTAGTAGATAATGATTATATTCACAATTTGAATAAAGAGTATCGAAATATAGATCGGGAAACAGATGTCATAACATTTGCTTTGGAGGATGATAAGATATTAGTTAATGCTAGTAACAGTAGAATTTTAGGCGATATTTATATCTCAGTAGAAAAGGCAAAGGAACAGGCACTAGAATACCAACATTCTTTTAAAAGAGAAATTATTTTCTTGGCGGTTCATGGATTCTATCATTTATTAGGTTATGATCATAGAAACAAAGAAGAGGAAGAAATAATGTTTCGAAAACAGGAGGAAGTATTAGATGAATTCAAGATCAAAAGATAGGAATAATAAAAAAATTTTAGATAAAAAAAGATTAAGAAATAGTTTTAAATTTGCCTTTCAAGGAGTAATAACAGCTTATAAAACAGAACAAAATTTAAGAATCCACACGATGGTAGCAATTGTTGTAATTATTTTAGGATTGACCTTTCAAATTAGCGACTTGGAATGGTTTATTTGTTTAATCTTAATTGGACTGGTATTGATGGCTGAGTTTTTCAATACTGCATTAGAAAATATTGTAGATATGATTACAATGGAAATTAATCCATATGCCAAGAAAGCCAAAGATATGGCAAGTAGTGGGGTCCTTGCTATGGCAATTATATCTGCAATAGTGGGATTGATTATTTTTCTTCCAAAAGTCATTCATTTAATAGGAGGTATATTATGAAAGAGAAGTTATTACAGTTACATAAAAATAGTTATTGTCCATATTCTAATTTTCAAGTTTCAGCAGCAGTAGTGATGAAAGATGGAAAAGAATTTTATGGAGTAAATGTAGAAAATTCTAATGGGACAAGCATATGTGCTGAGAGAAATGCAATAGCTAGTGCGGTATGTGCAGGGTATAAAAGGGGGGATTTTTTAGAGTTAAATGTAATGGTATCTAGTGGAAAGATAGGGACTCCCTGTTTTGCCTGTCGTCAAGTTATTATAGAGTTTTTCGGTTTAAAAGATACTATCCGATGCTTTGCAACAACGGGCGAGTATAAAGAGTATACAGTGAAAGAACTATGCCCTTATCCCTTTGGAAGCGGGGACTTAGTATGAAAAAATGTGGTTTTGTTAGTTTAGTAGGAAGACCTAATGTAGGTAAAAGCACTTTACTGAATCAATTGTTAGGAATGAAGTTAGCTATTACCTCTAATGTTAGTGGGACCACAAGAAATGTAATACAGGGAATCTACAATGATTCAGAATCCCAAATTATTTTTGTGGATACACCAGGAATTCATAAACCTACTCATAAGTTGGGGAGTATAATGAATAAAAAGGCTTATCATAATACAGAAGGTGTTGATGTTATCCTATTCTTGATTGATATAGATAGGGGATTTGGTAGAGGAGATCAGTTTGTCTTAGACAAAATAAAAGACAAGAATATTCCAGTATTTTTATTATTAAATAAAATAGATAAAATAAAAAATAAGGAAGTTCTATTAGAAAAAATTAATGAACTAAAGGAGTTATATCCCTTTAAAGAAATCATTCCAATTTCTGCTATCAAAAAGGATAATATAAATGTAGTAATAAATTGTATTAAAAGCTATTTATATGAAGGTGAAAAAATCTATAGTGAGGATGAACTTACCAATGTTTCCACTCGATTTATAATAGCAGAGATGGTAAGAGAGAAAATATTAGAATTAACAAAAGAGGAGATTCCTCATACAGTTACTTGTTATGTAGAAAATTATGAAGAGGAAGAAAAGTTAGTCCATATTCAAGTATTAGTGGTAGTAGAAAGGGACAATATCAAAAAAATTATAATTGGCAAAAATGGCTCCATGTTAAAAGAAATTGGAATAAGATCTAGAGCAGATATGGAAAGTTTTTTAGGTAAAAAGGTATATTTGGAAACCTATGTAAAAACCTTAAAAAATTGGAGAGATCAAGAGAAATATTTCCAAGAACTAGGTTTTGAGGATGATGAATAAAAAAAATGAAAAGTCACCACTATATAAATAGAGGTGATTTTATGAATGATGTAGTTTGGAATTTGTTTAGAAAAACAGGAGATATTAAATACTATATATTATTAAAAAATATAAATAAAAAGAAGTGATAAAGTGAAAATAGAGGAAGTAGAAGGAATCATATTAAGCGAGACCAACTATAGTGAATCGAGTAAAATTTTAAATGTTTTAACTAAAGAACATAATATAATTGGTGTGATTTCAAAGGGTTGTAGGAATATAAAAAGTAAGTTAAGAGCAGTTAGTAGAAAACTAGTTTATGGAAAACTTCATATCTATTATAAGGAAAATGGGCTCTCCACTTTGATTAATGTGGATGTAATTAATTCTTTTCATCATGTCTTAATGGATTTAAAAATGATTTCTTATGCTTCTTATATTGTAGATTTAGTCATACAAGTATCTAAACAAAATGAGGAGGACAATCTATTTTACCTATTAAAATCTACTCTATTAAAAATAGAGGAAGGATATAATGCACATATTTTAATGAGTATAGTAGAGATGAAACTTTTAGACTATTTAGGAGTAAAGCCTATGATAGATGGATGTAGTATTTGTGGGAGTAATAAAAATATAGTTACCATTAATTCAAATGCGGGTGGTTATATTTGTTCCGAATGTTACACAGATGAAGGAATGGTAAGTGATAAGGCTATCCAGTTAGTTAGAATGTTTTACTATGTAGATATTGAAAAAATCACAAAGCTAAATGTAAGTAGTAAAGTTTTAAAAGAAATTAATTTATTTTTAGAAGATTATTATGATAGATATACAGGGCTTTTTCTAAAAAGCAAAAGGTTTTTAAAAGAATTAGAGAAGATAGAACAAATATGATTCTGATACTATTTCATTTTTAATGCATATATTTTTATTAGAGATGATAATAAAATGGCTAGGAATTTTATTTACAATATAGATATACCAAAATTTACTAGTAATGTAATTCAGGAGATGAAAATATTACATATAAAAAAGATGGAATCTTGAGAGAAACAACAGAGTATCAAGAACTTTTAAAATAAATATATGATGATTGTATAGAAGAAAAAAATAGCAGGAAATCAACGAAGGAGTGCGATTAACTAGAAAAGGTGATAAAAATTATCAAGAAGTATTGAAAGGAGTTAGAATTACTTCCAATTAAATGAATTCTAATAATAATCTGAATGTAATAGAACAAAGAGATGCTGCTAGAGAGTATTCCTTTGCTTATGGTTCTTTATAGAAGAATTTTGTGATAAAATGGAAACCTATTCGAAAAATAAATCTTGTCTAATTAATAGAGAGTGCATTCATATAATGGAAGAGAGTAGAAGAAAGTATTATCCATTTCTAAAAAAATATCAAACGAATGATCCATCATAAAATTGTCGTCAGCTTTCTTGACAGGAAACTAAAAAATTAGTATGATAAACCTAGATAAGTTGTGATGACCAAGAGTGGAATCTTGAACAGCAGTATTAAATAAAGAGATTCTTTTAGAATAAGTAAGGTGGAACCGCGGAGACATTTTCGTCCTTATGTTATTTCTAGAAGTTTTATTTTTTTAAGGAGGTCGTTATGAATCTATTTATAGGATGCAGTTCTTCTTTTGAAGTAGAAGATCAGTATAAGGAAACTACATTAGAACTTGTAAAAGAAATAGCAAAAATTCCTGATGTGCATTTGATCCTTGGAACATCCCACCTAGAAGATGGTTTGATGGGACTTTGTTATCAGGAGTTTAAAAAAAATCAAAAACAAATTACAGGAATTACCCTAAACCAATATCAAGACTTAAAGCCTCTTAAGATGGAACAAGTTATTTCAGTTGAGACAACAATGGATCGAACCAAGGAGATTTATCAAAAAAGTGATCTTTTACTATTTCTTCCAGGAGGGCTTGGAACCTATAGTGAATTATTATCTTTTATGAGTGAGATAGTAGAAAAAGAAGAAAACAAAACTATTATTATTTATAATAAAGATTTTTTCTATACCCCAGTTATTAAGGAATTATATTTCTTGTACAAAAAGGGATTCATTAATAAAAATATTAATGAATATTGTAAAATAGAAAGTGAAAGTGTAGAAATATTAGAATTCATAAGGAAAGAAGGAGAAGTATAATGGATAAATTAACCATGGAAAAGTTAGTCAATTACTCAAAACAATATGGTTTTATATTTCAGGGAAGTGAGATTTATGGAGGGCTTGCCAATACTTGGGATTATGGACCTTTAGGTGCCAGACTTAAGAACAATATCAAGGATACTTGGAGAAAAAGGTTTATTCAGGAAAGAAAAAATGCCTATGAAGTAGATGCAGCTATTTTGATGCATCCAAGAGTTTGGGAAGCAAGTGGACATGTTGAGAGTTTTTCTGATCCATTAGTTGATTGTAAGGAATGTAAAATGAGACATCGTGCTGATAATTTGATTGATGACTTTGATAATAAAGCAAATGCAGATGGAATGAGTCAAGATGAAATGATGGAATATATAAAAGAAAATCAAGTGCCTTGTCCTAACTGTGGGAAGAGTGAGTATACAGATATTAGACAATTTAATTTAATGTTTGAAACTCATAGAGGTGTTACAGAAGATGGTAAAAACAAAGTCTATTTAAGACCTGAAAATGCCCAAGGAGAGTATGTCAATTTTTTAAATGTTCAAAGAACAACGAGATCAAAACTTCCCTTTAGTATTGGACAAATTGGAAAAGCTTTTAGAAATGAAATTACACCAGGAAATTTTACCTTTAGAACAATAGAATTTGAACAAATGGAATACCAAACCTTTTGTAGGGAAGGAACAGACTCCGAGTTATATCGTTATTTTAAAGAATATGCTAAACAGTATTTTCTAGATTTAGGTTTGAAAGAAGAAAAATTAAGATTTCACGATCATGAGAAATTGGCTCATTATGCAAAAGAAGCATGTGACATTGAATATCAATACTCTTTTGGCTGGGGAGAAGTAAATGGAACTCATAATAGAACAGATTATGACCTGTCTCGTCATGAAGAGTTTTCTAAAACTTCTTTAGAGTATTTAGATCCAGAAACCAATGAAAAGTATATTCCCTATATTATTGAATCAACAATAGGGGCTGATCGTTTAACCCTAGCAATATTAGATAATGCTTATTGTGAGGAAACATTAGAAAATGGAGATATTAGAGAAGTAATGAAATTTCATCCAGCAATTGCTCCATACAAAGTGGCGGTATTACCTCTTGTTAAAAAGTATCATCATGAAAAAGCGGAAGAAGTTTTTCAGATGCTTTCAAAACATTTTATGACTTCTTATGATGAGGTTGGTTCTATTGGGAAAAGATATAGAAGATGTGATGCAGTAGGGACACCATTTTGTATTACGATTGATGATGATACAGTAAATAGTCAAACAGTAACCATAAGGGAACGTGATACGATGAAACAAATTACATTACCTTTAAATCAAGTAGTAGATTATGTTAAAGAAAGAATTTCTTTTTAGGAAGTGGGTATCATGAAACCAGTAATAGGAATTCCTTTGGGATATGAATATTCGACCGAAAAAAGACCTATTTTATATTTGGGGGAGAGAGTTAGAAGAACCTTTCAAAAAGCAGGAGCACAAATCTATCCTATTGTACCTGTACAAGATGTCGATTATATGAAAACAAAAGGAAATGAATTTCTTCCTTTAACTGAGGAGGAGAAAAAACAGATTGATTGGAATCTAGAGAAGTGCGATGGAATCTTTTTTCCAGGTGGTTCTAAGTTTACTCCCTATGATCGATATTTATTAGAGTGTGCTATCAAGAAAAAAATTCCAACACTAGGAGTTTGCTTAGGAATGCAGATGATGAGTTGTTATTTAGAAGATGTTAAACTGGAAAAGAACCATAAAGAAAGTTCTCATAATCAATTAGACGATAATATACTTACTCATAAAGTAAAACTAGATTCAACAAGTAAACTTTATGAAATTTTAGGAGTAGATGAATTGATGGTCAATAGTTTTCATACCTATCATGCATTGGAAAACCATATTTATAAAACAGTAGCATATAGTGAAGATGGATTGATAGAAGCGTTAGAGTTTCCTTCGAATACCTTTCATATTGGAGTACAATGGCATCCAGAGATGAGTTATTCTTTCGATGAAAATTCAATAAAAATTATTGATTATTTTGTCAAAGAGGCAATGTTTTATCAAAAAAATAAACAGAAATATGAAGCCGATTTTCAAAGGCTAGTTTAGAAATACTTGCTTTTTTCTTTTTTATATAATATAATAAGCACTCGAAAAGAGGGATTGTATGAGTCAAAAAGAAAAAAAGCAATTATCATTTGAAGAAAAGGCTTCTGAGTATAAGAATGAAGTTCTAAGACTGGGAAGACATGTTAAGGTAAGTGATAACCTTTTATTTTCAAATGGAGAATGTATGGGATGGTGGCTTTTTAACCAGAATAATAGATTAAATAATAAATTAAAAGAAATTCAAAATTTACCAGATGATATCAAAAAACAGGTTGAAATATTAAAAGATATTTATAGTTTAATTACTATGCCTAAAAGATTAACATTTGAAGAAAAGGCAATTGAGTATCATAATAAAATCTATGATTTAGGTAGGTCAGTTACAAAAGAGGATCATATTTGCTTCTCAGACCAATCCAGTATGGGAAATTGGTTTGAAAAACAAGTTTTTGATTATTATAAAAATTTTGAAAAATATCCAGGTAAATATAGGAAGCGTCTTTCTATATTGGTTAGTCTGTATGAAAGTATTGAAAACTTAAATCAAGAAAAATATGAACACTATGTTTCAAAAACAAAATCTTAGATTTTCAAAAAAGCGGATTTTCCTTGATTATATATAACAGGATATAATCTATCCATATTTATTGAGAGAGGTAAAATAGATGAGTAAAATAAAAAACTTCATAGTATTTAATTCAACAATAGAATATGGACAAATGAACACAAATAAGAATTTCTATCTAGGTATACAAGATGATAATATGTGAGTAGAATTAATGATAGAGTATAAGCAGAAGTTAGCAGATGAGATATGATTATAATGTATATTCAGATACAGTTAAGTTAACAAGTAATATACCTAACGTAGTAATAGGATTTAATATTTCAGATGGTACTAATGTTATTGCAATGAATTTAAAAACAAAAGAGGTAATTTCTACTTTCTGTAGTGGATCGCATATTAATAAGCAAGTGCCATTTACTATGGTATCAACACTAAGGGGAGGTCCTGATGATATTATAGTAGATATTTCACCGTTTGCACATATTCTACCGTTTAAAAAACAAAACAGATTAAAAGAACCAGCACAGTTCAGTAATTTTAAAGTATGGAAAATTGGCTAGATAGAAAATCAATATATTATATAGGAAGTCAGGAACAATATAGTAGTTATGATATGTTATATATTGATCAAAAAAGGCACCTTTAAAACAGCTTGACGATTCAGGAATTAAAGAGGAAAATATTTATGTAAGAGAGAATTCACTACAAAATTCAAATTATTATTCCTCACAAAGAGCTAAATTATTAAACAATCCAAAACATGATGGAAAGTTTATGCATGAAGTCATGTTTGAAAAAGTAGGGGAAGAAAGGGAATATTCTCAGAAATATGTTAAAAAATATTTAGTGAAATAACTTTAATAGTTAAAATGTTGACTTTTCTCGGAAAAAAACATATAATGGTAACAGTCAAGAAAAAGGAAAGAGATTGATATCCACCTGATTGCGAAAAGCAATAGGTAAATGCCTGAATAAAAGATTATCTTTTTAGGTGTAGTGGATATCATTGATATCCACTTTTCTTAATTTTTATGGAGGTGTTGGTTATCGCAAAAAAGAATGATAACATGATGATTAACGATCAAATTAAAGCACAGGAGGTTTTAGTCATTGGACCAAATGGAGAGCAAGTGGGAATTAAATCTATTGAAGATGCCCGTACTTTAGCAACGTATGCGTCACTAGATTTAGTACTAATTAGTCCAAATGCTAATCCGCCAGTTTGTAAAGTAATGGACTATAATAAATTCCGTTATGAAAAACAAAAAAAAGCAAAAGAAGCTTTAAAGAGACAAAAAGCAAACATGTCTGAATTAAAAGAATTTAGATTATCCCCTGTAATCGATGTAGGAGATTTCGAAACCAAACTTAGAAATGCGACAAAATACATTCAAAAAGGTGATCGTGTGAAATTAACAATTCGATTCAAAGGGCGCCAAATGGCTCATACTGAATTAGGAAAAGAGGTTCTTTTACGCTTTTTTGATCGAATGAAGGACTATGCTGAAGTAAAAGATCAACCAAAACTTGATGGTAGAGTAATGACTATGTTGTTAGTACCAAAAAAAGATAAGTAATAGGAGGAATAAAAATGCCAAAAATCAAAACACACAAAGGTTGTGCGAAGGTTTTTAAATCAAAAAATAAAAATGGGATAGTTTCCATTGGAAAACCTAGCAGTAGACATAATACGGGAAAAAAGAGTGCAAAATTTAACAGAAGTTGCAGAAAAGGATCAACTTTATCTAAAGCAGATCATAATAGATTAAAAAATATAATTTAGTAAAATAAAGAAGGAGGAAAAATTATGGCAAGAGTAAAAAATGGAGCAGTTACAAAAGCTCGTCATAAAAAAGTATTAAAACAAGCAAAAGGATACTTTGGCAGTAAACACAGATTATATAAAACGGCCAAGGAACAATTAATGCATTCTGGGCAATACGCATATAGAGATAGAAAGCAAAGAAAAAGAGAGTTCAGAAAATTATGGATTACTAGAATCAACGCAGCTTGTAGAAAAAATGATATTAGTTATTCAAGATTTATTGAGGGACTTACTAAAGCAGGAGTAGAAATTAATCGTAAAATGCTATCTGAAATAGCCATTCAAAATCCAAATGCCTTTACAGAATTAGTAAAGGTAGCTCGTGATGGAAAATCGGGAAAAGTTAAAAAGACCAACAAGGTAGTAGAAACAGAGGTAACTATTGAAACAAATGCTACTCCAAAGAAAAATAGTCTTAAAAAGGAAACCATAAAAGAGGAAAAAACAACGGATAAAGTAGAAGATCTATCAAAATTAACTCTAGCAGATTTAAAAGTTCGAGCTAAGGAAGTAGGAGTTAAGGGTTATTCGACTATGAAAAAAACAGAGCTTATAGAGGCTCTAAAATAAACATATTGGTGGATTTATTTGCCGAGTGCCTATGGGTGGGAAATATTAGAAACTAATAGAAGAAAAAACGAAAAGGAGAAAAAATATGACAGTAATTTCAATGAATTATTTATTAGAAGCAGGTGTTCATTTCGGACATCAAAAAAGAAGATGGAATCCAAAAATGGAGGAATACATCTACACAACAAGGGATGATATATATATTATCGACTTATCAAAGACAGTAAAAAAATTAGAAGAGGCATATGAAGCATTAAAACAAATCGCTGAATCTGGAGGAAAGGTTTTATATGTTGGTACTAAAAAACAAGCTCAAGAAGCAGTAGAAGAGTCCGCAACTAGAACAAATATGTATTTTATGAATGAGAGATGGCTTGGTGGAACATTAACCAATTTTAAAACAATTAAAGCTAGAGTTAAAAGACTTGAAGAAATTGAAAAAATGGAAAATGATGGAACTTTTGATTTATTACCAAAAAAAGAAGTAATCAAAATAAGAAAAGAATACGACAAGTTAAATAGAAATTTAAGAGGAATTCGTGAAATGAAAAAAATTCCACAAGCTTTAGTAATTGTAGATCCTCGTAAGGAAGATATAGCAATTAAGGAAGCACATATTTTAGGAATTCCAGTATTTGGTATTGTAGATACAAATTGTGATCCAGATGTAGTAGATTATGTAATACCAGGAAATGATGATGCAGTACGTGCTGTAAAATTATTAATTGGTGCTTTAACAAATGCAGTGGCAGAAGTAAATGGAAATGAAATCATTGATTATGTGAATGAAGATGATAAGAATAAGGATGCTAAGAGAGCTGCAAAACAAGAAACAATCAAAAATGAAACAAAAAAAGAAAATATCAATATTGAAAAGACGATTGTAAAACAAGAGGTGAAAGAAGATATTCAGGATAAAGAAAATGAAGATTTATCAAAATTAACTTTAGCAGATTTAAAAGCCAGAGCTAAGGAAGCAGGAGTTAAAGGATATTCTACTATGAAAAAAGCAGAGCTTATAGAAGCATTAAAATAAAAACAATATGATGGAGAACCACTCCATTTTTGTATTAATATAAAAGGAGGATAAAAATGTTTAAAGCAAGTGATGTAAAGGAATTAAGAGAAAAAACAGGCGCTGGAATGCTTGATTGTAAAAAAGCATTAACAGAAACTGAGGGAGATATGGAAAAGGCAATCGATTGGCTAAGAGAAAAGGGAATTTCTAAGGCCGCAAAAAAAGAAGGTAGAGTAGCAGCGGAAGGACTTTGTGAAATCAAAATAGAGGGTAATAATGCTGTAATGATTGAAGTGAATTCTGAAACGGACTTTGTAGCACAAAATGAAGAATTTACTAGTTTTGTTACCTATCTATCAGAAATCATTTTAAAAAATAACTTTAAAACGAACGAAGAAGTGCTAAATTTTCAAGATGGAGAGGAAACTATTCAAGACAAGTTAGTAGCTAAGATTGCAAAAATAGGAGAAAAAATAGACTTTAGACGTTTTCAAAAACTAGAGAAAAAAGAAGACGAAGTATTTGGAAGTTATAAACATATGGGTGGCAAAATAGGAGCCTTAGTTATATTAAACGGAGCAAAAGAAGAAGTGGCTAAGGATGTTGCTATGCATGTGGCAGCAATGAATCCAATTGCCATTAATCGTAATGAAGTTCCCCAAGATCTAGTAGAAAGAGAATCTCATATTATTAAAGAACAAGTAATGCAAGAAGGGAAACCAGAAGATATTGCTGAAAAAATGGTAGTAGGAAGATTAAATAAATTCTATAAAGAAGCTTGTTTAGAAGAACAACCTTTTATTAAAGAAAATTCAATAAATGTAAAAACTTATGTAGAAAATAATGGTGGAAAACTGATTTCTATGGTAAGATTTGCTGTTGGAGAGGGAATCGAAAAGAAGGAAGAGGATTTTGCAGCAGAGGTTATGAATCAAGTAAACGGACAGTAATTTTATGAAAAAAGCAGTAATTGCCCTAATTATAGTATTATTATTTACAACTGGCTGTTCTATAAAAAAAGTACAGGAATTATCAAATTCCGAAAAATTTGCTAAAGAATTTGAAGTTTCTACTAAGAATCCATTTGTATATACTAATATTGATCATATACTAAACTTATTAGAAAATGGTACTGGTATTATCTTTTTTGCAAATTCTGATTATGAAGGTTCAAAAAAAGCTGCTATCTATATAACAAAAATAGCAAAACAAGAAAATATTAAGAATGTTTACTACTATAATCCGAAGAGATTAAAAGAGAAAAAACCAAAAAAGTATAAGAAGTTAATCGGATATTTAGATAAGTGTATTGATAAAAATAATATGACATTACCAGATATTTATGCAGTAAAAAACGGAAAGATTATAAGTCACAGTACTCTTTTTTCAAGGGAAAGCGAGCTTTCGGAAGATTATCTATCAAAAAAAAGAATAAGGCAAATAGAAGAGGAATATAGAAACTTATTAACCTATAAAGAATGTAGTAATTGTTGCTAACATTCTTTTTCATATAAGGAGTATTGCTTTTTTATCAAGAATTCTATATAATGATTTTAGATAAAAATAAAGGAGAATAAAAATGGATAAGAAGAAAGAAACAATAGATGAGGATATGAGCAAAACTTTTGTGGGAGAAATTAATCAAAAGTCAGCAATTGCAAGTGATAATACAGTTACATTAGAAAACCTGATTTCTTCGGAAGTTAAAGAAACACCACGACCTGTAGAAAGCCAGATAATACAAAAAATAGAAGAACAATCAGGTCAATCGGAACCTAATAAAAAAAAGAAAAGAAATCCATTTCTTATAATCTTGTTAATGCTTTTTGCTTTTGCTTTAGGCGGAATAGGAACTTATTATTATTTTGAGATTTATCATACAAAAGAAGAGATTTCATCAAATAATAACGAAGTCCAGGAAGAAACTGAAAAAGATGAGGAAGAACTAAATCCCGATGGAGTCTTTATTACAAATTTGATTGAAAGATATGATGCTTATGTTATAACAAATTGTGAGATATATGAAAGTCTATATAATAAAAAATCACGTGTGGTAAGTGAACTAGATAAAGAAGAAATTAAATATTTAGTAGCAAAAGAAGCACTTAATATAAACAGGGGAAAAAATCCAACATATTTTAGTAGTGAGGATTTTCATAAGGCTGCTATTAGACTATTTGGTACAAATTTAACGATAGAGGATGGAAATATTAATTTGTATCCTAATGTAGAAGGTGCTATTTTTACATACGATAAAGAAAATAATCAATATACCTATAAAGCACCAGAAGTGGGTGGAACTACTACTTATACTATGGAACGAAAAAACATAAAAGCTATTAGAAACGAAGAATCATTAGAGGTAACTGTCGCTATTGCAATATTAGATTCTAATACTAAAAAAATATACAGGGGATATAATTCTAAAGCTACTGATGGTTCTTTGGGAATTGAAGAAGTAGAAGGATTCACTACGGATACTTTTACAATGGATAAGGATTATTCTAAACTAGACCAATACCGATACACATTTGATTATGATACTACTAATGATAATTATGTATTAACTAGTATTGAGTTAGTGAAGTAGGACCCTTTTTACTTTTTCTTTATTTTATTACATGAATATATTATAATAATAAATAGATAAGACATGAGAATAAATTTAATAGGAAATAGGAGGAATGAAATAATGATAACTGAAATAAGGGAAAAAATGGAAAAATCGATTGATTCCTATGAACAAAGACTAAAAACGGTAAGAGCAGGCAGAGCAAATCCATCTAGTTTGGATGGTGTTTCAGTAAATTACTATGGGACCATCACTCCCTTAAAACAATTGGCAACTATATCTGTGCCAGAGGCTACTCAGCTATTGATAAAGCCATTTGATAAAGGCTGCCTAAAGGATATTGAAAAGGCAATCTTCGAATCTAACTTGGGTTATACTCCAAATAATGATGGCGAAACAATTAGAATTGTAATTCCTGCACTTACAGAAGAAAGAAGAAAAGAGTTAATCAAACAAGTAAAAGCAATTGCAGAAGATACAAAGGTATCTATTAGAAATGCTAGACATGAAGGAATTGATCGAGCAAAAAAACTAGAACTCCCTGAAGATGAACTAAAGCAAACAGAAAAAGAAATTCAAGACTTAGTTAACGAATATAATAAAAAAATCGATACACTGTTAAAAGAAAAAGAGCAAGAACTTCTTACTGTATAGATATTAAAAAATATTGACAAAAATTTCCCTCTATGTTATAATAACTAACAATTTAAAGGGGGATTTTTTATGTTAAGAAATAAGAAAGAGCAGCAAAAAATTTTATTAGAACAATTTTTTAAATCTTATGAGATTTATTATGGAGAAGACTCCACTATTTGTCTAATTAATGATATTCTGATGGAAGAACAGATCGACTTTTTACCAGAACAATTGCAACAAATAAGCAAAAAAAGATTAAGGCGTATATTATCTGATATGATAAAAAAAGATTGGAATAAAACTAAGAATTTACCAGAGTATGAATTAAAACCATTAAATAAATATATACATGTCAAGATCTCTAAAAAAAGAGTTGCTTGTGCAAGTTTAATTTCTGCAGTCACACTTGCATCCATTATAAGTATAGGTGCTATAACCGGGAAAGCAAAACAAGGTCAACAGGTAGGATCTGTAAGGGGGTTAGAACTGTATAATGAAGCAACAGACCAAAATATAGAGAGCTATACATTAAATAAAGAAGAAAAAAGTGGGACAATTAAACCAGAAAGTATATTATCAGATAACTCCCAATCCGAAAATAAGAAAACTAGCTTGGAAGAATCATTAGAAACAAGTGCTGAACTTACTGCTGAGAATCATGCCAGTAAAGAAGATTCTTCTATAAATAATGAGAACAATCTTGAGCAGAAGGATGAGATGGTTAAAGCTATTGATAGGAGTAAAGATCCAGTTGAAGAGATAGTATCTGTAAATACAACAAAAGATGTATTAAAATTATTCAATAGGGAATTAAGAGGAAAAAAACTAACAGAAAAGGATTTAAAAATTATGTCTCAGGTGGATGAGGACTTAATGATTATTCAATCAGAAGGAGAAAATTATAATCAAATCACCAAGGACTATATCGTTACAACCGAAGAGGATGGAACGATTAAAATAGTACATAGTATGACCAATATTGAAAAAGATTTTTTAACGAATCAAAAAATTAATAGTATTCCTAATCTAGTTGATTTTACTACAGTAAGCGATTTTATTGAAAATAATAATATTGAAAAATCAGGATATAAATTATCTAAAAATACTTTTTGGGGTTATAAAGATATGCAAGAGATGGATGAGATATATGGAACAGAAGTTGTTAGCTGTATTCAAAAGTATGGTCTTCCAATTCCAGTTTATCAAGCAAAAGATTTTAAACAAGATACAAGTAAAAATACTTCTTATCAAAAAAAATAATATAAATTAAAAAGTCAAGTGCAACAAAATGAATAGTCTATAAAGGTAGTTTATGCCGAGAAAACTTTTGACAATAGGCAGGACAAATTCGCCATACTTTGGCAATATTTCTTTTATGAAATATTGCCTTTTTAAATAAGAATTGGTTCTGGGTCCCTGTTGTCAAAAGGAAATTGGAATAACTACCTATAAACAATTAATCTTTTCTTGTAACTTGTAAAGTTTGTTTAATATAGATTTATCATCAAACTCTTCTTGTAAAGCTTCAAGAGGAGTCTTATAATTTAATATTTTTCTTGGATAATTATTCATCCAGTTAGCTATTTTATTAATATCATCAGTTGAATAATTTTCAATTAAAGTTTTTTTGGGAATAAAGTATCTAATCATACTATTATGTTTTTCATTTGTGCCTTTTTCTCCAGAACAGTAAGGGTGGCAAAAATAGATTTTAGTTTTAGTATCTTTAATAATGGATAAGAAGTCTGAAAACTCTGTACCATTGTCAGTGGTAATAGATTTAAAGATCTTATTATAATTTGTTTTCAAAAACTCTTTTATTTGATTAAATTTATAAACTACTTCTTCAGCCGTTTTACATTTTAACCTGAAAATAATTTCAAATCTTGTTTTTCGTTCAGTTAAAGTCATTAAGCATTCA
>CAJTUT010000005.1 GCA_910579455.1 uncultured Bacilli bacterium
CCCCCCCAGAGGAATTGTCAATAAAAAAAAGAGACTAAATCAGTCCCCAATTTTTTATATTAATACTAATATTGTAAATATGATTAACATAATAATTACCAATTCAAGTACTAATTTCCAAACATTTTTAAACCAATCCTTATATGAAATACCTAAATAAGAAAGGATTCCCATAAGAATAACGCTAGTAGGTGCTATTAACATAGTAACACCATACATAGCTTGATAAACAACTGCAATAATCTTATATGTTGCTTTATCAGATACGATACTAGCTAAATAAGGTAAAACACTTTGGAACGTATATAATGGATCAACATTAAACAAACCTGCAAAAATTGCTGCGATAGAAGATGTAAATACATTGAATCCCTTAGTAATACTAAATAGTGATTTGTAAATAACTAGCTGGAACGGATGATAAGTTGCTATTACTAGACAAGTATAAATTAAGATAACTAGCACCGCAGGTTCTAAAGCTCTTTTAGCACCCGTAATAAATGCTTGAAGTCCCTCGTTAAATTTAACTTTATAAATAATCATTAATAATCCAACAAATATAATCATAGTAGCCATTAGCTCTGCTAATGTCCAACTACCAAATGCATTAACATTTCCTAACAATTTTCCAAATAAATTGAAACCAAAAATTTTAAACCCTGTTACTGATGTAGTTGCTTGATCAAAGGCTGTAATATTAAATGCTCCTGACCAAGAAATAAATGCCATGATCATAATTACAAAAATTACTGAGAAAGCTACTGCTATTGGCCATACTTTTGCTTTTGACTTTGTTGCTGCAGGTACAAAATCATCTAATTTAGCTGCAAAAGTACTTTCCTCCTTTGATTCTGTTTTTTTAGTTGTTTTCTTTCTTTCTTTAGACGCCTTTTCCATTTTATTAATGTATCTAATCGTATTAAATATCAAAAGTCCTAATCCAACAACTAAAATAATAATTTTTACTAGCATATTAGAAGTAATTTTAACTGATAATGTTGATAATACTACACTAGTATTTGCATAAGCAAATGTAGTTCCAGCAATTCCTAACATAGTAGATCCAACCACTGTTAAAGCTGCAACAAGCTTATCATATCCCATTAAAAGAATAACAGCAATTAAGAATGGGAAAAAGATAATCAGTCCTAATTGTAATCCGCAAATAGAAGTAATTACAGCTAATAATACCATCATAATTGACAATACTATTTTTCCTCTCTTTTTAAATGACTTAGCAATCTTATCCAATAAGATTCGATAAGCTGGAATTTTGTTTAATATTCCATAGAATCCACCTACAACAAGAATAAATAAAGCAATATAACCAAAATAAGATAAAGCTGTAGTAGGATATGTGAATAAATCAAACAGTCCCATCTGAACGCGTCCTTGTTCAACATAACTACTTTGGAAATATGCAGCTGGTAATATCCAAGAAAGTAGCATAAATACTAACACTGTGATAAGAACGACTTTTATTGTATTATGTCTTTTCATAAATTTTCCTCCCATAATAATTATACTACATTAAGTCCATAATACAAGCATTTAAATACTTTTTTATGAAAATTTCACAAAAAAAAGAAATAGAGACCTATTTCTATCTATTTTCCTTTTCTGTTGATCTCATGAGAGGAAACATTACAACATCTTTAATATTTTCGCTATTAGTTACCAATTGAACCATCCTATCAATTCCCATACCCCAACCAGATATCGGTGGCATTCCGTATTCCATTGCTGTTATATAGTCATAATCCATCTCCATAGCCTCAACATCTCCGGCCTCTTTTAATTTTGATTGTTCTAAAAGTCTTTTCTCTTGTTCCATAGGATTTACAAGCTCAGAGTACCCATTTACAATTTCAGCACCATTAATTACTAGTTGAAATCTATCTGTTATTAACTGATTATTATCATTTGTACGAGCTAAAGGAGATAAATCAATAGGATGTTCTGTTAAATAAACAGGTCCTATCATAAAAGGTCTTGCCACTTTCTTATATAAAACATCTACCAAATTTCCAAATCCTAAATCTTCAATTGGTGTTTCACTTTCTAATTCAATATGATCTAACTGAATCTTTTCTAATAGTTTTTCTTTGGTATCATACTTTATAATGTCAATATTAGCATACTGAATTAATACTTCTCTAAAGGACTGGCTCTTCCATTCCCCACTCAAATCAATTTCCTTATCTCCAAAAGAAATAGTCAATGTTCCAAAAATATTTTTAATAATTGTCTGTAACATATCCTGAATCAATTTCATATTATCCTGATAATTATAATATGCTTGATATGCCTCTATCATCGTGAAATCCTGTAAATGAGTCTGATCAATCCCTTCATTTCTAAAACAACGACCAATTTCATATACTTTTGGAATCCCAGCTACTACAGCTCTTTTCATATAAGTTTCTGGTGCAATTCTTAGATACACATCCATATCCAAAGCATTATGGTGAGCCTTAAATGGCTTCGCAGTAGCTCCACTTGCCTTATTATTTAAAATAGGAGTCTCAATTTCCATATAACCTAAAGAATCTAAATAATTTCTAAGTTCCTTTATAAATTTAATTCGAATTAAAAAACGATCCCTAGTTTCCTGATTCATTATCAAATCTACATATCTTTGACGATAACAGGCTTCCTGGTCCGTCAATCCATGAAATTTTTCTGGAAGCGGCTTTAAGGCCTTCCCCAAAAACTCAAACGAATCAACACGAATTGTTTTTTCACCTGTATGAGTAGTAAAAACTTCTCCTCTTGCCCCTATAAAATCTCCAATATCAAAGTTGTCTTTAAAAAATTTATATTTTTCTTCTCCAACCATATCAATTTTAATAGATAGTTGAATTTTCCCCTCTATATCTCTTATAGTAACAAAACTCATTTTACCCATTTTTCTCATAAAAACAATTCTTCCTGCAACACATACAGAAGAAATCCCATCCTCTAATTTTGCTACATCTTTAATATCATGAGAAATCTCAAAGCGTTCTGGGTAAGGATTACAAACTTCCCTGATTTTTTCAACTTTTTTCCTTCTTACTAACTCCTGCTCACTAAACTCTCTCATTTAAATACTCCTTTCTAAGAAACTACTACTTCTGTATTTGCTACCATATCATGAATCCCTTGTCTATCCTTTCTAGATAAAATAATCAAACAACTAACGAATATAACAATATACTGTATCAATTGCACAATTCCGACACCATAGAAATAAATATCCTTGTTTACAAAAATAGATAAACATAACACAATAATATCTACTAAAATAGAATCAATGATTAATGATCGAAATAATATATTGTTCATAGTTAAATTAGAGTCATCTTTCTTAACAACTCTTATCTTCAGTAATTTTTTCCCTATTGTTTGACCTCCACATTTGAATTGATAAACTACAAAATAGAAAATAGAAATAGCAATTTCAATAATAGTAGAAAGCCCACGTTCTCTTGCCATATCATAACTAATATCTACTGTTCTATTAATATAGGTATTAATATCTATTTTTTTCTTCTGATATTGTTCTAATGTATCGATAACCTCATTAGATAATGTTTGCAAATTATTACTATGAATAAATGGTTGTGTAATTAAAGATGTAACCAAACTAATTAAAAACATATCAATAATAAAAGCACATAATCTCTGCCAAAAGTTAGCATAAATTTTCTCTATTTTTTGATTACCATTATCTGTAATGATTTTCTGTACAGAATCATTTTCTCCAGGTTTTATTTTTTTACTCTTAGCCATTTTTTAATTCCTCCTTATAATGAATCAATACTTGCATTATATCATGAATATCAGAACATTGATATACCCTATTTTTAATTTCGTTTGTACCTTTAAGACCTTTTAAATACCAACCAATATGATTCCTTATTTCTAATCGAACTATTTTTTCATCCTTCATCTGTTGTAAATAAGTAATATGTTTTAAACACATATCAATTCTACTTTCTATTGTTGGCCTTTCTAAAAGCTTATTTTCCTCTAACAGAGCAACAGTTTCCCTAATTAACCAGGGATTACCTAACACTCCCCTTCCTATCATAACAGCATCACACCCTGTCTCCTCTATCATTCTCTTGGCATCTATTGCACTTTTGACATCTCCATTTCCAATAACAGGAATATGAACTGACTTTTTAACATCTTTTATAATAGTCCAATCTGCACTACCACTATATCCCTGCGCTCTTGTTCTGGGATGAATACAAATAGCACTTGCTCCTGCTTTTTCTATAACCTTTGCTACTTCAATAGCATTTATACTATTACTATCCCAACCACTTCTAATCTTAACAGTAACAGGAATAGGTACCGTTTCCACTACTGATTTTACAATATCATAAATCTTTGTTGGCGATTTCAAAAGGGCAGATCCAGCTTGTGCCCTTACTGCTACCTTGGGAACTGGACATCCCATATTAATATCAATAATATCAGGATTCATGTGCTCGTAAATATACTTAGCTGCGATTACAAAACTTTCAACATCTGTACCAAATATTTGTTGAACAATAGGCCTCTCTTCATCTGTCATATAAAGCATATCAATTGTTTTTTTGTTTCCATACATAATCGCCTTATCGCTAACCATTTCGGCATAAACAAGACCACAACCCATTTCCTTAGCAATTCTTCTATACGCCGAATTAGAAATTCCTGCCATTGGAGCTAAAATAACCTGATTTTTAATTTTTACATTACCTATATTCCATTCCATATCTTTTCCCTCTTCAAAGCAATCATAGTATACTACAAAAAACAAGCTTTTTCAAATAAAAAAGAGAGTAAATTTTACGTATATTTTTATTAATTCTCAAATGTCTTTATAAACTTTATTTATAGTGGTTTAAGATATTTTTATTTTTGTAAGATATTTACATATATTTTTATGATCTCTTATATTTTCGCTTTCAAAAGTAGTAAATTGAACTTAAAAAATTACAAATCAGTCTTTAAATAAGGATTTTTAATAGCTGATTAATACTTTTAACTTAAAAATAAGATACCAAATTTAAAAGACATAATATTTAAAAAAGTATTTACTAGAAACAAAATTTTAAGTATAAGTAATTTCTATATCGTTATCAAAAAATTTTTTCCAATTTATGTAAAGAGTATCAATATTACTGTAATATCTGCACTTCCTACTGGAAAGAACAAAAGTATTAAACAAAAACAATATTGTACAAAACGATAAAAAAAGAGTTAGACTTAACTAAATATCTAACTCTTTTAATAACTCGGATTTATTCATTTTTGAATAATTCTTAATTCCTCTTTCTTTTGCAAGTTGTTTTAATTTAGTAACAGACATTTTCTCAAGACTTGTTGCATCCTCATCTGATGGCATTTTTCCATGCTCTACTAAATAATCTATTTGCTCTTTAGTAAGAGTTTCGTATTCAAGCAATGTCTCCGCTATTAATTTTAATAATTTTTTATTTTTCTTAATAATTTCCATTGCCTTTTTATGACAGTCATCGATAATTTTTCTCATTTCCATATCAATTTCATTAGCCACTTCATTAGAAAAATGTTGACTTTTATTATAATCTCTTCCTAAAAACACACTACCTTCTTGTTGTTCAAATTGTAAAAGTCCCAGATCACTCATTCCATATTCTGTAACCATGGAACGTGCAATCTTAGTTGCCTTTTCAAAATCGTTATGTGCACCTGTTGTAATTTCTCCAAAAACAATTTCTTCTGCTGTACGCCCTCCTAATAAACCAGTGATTTGTTCTAATAAATCTGTCTTTGTAGAACATAATTTTTCTTCACTTGGGACCATCATGTTATATCCTCCAGCAGCTCCACGTGGAATAATTGTAACCTTTTGAACATCATTTGCATTATCTAACTTTAACCCAATTACCGCATGCCCTGCTTCATGATAAGCAACTAATTTACGGTCATTATCACTATATTTATGAGAGGTTTTAGCAGGTCCCATAAGTACTCTATCTGTTGCTTCATCTATTTCGCTCATAGTAATTATTTCCTTGTTTCTCCTAACCGCTAAAAGAGCTGCTTCATTTAATAGATTTTCTAAATCCGCTCCACTAAATCCTGGAGTTCTTTTTGCCAAATTTTTCAATGTTATTCCTTGGGCCAATTTCTTATTCTTTGAATGTACTCCCAATATTTCCTCTCTTCCCTTAACATCAGGTAAGTTCACAGTCACCTGGCGATCAAATCTTCCTGGGCGAAGAAGTGCTGGATCTAATACATCTGGTCTATTGGTTGCTGCAATAATAATGATTCCTTCATTTTCCCCAAAACCATCCATTTCTGTCAACAATTGATTTAAGGTTTGTTCTCGTTCATCATGACCTCCACCTAAACCTGTACCTCTTTGACGGCCAACTGCATCAATTTCATCAATAAAAATTAGACATGGTGCATTTCTTTTAGCCTGCTGAAACATATCCCTAACACGACTAGCTCCAACACCTACAAATAGTTCAACAAAGTCAGAACCACTAATAAAATAGAACGGAACATTAGCCTCTCCCGCTACTGCTCGAGCTAATAAAGTCTTACCTGTTCCTGGAGGTCCAAATAATAGAACCCCCTTTGGAATCCTAGCCCCTAATTTTTGAAATTTCTTTGGACTCTTTAAAAAGTCAATTAACTCTGCTACTTCTTCTTTTTCTTCTTGTAAACCAGCGACATCATTAAAAGTAATTTTATTATTACTACTACTTAATTTTGCCTTACTTTTTCCAAAATCCATAGAACTCTTGTTTCCAGCCAGTTGTCGATTAAAAAAGAAGAATGCAAAGGCAATTAACAAAACAAAGGGTAAGACATTTACAACAATCATTAAGAATGTTGAACTTTCTGGATCTGCTTTTGCCTCTAATTTAAAATCTTGTACCTCTGATGCCTCCACTATTTTTTTCATAACAGCATCACTCATCGGAAGTCTGGCAAAGAACGTTTGAGACTTTTTAGCACCTTTCAAAGATCCTGTGACCTCATATGTCTTAGCATTATCTCTAGCTGTAATAACTAAGTTTTTAATATTCCCCTCGGTTAATTCTCCAATGAACTCATTATAAGTAAGATTTTGAATATCTGTATTCATAACATTAAATACATAAAACACACCTATAATAATTAAAAACATAAAAAGATAAGGAACTAAACCCTTTTTTACATTTTTTTGATTTACAATATTTTTATTCATATTTTTGCCTCCTCTAACAATATTTCATTATTATATCATACTTTTCTTGTTTTTGTTTATCAAATTTTGATTTTTTTAACCCAGGTATCCAAAGAATCTTTCCCTCTGAATCTACTACAATAGGCCATGTATCTCTTTGTTCTATCTTTATCTTATTCTCAATAAAAATATCTTTTACCTTTTTCTTACCATTTAATCCCTTAACAGCTATTTTATCTCCAATTTTTCTCGTTCTAATAATGATCGGTAATCGTATCTCTTCACTGCATAATCTACAAATATTATTGGAAGTTTCCTCTGTTTCCTCCATCTTTTTAATATGATGTTTATTTGGAAGATCTGCATAGGTATTGAACTCTATTTCATATTCTGTAATCTCATCCATTTCTCTAGTTAAATAAAATTCATCATAACTTTTAATAGCTAAAACTTCATTTGGCAAATTTACTTCCAAATTAGACTTATCACTATAAATCAAATAAAGCAATAAATCAATATGTTTATCATTAACCAATACCAAATCATCCTGATAAAAATCCTCTAGTATATAATATAGTATTTCTTTTTGAATATACCTATCCAACCTCTTAAAATCTAAAACATTGATTCTCCCTTGCTTGGTTAAAATTTTTTTTAAGGATTGATCCCTTTCTTTAGAAATATATCGACTGGTTTCCTCTAAATTTTCACTAAACTTCAAAAATTTTAAATGAACATTTTCGTCTTCTTCTTTCAAAAAAGGTAAGACATTCTTACGATACCTATTTCTAGTATATTTCATTTTATGATTTGACTCATCGATGAAATAAGGAACATTATTCAAGGAATCATATGCCTCCAAATCCTCTTTGCTATAACCAATTAAAGGTCTTATAATTTTATAATCACCCATATCAATTTCTTTATGAAATCCGCTATACCCCTGGAGATTAGATCCTCTTACAATTCTCATTAAAATAGTCTCTATCAAGTCATCGCCATGATGAGCGGTCACTAAATAATCGGCCTTATATTTATGAACAACATCTTCAAAAAAATGATACCTTATATTTCTTGCCTCATTATGAAAGTTATCATCACTATACTTTTCTATTTTCATTTTTTCTAACACAATTTGATTTTTTATACAATACTCTTGTATAAATGCTTCTTCTTCTGCACTCTGCCTTCTAACATTATGATTCACATGAGCACAAATTAATTGTAACTGATACTTCTCTCTAAGCTTTAATAAAGCATCCATTAAACACATAGAATCAGGACCTGTAGAACATCCAACTACTATAATATCTTCATTTTTTAATTCTATATTTTTCTCTATATTAATCATTTGATCCCACCACTTCCATTCTATACGAATTCTACCATTTTATCAAGAATAAAGTAATAGAAAAAAAGATGTTTTACAATACATCAAAAACATCTCAATAAAAAATAGATAACCAAACATAGATTATCTATTTTAAGGAATTCGTAAAATAATTTCACCATCTTTTGAATAAGCGTATTTTTCTCTAGCATATCTGGCAATATAATCTGGGTTTTGAAGTTTGTCTGCATCTACTTGTAATTCCTCTTCCTTTTCCTTTAAAGTGGTTAATTTGTGTTTTAATTCTTTCTTTTCCTTATATTTATCATAGATCTCAACCCAATATTTTCCTATGGTATAAGTAGTTCCAACAATAATAGTTAAAGAGGCAACGCCTAGGAAAAGAAGACGTCTTATCGATTTTTTACTTTTTTTTCTCTTTGTCATAGTATCACCTAACCCTACTCTTTAACTATAGTATATCACTCTTATTTTTGAAAACAAGTTTTTTACCTAAACTTTCTTTTTTTTGACATTTTTTAAACAGTTTTTTATTTTATTTTTAAATAAATTGATATATTTACCTAAATTAACAAACCCGATAAAAAATCCTATGGCAACACTAATCAAAAAGTAAGAATGAATCACTCCTTCATTGATCTTCCTAATAATTAAAAAATAAGCAAGTGAAGCATCTACCACATAAATAATAGTGATTATAATTTGAAATAACTTTTTTTTGCAAAAGAGAAATTTATAATTAATATTTGTACAAACAGAGAAAATAATCCCAAAAACAAAAGAAAAAAACAAAGAAATAATTTGTATTCTTAAACCCATTATTTAAATAACCTATTAAATATTCCATTCTCTTTTGATTTTTTATTATTATCATCTAAATAATTAATTCCCGAAATTATTCCCCTAATAGAGACATTTCCCTGTAAAGTATCCAATTTAATTAATTCTAACTCGGAACCTTTCACCAAAATAAAACCCATACTCGTTTCTAATAAAAACTGTTCTGTATCAAAGTTTTCAATTTTTTTCACTCCAGTAATCACTAAATTTTTTCTTTCTACTAAGCTGATTCCATGTGTATAATTACCAATTGTTTCTTGCTTTTCCATATTAATTCCTCCTACAAAATTATATGTACAAGCATTTATAATATTACAAAAAAAAGAAGACTAAGCCTCTTCTTCTGTTAATTCCTCTGCATTATTATACGCATCAATGATAGCTTCTTCAAACATTGATCTAACCTCAGGATTAATTGGGTGTGCGATATCTCGGTAGCCCCCTGTTGCGGTTTTTCTACTTGGCATTGCAATAAACAATCCATTATCCCCTTCTATAACACGAATATCATGAACTGCAAAACTATCATCTAATAATACAGATGCAATTCCCTTCATACGTGATCCTTCTTTTTCAATTTTACGTACATTTACAGATGTAATCTTCATGTATGTTCCTCCTTCTTTAAAGTATTTCACTTTATAAATTTATTTTATACTACTATTAAAAAAATTGCAATATTTATTTTTTTAGTGCAATCTCTTTAATTTCTAAACTATTTGTTAATATATCATTATAACTAAATGACTTCACTCTATTAGTATAATCCAAAACCTTTATAATAAATATGGAACGATACACTTCTACAATTCTACCAGAAAATTCTTCTGTCTGATTTCTAGCACCTTTAAATTTAAAAGAAAATATTTTTCCCTGATTCTGAGTAATAAAACTTCTAATCTTACTTATATTCATCTTGGATACCCCACATACATTGTTCCATCTGTAATAATACCACCAATACCATCAGCACCATATTTAGTTTTTTCAATTAAAGATATTAAATCAATACTTTTATTTCTAACTGATAAAGCAATAGAAGAGGCTATAATAGCAGGGTCCAACGCGTGAATATTAATTCTTTTAGGACTAGATGCAAAATTAGCTCCTGCCTTAATCAATTCTTCATAATCAGACTGACAAGCTCCTGAAATAACAATTAGTTTGTTTTGATCCTTTTCATATTTCCTTGCTACTTTAATAGCTTTAATAAAGTTCTTAGAATTTTGATAGTTTTCAATATTGTTCATATCATTTCTTTTTTTATAATAGGCATCATGGCCCGTAATCACTAAAATATCCGGATTATACTCATTTAAATATTGATCAATGTATTTATAGACCTCAGATTCCTTTAACGTGATTCCATATGCTTTTACATTTAAGTCCCGGTAAAAATTAATACATCTTTCTAAATATTCCTCATCCCCATCAATGTGCAAAATTTTTCCAGGTAAGTAAAAATATTCTGATCTATCTAGATGAAGACTTTTTAAATTTTCATTAATAATCTCTCTATCAGATTTCGATATATTTGGCTTTTTATCCTCCTTTACTAAATCCTTTAATTCACTATCAGCATATAACCTTAACTCAATTCCCTTTAAAATAGCTGTACCTTCAGTTATATCAATTATTTTAAATAGAATATCATGATTATAAGACTTTCTACTTACAATATCTCCTACCTTTAAATTCATAAAATCATCTCCAACTAATTTTATGAATAAAAAAAGAAAATATGACTAATCTAGATGATTGCATATTTCTATAAAAACCTCTACAGGTAATTTTTCGGACCTATCCGTTAGATCAAAACCATACCTCACTAGTACCTGCTCTATCTTCTCCAAATTATACTGTTTTAAATTATTTCTAATATTTTTTCTTTTATATTGAAAACTATCCCTTATTAATTGAAAAAACAATCTTTTATTTTTTAAAGGAATTCTGTTCTTTCTTTTCGTTAAAGAAACAATCTCACTATCTACCTTAGGTTCTGGTGTAAACATCTTTCTATTTACTTTAAACTCTCGCTTAATATGATAATAATAATTTAATAACACAGTAATTGATCCATAGCTTTTATTTCCTGGCTTTGCACTAAATCTTTCTCCAACTTCTTCTTGAACCATGATTACAATTTTTGTAAAATCAATCTTAGAATCCAATAATTTTATAAGAATAGGCGTCGTAATATAATAAGGTACATTACTAACAAAATAAATAAAATCTTTATTATACTTTTGAATATCTTTTTCAATATCTCTTTTTAAGAAATCATCAAATATAACATCAACATTATTATAGTCTTGTAACCCTTCTTTTAAATACTGCTGTAATTCGAGATCTATTTCATAAGATAAAACACTTCCCGAAACTTTTGATAATTGTTTTGTTAAAATTGCTCTACCAGGACCGACTTCAATAACCAAAGAATTTTTTTCTATACAAGCTGCGTCTACTATTTTTTTTACCAAATTTGTATCTGTCAAAAAATTTTGACCATACTTTTTTTTAAAATGAAATGTCTCCATATCTTCACCAACTTATTACGAATAATTCTTTATCTATTATACATGAATCTTTAAAAATTAGATACACTTAACAATTTTTCCAATAAAAATATAGAAAGTTATAAAACCTCTATATTAGAATCACTATTAGAATTGATAGTAACTTTTTTTACTAAGGTACTTTCAGAATGATCTTCCTTTTCATGAATCATAAAGAAAATATTTCCAATAGATAACCCATATAGTAATACCTTCATAAACGATAAAAAATCATTAAAGTAGGAAAAGTTAATCCCATAACCCATAATTTGATTTAGTACCATGTTTTTATCAATAATTGCTCTAATCCCCACTACTATTATAGTAGTAAATACCAAACAACAAGTCAAATTATAAAATAAATTTTTACTTACACTTTTCTGCTTTAAAATAATATTAACCATAAACAATATTAAAATGAGTATATAAGGAATAAACAAACTAGCAGATTCTAACAAATTTTTATTTACTCTATCATACATAGATAAAATAATATAAAAGGTAATAGCAAAAGAGGAAAGTAGTAAAATCCATTTTAATATAAAGAATAAACCGTTCAATATTTTTTTCATCTTATACCCCTCCTACTACATTTTTATACCAAACAGATAAATCATAAATAAAATCAATAGAAGAAACATAATTATTTAAAATACTATAATAACTATCTTTGATGGGATTATAGATATCTACCTTAGATATCTCACTATTAAAATAGTAACTACTATTATTCTTAATCACTTTTTGGACATAATCTGTCGAATTAATTAATTGATTAATTTGATTTTCAAAAAAAGGTGCGACTGTTGGTAAGGAGGTTATATTTAATTTATTATTTTCAGTTAATGAAATCTCATATAACTGTTTAACTAGGCATTCATTCGAAATTTGTACTTGATAAAATTGTTGCATATTATAAATATCTTTCATATCTACATTTTTTTTTGAAATAAGAGTGTCAAACTCCTCTGTATTAATCTTTTTTGTACAAATATCCAATCTTGACTTTACACTAGACAAACTATAGGGATCCTCACTTCCTCTATAAGTATTCATATCAAATCCTGAGGTGTTTTCTGTAATCAAACTCAACTTATTTTTTAATTCTTGACCGATTTTCATTTCAGTATCCTGTTTTACATAAGTTTCATTCACATTACGATAATGATAAAAATTTAAAAATAGCAAGAAAAAACCAAATCCAAATACCAATCCAGTAACTGCATAAGCAATAATATTAGAATACTCTATCAATAACTTTTTCATATTCCCTCCCTATTCTTCTAAATAACTTCAATATCATCATCACCTTTATCATGTTCTTTTTTATCTTCTCTTATATTAATAAACTCAATATATTCCCTTTGTTGTTGATCTTTATCATTTTTCTTATTTGGACCAGATGACCTTTTTATAGACTTTGATAACTTTATTATATCGTATATTACAAGTCCTACACAAGGAATAATAATAATAAATACCCATCCATAAACGTTAGTTAAAAGTTGTTGCAAATATCCAATTTTTGGAATCTTAAAAATAACCTTCCCACAGATATTTTTATAAGAAACCAAGGTCGAATCTTCCGCGTTATTATTATCTCCTTTTGTTCTAAAATATAAATCTCCCTTTTTAGATTTTTCTATACCAACAATCCTATGTGTAATCGTTAACCCTGAATATCTAGGATCAGTTGATAAAAAGGTTATAATATCCCCCACTTTTAATTCACTAGCTTCTTTTCTTTGAATTAATATAGCATCCTCTACCTTGATAGTCGGAACCATACTGGGACTAATAATTATATAAGCCCCAAACAATGGCCTTTTGGTAACTCCATTTTTCATATTTTTGTGAATATCAATAAAATATAAGGCGAATAGTATCATAATTATTACCAAAACAAAAACTAAAAAATATAAAAATATTTTAGATAATAATTGATATATTTTATGGATCACTGGAATGATTTTTTTATTTGATTTTTTGGATCTTTCATCCTGATTAAATTCATCCATTGTTGCATCCACGTAAAAAGCCACCTCCTATTATTGTATACTAAGTATATAATATCATGATTTTAAAAAAAATCCAACAAAAAAAGAGGATAACCCTTCCTTTATTCAGCCATATCTGCTTGAACATCCACCCTTATTTTAAATGTTCTTGCTACCTCATCACTCGCATAATCAGAGCTCAACCACATTCTCAAAACAAAACTATGTGATTGATTCTTTCGTTGAGAAGTTGTATTTATAAATTTTCCAGTATGATATAGTACCCTTTCATTAAGATCATCCTTGTAGACATCTAAAGAATTAAAATTTGTAGGAGATAATACTGGTTGATATTGACTACCCTGCTTCCTTTCTAAATAAAGTCTTACATACTTCCCATCTAAAGGTTCTTTTTTACTTACCCCTGTAATATTTCTTGCAATAATTTTGTAATTAATTTGAGTTGATCCCATTATTTCAGAAGAAATCTTGAAATCAAAATATTCCATTTGTTTCATTCCAACTTCATCTGGTGTTGGCATCGCATTTGTAATTGTCATAACATTACTAACGCCTTCTGTATATGACATGGAAATTGTTCCAGTATTTACTACATTTTCCTTTTTTGAATGGAAAGTATAAGTAAATACTGCATATGAAATACCCACTACTGCCACAACTAAAATTGCGATTCCTAATACTGATAATAACATTTTCTTTGAATCCGTTTGTTCCATTTTATCACCCTATTCACTAACCTTAACACCTAATTTAGCTTTAAAAGTTAAACTTTCTTCACTAACAGGATAATCTTTAGAAAGCCAAAATCTTAATCTAATCCTTTGAGAGAAAGAGTTAGTAAAAGATTGTCTATAAATTAACTTTCCATTTGAATTTGCACTAGAGTCCGCTAAAGATCTAAAAGTAGTAACTCCACTTAATGCTCTTTCTGTTCCTTCTCCATCTGTAATATAGACTTTAATATATCGCTCATCTATTTGGGTCCCTGTAGAAGTATTAAGAGCATAAATCTCATAAGCTCCTCTACAATTATCCTCCTTAGTTCCCTTGCATTCACAATTAAGTGTTGCATCATAATATCCTTGATCATAACCATCAATAGCACCTGCAGATAATTTTTTTCCCACCTCATCTGATATTGGAAAAGCAGACTTAATAGAGATTAATGGCCCCTCATTAAAAGTACAACTAATAGCTCTTGTACTAATAACATTTCTTGTTTCTCCACTTTTTCCATAAAAGAATACTGCATAAGTTCCACCGACAATGACTAAAATTAACATTAAGATGAATAATAAAACGGGAACTATTTTTTTTCTTTCCTTCTTTTCTTCCATATTCATTCTCCTCTTTATACAATTTTTCCATATACATTAATTTTAATTGCATAAGTTTTAACATCCTGTATTAAAGCATTTTCATTAACCCACATTCTTAAACGATAATTATCAAACCCACTTTTTTCGGATCTCACTCTTTTTAATACCATAGAATTAATAGGTGACCCTATATCGGTTTTTTCCTTAATAGGTTCAAATGCTTTTGGTTCTACTAGCTGTTCATATGTTCCATTAACTTGTTTTTCTAAATAAACTTTTATATCTTGGTCAGGAATCGTACAATCAGCTTCCTTAATAGCAGCGATTTCATAAGTAATTGGTTGATCCTTTACAACAGTAGTTCTCACCGTAAAATCAAAGTATTCTCCTGGAGCATTTAAAGCTTTTCCTACATCATCACTAACAGGTGAGGCATTTTCAATAAAAATACCATTCTTACTTTCTGTATAAGTCATACTTACATTACCTTCATGATCCTCATTTGATTGTTTTACCTGCTCCTGCTTTACAAAGGCTGTAAAAGAAATACTAATAACTGTAAAAACTAAAATTGTAATTACAATAAGAGAGATAATAACCTTCCTAGAATATGTTTTTTCCTCTATTTCTCTATCTTTCATTTGAATACCTCCCTTTTAATTTAACGAATATACTCCTATTTAAACATTATCATAATTATAGTTTTAAGTCAAATAATTCATAGCAATTATTTGTCGTTATTTTTCCTATTTCTTCTATTGGAATATTTTTTATCTCTGAAATTTTTTGAACAATAAAAGGAATATACTTTGAACTATTTTTCTCACCCCTAAATGGATGTGGCGTTAAATAGGGACTATCAGTTTCTAGCACAAGATGTTCGACAGAAAGTTTTTCTACAATACGATCCAATTTACTATTTTTAAAGGTCAAAACACCCCCTATTCCTAATTTATATCCCATTTTTATATAAGTGTTAGCAGTCTCCAAACTACCAGAAAAACAATGAATAATTCCTCTTAAATGATATTGATTTAAAATATCAATTGTATCTTTGGTTGCATCTCTACTATGAATAACAACTGGTAAGTCCAACCTCTGTGCTATAGATAGTTGTTTTCCAAATAGTTCTTTTTGCTTTTCTTTATTAGTAGGATAATGATAGTCCAAGCCTATTTCCCCAATACCAACAATCTTTCTATTTTGTATGATTAAATTTTCTAATTGATCAAGATCGTTATCACAAACTTTATCTATTTGATCTGGATGAAACCCAAATGTCGCAAAAAGAGAATCATAAGAATTTAATAACTGGATTGATTCTTCAATATCTTCTTTTTCACAACAGGAAAAAATAATAAGTTTCACATTATTCTCTATGGAATCATTTATTACAGAATCAATATCATCATAATATTTTTTTAATATATGACAATGTGTATCGATAAACATAAAAACACCTCATACTTAGAGTAAAATAAAAAAATATCAGTGTCAATGATATTTTATGCATCACTACGTTTGTGTATTTTTATCCTAATGTAATTCACTGTGACTAATACAAAATATAACATATCTAAATAACTCTTTGTATTCACAATAAATACAAAAAATATAATAGCAAATAATAAATAAAAGCTATCTAAATTCATAAATTTAAAAATCCTCGCTTGTATCTCATCATCTTGCATAAATAACACCTGCCTCCTTCTTAAAATTTACTACAAACTACCCTTAAAAATATATCATAAAAAAATAGGAAACGATAATCAAATTTTCCTATCTTTACAAACTTAGACAAGTTTTTACTATTACTATTTTTCTATTCTTTGAAACAAGGGAGAAGGATTACCTAACTGATACTCATTATCGAAGATAAATTGAAAATCCACCTTATTATTATTTATTTGCTTTAGTATTTTTTTGCTAGTAGTTGGCAAAAAAGATTGTAATAAAATTGCACAAATTCGAATTGATTCCAATAAATTATAAATTACTGTTTCCAACCTTTGTTTTTGAGTCTCCTCCTTAGCTAAAATCCATGGTGTTGTCTCATCAATATATTTATTTGCTTTTCTTAACACTTCAAAAATAGATTCTAAAGCTTCACTAATGTGCAATTGATTCATCTTATTTTCTACCTCATCATATAAATCATTAATTGAGTTCAAAAAGGTCTCATCCACAGTATCTATAACGTTCTTATTAGTAATAATTCCAGAAAAATATTTATTTCCCATTGAAATCGTTCTTTGTACTAAATTTCCTAAATTGTTTGCTAAATCGGAATTAATTCTTGCGACTAAAGAGTCCTCAGAAAAGGAGCCATCATTTCCAAAGGGAACTTCCCTTAATACAAAGTACCTAATCGCATCTAATCCATATTTATCAATATATTCCCTGGGATCCCTATAGTTTCCCAAAGATTTTGAGATTTTTTCGCCATTTACAACTAACCATCCATGACCAAAAACCTGTTTTGGTAGAGGAAGATTCAATGCCATCAACATAATTGGCCATACAATGGTATGAAATCTCACAATTTCTTTTCCAACTAAATGCAAATCAGCAGGCCAATATTTCCTAAATTCACTATCATCGTTACCCAAGTATCCTAAGGAAGTAATATAATTAGTCAAAGCATCCAACCAGACATAAACCACGTGCTTTTTATCAAATGGAACCTGAATACCCCAAGTAAAAGACGTTCTTGATACACATAAGTCTTCTAAACCTGGTTTAATAAAATTATTAATCATTTCATTCTTTCTAGATTCTGGCTGAATAAACTCTGGATGAGATTCAATATACTCAACGAGCTGATCCTGGTATTTTGAAAGTTTTAAAAAATAAGCCTCCTCAGTTACTTCATGAACCTCCCGTCCACAATCGGGACAATTTCCATCCACAACCTGAGTTTCCGTCCAAAAAGATTCACAAGGTGTACAGTAAAGACCTCGATATTCCCCCTTGTAAATATCCCCCTTTTCATATAGTTGAACAAAAATTTTTTGTACAGCTTGCTCATGAATAGCATCTGTTGTTCTAATAAACTTATCATATGAAATATCTAAATAATCCCATAAATCCTTAGAATTTTTAACAATATGATCAACATATTCTTTTGGACTTATTCCTGATTCTTTTGCTTTATTTTCTATTTTTTGTCCGTGTTCATCTGTACCTGTTTGAAAACAAACATCGTAACCCTGTTGTCTTTTAAATCTTGCAATAGCATCTGCAATGATAGTAGTATAACAATGACCAATATGAAAATTAGCACTTGGATAATATATCGGTGTAGTAATATAAAATTTTTTATTCATTTTAATTCCTCCTAAAATAAAAATATTATAAATATAAGGACGAAAATATTTTCCGTGGTACCACCTTACTTTATAATATTCTATTATACACTTAAATAGTTAACGCCTATCTACGATTATATTTACTTATCAATATAATAGTTCAAAAGCCATATTTTATAATTTTTTATACCTGTTCCCACCACACACAAGCTCTCTTCATAAAAATATTATAAAACTCTTTCTCATAACTTTTAAATATGGAAGTATTATATCACACTTTTTCTTATTCCTCAATATGTTTACCTAAAAAATTGGAAGTTAAATTTGCCATTTTTACTTCAGTGTCTGTAATACTGTCGTTTAAAGAAAAGATTACTACTGCACCAACAATATCACCATTTGTTAAAATAGGAGTTAAAGTATAAGAGCAATTTTCTTTTATTCCCTCTACAAACTCCACCTCTATTTTATCTTTCTCTATTACTAACTCTCTATTACTTAACTTCTGTTCTAAAAACTTAGAAATACTATTACCAAGATATTTTGATTTTAAATTTCCAGAAATAGAAATGACTTTGTCACGATCAGTAATCAAAACATCTTTTGATATTACCTGGTTAATCGTATTTACAAGATCATCTGAAAGATCATTTAAATCGGACATAGATGAGTACTTTTTTAAGGCTATCATTTCATCTTCTACAAAAATTTCAAGAGATTCTCCATCGCGAATTCGTAATGTTCTTCTCATTTCCTTGGGAATAACAATTCTTCCTAAGTCATCAATTCTTCTTACTACACCAGTTGTTTTCATGTTGATTCCTCACTTTCATCTATAAATATTATTTCTAGTTTTTAAAAGTTTATACTAATTGTTTTAACAATTTATACTATTATTATAATATTTATTCATAAAAATCCTTCTGGTAAATATTTCCAAATAGTTAACTTTTAACACACTTCCTATTGAAATATAAAAAAACAGTAAATAGTAATTTCACTATTTACTGTTCTATAAGTTAAAAATTTTAATTTTTGCTCTATGATTTTTCTCCATCAAATAAATGAGAGTTCATCTTAGTAAATAAATACCTTTCCCCTTGTTCATTAACGCCACTTGAAAGTGTTCGATCCTTAATTAAGATTTTCATAGAAATATGATCTAATAAATTTTTTTGGTAAATTCCCCTCATATATTTTAAAAATTGAGTATTCATATTTTTTTTAGCGTCTAATAATGTTCCTTCCTTATAAATTGAGTCAATATGGTTCTCTAAGGAAGAAATAACTTCTTTTACCTGATGTTTAATTTCCTTTTTTAAATTTTGATTTGCTTTTGTTAAATCCTTTGTTGTAATAGATATAATTTCTGTTTCTCTTTCCGGATCAAAAGATTCTACTTTTAAAATTAAATGACTTTTTCTTATTTCTTCTAAATTAAGAAAATTTTGTTGTAAAGAACTTCTAAATTGATTTACAAATTGCTCTAATCCATTGGTATCTAATACTATTTTTTGCTTCTTAGCAACTTCTAATAGTTTAGATTTTATTTGATCCATAGAATCTAGAGGAGGTTTCTCAATCAAAGAAAAAATATCCTTCTCAATCAAACTATTAGTATTATTTTTAATAATCTCTATTACTGCTTTTTTATATGTTTCTAAATGTTGTTTCTTAAAATTCTCTATCATCATTTCTTCTGTCATACTGCTACTCCTTCTGTATTCTACTATATCAAGAATAACAATCCCTACATTTTTAGTCAATACTTTCAAACAAAAAAATCCGAAGAGGATTCTCTATTTAGGTTCTTAGAAAAAAGCTATATTAAAAGTCCAATTTTCAAAACATTTGATATATAGAAAATTATTAATCATGATTCTCTCTAATCTAACTATTTTTCGAGTTAATCATATACTCCAAAAGTTCTGTTAAATAATAAATAGAGTGTTTCTCTAAACGAATAGTATCTAATATAATAGATACACTATTATTTCTACTTTTAAAGCGGAACATATTAGAAATCTTAAAGGACTGTACAAATAAGTCTTCCGTATCATATTTATTCATAACTTCTTTAAGAAAGACTAGTTCAATATAATTTTTAGTTTCCACAACTTTTGATATTTGTAATATTTCTGCTTGTTTTTCAAACCATTCTTCATGCATATAAATTAGTAAATCTTCTTTAATTTTTCCAAAACGATCTTCTAATTCCTCTTTTATTTTTATTAAAGAATCCCTACTATGAATTTGATTAATTTTCTTATGAACTTCTATTTTTAAACTCTCATCACCAATATAATGGTCACTAATATGAGTTGAAACATTTAAAAGAGTTTGCATTGAATCATTTTCTTCTTCTTTGATTTCTTTTCCATTTCTTTTTGCTACTTCTAAATCAAGCATTTTTAAATAAAGTTCAATTCCAACAGTATCAATGAAACCAGCTTGTTCACTTCCTAAAATATCTCCCGCTCCTCTAATTGATAAATCACGTGTTGCAATAGAGAATCCACTTCCTAACTCCGTAAATTCCTTGATTACATTTAATCTTTTCACAGCAGTTTCCGTTAAGACCTTACTTGGACGATACATTAAATAAGCATAAGCAAACCTATTACTTCTACCAACACGTCCCCTAATTTGATAAAGTTGACTTAAACCAAAACGATCCGAATCCAAGATAATTAACGTATTCACATTAGGAATATCAATTCCGGTTTCAATAATCGTTGTACAAACTAAGACATCAAAATCTCCATGAATAAAATCAATCATTTTATTTTCTAGTTGCTGCTTACTCATTCTTCCATGAGCAAAATCTACTCTGGCATCTGGAACCAATTGCTTAATATGACGTACCTTTGATTCTATTTTCTCTACATAATTATAAAGAATAAAGGTTTGGCCAGATCTTGATAATTCTTTATAAATAGCATCTTTAATCAATAAGTCAGCCTCTTCTACCACATAAGTCTGTATTGGATAACGATTCACTGGGGGTGTTTCAATTAAGGAAAGACTCCTAATTCCTACCATAGACATTTGGAGTGTTCTAGGAATTGGGGTCGCTGTCAAGGTTAAAACATCTATATTCGTTTTATATTGCTTAATTTTTTCCTTATGAAGAACACCAAATCTCTGTTCTTCATCAATTACTAAAAGGCCCAAATCCCTTACCTCTATATCTTTACTTAAAAGCCTATGTGTTCCAAATACCAAATCAATACTACCGTCTAGTAATCCCTCTTTAATTCTTTTTCCTTCCCTAGGTGTAGTAAAACGATTAAAAAGAGCAATATTTACAGGAAAATTACAAAACCTTTCCTTAGCATTTTCATAATGTTGTGAAGAAAGAATGGTCGTAGGACATAAGAATAATACTTGTTTTGAATCCATCACTGCTTTAAAGATTGCTCGGAAAGCAACTTCTGTTTTTCCAAAACCAACATCTCCACATAACAATCGATCCATCGGTCGATTCAGTTCCATATCTTCCTTAATTTGTTGAACTGCTAAAGACTGATCCTTGGTTAATTCAAATGGACAATCCCTCTCAAATTCCTGTGTCATTAAAGTATCTTTACTAAATGCAAATCCTTTTCTACTTTCCCTATCAGCATATAACTTTAATAGCTGATCGGCCATATCTTGAACTTTTTTTGTAACCCTAGCTTTTGTTTTTTTCCACTCTATACTATCTAATTTATGAATATGAGGAACTAAACCTTCTTTTCCAACATATTTACTTAAATAATCTATTTTTTCAACAGGGATATAAAGCTTATCAGTTCCTTTGTATAATACTTCTATATAATCCTTCTTGTTTCCATTAGAAGTTAATACTTTAATTCCATTATAAATTCCAATACCATGAGCATCATGTACTACATAGTCCCCAACCTCTAAGCTGTTAATATCTTTTAGTTTAGAGGCATATTTGAATTTTGTTTTATATTTTTTAGAAGTTTTATTTTCTATAAATAATTCATGGGCCGTTAAAAAAATGTAGTCTCCTACAACAAAACCTTCTGTTAATTCATTTTCTACAATATTAATAGATCCCGTTTCAATATGATCAAAATCAGTCTCTATCACTTTATAAGAAAGCAATTTCATAACCTGTTTTCTTTTATTTTTGTCAAGACAGATAATCACAGTTTGATTCTTAGAAATACTAGAAGATAAATATTCTTGAATCATAGTGACATTTTCTCTAAACTGGGGTGGAGTTTTCACTTGATAATTCTTAATTAAATTTTTCTCTATTTTAGAAGATGTGTTATTAATACTCAGATAATAAAAATAATCTTTCTCATCTAGTAATTTTAAATCATGCATATACTTCCCAGTAAATTCTATATCTTTGGTCGTTTGATAAGTAAGAGTTTCTTCCATAATCTGTTGATAACTAAGAAGCAATTGAGAATAGTCTTTATAAACAACAATACAAGAATCTAAATAATTAGAAATATTAGAAACATTTTTAGTATAGGTTGGTAAATACTTCTGAAATTTTTCTTCATTAGGTACTTCATGATCAGTAATAAATTCGCTAAAAGGACGAATGAAAACTTGATTCATTTTAGAAATAGACTTCTGATCATCAGGACAAAAGGCTCTAATAGAGTCTATCTCATCCCCAAAGAACTCGATTCTAATAGGGTTTTCTTCTCCTAAAGGGAAAACATCCACAACAAAACCTCGAACACCAACTTCTCCCGTTTTGGTTACGATAGTTTCTTTTTTATAACCACTGTTTAATAATTTAGAAATTAACTCTTCTCTACTAATATCCATTCCCACTTCTAACTTTAGAAAGGACTTTTGATAAGAAGCAGGAGTTGGTAAAAACCTTAAATAACCCATTAAATGAGTCACAACTATCTTTTTTTCTTTCTTAAGACATTCATCCATAGTCTCTAAGCGATTAACCTTTAAATCTGGACTAATGGCAATGGCCTCACTAGTTAAAAAATCATCCATTGGAAACAAGTATGCTTGATTGGTATAATTTAGAATAGAAGAATATATTTTATTTGCTTCATACAAAGAATTAACAACGACTAAGATATTATTTTTTTCTACAAGCCTTGATAAATAGCAACAAAAAAACTCATCGGTAACTCCTGTAATACCCATGCCTTTTTTATAATCTATATCGAATATTTGCTCAAAAACATTCATAAAATCACCTATTTTTTCGGTTATATTCATTCATTAAAGTAGAAAAATCCTTTTTAAAATAATCATCTAATATCTTTCCTACTTTTAATGCTACTTGATCCAAAACCTCTAATTCTTCTTTAGAAAATTTCCCAAGAACATAATCCTTAGTATCCATATCCTTTCTATTAGAAATCCCTATTTTCAATCTTTTATATTGATCTGTTCCAATATGAAGTTGTATATTTTTAAGACCGTTATGACCTCCACTACTACCACTAGATCTTAATTTAAAATTTCCAATTAATAGATCTAAATCATCACTAATCACAAATAAGTCATCAATAGATATTTTATAAAAATTTAAATATTTTCTAACAACTTCTCCTGATAAATTCATATAAGATTGAGGCTTTAAAAATAAAACATCTTCTTCAAAAAGCTTACTTTTTAAAAAGAGTCCCTGATCCCTTAACTTAAACCGTCCTAAATCTTTAGAGGAAACATAACGATCGATTATAGAAAAACCAATATTATGTCTCGTATTTTCATACTCTTTTCCAGGATTTCCTAACCCTACGATCAATTTCATTTCCGATTCCCTCCGATTTTATACTCTTTATAAACCTCTGTTTTTGCAATATGACGATCTTTAGCCACCTTTTTCATCGCCTCTTTTTCTTCAACTCCATCATCTAAATAAAGCCTAATATGCTCTTCTATGGTAATATGACTATAATCTTCTATCATTTTGTTTCCCTCTACAACTAAAACAATTTCTCCTTTTATTTCTGCTAGTTGCTCTAATACCTCGCTAATATTGCCTCTAAAGATTTCCTCATACAACTTTGATATCTCTCTTGCTAAAGAAATTCTTCTATCTCCAAAGGTTTTAATCATATTCTTAAGTGTCTTTTCTATTCTATGAGGAGCTTCATAAAAGACTAAGGAATAATCCAGATTTTTTAACTTTTCTAACTCTTTTATTTGTTTACTATCTTTGGAATTTAAGAAGCCATAAAATAAAAATGGGGAAGGAGCTAGTCCTGATGAAATTAAGGCTGGAACAAAGGCAGTAGCACCTGGTAGCCCAACAACTGCCAAGCCCTCTTCTATTACTTTTTTCGCAATAACATATCCAGGATCACTAATAATAGGTGACCCTTGATCAGTTACAAGTCCAATATTCTTTCCTTCTTGTAAATACTCTACTACCTTTTGTTTTATTTTTTCCTCATTATGTTCATGACAACTCATCAACTTATTTTTAATGGAATATTTTTTTAATAGATTTCCAGTCACTCTAGTATCTTCACATAAAATAAGATCCACACTTTTTAATAAATTTAAAGCTCGAATTGTAATATCTTCTAAATTTCCAATTGGGGTTGGTATCAAATATAGACAAGCTTGTCCATAATAACTCAATTGACTCATTCACATCCTCCTTAATAAAATTCTAATAATATGTAGTAAAGTCTAATGATCTACCTATAAAAGGAGCTTCTATTTTCAATCCCTTTCGACCATTTTTAATTCCCTCTAACAAAATGGAGCTTGCTTCTTTTTCCATATGATCATGAACTGTTTTTAATCTTTTCGGAATGATTCTATGATCTTCCATTAGAGTTAATGCCTCCATGAGTCTTTTAGAATCATATACAATAGCTAATTTTCCTCTATCCTTTAATAACTTTCGACTAATTCTAACAACATCCCCTAAATTCAAAGTTTCCTCATGTCTAGCTATTGACCTAAATGGGGAATCATTTTTCTTAGACTCATTAAAATAAGGCGGATTACAAACAATTAAATCATAATAATTATTTTTTTCTAACAAAGAGGATTTCTTAATATCTTCACAATAGAGATTGATTTGATTCTCTAAGCAATTATATGTGATACTTTTTTTGAATAAATCACAAAGTGGTTTTTGAATTTCTACAGCATCAATCAAAGCATTCGTCTTAGAAGATAAGATTAAACTAATTGCTCCTGTTCCACTTCCTATTTCTAAAACTCTTTTCACTGATAAATTTAAGGATGCAAATTCTGCTAATAAAACACTATCTAAAGTAAAATTAAAATACTCGGTATTTTGATAAATTTTCCTATTTTGATACCCTACTAAATCATTTAATTGTATCATATGATTCCTTCACTGTTTCTTCTATGATATTATTTTTATCTATTTCTACTTGATAAGTTTGATGGAACAAATTAATAGAAATTACTTTTCCTTCTCCTTTCGAAGTTTTTATTTTACTACCAATCTTAGGAAAATTTTGTTTTAATTCTCTATATACTTCATCTTCATAATTGAGACAGCATAATAATCTACCACAAGCACCATTAATTTTATTTGGATTTAAAGCTAAAAACTGATTTTTTGCCATATTAATAGATACACTATTAAAATCTGTTAAAAAACTATTGCAACATAAGAGCAATCCACACGGTCCAATTCCTCCCATTATTTTAGCTTTATCTCTTACACCAACTTGTCTTAACTCAATTCTTGTTCTGTACCTTTGAGCTAATTTTTTTGCTAACTCTCTAAAATCAATCCTCTCTTCTGATACATATGATAAATATAATTGAGATTTATCAAGAGTATAGTTGGATGCAATAAAATTCATTTTTAAATGCAACTGTTTCGATAGTTTTTTAGCATAGATTAAAGCTTTGGCTGACTCTTCCTTATTTTTTTTATCCCTTGCAATATCCTCTTCTGTTGCTATCCTTTTTACATACTTTAATGGAAAAGCTAAATTTTCCCTTTTTTCCTTAATGATATTAGTTTTACATGTTCCAATATCAGTACCATTTTCTTTTTCTACAACTACCCGATCATTTTTCTTTAATTTCAATTTATTAGGTGAAAAATAATATTTATTAGGCGATGAATCAAAGGAAATTAAAATAATATCAAACATCTATTTCACCTCCATTAATTGGATCAATAAATCTGTCAACCATAATTTTAAGTTTAAATTATATTGAAGCTTTTCTTTATATGAATCAAATATCTCAATATATTTCAATAATATTTTATTATTAATATCTTTTAATAAATTATTTTTCTGGTTATCTGTATTATTTTGATCCAAACAATTACAAAAATAAGTCTGTAATAAACCCAAATTAGTCTTTGATTGTTCCTTATCATAAAATAACTTATTTAGATAAGTGTCAAAATTTAATATCAAATCATTTTTTTTCTGTATTTCTAATACAAAATCCATTAAGTATGTATCTAAATCAACAGTTAATGAATAATCACCAGATAAACTTAGTACTTGGCATCTTGATAAAATAGTATCCAATACTTGATACCTATTATTTGTAAGTAAAATTGCTATAATTCCTTCTTCTGGTTCTTCTAAAAATTTCAAAATAGTATTAGCTGATGAGTCATTTAAATTTTCTGCCTTATCAATTACATAAATCAATTTACTATCTAATAAAGATTTTTTAGAAAACTCTAGTTCCAATTGAATTAATTGTTCCTTTTTTATCCAAGATCCATCAGGTCTAATAATCTTTAAATCAGGATAATTATTATGATCGATTTGCTTTGATATTTTTAAATTTTTGTCTGGATTAATTTTATTCGAACTACATAATAAAATTTTTATAAACTCATTTACAAATTCCATATAATTCGAAAGATTTGCAATTTCTATTAAATAAGCATGTGATATTTTTTTATTATTAATAATGCTCTTTTCTATATAATCATAGAATTTCTTCTGATACCTAATTTCACTACTCAAAATACCACCTACTTCATCTAAAGAGCTATAACTTTTAGCAATAATAGTGCCAATAAAGATGGGACACCTAAAAAAGTAACTACTCCAATTGTAATAACATTAATAGGAATTACCATATTAAAGTTAACAGCAATTAAATTATACCCATACAGAATAAAAAAACTCATAATCAATCTTCTAATATAAATCATTATCTTTTTCATACTTGTCCATCTCCTCATTAAACAGTATGAAAATTTTTGTGAATTATTCTACTTCTTTTCTATCGTTCAAAGCCCTCTCTAATGTCAAACTATCTATATACTCAATATCTGCTCCCATTGGAACTCCACTTGCTAATCTGGTAATTTTAATCTTAGTATCATCAAGCATTTTTTTGATGTATAATGCAGTCGTCTCCCCTTCAACACTAGGTTTAAAAGCAAATATAATTTCTTGATACTTTTCATTTTTAACTCTATTAAACAATTTCCCTAATCCTATATCTTCTGGATTAATACCATCTAAGGGAGAAATTAAACCATCTAAAACGTGATACATCCCCTTAAACATCCCCATCTTTTCAAAAAGATAAATACTTTTTACATCTTCTACCACACACAGTATTTTTTTATCTCGATAAGAGTCACTACAAATATTACAAATTTCTGATTCTGTTAAATTATTACAACTCTGACATTTATGAATTAATTTCTGTATATTTTTTATATTATCAGAAAAAAATTTAACATTATCATAATCCATTTCTAAGATACAAAAAGCTAATCGTTCTGCAGTTCTTTCCCCAATTCCTGGTAATAATTTAAACGATTCTATTAAATTATGTATACTTTCTGGATACATTTTAAAATAACCCTGGCATTGAATTACCAAATTTACCCATTTTATCTTCTGTCATTTCATCAATTTTTTTATTAGCCTCATTGACAGCTAATAAAATCATATCTTCTAGCATCTCTATATCTTCTTTTCCTAATGATTCGTCATGATTAATCTCTACTTTTATAACTTCTTTTGTACCCTTCATTGTAACTTTAACTAATGAATTTTCTCCAATAAATTCAGTCTGATCAATTTCTTCTTTTGTATTCATCATATCTTTTTGTAATTTTTGAGCCTGTTTCATTAACGCTTGCATATTCATATTACCATCCTCTTTCTAATTTATTTCAACAATATCACCAAAGTCACTCAATTCTGAGAACTTATTACTTTTTCTCTCGATATTCATATCAATTAACTCTGGCTCTTCTATAATAACATACTTTTGATTATTTTTAGTACTTTTTATATATTTTTGCTTTTCTAATTCCCACATATCATCAGTAATAATTCCTATTTTTTTATTAATTCCTGTCTCTTTTTCTAATACACTCTGAAAGAGACTAAGTTCCCTTAAATTTTGATTAACTACAGAATCATACTCATAGCTAATAATCAAAATATCTTTACTAACTACTCTAATAGTTGAATTTAATAGTTCAGAAACCACATATCCAATATCTTGATCAAAAACTGAATCATTTAATTTTTTAAAATCTATTTCACATTGTTTTTTTTCTTTTTTATCTGCTTGTGCTAAAGCATTATTTAATCGAATTGTCATAATTTCATAAATATTAGATTTTTCCTCAAAACTCTCCTGATTCTCTCTATTATCACTAGATATCATTCCCATAGATTGATTTTCTTGTTGATTAACATCTGATTCATAAACTTTAAGATCTTTTGGCTGATTATTATCCATCTCCTCTTTTTTATTTCCCAATATTATTTCCTGGGAAATATTCTTCTCATTTTTAAAATTTTGACTTTCTTGGGAAATATTTTGATCCATCTCTTTACTATTTAAAACAATATTCTCTATAAACTTTAAAATCATAATTTCAATATATATTTTAGGAGTTGAGGCTTTTTTAATATCGAACATTTTTTCGTTTAGCAATTCAACAAGAGCTTGATAAGATTCTATCTTAAATTTTAATATTTTATTTTTTAAATAATATTCTATCATTATATCCCTTAAATAACATATAACTTGGTTTATAATTTCTATTAGATTTTTTCCATTATAATAATATTCATTAATTTCTAAAATAAATTTTTTTACATCACCAGATAAAATAATTTCAATAAATTCCTCTATTTTTTTATTAGAAATCATATCATTGATTTCTAGATAATCTTCCATAGTGATTAATTCTTGTTTATAAGAAGATATCTTATCCAAGGAACTGATTGAATCTCTTAATCCTCCGTTAGAAGAAATTGCGATTTGTTTTAAAACATCTTCATCAATACAAATTTTTTCTTCCTTACAAATTTTATTTAGCTTTTCCACAATACTTTTCTCATTAATTCTTTTAAAAGAATAGCACTGGCATCTTGAAACTATAGTTTCTGATACCTTTTGTGGATCTGTAGTCGCCAAAATAAAGATAACATGTTTAGGAGGTTCTTCTAATGTTTTTAATAAAGCATTAAAGGCACCTGAAGTCAGCATATGCACTTCATCTATTATGTACACTTTATATTTTAAATCACTAGGCACTATATTGACTTTACTCTTTATTTCTCTAATCTCATCAACTCCATTATTAGAAGCTGCATCAATTTCTATAATATCCACAGTTTGATTCTCTTTTGATTTGATACAAGAAGAACAAATATCACAAGGATTTCCATCTTTTGATTTTTCGCAATTCACAGCTCTTGCAAAAATTTTTGCAATTGTTGTTTTCCCAATACCTCTTGGGCCATAAAACAAATAAGCATGACTTACTTTGTTATAAATGATAGCATTTTTTAATGTTTTTATTACAAAATCTTGACCTACTACATCATCAAAAACTTTTGGTCGATATTTTCTATACAATGCCTGATACATAAAAGAACCCTCCTTCAATAGACTTATTATATCATAGTATTATGATTTACGTCGATTTTTAAAAAATTTTCGTATAATGCTTTTATAATATTTATCATTTATATTTTTTTCCACAAAGACCTTTCTGTTAATATCAGTTTCATCAAGAATTTTTTTACTGATACTATTAGAACTATTTGTCAAAGCATAATAAACTCTTCTAATTCTTGATTGTTTAATAGCACTAGAACACATAGGACAGGGTTGTAAAGTCACATACATTTCACAATCATTCAATCTCCAATTATTCAATTTTTTCGATGCTTTATTGATAGCTAAAAGTTCAGCATGTGCAGTAACTGACTTTTTCTTTTCTTTTAAATTATGAGTTTTTGCTATAATTTTACCATTTTTAATAATGACACAACCTACAGGAACCTCATTTTTTTTATAAGCCCTTAAAGATTCTTTAATAGCCATATCCATATATTTATGATTCATATATTTCACTCCAAAATAAAGATGCACATGAGAGTTAATTGTTAAAGCTGCTATCTTCCGATCCTGACTTATTTCCAATGCACTCATTGCATCAACAATATAATACTATAAATTGTTCGTTAATTACAAGAATTTATTAAAATTTATTGAAATTTTATGATTTTTATTTCCCGGGAAATAATTTTGAATAGGTTTCACGTGAAACAAATATATGAAATAGCCAGCAAAACGTTTCACGTGAAACAACTTTAATTAATAAGTAGTTAATGTTTCACGTGAAACAAAAAAAAGAAAATCAAATTTCTTCTTCGATTTTCTCGCCATTTTCTTCTAATTCCTTTTCTACAAGTGCAATTGTTGATACTTTTTGATTATCTTTTAAATTAATTAATCTTACTCCCTGGGTAGCCCTTTTTAATACGGATATCTGTTCCAATGGCATTCTCATAATTATTCCACTATCTGTAATAATCATAATATCATTTTCTTCAATTTTATCAATACATTTTAAAGAAACCATCATACCATTTTTGTCAGTAATATTTAATGCCTTAACACCTTTGCTGCCTCTATGAGTTAATCTATACTCTTCGATTATTGTCTGTTTACCATAACCATTCTCAGTGACAATTAAAACCAACTGATTTTCATTTACTACTTCAGATCCCACTACATAATCTTGTTCTGGTAAATCAATTCCCCTTACTCCAGAAGTATTTCTACCCATAGATCTAATTTCTGTCTCTATAAATCTTACCATTCTACCATTACTTGCACCAATTACAATTTGATTTTCTCCATTTGTTTTTCTAACGCTAATCAATTCATCATCATCTTTTAGTAAAATTGCTATTTTTCCACCTTTTCTAATGCTATCAAATTCTTTAATATCAGTTCTTTTAACAAGACCTCTTTTGGTAGAGAATAATAGATATTTAGAAATTTCATCTTTTGAGGAAATTGATATTATAGAACGTATGTTTTCTCCTTTTCCTAATTGCAATAAATTTATAATTGGTAAACCTTTAGATTGTCTACTGAATTCAGGAATTTCATATCCCTTTAAACGATATACTCGTCCTTTATTTGAGAAGAATAAAATATAATCATGAGTTTTTGTTGATAATAAATGCTCGACAAAGTCTTCCTCGTTAGTTGCCATTCCTTTAATACCAACACCTCCCCTATTTTGACTTCTATAGGTATCAGATTTTAATCTCTTAATATATCCTTTATTAGTAAGAGTTATAATAATATCCTCAACTGGAATTAATGATTCATCTTCAATATATTCAATCGCTGTCATATCAATATTGGTTCTACGTTCATCACCAAATTTATTTTTAATTTCTAACATTTCATCTTTAATAATTTGTAAAATTCTTTCCTCACTTGCTAAAATTGCCTTTAACTCTTCAATTTCTTTTAATAAGTTAGCAAGTTCTGACTCTATTTTATCTCTCTCTAACCCCGTTAACCTTCTCAATTTCATCTCCAAAATAGCTTGTGCTTGAGGTTCCGATAAATTATAATTTCCCATTAAACCATTTAATGCTTCATCATCTGACTTAGAAGATTTAATTAACTTAATAATCTCATCAATATGATCTAGTGCAATCTTTAAACCTTCCAATATATGTGCTCTTTTTTCATCTTTGTCCAAATCAAATTTAGTTCTACGAATAATAATTTCTTTTTGATAATCGATATATTTAGATATAATATCTTTTAATCCCAATGTTTTAGGTGTTCCTTGATCCAACATCAAGAAAATAATTCCATAATTTTTTTGAAACTCAGTGTGTTTATATAAATTATTAAGAACTACTTGAGGATTAGCATCCTTTTTTAAAGTAATAGTAATCTTAATACCCTCTTTTAAATCGGCATGATAATCAGAAATACCATCAATTACTTTATTATGAACCAATTCGGCAACCTTATTTTTCAAATCAAGTGTATTGACACCATAAGGAACCTCATCAATAATAATATAATTTTTTCCCTTAATCTCTTCGATTGTTGCTTTACTTCTAATAGTAATAGATCCTCTTCCTGTTTCATAAGCCTTTCTAATACCACTATTTCCAAGGATAGTCGCACCTGTTGGAAAATCAGGTCCTTTAATATATTGCATTAAACCATCTAAATCAATATCTGGATTATCAATATAAGCAACACATCCATCAATTACTTCCTTTAAATTATGAGGTGGAATATTAGTAGCCATTCCTACGGCAATTCCCATAGTACCATTTACTAAAATATTAGGAAATCTAGAAGGAAGAATCTCTGGTTCTTTTTCAGATTCATCAAAATTTGGTATAAAATCAACTGTATTTTTATTAATATTTCTTAATAATTCCAATGATATTTTAGAAAGACGAGACTCTGTATAACGCATCGCTGCTGCTCCATATCCTTCAATATTACCAAAGTTACCATGACCATCTACTAACATATATCGATAAGAAAAATCCTGAGCCATTCGAACCATAGCTTCATAAATACTAGAGTCTCCATGCGGATGATATCTACCCATAACATCTCCGACAATTCTAGCACTTTTCTTATGAGGTTTATCTGGGGTATAACTAGATTCATACATAGAATATAAAATTCTACGATGTACGGGTTTTAAACCATCTCTCAAATCTGGCAAAGCACGAGATACAATAACACTCATAGAATACTCTAAAAAAGAATTTTTTACTTCATTTACAATATTATTTTGTTCTAATCGATCCATAAATTATTACCTCCTAAACATCTAAGTTCTCAACATAAACAGCATTTTCTTCTATAAATTTCCTCCTAGGCTCTACTTCCTCACCCATAAGTTTCGAGAAAGTATCGTCTGCTGCCATGGTATCTTCTACTGTAATCTGTCTTAAAACCCTTTTTTCAATATCCATTGTGGTTTCATTTAATTCCTCTGCATCCATCTCTCCTAAACCCTTCATACGCATAATATCATACTTCGTATTTGGAGAAAGAGATCCTAAATACTCATCACGTTCTTGCTCATTTAATACATACTTAATAGTTTTTCCATGTTTGATAACAAAGAGTGGTGGTTGAGCTGCGTAAACATGACCCGCTTCTACAATCGGTCTAAAAAACCTATAGAACAACGTAAGTAATAAAACTCTAATATGAGACCCATCCACATCGGCATCGGTCATAATAATAATTTTATTATATCTTAGTTTTTCTAAATTAAATTCCTCACCAATACCAGTTCCAAAAGCAGTAATAATTGTTTTAATCTCTTCATTAGACAACGCCCTATCTAATCGTGCCTTCTCAACATTTAGTATTTTCCCACGCAAAGGAAGAATGGCTTGTGTCATACTATTTCTACACTTAATAGCAGACCCTCCAGCGGAATCACCCTCGACTAAAAAAATCTCACACTCAGAAGAATCTTTACTTTTACAATCAGATAGCTTTCCATAAAAATTAACAACATCAAGATCCCCTTTTCTCCTAGTTAACTCTCTAGCACGCTTTGCAGCAACTCTAGCACGAGAAGCAGTCATACTCTTATCAATAATTACTCTTGCTTGATCTGGATTTTCCATCAAAAATCTCTCTAATGCAGTAGAAAATACTTTATCTGCAATGCTTCTTACTTCACTATTTCCAAGCTTTGTTTTCGTTTGTCCTTCAAATTGAGGATTTGGATGCTTTGCAGAAATAATCATAGTTAGTCCTTCTTTAACATCATCTCCAGTTAATGCATCATCTTTTTCTTTTAAAATATTATTATCTTTTGCATATTTATTTAAAATTCTAGTTAAAGCACGTCTAACACCATCTTCATGAGTTCCACCTTCTGGAGTGTTGATATTATTTACAAAAGAATAAATACTAGAATTATACGTCTCATTATACTGTAAAGCAACTTCTAAAGATATATCATCAATCGTTCCTGTACAATCTATGATAGTTGAATGAATAGGACTTTTACTTTTATTAAGCATTTCTACATACTCTGTAATTCCACCTTCATAACAAAAAGAATCCTTTCGATCATCCTCTCTCTCATCATAAATAGAAATTTTTAATCCCCTATTTAAAAATGCCAACTCTCTAAGTCTTGTTCTTAAAATTTCATAATCATATACCGTAGTATCTGTAAAAATTTCAGGATCCGGTTTAAAACGAACAGAGGTTCCCGTACGTTCCATAGAGCAAGTATCTATTTCCTTTAATTCATCAATAGCATGTCCACCATCTTCATATTTTTGATAGTAAACCTTACCATTTTTATATACCTTTACTTCTAACCAACTACTTAAAGCGTTTACAACACTAGCTCCTACTCCATGAAGCCCTCCAGAAACCTTATAGCCTCCACCACCAAATTTTCCACCAGCATGTAAGACTGTATATACAGTCTCAACTGTACTTTTTCCGGTTTTTGGATGAATTTCAACAGGAATTCCTCTTCCATCATCCCGAACAGTAATTGTATTTTCTGTTCCAATTACCACTTCAATATGAGAACAATAACCAGCTAAGGCCTCATCAATCGCATTGTCTACAATTTCCCATACTAAATGATGAAGTCCCCTAGAACTTGTACTACCAATATACATTCCAGGACGTTTTCTTACTGCCTCTAACCCCTCTAACACTTGAATTGAGGAAGAATCATATTCTTTTTCTACCATTTCTGCCATCTTATTTCCTTCTTTCTATCTTTCCATTCTTTATTTCATATATATAAGCATCAATAAGATACTTCTTTCTAATATTTTTAATATCTGTTGTAGTTATAATACTTTGAATATCATGACTTACATATTCTAAAAGTTTATTCCGTTTACTAATATCTAATTCACTAAATATATCATCAAGTAGTAATACAGGACTTGTATTATTATAATTTTTAAAAATCTCTATTTCAGCTAACTTAAAAGATAAAATAGCAATTTTCTGTTGCCCCTGAGAACCGAAATATTTCAAATCCTTATTGTTAAAGTAAAAAAGAAAATCATCACGATGGGGTCCAAATAAAGTCATACCATAATTTAATTCCTTTTTATAATTTTGCTTAAAAGTATACTTCATTTTTTTTCTAATAGTATCCTCTTTAAAGTCTGCTAATTCAATATTTGTTTCATATTTAATAATAACACCTGATTCGGATGTTATTTTAGAATAAATAGTATCAATATATTGATTAATAAAATCTATATACTTTTTTCTTTCTGAATAAATAGTAATTGATTTCTCAATTAATTTTTCAGTGATAACATCTAAATAAGAAGAATCAGCAATTGATGAAGTAAGTAATAACTTTAAATATTCATTTCTCATCTTTAACAATTTATTATATTCATTGTATGTATTTAAATATTTAATAGATATCTGGCTTAACTCTATATTAAGTAGATTTCTTCTAATACTGGGTGATCCTTTTATAATATTCAAATCTTCTGGAGTAAAAATAATTATATTCAAATTAGAAATATATTCTCCTATTTTTTTTATTTTTGTCTTATTTATCTTTAAAACCTTATTATCTTTTTCTATAGACACTTCCAAATTTTTTAAAACTTTATCATGTTTCACCTTTGCTCTTAACCTACACTTTTCTTTTCCAAAAGATATTAAATTGGGTTCTATCCCATTTTTATAAGTTTTTGTTAGAGCTAAAATACAAACACTCTCTAATATATTAGTCTTTCCAGAAGCATTTTTCCCAATAATAATATTCATTTTAGAATTAAGATCTAAATTAAGATGAGAATAATTTCTAAAATTTAATAAATTCAAACTCTTAATAACCATTTTTAATAATAAAAGACCTCATATAATCACCTACACCCTACTTTGGTATTCCTATACATACATACCCATTATAACATAATTTAGCGATTTATACACCAAAAAATAGCTATAACAGCTATTTTTCATTAACTTTTCTATTTCTCATAATTAAATCTAATCTAGAAGCTCTTAAGACTTGATTTTCTATAGTTCTTTTTGAAATCGGTACAATTAATTCTACTCCATTATTAAATTTTATTTTAGTACTATTAAATTCTTCTTCTGTAACACATTTAATATTTCTTAACGAGATCCACATACAATCATCAGAAGTTGGTGAATTAGTAGGAAAAAATATTAAATTTCTACTATTTTCCACAATGATTGGAACTTTATAATTGATATTTAGAATTGCTTTTGTTCCCTCTTTTCTCCCTTCATAAGAAGATCCAAAATATTTACAACTATAATCCAATATTTCAAAAGGTGTATTTTCTATGATGTATTCTCCTTGATCTTCTAATACTTTACTTTTATTCCTCTCAGTTGGTATAACTGCAAGAGTACCTTCATTAATTTCATATTTCATGATATTTCCCCCTAATCTGAAAACTTTGTCGCTTTCGGATTAGTACTATATCACACCAGTTTGTCGCATTTCGTCGAAATTTAGGAAAATAAAAAATCATTGAAATTAATTAAAAAACAATGATTTTTATTTTAATAGGTTCTTATTGGCAGAACTAATTGGGTTAATGTGTCGTCTTCACTTGATTTTACTAAAATAGGTTTTACTTCCCCTACAAATTGAATTTCCACTGTTTTTGTGGAAAAAGATTTCAAAGCATCCATCATGTATTTAGCGCTAAAGGAAATCCTAATATTTTCTTGATTATTTTTCTTAATTAACATCTTTTCCTCTACTCTTCCTATTTCTTGCGAAGAAGATCTTAATATTAATAAATCATCCTTTGTTTCCAGTGTTACAATATTTTTTTCTTTATCACTAGTTAAAATACTAGCCCTATCAATTACATTATATAAATCATTAATATTAGCCGAAATAGTTAAAAGCTCTTCTTTTGGAATTAAATTAGAGGTATTAGGATATGTACCATTAATTAACCTAGATTGAAATTTTAAATTTTTATAAATAAATAACACTTTATTATTAGAAATATGCAATTCTACATTACTATCCATATCATCATCTAAAATCCTTGAAAATTCAGTAATATTATGGCTAGGAATTACAATATTATAATTTTCTTCATTATTATGATCTAAATGAATTATTTTTCTAGCTAAACGATAAGAATCAGTAGAATTACATTCCAATGTATCCCCTACTATATTAAAATTAAGACCTGTTAACACTGGTTTGGTTTCTTCATTAGAAGATGCAAATGCAGTTTGTAAAACAAGATCCTTAAAAATTTTATTATTAATAAGAACCTTCTTTTTACTCTCTTCTAAATTAATAGATGGGTATTCTTCTTCACTAATTCCATTTAAATGAAATTCACTATTTTCTGTATAAATTAATATTTTTAATTCATCAAAAACTTCTATATTAATATATTTATCAGGAAGTTTTTTTACAATATCCAAAATATATTTTCCCTGAATTATAATATTCCCTTCTTTTTCTACTTTAAAATCCTCTTCATTTTCAGTTGTTATAAAGGTTTGAATAGTAATATCATTATCACTTGCCGTTAATGTTAATTTATTCTTTTTTAAATTAAACTTAATTCCTGCTAAAACAGGGATTAAATTTTTTGTAGAAATTGCTTTTGATACTTTGTTTAAAGCGTTTTGTAAAATATCCTTCTTAATTGTTAATTTCATAATTATTCCTTCTTTCTTTTATAAATTTTTATATTATTACTGTGGAAATTGTTTAAATCTAATTATTATCCTTATTTTTTATGAAAATCCATCATTATTTATTGTGGAAAAAAGACAAATATTTAATAATTAATTCACAACAGCATCACCAATATCTTTTTTTAATTTATCAATAATTTTTGCTAAATCTGGATTGATTTTGATCTCTTGGGCAATTTTTTCAACAGAGTGCATCACTGTAGAATGATCCTTACCTCCAAACTCAGTACCTATTTTTGGAAAAGATTCACTAGTCATATTTCTACATAAGTACATAGCAATTTGTCTAGGAAAAGAGATATTAGAGCTCCTTTTTTTGCTCCGAATATCTTCTACTGTAATTTGAAAATATTCAGAAACAATTTTTTGAATTCTGTGAACCTCATTTTTTTCAGATATACCTTTACTTATAAAATCTTTTAAGGCTTCTATAGCAAGATCTAGAGTAATTTCTACTCCTCCCATAATAGTGGAATATGCAATAAGTCTTGTAATAGATCCTTCTAGTTGTCTTACATCAGTTCCTATATTAGAAGCAATATATTCTATGACGTCCTCAGGAATTTCTTTTTCAAAATTTCCTGAGGATATTTTCTTTTTAATGATTTCAGTTCGTAAAGAAAATTCTGGAGGAAATATATTGACGGTTAAACCCCAACAAAATCTAGTTCTTAGACGATCCTCTAATAATTTTAAATCATCAGGAGAACGATCTGAGGAAATAATAATTTGTTTACTATCATTATATAATGTATTAAAGGTGTGAAAAAATTCTTGTTGTGTTTGAGTAGCACCCCCTAAGAATTGGATATCATCAATAATTAGTACATCAACATTTCTATACTTATTTTTAAAAAAGTCTACATAATTGAAATTAGTTCCTTTTTCATCTCTTTTATTAATTCCAACAAAATCTTGTATGAATTGATCACTAGTAACATAAAGAACTTTTCTATTACTATTTTTGATAATATAATTACCAATTGCGTGCATTAAATGGGTTTTTCCTAATCCACTATTACCATATATAAATAAAGGATTATACATATTACCAGGGTTTTCAGCAACAGATAAAGCAGCTGCATGAGCAAACTTATTACTATTTCCAACAATAAATGTTTCAAAAGAATACTTGCTTTTTAAATTAGATTGAAAAGGATTTGGAGGAACACCCTTATTTATAATAGGTTGTTCTGTAGATATATTTTGATCTTGGGTTTCCCTTGCTAGTTCTAATTCTGACTCTAAAATAAAATCTAATTCAAAATTAGTTCCTGTAATATCATTTAAGTTTTCAATAATTAAGTTAGAATATTTGTCTGCTAAGTGTTTTTTGTGAATTTGCATGGGAACGATAATAAAAGCTTTACCATCTTCTAGTTTGTGGAGTCTGGTATCATGAAACCAAGTATCGAAAGCTAGACTAGTCAGATCCTCCTTGATTTGTGATAAAAACTTTTGCCACAAAATATCCACATTCATACAACCATCTCCCCACAAGATTCATCAATCACCATTAGTGTACATGAAATTGTTGAAAAAATAAATAGGAAAGCAATATTTTTTTTTATTCACAATATATTAACATATTTATTCACAACCTAAATATATTAATATATATAGAAAAAATAAATTTTCCACATTTTCCACAAATTTTAATAAACAACTGTTAGTTATCTTTTCCACAAGATTGTGGAAAATGTGGAAGAATGATTTTATAGAAAAATATCTACTTTTCATTGACAAAATAAGGAATTTATTATTATAATAATGTAGATTTATGTCTGGAGGTGGAAAAATATGAAAAGAACATATCAACCAAACAATCGTAAGAAATCAAAAAAACATGGTTTTTTTGCACGTAAATTAACAAATATATTAAAATCTCGTCGTAAAAAGGGACGTAAAAGACTTTGTAAATAATCCACAAGGTGAAACTAGTGGGTTTTTCTGTCTATAGATTGGGGCTATTTTCATGAAAAAAAGAGATATTGTAAAAGATAAAAAAGATTTTACAAACATTATAAAAACAGGAAAAAAAATTAGCAATCGTAGTTTTGTAATCTACTATAAAAAAAATATGAAAGATCATAGTCGATATGGAATATCTGTAGGAACTAAGTTAGGAAATGCTGTATTTAGAAATAAATATAAAAGAAGAATTAGGATGTTAATAACAGAAAATCAAAGTCTATCTAATAAGAAAAAAGATTATATTATCTTATTAAGAAAAAATGCTAAAGATTTAGAATTTCAAGAATTAAAAAAAGATTTGAATCAATTATTTAGTAAGTTAAAGGAGTTATAAATGAAAAATAAAAAAACAAAAATTACTTTAGTCATATTATTTTCGTTAATTCTATTAACAACAGGTTGTACAAAGACTTTAACTGATAAAAAAAATAAACCAGTAAAAAATGAAGTTACTGGTCAAAATTTAACAGAAAATATATTATGTAAACCTACCTCTAAAAAGGTTCAAAAGATTTATATAAAAAATGGAGTTAAAATTAATCAGTTACCCACTTGTGAAAAATTTAAAGTTACAAGTGGTAAATATGAGGGTTTATGGACATCAATATTCGTAAAACCATTATCCTTTATTCTGTTAAGACTAGGAATACTTCTAAAGAATAATTTTGCTTTATCTTTAATTATTATTAGTTTGATTATTAGACTTATAGCCTATCCATTTACGAAAAAAACAGCAATGCAATCAGAATTAATGAAAAAAGCTCAACCAGAACTTGCCAAAATTCAAAATAAATATAAAGATAAGCAAGATCAAGATTCAATGATGAGACAAAGCCAAGAGATGATGGCTGTTTATAAAAAGTATAGTATTAGTCCGATGTCTGGTTGTCTATTTTCTATGATTCAACTTCCTTTATTCATAGCCTTTTTTGAAGCGGTACAAAGAACTCCCGCAATTTTTGAGGGAAAATTTTTAGGACTTCAATTAGGAACTACACCAGCAGTTGGTTTTGGAACAAGTGGAATTATTGCTTATGTTATATTAATGATTTTAATAGCGGCAACAACTTTTTACTCTTTTAAATTGAATATGACAGGAAATTCCTTGGATGATAATATGAAAATGATGCCATTAATGATGAGTGGAATGATTATTGTAATGGCTCTATTTATGCCATCAGCATTAGGAATTTATTGGGTAACTACAAATTTATTTACAGTATTTCAAAACTTATTAGTAAAAAGGAGTAAAGGAAAAAATGGAAAAGCATAGCTATATTGGAAAAACGAAAGAAGAAGCAACTAAGGAAGCAGAAATATCATTACAAGAAACTCGAGATCATTTAATTATTCATGAAAGAGAGATTAAACAGGGAGGATTTTTCAAATCTAAAAAAATAGCAATTGAGGTAATTGAAAAAAGAGAAGTTGTGAAGTTTATCAAATCCTATCTTTCAATATTAGTAAAAGATTTAGGATTTAATGCTAATATTGAAGTAAAAACAAAAGAAATTCCAACATATATTATTTACTCTGATCATGATTCTTTATTAATTGGAAAGAATGGAAAGAATCTGCAAGCTTTATCTAGGATTGTGGCACAAGCTGTATTAAAAGAAGTAGGGGATTCTTTCAAATTCTTAATTGATGTTAATGAATATAAACAAAAACATGAAAAATCTTTAGAGTATTTGGCAAAAAAGGTAGCTAGAGAAGTGAAAAATTCAAAAGTAGCAGCAAAATTAGATTCTTTAAATGCTTATGAAAGAAGAATTGTTCATAACATTTTATCGAATAATAAATATGTTTATACAGAAAGTGTAGGCGAAGAACCAAATAGATGCTTATTAATAAAACCTAAAGAAGATTAATTCTTCTTTTTTAGTAAGAGGGATGTAAAAATGAATATATATCAAATATTAAATGAAATAACTGAGTATATTGATAATCATTTAGACGAAAAAATAGAATATTTAAAGCTTTCCAAAATGATGGGAGTAAATGAATATACTATGAGAAGAATTTTTTCCTTATTAACGAATCAATCTTTATCTGAATATATTAGAAAAAGAAGACTTACTACCGCTGGATATGATTTATATCAAAATCGAAACAAAATAATTGATATTGCCATGAAATATCAATATGATAATGCTACATCATTTTCCAGGGCCTTTTTTAAATTTCATGGAATAAAACCAAGTGAAGTAAATAAAAATGCTCAATTAAAAAATTTTCCACGTATTATTTTTAACGAAGATATAAAACTACCAGAAGGTATAGAATATAAAATAAAAACTTTAGATGAAATGATTTTTTATGGAATAGGAGTAAAAGTAAATAATCAAAATATAGGAAAAATTGCCCCTAAATTTTTTCAAGACTCAAGAAAAAAATATGAATCTACTTATGGAAATATTGAATATGCAATGATTACATATCAACAGCAAGATAGAGAACAGTGTAATGGTTATTATATTTTATATCAAAAAAAAATAAAGGGATTTCAAAAATTTATCATTCCTAAAGGAAAATGGCTTTTTTTTAGAATATCTTCATATGATGATAAGGAAATCCAAAAAGTATCACAACAATTTTATTGTGAATTTCTACCAAGTAGTAAATATAATTTGAGATTATCGCAAGAACTTGAATATTACCATGATGGTGTAACTGATTTTATCGTACCAATATATTGAAGATTTAAGAAAATTAAGATATAAAGAAAGGATTAGTATCATCTTCACAGTATGATCAAATGATAACCCTTGAGAATATAGATTTTATTGTTCGAGATAGTTTAAAAAAATGTGTTTTAGAGAACAATTTTTACATCCTATTTCAAATAACTATTTGGATAGTAAACAGAAATATTCTATAAGATTATTAGACGGGAAACATTAAATGAATGATAAGAAGAAATAACTATCTCTAACGAGAATCACAGATTGGAAAATTTTTTATGGATTCTTTTTTTATGCTTCTTATAGAAACCGTATTAAAGGAAAATTTCCTTAGGTATTTGAAAGAGTGAAAAAATTAAAATCTACTATTGAAAAATATATTTTTAGAAATGCTACAGATATAGACAAAATAATGGATTGTATACATACTATATAATCATTCTAATGAAAAACAAAGGTAAATCTTAAAAAATAAGATAAATGATAAAACTGATTCCTAAAAAGTCAGTTTTTTTCTTTCTTTATATGATATCTTAACAATTGAGGAGAAAAAAGATGAAAAAAGAAATATTAGATTTTTATTTAAAAACAAGTGTTTATACAAATTATTATCCATTTGAAGAATATTATAAATCCCTACCAGATGATATGGGAACTCTTACTAATTTGCTTCATCATCAAGTAATTCATAGAAGTGAATTAATTAGAAGTTATCTAAACAGCCCTAGTAAGTATGATAGTGAGATTGAACTAAAGAAAATAAAAGAAGAGTTTCCTTGGTATAGGAATCGATGTGACGATGATATTTTATTAACTGCTCCAGCGATCACAGCAGAATTATTTCGTCAAGATCCTAGGGGATTTGTAATAGGTAGAGAGATTAAAGATAAAGTAGTAATTACCTGTAGATATGTCTCAGTCCTACTTACATCTATTTTAAAAGCTAAGGGTATTCCAGCAAGATGTAGAAGTGGATATGCTGACTATTTTTTAAAAAAAAGGGATCATATTTATTATGATCATTGGATAGTTCAATATTATAATGGATATGAAAAAAGATGGGTAAATGTCGATAGTGATAATGACTATAAGACAGATTTTGATCAATGTGATATTCCAAATAATGAGTTTAAGTGGATTGCCCAAGTTTGGTTAGACGTAAGGGAGGGAAAAGATAATCATGAAAATTATATTCATGGAAGGCATCTGAATGGATTAGATCATTTAGCCTATGCCCTATTTTTTGACTTTCATGCTCTGATGAATGATGAAATATCTTACTTATTTTTTCCAACAATGATTGATGAAAAAAAAGAATTTTTTAATTTATCAGAAGAGAATTTACAAAAACTTGATGAGTTAGCAAGACTCATGTTAGATCCAGATAAAAATTTTGATGAATTAAGATATTTATTTAGAAATGATAAATGGTTAAGAGTTATTAATACACCACTTTTAGGGGATGAAGATCATTTAGAATTAGAGGAAGCTGACAAATTTAAAGGATGAAATGTCAGTTTTTCTAACTTTAAATATGATGGTTTAAGTTTGGGGGATAATGTATGCAACAAACTTCTGAAGTTTATTTAACAGAAAAATATGTATCAAAAGAAAAGTGGGAAAAGTTAATCAAAGTTATAGCAAAATATAATGGAACACTAAAATCTTTTCAAATAATCGTAGAGCTTTCTAATCAAAAAATAAAATATTATTTAAAAACAAAATGTAATCTTCCACCTTCTATAAATAATTTATCTTCCTTTTTAATCAAACCGGTTAGGAAAAAAAATAATTCTAGAATTCAACAATCAATTCCATTTTTTATATCTGCCAATAGCAATTTTTTTCATATTTTAGAGACATTAGAAGTAAAACAAAAAGGAAGGGTTTCTTATATTGAGATCCATTTTAGAAAATTATATCAAGATTGTATTAAAACAAGAACTTATTTATATTTAGAAAAAAATCATCAAGTAACAAGGCATAGAGTTTTTTGTTGTATACCTACTAGTATCCTATCTTTAGATTTTTCAAAAAATACAAGATATCTTTATCAATCAGCACCAAAATATTTAGATATTAGTAAGATTATGCATCTTTTAAGTAGTGATTCTACTTCTTCCATTTTAAATGTAGATACTTTTCCTTATTTACAAGGAAAATTTTATTTAAATCAAAATCATTATAATTTTGATAAACATTCGATTATTATAGGTTCTAGTGGCTGTGGAAAGTCAAAATTTATTAGTTTATTCATCAATAATATAAGAAAAAATAGAAAAACCTATCAAAAATATAAAGTTGTTCTAATAGATCCCCATGCATCCTTAGAAAAGGATATTGGGGGAATCGGAAAAGTAATTGATTTTCAGGCATCAGAAGATAGTATTGATTTATTTCAAGATAAAAGTGAAGATGTAGTATCTCAAGCAGAACTATTATTGGAACTGTTTCAATCTTTAATTTGTGATCAATATAATTCAAAATTAGAAAGACTATTAAGACATAGTATCCATCTTCTTTTAATTGGAAATTGTTTTAATTTTACTAACTTAAGAAAAATTATTTTAGATAGTGAATATAGAATAGAAATTTTAAATCAGTCAAAAAACAAAATTCCATTTAGTATTACTTCTTTTTTCTTAGCAGATTTTAATGATTTAAAAACAAAATCTTATGGAGAAGCAATATCCCCATTGATTGCTTTTTTAGATGAAATGGAAATGATTCCAGTTTTTAATAATCAAAACAATTCTCATCACCTAAAAAAAGTAATTGATGATAATTTTTTAACTTTATTTTCCTTAGATAGAACTAAACTAGGTGATAAAGTAACCAAAACAATTTCAGGATTGATCATGCAACAGCTACTTCTGTTAGCTCAAAGCTATCAAATAGATTCTCATGTCATCTTTATCATTGATGAAATTTCAACTGTAGAAAATCCAATACTTCCTAGATTTTTATCAGAAGCTAGAAAATATAACCTATCTTTAGTTTTAGCAGGACAGTACTTTAATCAAATCTCAAATAGCTTAAAAGATGCTATATTTTCCAATGTTTGTAATTATTATATATTTAGAACTTCAAAGATGGATGCTAGGGTATTAGTAGACAACTTTAATATGAAAATACCATTAGAAGATAATGATGATAAAAAAATGAAATTATTAACCGATCTAAAAGCAAGAGAATGTGTGGTAAGAATAGATGCCAATGGAACACTGCTTCCAGCATTTAAAGCAAGAACTCTAGATTTTAAAAGTATCCCTAGAATCACTAGGAATAAAGAAAATGTATTAGAAAAGTCACAACAAAAAGAATTAAAAGATTTTAAATTTAATTTAGGTCAAGTTGATTTAAAGAGTATTTTAATATCAAATTCTTCTAGTAGAAAGGAGATAAAAAAATGAGTGATGAAAAAACATTAGAAATAGTAAATAAGATTTTTAAAAATGTATTTGGAAGGGAAAATCATAATTCGTTAGATGAAATATTAGAAAAATTTGCCTTTGATATCAAACTACCAAAAAAAGTAAGAGACTCTGTTACCAATGAAATTACTTGGGCAGACTCTATCAATAGTGGAAAATATATCACTTTAGAAAATATGCAAGCGAAAGATCAAAAAGATGGTTGGATGGTAGAAAAAAGAGAAGTAAATAATTTAGAAGATTTAGTTAGAATCTGGAATAGTATTAATTTAACGACAACAGAAAGAGTTTATGATTCAGAAAATGTTGCTAAAAGTGATACCATTTATGGATGTGAAAATGTTTATAGATCAACCGATTGCAGGGGTTCTAAAAATATGATTTTTTGTGACTCCTGCGGATCAAGCGAATTTCTATTAGCATCTCAAAGAAGTGGATCTTCAAGTTTTTGTATTAGAACAGATGATTCTAAAGATTGTAGTAATAGTTATAATGTAGTCTGTTCTAACAAAATTATGAATTCGTTCTTTATTCAAGATTGTTTTGATTTATATGAATGTATCTTTTGTTCTCATATAGCAAGTAAAAAATATTGCATTGCCAATATGCAGTTTGAGGAAGAAGAATATTTTTTAATCAAAAATTCTATTATAGATTGGATTTTAAATTCTTAAAATAGAAAAAGAGGATGATTCTAAAAGATTTTCTTCTCTTTTTTTTGTTTTATGCTATAATATAGGAGATTTAGGAAGTGGTAGAATGGATGATAATATTGTTGCAATAGCAACCTCTTTAGGAGTGGGTGCTATCTCTATTATTAGATTAAGTGGAAAAGAAGTCATAAAGATTACAAATTCAATTTTTAAGGGAAAAAATTTAGAAAGAGTGAACTCCCATACCATAAATTATGGATATATTGTAGATCAAGAAGAAGTAATTGATGAAGTACTAGTATCTGTGATGAAGGCTCCTAAAACATATACCAAGGAAGATATTATAGAAATTAATTGTCATGGAGGAATTGCCACAACGAATAGAATATTAGAACTAATCTTAACAAAAGATGTACGTCTAGCTGAACCAGGAGAATTTACTAAAAGAGCTTTTTTAAATGGAAGAATTGATTTAACAGAGTCAGAAGCAGTGATGGATTTATTAGAAAGTAAAACAGAAAGTGCAAGACATTTAGCAATATCAAACATTCAAGGAAAGACCCATGAAATGGTAGAGGATTTTAGAAATAGACTGAAAGATTTACTCTCATCTATAGAAGTCAATATTGATTATCCAGAATATCATGATATTGAGATTATAACAGTAGATAAAATAAAAGGACAAGTAAAACAGATGAAACAAGAATTAGAGATCATTATAAAGGAATCAAAAAATACAAAAGTATTAAAGGAAGGAATTTATACTTTAATTATTGGAAGACCTAATGTTGGAAAAAGTAGTCTTTTAAACCAATTTTTAGAAGAAGAAAAAGCAATTGTAACCAATATTCCAGGGACAACAAGGGATATGATAGAAGGACAAGTCATATTAAATGGAATCTCTTTGAATATGATAGATACTGCTGGGGTTAGGAAAACAACGGATCAAGTAGAAAAAATAGGGGTAGAAAAAAGTTTATCATTAATCAAACAGGCAGATTTAGTAATTGTTGTTTTAAATGGATCAGAAGCTTTGACAAAGGAAGATCAATATATTTTAGAAAAAACAAAGGAAAAAAACACTATTGTAGTAATTAATAAAAATGATTTAGAACAAAAATTAAAAACAGAAAAATTAAATGATTTTACATTAGTAAGTACTAATACCAATCATATAAAAGGAATTCAACCTCTAAAAGATAAAATAATAGAATTATTTGAATTAGATAAAATCAGTTCGAAAGACTATATTTATTTTTCAAATATAAGACAAATATCAAAGGCAAAAGAAGCCCATCAAAAATTAATAGAAGTAGAAGAGGGAATAGAAAACAAGTTACCAATTGATATGATCGAGATAGATTTAAAAGCATGTTTTGATTTTTTAGGAGAAATTATAGGAAAAACATATAGTGATGAAATTATCGATCATTTATTTGAAAAGTTTTGTGTAGGAAAGTAGGAAAGATATGAAAATAGCGGTTATTGAACGTATCGAAATGGATTTAGAAAGAGATCCATTTAACAGGAGACTTTTTTTAAGTAGTCATTTTCAAGATCTATTTGAAAAATTAAATATTTTGTGGATTCCAATTGTGTCAGACAAGTTTTCCAAGGAGATATGTGCAATGTGTGATGGTTTATTAGTAACTGGAAGTGCAAATGATGTTCATCCTAAATATTATAATGAACAGGTATTAAAAGGGAAAGAATACATCCATGATGAATTTCCAATAGTAAAAAAGGCTGTTGAAGTTTTTTCTAAAAATAATAAGCCAATACTAGGTATTTGTGCAGGAATACAAGAAATAAATGTAGTATATGGTGGAACATTAAATCAACATATTGGGAATCATGATTTAAAAGAAGGGGAATATCATAAAATAGAAATTAAAAAAGACTCACTATTATATGACATATATAAAAAAGAAGGTATAGAGGTAAATTCCTATCATAAGCAATCGATTAAAAAGGTAGCACCTGGATTTAAAGTAGGAGCAATTAGTAGTGATGGAGTAATAGAAGAAATAGAAAAAGAAAATGTCATAGCAGTCCAGTGGCATCCAGAAGTAGTATATGATATGAAATTATTTGAGAAATTTATCAATATGTGTAAAGAAAGTAGTGATTAGAATGAAGTATGAAGTAGTTGTAGTAGGAGGGGGGCATGCTGGATGTGAAGCATCCCTTGCAACATCAAGAAAAGGACATAAGACTTTATTAATTACAGGAAATATAAAAAATATTGCAGATATGCCTTGTAATCCTTCCATAGGAGGACCGGCTAAAGGAATTGTCGTAAGAGAAATTGATGCTTTAGGTGGAGAAATGGGAAAATGTGCAGATAAAGGGGCAATTCAAGTAAAAATGCTAAATACCAAAAAAGGTCCTGCTGTACAAGCCTTACGTGCCCAAGAGGATAAACATATTTATCCAAAAGAAATGTTAAAAGTTCTAAATAATCAAGAAAATTTAGAGATAAAAGAGGCAATAGTAGAACATTTAATAGTAGATAATCAAAAGATAAGGGGTATTATATTAGAAACTGGTGAAGAAATAGAATCAGATATCGTAATATTAACGACAGGAACTTATTTAAAGGGAAGTATATTAGTAGGAGATAAGAAAACACCAGGTGGCCCCCATGGAGAAAGGGAATCTAAATTTTTATCGGATGACTTAAAAGCACTAGGGTTTAAGATTCTACGATTAAAAACAGGGACTCCTCCAAGAATAGATATAAATAGTATTGATTACAAAAAAACAAGCTTAGAACCAGGGGATGATCAAAAGTTAACCTTTTCCTATGACAATAAAGCTTATTATGACTATAAAAACCAAGTGCCATGTCATTTAATTTATACAAATGAATGTACTCATCAAATAATCAAAAAGCATCTAAAAGAATCTTCTATGTATGGAGGTCATGTAGAAGGTGTTGGACCAAGATATTGTCCATCAATTGAAGATAAAGTAGTAAGATTTTTTGATAAAGAACGTCATCAATTATTTTTAGAACCAGAAAGTAATATAAAAGAGGACAAAGAATATGGGAATACAATCTATATTCAGGGTTTTTCAACGAGTATGCCAGAAAAAGTTCAAGAACAAATGGTTCATAGTTTAAGTGGTTTAGAACATGCCAAAATATTAAAATATGCCTATGCAATAGAATATGATGCCATTGACTCAAAACAATTAAAACAAAGCTTAGAAACAAAATTAGTAGAGAATTTATTTACGGCAGGACAAATAAATGGAACAAGTGGTTATGAAGAAGCAGCGGGCCAAGGTTTAATCGCGGGAATTAATGCAGCATTAAAATTAGAGGGAAAAGATCCGTTAATATTAAAAAGAAATGAGGCATATATCGGGGTATTAATTGATGATTTAGTAATCAAAGGGGTAAAAGACCCTTATAGATTGTTGACTTCCCGTGCAGAATATCGCCTACTCCTACGACATGACAACGCAGATATAAGACTTAGAGATTATGGATACCAAATTGGCTTAATTAATCAAGAAACTTATCAAAATTTTATAGAAAAAAAGAGGCAAATAGAAGAAGTTTATCAGAAACTAAAAGATATTAGAATAACTCCTAAAAAAGAAATCAATGAGTATTTAGAAAATATAGGAAGTAGTACACTAAAAGATGGAATTAGCCTTTATGAATTATTAAAGCGTCCAGAGATTTCAGTGGATGATATAAAACACTTTATAAAGTTAGATTATAGTCTAGAAGTATTAGAACAGGTAGAGATTAATACAAGATATGAAGGGTATATAAAGAAAGCATTAAAAGATGCAGAAAAGATGTTAAATCTGGAAAATAAAAAGATACCAGAAAACATAAATTATGAAAATATACCGAATATTGCTAGTGAAGCAAAACAAAAACTATCAGAAATTAGACCAACTACTATTGGACAAGCATCACGCATTAGTGGAGTAAATCCTGCTGATATTTCTATTTTGATGGTTTATTTAAGAAAGAATGGTCATGATGAATAAAGAAGAATTTGAAGAAGAAGTAAAGAATTTAGGAATAAATTTAAATGAAGAACAAAAAGAACAATTAGAAAAGTTTTATGAAATATTAATTGAAGAAAATAAAAAAATCAATTTAACTAGAATTATAGAAAAAGAAGATGTCTATCTAAAACATTTCTATGATAGTTTAACCATTGTTAAAGAAACAAATTTAAAAGAAGTAAAAACCTTATGTGATGTAGGTAGTGGAGCAGGGTTACCTGGAATTGTATTAAAAATTATTTATCCTCATTTAAAAGTAACATTACTAGACTCACTATTAAAAAGAGTAAATTATTTAAATGAAAGCATAAAAAAATTAAAATTAGAAAATATAGAAGCAATCCATACAAGAAGTGAAAATTATCAAGGACAGTTCGATGTAGTAACATCAAGAGCAGTGGCTAATCTAAAAAAATTAATTCCTTGGTGCATTCATTTAGTAAAAGAGAACGGAATGTTTATTGCCATGAAGGGAAATATAGAGGAAGAAACAATAGATATCAACCAACTATTAAAAAAATATCATTGTGAAATAAAAAAGATTAATAAATTTGTATTACCCAAGGAAAACAGCAATAGAGCCTTAGTAGTGATTAAAAAAAGTAACCATTAGGATAAATATTTAATATTATAGTGATATAGAAATTAGAGATTATCCATAGAAGTCAATAAAGAATAGATCAATTATAAGAAAAAGATAAATGGTATTCATCATTATATGTATCAAGAAACAAATTATTTATTAGTTACAAAAGGAATATTACTAAAAGTATCGTAGATTAGAGGTGATATTTATAGAAAATTTAGAACAATTATTAAAAAAAGAGATTAAAAAGTATCCTGTATTACCTGATGAAGAACAAATGTTGTTAGCAAAACAATATAAAAAAAGTGGAGACAAAAAATCTTTTGAAAAATTATTTCATCATAATTTAAGATTATGTTTAAAAGTATCCTACAAATATAGCGGTAAATTAGAAAGTATGACTTTTCTAGATTTATTTCAAGAATGTAGTATCATTTTAATGAATGCTATTAAACATTATAATCCAACTGGGGAAGCAAAGTTTTCAACATATGCAATGTCTGCATTAGAAAAAACGATAAAAAACAGAATATTTGAATTAGATAAAACCATACGAACACCAGTATATAAAGAAGAACAAAAAACAAAATATTACCAGTTTATAACCGAATATAATCAACAGTACCATAAAAATCCAACTAAAAAAGAAATAAAGGAAAAACTAGGGCTTAATGATGATCAGTTAAAAAATTTAGAAATGAATATAGGACAAAAATCCATATCATTAGATCAAAAAATTTCATCTGAGGAAGATTCCGTTGAGTTAATAGAATTGATACCAAATAAGAATAATGATTATAAAGATATAGAATCAAGTTATGATATGAATATCTTAAAAAATAAATGTGTACAGATTCTAACTAAAGAAGAGTATTATATTATTTATTATAGGTATATATCAGAAGAAAGAAAAACATTAGATCAAATAGGAAAAGAATTTAATCTAACCATAGAAAGCATTAGGCAAGTAGAAAAAAAGGCTTTAGAAAAGTTAAAACGAAGAATAAAATCTAAAAAAGTAAATGATAAGTATAATAAAAACTTAGATCCACTTTCTATAGATACGACTATTCTTTTAAACGAATTAAAAAAATATTTATCAAATGAAGAATATTTTATTTTATATTCTACTATAGTACAAGAAATGAGTACTGACATCAGTACCGAAGATCATGTGCATGATCTTCAAATATTAGATTTAGATAAAGAAAAATTATTAGATATCAAAAAATATTTACTAGAGGTTTTTAATCATTATAAAAAAGAAAAAAATCTTGAATGTTTAAGGGATAATTATCATAAAAACTATACAGTTGCACAGATTATGGAGCTAAATATAAATATAAGTTCAAGAGATTTGATGGATTTTCATTTACTAGAACAGTATTTCCGAACAGTGAGTATAGAGGAGATTAAGAATACTAAATATTATGAAAATCTTTCTTTAAAAAATCAGAAGTTAATACAAAAATACTATGATTATAATGATCGATATTTGAGAAAAAGTGAGATAAAGCAAATAGAACAGGAGTTAACATTAGAAAAATTTGGATATTTAGAAACAGAAAAAACTTTATATGATAGAAAAGAATTACAAAAAATATATCTAAAAAATAGAGAAATTTTAACACAAAAAGAGCAAGAAATTCTAGGAGTAATTTTATTTAGAAATAATCAATCCTATAGTCTAAAAGAATCTACCAGACAAAAATATATAAATAGATTAATAAAAATAGAATTTAAAATCAAGGATTTTTATCAAAATAAAATAACAAAAAAACAAATAGAACAAATTTTAGAATATCATCCAAATTTGCTATCACAAGATGAGAAAGAACTAATATGTAAAAGTTATGGAGTTAATCAAGATAAAATCAGTTTGAAAGAGTTAGCAAAAGAGTATTCTGTCTCTTATGAGGAATTACACGATAAAGTATTTACTTTAAAAAATAGAATATTATGTAAATATTATCAAATTACAGAAGGAAAAAAAGATGAGTTACCAGAAGATGAGAAAAAACTTTACCAGATGTATCTCTCAAACGTACAGTATGAATTTTCTGTGGATACTAGAAGAATTTTAGGAATGTTTCTATCTGGAAAGAATTATCAAGAGATTGCTACTATAGAAAAGATATCTATAACTAAAGTATCAAATTTTATCACAGAAGGACTTCGAAAATGTGAATTTTATAAATATGGAATTATAGTACCTTTTCTCATACAAGAAGAGGAAATAGATATAGTCTTGCAACTACATCAATATAGTGAAATAAAAAAGAAACTAATAAAAGAGAGATACTTAAAGTTAAAAATGTTAACTGAGTTATCAAATGAATATCATATAAATAAACAAGATATAAGCAAGCTAAAGGAAAAATTTTATGATCAATATTTAAAATGGAAATGTCCACAAATTTCAATCAATCAGTATGAAGAAGAAATAAAAAGGCATCAGGCAGATTCAGTATTAACAGAAGAAGAAAAAAGCATGGTAGCATTTAAATATGGAATTAAGTGCGAATATAATCCAATGGGAAAAAAAGAAAAGAATCAAGAAATTGCTGATCATTTTTCTATTTCATTAAACTGTTGTAAGGCAAAAATAAACTCTTTCAATAGAAAAATGAGAGAAAGAATATTAAGATTAACTATGCCCAAATATGGAATTATTAGAAGAGATGAAATGAGAAAAATCCTAAACAATAATCCTTTATTGATAAGTGAAAAGGAAAGGGATATTATTTGTCATACAAATGAATTAAATGGTTATTGTTATTTGAGTGAAACCGAGTTAAAAGAAAAATATCAAGAGAGATCTAATAACTTCAAACGAAGATATGATAGAGCGGTACTTTCAATAAAAAAATATCAAGATAATCTCCTTCCAAGGAAAATTGACTATCAAAAAGATATAAAAAATATAGAACGATATTTTAGTAAATATGATAGAAAACTATTAGAAATGATTTATAACCAAAGATTAACAGAAAAACAAATAGCTGAAAAATTAGAAATCACTGATTTTCAAAGTAGACAAAAAATAATTAAAATTAAACTTGATGTTGCAGAAATTTTAAACGATGAACCCCAAGCAAAAATGTTTGATTTTGATTATGCACGTAAAGTAATAGATCAAGAAGACTTACCACTATACTATATAAATAATAATTTAGCTAAAACAATTTATCAAATGATAACAGGAGAGAATGGACAAAAAAAGTATACATCTAAAGATGTTGTTAAAGAATTAAATTTGATTGTTCCACAAAAGGCTCTTGATAATTGCTGTTATAGTGTAATGATTGCTATTGAAAAATATAAAAGAGGAATTAGGAAAGTCAAAACCGTTACTACTGAAGAAATAATAGATTATTACCAACATAGCAAAGAAAAAATACCAGTAGAAATAAAAAGCTATATAGAAAAGAAAGTTTTCAATAATCCCTTAGCAAATCAAAAAACTCTCCCAAATAAATTAATATATGAAATATTAAAATATCGAGGAGAATTTTCTATTGATATTAATCAAATAAATCATACTACAGCAAGAGAATTAGTAAGAAATAAAAAATTAACTAGTTCTTGCAGAAAAAAAATTAAAGGTTATTTTCAAATTCCAGAAAGAGAAATAATGAATGGAAAAGAAAAATTAAAAGTATTAAAGTTATTATCTCCTTTATATAAAAAGAGGGAATATCAAGATGAATTTAAATGCTTGAAGAAATCTAAAGATTAAGATAATTCCAAAAAACTTAATCTTTTTTTATGATATTATTGAAAAAATGAGATTTAATGATATAATATAAAATAGAATAAAAGAATAAAAAGAGAGGTATGGGTTATGCAAGGCGAAGAGGTAGTATATCTATACTTGGATGATATTATTCCTAACAGATTTCAACCGAGAGAAGTTTTTGAGGAAAAACCATTAAAAGAGTTAGCTGTTTCAATCAAGGAACATGGAGTAATACAACCAATTATAGTAAGAAAAGTAAACGATAAATATGAAATCATTGCTGGAGAGAGAAGATACAAGGCCTCAGCTTTAGCAGGACTTACCAAAATACCAGCAATTATTAGAGAATTAGATGATAAAGAGTCATCTAAAGTGGCATTGTTAGAAAATTTGCAAAGAAAAAATTTAAACCCTATAGAAGAAGCAAAAACCTATCAAAAAATACTAGAAATAGATGAAATGACCCAAGAGGAATTAGCAAAAACTATGGGGAAAAGTCAATCATCAGTCGCCAATAAATTAAGGCTATTATCCTTGTCTGATGAAATACAACAAGCTTTATTACAAGATAAAATATCAGAGCGTCATGCAAGGACCCTTTTAAATGTGAAAGATCCAAGGGAACAACAGGAATTATTAAACGAAATTATTAATACTAAAATGACAGTAAGACAATTAGAGAGCAAAATAAAAAAAGATCAACCATCAAGCGAGAGTATCATTCAGGATACAACAGTATCTAGTCATTCTTTAGAAAATATGAATATAAAAGACTCAAAGCCTATTTTAAAACAGGATAATTATATTTCTAGCAATCCGTTAATACCTAGCTTTTTAACAGGAGAAGCCGAACAAAAAGAAGAGCCTCTTTTAATTAGTGCAACTGGAGAAAATTTAATGGATAAAAGAGAAGAACCAGAATTATTAATTAATGAAGAAAATACAGAGAAAGAAAATGAAATATCTCCTCAAAAATTTATCAACTTTGGAGAGATAGATGATACAGAAGATGAAGATCTTATACAGGTAAACGATGGAATGCTACTTGGAAGTATTACATCTAAAGAAGATTCTTCCATCAATGTTAATGACCTTAATGCTAATATCCAAAATGTCTCACCTTCTCAAAAAGGAGCCTCTAATGCTGATTTGGATAGTTTATTAAGAATTAATACAGATCCAATCCTATCTAATGCTAATAATAATTCCAGTTCAGAAGAAAATAATAATTTCAAATTTTTCTCACCAGTACAGGAAGCATTAAAAGAAAGTGAAAAGGAAGAGACCAAAACATCTGAAGATTATTTCAAGGCACCTGATCTTATTAATGTAGATATTCCAGGAGAGATAGCAACCTCTCCCACAAATAATGTTAGTTTAAGTCAGGTGACTTATGATTCTATAAACGAAAATAAACCCATTCAGTCGATTGATTTTAATACTAATCGTTCTTTACAAAGTTCCATAGAAATGATAAGAGATGTCATTAAAAAAATAGAATCGAATGGATTAAAGGTAGATTCAGATGAAATGAATTTGGAAAATTCGTACCAAGTAATTATTAAAATAGAAAAGTAATAGAAAAATTTAATAAGTAGATAAAATCTACTTTTTTTTCACAAAAACATTTAAAATAGGTTGGATATTTGATACAATATATTAAGTAAAAAAGGAGTAGTGATAAATATGGGAAAGGTAATTTCTTTGGTCAATCAAAAGGGTGGAGTAGGAAAAACAACGACAAGTATTAATCTTTCAGCATCACTAGCTGCTTTAGGAAAAACAGTTTTATTAATTGATTTAGATCCTCAAGGAAATACAACAACAGGAGTAGGAATTAATAAAGGGGATATAGAAAACAGTATTTATGATGTTTTAACTAGTAAATGTGATATAAATCAAGCAACAATAAAAACAAAATATAAGAATTTATATGTAATTCCAGCAACGATTAATTTAGCAGGGTTGGACATAGAACTATTAGAAAAAAGTCAAAGTGAACCTGGTTTTTCTAAGGGAACTCAATTAAAAGGGCATATTGAAGGGATAAAGGATAATTTTGATTTTATAATTATTGATTGTCCACCATCATTGGGATTAATTACTACAAACGCCCTAACAGCATCCAATTCAGTGATTATTCCTGTACAATGTGAATTTTTCGCTTTAGAGGGAATTATGCAATTATTAAATACAATTATGTTAGCACAAAAATCTCTAAATCCAAATTTAGATATTGAGGGGGTATTACTAACTATGCTAGATTCTAGAACAAATTTGGGATTTGAGGTTGTAGATGATATTAGAAAATTCTTTAAAGAGAGGGTTTATAATACTATAATACCAAGACTAATCAGACTAACAGAGGCCCCATCTCACGGAGAACCTATTATTGCTTATGATCCAAAAAGTAGAGGATCAGAAGCTTATATCAATTTAGCTAAGGAAGTGATTGAAAGAAATGGAAACTAATAACGGAATTAAAAGAAGAGCCTTGGGAAAAGGACTTGAGGAACTATTTTATAATGAACCAATGGACTATAATAAAATAGAAGAAAAAATCATTACAGAGACTCCTAAAGAAGAAATAAAAAAGGTTCCTTTAGATGAATTAAGAAGCAATCCATACCAGCCTAGACAAAATTTTGACGAAACTGCACTAAAAGAATTAGCTGCTTCTATTAAAGAACATGGAGTATTTCAACCAATTATTATCAAAAAAAGCATCAAGGGATATGAGATCATTGCTGGAGAACGTAGGGTAAAGGCATCGAAACTAGCTGGCTTAAAAGATATTCCGGCTATTATAAGAGATTTTAGTGATAGTGAAATGATGGAAATCGCTCTTCTTGAAAATTTGCAAAGAGAAAACTTAAATTCAATAGAAGAAGCAACTGCCTATAAGAAACTACTAGAAAATTTAGGCTTAACCCAGGAAAAACTAGCAGAAAGATTAGGAAAAAGTAGAAGTCATATTACTAATATGTTAGGACTTTTAACATTACCAGAAAACGTTCAAAACTTAATAGGATCTAAAAAAATATCAATGGGACATGCCAGGGTTTTAAGTAAGTTAGAAGATCTTCATCAAATAGCAGAGTTATCAGATAGAATTATAACAGAAGGTCTTAGTGTAAGACAGCTTGAGGAGGTCACCTCTAGTAATAAAGATTATGAAAGAAAAAATAAGATAACTCGTCATACAAAAGAGACAAATAAAGAATATCAATACTTAGAAGAGAGTTTAAAGGAAAAATTAGGAACCAAGGTAAGAGTAAAGAAAAATAAATTAGAAATTACTTTTACCAATACGAATGATTTAAATAGATTATTAGAAATTATGAAATTAGATAAATAAAGAAGGTGTTAATGTGGTATTATTTGATAAAATAACTATTGATTTAGAAACGCTAATAAGACCTCTCATATATATCATAATAGGATTTTCTATATATGAAATATTTAGAAAACTTCTTAATAATGTAGAAAAGAGAAGTAAAATTAAGAAAAAGCATCATCAAAAACGTGTTAAAACTATTAATACCTTAATTCAAAATATTATTAAATATGTAATTATTATTCTTGTGCTAATATCTATTCTTTCTAATTTTGGTATTAATGTGAAATCTATTCTAGCAGGAGTAGGAATAACAGCAGCAATTATAGGTTTGGCCTTTCAAGATATTGCTAAAGACTTTTTAGCGGGTATATCTATTATACTAGAAGATCAGTTTGAAATTGGAGATACTGTTAAAATTAATGATTTTACAGGAGAAGTAGTATCTTTTGGTTTAAAAACTACAAGAGTTAGAAATTATAAAGGGGCAACAAAAATCATTGCAAATCATACAATAACAGACTTAATTAATTACAACCTATATAATAATTTAGCAGTAGTAGATGTTTCAGTAGACTATGGGGAAAATTTGGAAAAGGTAGAAAAGGTTCTAACAGAAGTTTCAGATGAAGTATCTTCTAAAATTCCAAAGGCTAAGGGAAAATTAAAAATTTTAGGTGTGAATGAATTGGAAGAATCAAGTATTGTATACCGGGTAGCAATAGAAGTGGCAGCAGCGGAGCATATAGCTGCTGAAAGAATTTTAAGAAAAGAGTTAAAAAACGCATTAGATAAAGCCAAGATTAAGATTCCATATCAACAAATAGAGGTGCATAATGGAGATAAATAAAAAAGAGTATCAATTAGGTAGTAAAGTAATTATGAAAAAACAACATCCATGTGGCTCAAATGAATGGAAAGTTATTAGGCTAGGAGCGGATATCAAAATAAAGTGTTTGAACTGTGGACGTTCCTTATTTATGCCACGAATAGAATTTAATAAAAAAATTAAAAAAATTATAGCAGAGGAAGGTAATTAATATGAGAGATCGAAAAAAATTAAAACTCAGGAAATTTTACTTTCACCCTATCACTGTTTTTATTGTAATGAGTTTGATTGTTGTTCTATTAAGTGCTATTCTATCCTTATTTGAAATGCAATCAACTTATAATACTGTTAATATCAATACTCATGAATTAGAATCAAAAATTGTAGCAGTAGAAAATATGCTTAGTTTTGATGGAATGAAGTTTATTATTAGTAATGCAGCTACTAACTTTATTAGTTTTGCTCCACTTGGAATGTTGCTAATATCATTAATAGGAATCTGTATTGCGGAAGCAACAGGTTTTATAGAAGTATTTTCTAAAAAATATTTAAGAAAACTATCTCATACTCAACTGACTTTTATTGTGGTTTTTCTTGCAACAATTTCCTCTTTAATCAACGAAATTGGATATGCTATTTTAATACCACTGGTGGCTATGATGTATCAATCTATTGGGAGAAATCCTCTAACAGGAATCGTTACAGCCTTTAGTGGGGTAGCCTTTGGTTATGGAGTATCTTTGTTTGTGGGATCAATGGAAGTTGCTTTAATGGATTCTACAAAAGCAGCGGCCTCCTTAATTGATAATAATATTCATATTAGTTTAACAAGCAACTTGTTCTTTATTATTGTAGCTTCTATTATTTTAACGGTGATTGGCACAATTATTATTGAAAAAATAGTTAGTCCAAGACTAGGTAAATATAAAGAACGTGAGGATATTTCAAAAACAGAAGAGTTAAGAATCATTGACTTAGAAGAAGAACAGCAACACAAAATTGAAAGACAAAAGAAAGAAAAAAGAGGGCTATGTTTTTCTCTAATTACCTTTTTTGTAGTTATTATCATTTTTATTTATATGATTGTCCCAAGTCTACCAAATTCTGGAATGCTTTTAGATATGAAAGAAACCACTTATTTAGGACAAATTTTTGGAGATAATTCGTATTTTCAAGATGGTTTCACGTATATGATGTCTTTATTGTTTCTATTCATGGGAATTGCTTATGGAATTGGAGCCAAATCAGTTAAAAATGATCGAGATATGATAGAAAAAGCGGGAGGATATTTTTCTAAAATTGGGAATATTATTATCTTACTTTTTGTTGTTTCTCAGTTTATTGCTATTTTTAAAAAAACCAATATTGGAACAATTATTACTGCATGGTTTGCTAACCTAATAGAGTATTTAGGATTTAGTGGAATTCCTTTAATTTTATTGGTACTAATACTAATTGCAATTTCAAACTTATTCCTGACAACGCCAAGTGCTAAATGGACAATCTTTTCACCAGTTGTAGTACCCTTATTCATGCAGTCTAATATTTCAGCACAGTTTGCTCAAATCATAGCTAGAGTAGGGGATTCTATGACCAATGGAATTACACCTTTACTTGCTTGTTTTGTGATCTATATTGGATATTTAAATATTTATAACTTTGATAAAAATAAGCCAATAACAATTACAAGGGCAATTAAACTAGTATCTCCATATTTTGGAATTATAAGTGTAGTATGGATCTTATTAGTAATAGGATGGTACATTTTAGGATTGCCAATAGGACCAGGGGTCTATCCAACCATTTAGAAAAGAAAAAATAATCTTTTCTTTTTCTATATTTTATACCTATTGTTAAATGCTTGCTATAAAATGATTTATCATCTATAATATAGCCAAATATTTATAAAAATGAATATACAGAAATAAGTACAAAAAAAATAAAATAGAAAAGAGGAAATAATATGAGTTTAAGAGCAGGAATTGTAGGTCTTCCTAATGTGGGAAAATCGACTCTATTTAATGCCATAACTAATCAAAAAATCTTAGCAGAAAATTACCCTTTTGCAACGATAGAACCTAATATAGGAATTGTTACAGTACCAGATATTAGAATGGAAAAGTTAAAAAGTATGTATGAACCAAATAAATTTATTCCAACTGCCTATGAATTTACAGATATTGCGGGTCTTGTAAAAGGTGCTTCTAAAGGGGAAGGATTGGGGAATAAATTTTTATCACATATTAGAGAAGTGGATGCAATAGTAGAAGTGGTTAGATGCTTTGCAAATGATAAAATTATTCATGTAGATGGGAGTGTTGATCCTATTAGAGATATAGAAACAATTAACTTAGAACTTTCTATTGCTGATTTAGATATTATTAATAATAGATTAGAGAAGGTGTCTAAAAAGGCCAGAACTACAAAAGATAAAGATACTATTATGGAAGTAGATGCATTAGAAAAAGCAAAAAAAGCTTTGGAGGAGAATAAGCCACTAAGGCAAGTTGAATTTAGCGAGGAGGAACAAAAACTACTAAAGTCATATAGTTTTCTGACACTAAAACCTATAATATATTTAGCAAATATTGATGAAGAGGAACTGGGAAAGAAAGATAATTTATATGTAGAGAAAGTAAAAGAATATGCAAAATCAGAAAATTCTCAAGTAGTTAGTCTCTGTTGTAAAGTAGAAGAAGACTTAAGTGAGTTAAGCAAGGAGGATAAAAAAGAGATGTTGGAGGCCATAGGTTTAAAGAATTCTGGATTAGATCAATTAATTAGGACAACTTATGATATCTTAGGTCTAGCTACTTATTTTACAGTAGGAAAAGATGAGGTAAGAGCATGGACTTTCCCAAAAGGAATGAATGCTAAAAAATGTGCGGGCATTATTCATACTGATTTTGAAAAAGGATTCATAAAAGCAGAAGTTATGTCTTATAGTGATTTAATGGAATATGGGAGTGAATTAAAGGTAAAAGAAGCAGGAAAATCGAGACTAGAAGGAAAAGACTATATAATGCAAGATGGTGATATTTGCCATTTTAGATTTAATATATAAGATGATTTAATAGGAATTACTATTCTATAACATAAAATTTATCTACTTTAAGAAAGGATATTTCCTTAGAAAATCGATCTTGGGTAAAATATGTAAGATGAATAAGAAAAAGATTTACATTTAAAAAATAATTTGCTATAATACATACGAGTATTAACAAATGCTCCTTACTCATAAAATTATATGAGTCATTAGTCCAAAAGGAGGTGTAAGAATGAACAAATATGAAATTATGTTTATTGTAAAACCAGATATAGAGGAATCAGAGATTAAAAAAGTTGCAGAATCTATGAAGAAGGTTTTAACAGACAAACAAGCAAAAGTATTAGAAGAAAAAACAATGGGACAAAAAGAACTTGCCTATGAAATGAATAAGTTTAAGACTGGATATTATTTTTTATTTATAGTAGAGGCGAATGCTGCTGCAATTGAAGAGTTTAACCGTGTTGTTGGGATCAACGAAAATCTACTTCGTCACTTAGTTGTACGAGTAGAAGATTAATGAAAAGAGGTATTTATCATGAATAAAGTATTTTTAATAGGAAGATTAACAAGGGATCCAGAATTAAGATACACAGGAAGTAATACAGCAGTAGCATCTTTTTCTCTTGCAGTAAATAGAAACTTTACAAATCAATCAGGAGAACGTGAAGCAGATTTTATTAATATTGTGGTATGGAGAAAGCAAGCGGAGAATGTAAAAAATTATTTATCTCAAGGAAGTCAAGTAGCAATAGATGGTCGTATTCAAACCCGTTCTTATGATGATAATGAGGGAAAAAAACGATATATAACAGAGGTAGTTGCAGATAATGTAGAGTTTTTAGGAACGAAAAGTTCCAATGGAGGAAATCAAACATCACAAGATTCATCAGCAGAACCAACTCCATATGATTTTGGAAAAGAAGCAGAACCAAAAGGAACTGATGTAGATAGTAATCCTTTCGCAGATTTTGGATCCAATATTGAAATAAGTGATGATGAATTACCATTTTAAGAAGGAGGATTAATATGGCAGAATTTTATCGTAAAAAGAGAAAAGTTTGTATGATGTGTACAGGTAAAACAGTTAATTATAAAGAACCAGAAACATTAAAGAGATACATGAATGAAAAAAGTAAAATCGTACCAAGACGTATAACAGGAAACTGTGCTAGACATCAAAGAGTAATTGCTAGAGCGATTAAAAGAGCCCGTGCAATTGGGTTATTACCATATACGAAGTAAAGGATTGATGAATTTTCAGTCTTTTTTTATCGGAAAATAATGAATTATATTATGATAAGTGGTAAATATATGTGCTAAAATTATGAGAATTAGAATTAATTAAAATGATATGGGTAGAATTAGGAACGATAGTATGTATGATAGATGTCATAGTTCTAAGTAATTGATTTTTCAGCCTGAGATACCTTGTTTTGATGAGTGTAAATGCAATAGACGGACTAAATGATAACAAAGAGATATAGATTCTTGGAATAATATTTATATTAAAGTATATGCTACAGTTGGAATTAAAACAAATAAATTATTGAATGTACAAAATATGAAGAAATTAGTTGGTCTGAGATTATTACAAAGGAGCAAACTAGAAAGAAAACTAAGAAAAATTCAAAAAGGGGCTAATTGATTTAGTCTCTTTTCTTAGCTCCTAGTATCGACAAAACTTAGAAATTATTATATAATAAATATAAATCTTAGGACTCTAGGAGGCGTGAAAAGGTAATGATAATAGTAGAGAAGAAAAAGAGGATTAATAAGTATATCAAGAAAGCAAAAAATATTTTTATTATGGCTCATAAAGATTTAGATTTAGATGCTTTGGGAAGCTCCATTGGGATGTATGTTATCTTAAAACAAAAAAAGAAAAATTGTTTTCTAGTTATTGATGATAAAGAACACGAGTTAGGTGTTGAAAAAATATTAAAAGAACTAGAAGGTTGTATTACAATTATAAAAAGTTATGATGTTCCAAAGAATATGGAAAAAAATATTAATAAAAATTTATTACTAATTCTAGATACTAATAAAAAGGACTTAGTTCAAAGTAGTGATATTTTAAAAATGTTTCCCAATAAAATGATTTTTGATCATCATGGAATTGGAAAAACCACAATTAAAGATGCATTTCTAGTTCAGGATGACAATGTTTCTAGTACTTGTGAGATGATTACAACCTTAATCGAATCTTATGATATAGAACTAGATCCTTATTATGCTACAATCCTATTATCAGGAATTGTTTTAGATACAAATAATTTTACCTTAAAAACAACAGCTGATACATATTATGCAGCATATTATTTAGCATCCCTTGGGGCATCGGCTAAGAAAGTGCAATATTTGTTAAAACAAGATTTATTGGAATATACAGAAAGGGAAAAGCTTCTTACAAAAATAGAAATTTTAGATAAAAAAATCGCTATATCTAAAGCGGCAGCTTCTACAATCTATCGTAGAGAAGATTTAGCAAAAGTAGCAGATACTTTATTATTTTTTAATGATATTGAAGCATCATTTGTAATTGGAAAAATATCGAAAGATACTGTTGGAATCAGTGCTAGAAGTTTAGGAAACTATGATATTTCTAAGATTTTAGATCGTCTAGGAGGCGGTGGAGATGATTATAATGGTGCTGTCAAATTTGATCATAAAACAATTGGAAAAGTAGAGGAATTATTAAAAAAAGAGATTAAAAATCAAGAGGGTGAATAGAATGCAGGTAATTTTTATAAAAGATTTAAGGAAACAAGGAAAAAAGGGCGAAATAAAAAATGTGAAGGATGGCTATGCTCAAAACTTTTTAATAAAAAATGGATATGCAATTCCAGTAAATGAAAAAAATTTAACAGATTTAAAAAACGAAAAAATTCGTGAAGAAAAATTGGATGAGAAAAATAAACAAGAGGCAACGGTGTTAAAAGAAAAGATGGAAAAAGAAGTATTAGAGTTTCAGGTGAAAACAGGAGAAGAGGATCGTGTCTTTGGGAGTATTAGTCCTAAACAGGTAAAAGAGGAATTATTAAAAAAGGGATACTCTGTTGAGAAAAGACAAATTGAATTAAAGAGTAATATTGCATCTTTAGGATATCATGAAGTAAACGTTAATCTTTATCCTACTGTTATTGCTAAGATAAAAGTACATGTAATAAAATAGAGGTGATAGTATGGCACTAAAGTCATTACCTAATAATTTAGAAGCGGAGGAATCTGTATTAGGGTCATGTTTTCTTTCAAAATATGCTCTACAAAAAGCTTGTGAAAATTTAACAGAAGATTCTTTTTATAATGAAAAAAATGCTAAAATTTTTACAACACTTTCCTCTTTAATGGATAAAAAAATACCAATTGATTTAACTACTGTAACAAGTGATTTAAAAAACAAGAAAATATTAAAAGAAGTAGGTGGTGTGGAATATTTAACAGAAATTTTGAATTTTGTTCCAACTGCTACTAATATAGATTATTATATAAAAAATGTTCAAGATACAGCTATATTAAGAAACCTAATAGAAACGGCTACACAAATTGCTAGTGATGGCTATCAAACAGCAGAAAATGTAAATGAAATCTTAGATAATGCCGAAAAAAAAATCCTAAATATTGTAAAAAATCGTAAAGCTAGTGAATTTAAATCAATTAAAGAGGTATTAATAAAAACCGAAAAGGATTTAGAGAAACTATCACAAACAAAAGGAGAGATTACAGGTCTTGCAACTGGGTGGTACGATTTTGACAAATTAACTGCGGGTTTACATGAAAATGAATTTATTATTATTGCAGCACGTCCTGCGATGGGAAAAACGGCATTTGCTCTAAATTTGGCAACCCATGTTGCTATGAATAATAACAAGTCAGTTGCTTTATTTAACTTAGAGATGGGGGCAGAACAATTAGCTATGAGAATTTTATCCTCTCTAGGACAGATAGAAGGATATAAATTAAGAACAGGAAATTTATTGAATAATGACTGGAAGCGTATTAATGAAGCAACATCACAACTTGCTGATACAAATTTATATATTGATGATACCCCAGGAATTACTATAGGAGAAATTAGAGCAAAATGTCGCCGTCTAGCTAGTAGTGAAAAAGGTTTAGGGATTATAATTATTGACTATTTACAGTTAATATCAGGTGGAAAAAACTATGGAACGAACCGTCAGCAAGAAGTATCAGATATTTCAAGGAGTTTAAAAACATTAGCTATGGAGTTACATGTTCCTATAATTGCACTAGCACAGCTTTCTCGTGGAGTAGAATCACGTGAAGATAAAAGACCAATCATGAGTGATTTACGTGAATCAGGGTCTATTGAGCAAGATGCAGATATTGTTTCTTTCTTATACCGTGATGATTACTATAATAAAGAGGCTAGAAGAGAAGATGATATTAGTATTAGTGAACTAATTATTGGAAAACATCGTAATGGACCGACTGCTACGATAGAATTGTTATTTAAGAAGAATACATCTACCTTCTTAAGTTTAAAAAAGGAAAATAAGGGAGCTGAGAGTCATGAATAGTAAAGTAATCCTTTATATTATTATTTCATTTGTTATCAGTATATTTTTAGTTGTGATAGACTTTACAGAAAATCCAAAAGAACCAAAAGAGGCATATAGAATCTATTTAAAAGGAAAATCATTAGGTTTGATTTCTTCTAAAGAGGGGTTAGAGAAGTATATTGATAAGGAGCAACAGCATATTAAGAAAAAATATGGGGTAGACAAGGTTTATGTACCCGATGAATTAGATATTATAAAAGAAGTTACCTTTGATGAAAAAATATCGACTCCAAAAATTATTTATGAAAAAGTGAAGGATATTTCTCCATTTACGATAGAGGGATATGAAGTAACAATTAAAGGATTAACTAAAAAAAATAGTGATGGAAAAGAAATTAAAGGAAAAACCAAAGATATTTATATGCTAGATGATAAAGTATTTAAAGAAGCGGTAGAAAATACCGTGAAGTCTTTTATTACAAAAGAAAAATATGATATTTATAAAAATGATGCTCAAAAAGAAATTAAAGATACAGGTTCAATTATAGAAAATATTTATATCAAAAATAAAATTAGTATTAAGAAAAAACAAATTCCAGTGAATCAAAAAATTTATTTAGATAATGAAGAATTAACAAAATTTTTACTATTTGGAACCACTAAGGATCAACAAAGATATACAGTAAAAGATGGAGATACTATCGAGGATGTTGCCTTTAATAATAAGATTTCTACAGAGGAGTTTTTGGTTGCTAATACTAGTTTGAAAGATAAGAATAGCCTATTATATTCCGGACAACAAGTTACTATTGGAATTTTACAACCTCAGTTTGATTTGATTGAGGAAGATCACACGGTATCTGATGTAGAAGTGAATTATACAACAGAAACGAAATACGATGATTCTAAAAATGTAGGATATACAGCAGTGGAACAGGCTGGTGTGAAAGGGAAAAATAGGGTAACTCAAAAAATTCAGAAGGTAAATGGTGAAACCACCAATATCGTTACTGTTAAAACAGAACAACTATCAGCGGCCGTAAAAGAAATTGTCGTAAAAGGTGGAAAACAGAGTTCTTATGGAGATAACTACTATGGTAGTGGCTATGGTGCGGCTGTTGCAACTAAAGGAGAATGGGGATGGCCTGCATCATGTAGTACTGTTTCATCACCATTTGGTTATCGTTGGGGAGTTCTTCATGATGGAACAGATATTGCAGGATGTGGATATGGATCAAATATTTTCGCAGCTAAAGATGGAACGGTTGTGACCTCCTCTTATAAATATGATAATGGAAAATATATCATTATTGATCATCATAATGGATACTTTAGCCTATATGCCCATTTAGCTTCCCAAAGTGTAAGAGTGGGTCAAAACGTTAGTAAAGGACAAGTAATAGGAACCATGGGAAGAACTGGTTTTGCAACAGGAGTACATTTACATTTTTCAATGTGGAAAGGGTATCCATATAGAGGAAGAGTCTATAATGCGATGAGTTTTTATTAAAATGAAAGTAAAAATTTTAGCAAGTGGTTCTAGAGGTAATGTCTCTTTAGTAATTTGTGGGAATATCAAAATTTTAATTGATATAGGGCTATCTTGCTTAAGGGTGCAACGCCATCTAGAGATAAATCATTTAACTTTCAAAGATATAGATGCTCTATTCATTACTCACAGTCATAGTGATCATATTAAAGGATTAGAAACATTAATTAAGAAAACAGAGATTAAAGTATATATTCCTAAAAAAATGTATCATGAGTTAAATCATATTGTACCTATAGAAAGATGTGTCTTCATTGATGATCAATTTAAAGTAGGTCAGGTAGAAGTGGAATTAATTCATACTTCTCATGATACGGACTTTTCTGTTGGATATATTATTACTGATCAAGGGAAATCCTTAGTTCATGTAACCGATACAGGATACATTAATAGAAAGTACTTAAAGAAAATGAAAGATAAAGATATTTATGTGATAGAGAGTAATCATGACGAAGCAATGTTAATGGATGGACCTTATCCAAGATTCTTAAAGGAAAGGGTTATTAGCGATAGAGGGCACTTATCTAATAAAACAACCGCTAGTTACTTAAAAAAATTAACAACATGTAATACAAAATACGTGATTTTAGCTCATTTGAGCGAAAAAAATAATAATCAAACGCTGGCTTATCAAGAAAACTATGAAGCTATAAAAGGAAAGGATATCAAGCTATATATTGCAAAACAAGACGAAGAAACGGAATTGATAGAGGTATAGGATGATAAAAATAATTTGTGTAGGAAAATTAAAAGAAGGATATTTAAAAGAAGCTATAGAGGAATACAAGAAACGTATTTCTAAATATACAAAATTAGAAATCATTGAAGTAAAGGATTATGACTTTGATGATAAGAAAAAAACATTAGAAATGGAAAAAAATCAAATTATAAAGTATATAGGTCATAAAGATTATGTTATTACTTTAGAAGTTGATGCAGAAGAGTTGACATCTAAAGAGTTTGCTAAAAAAATAGATTTTATTTTAACTCAAAATAGTAATTTATGCTTTATTATAGGAGGAAGTTATGGGCTGGATGATGCAATAAAGAAGAGGACATCCTTTAGACTCTCTTTTTCCAAATTAACATTTCCACATCAATTATTTAGAGTCCTTTTATTAGAACAAATATATAGATCTTATAAAATAAATAACAATGAAAGTTATCATAAGTAGGGAGGTTTCATTATGATAGGAAACGATTGGGATCATCTATTACAAGAAGAGTATCAAAAAGAATATTTTAAAAAGTTAATTTCTTTTATAGAGAGGGAATATCAGGATAAAACCATTTATCCTAAAAAAAGTGAAATCTTTAATGCATTTAGACATACCAGTTATCAAGATACTAAAGTTGTTATTTTAGGACAAGATCCTTACCATGGTGAGAATCAGGCTGAAGGTTTATCCTTTTCTGTAAAAAATTGTGTTAGGAAACCCCCTTCTCTTCAAAATATATTTAAAGAGTTGCAGGATGATTTAAAAATACCATTTCCAAAAAATAATTCTCTAATTCCGTGGGCAAAAGAAGGCGTTTTGCTTCTTAATACAGTATTAACCGTAGAAGAAAGAAAACCAGCTTCTCATAAAGATCAAGGGTGGGAAATATTTACAGATGAAGTTATTAAAATATTAAATCAAAAAGAAACGCCAATCGTCTTTATACTTTGGGGGAGTTTTGCTAAAGGAAAGAAAAAATATATTACAAACAAAACTCATTATATTATAGAATCTGCTCATCCATCACCATTTTCTGCATATAATGGATTCTTCGGTAGTAAACCGTTCTCTAAAACAAATGAATTTTTAAAATTACGGGGATTAAAAATAATTAATTGGAATGTGGAATAGAAAAATCCCAGAATCAGAAATTAAAAGAAATGATTTTACTAAAAAAGACAGAAATTTAGACTGTCTTTTGTTCATCATCTTTTAAAATCTCAAAAATCTCATGTTTTTCCTGTGAGTAAAATTCCTTTTTTTTATATCTGAAAAATAATCTAATGAGATTGGAAGGAAAAGAGGAAATCAAACGATTAAATTCTACTACAGTATCATTATAAAATTTAATTGACGCTATTAAATCTTCTTCATTATCATTTAATTCATTTAAGATTCCTAGTAAGTTTTCACTTATAAGAAGTTTTTCATGATCGTC
>CAJTUT010000006.1 GCA_910579455.1 uncultured Bacilli bacterium
AGGCCATTACCCCACCAACAAGCTAATACGGCATGGGCTCATCTTCAAGCGAAGCTTTAAAGGCTCCTTTTAATATTAAGTGACGTATCACAAAATATATAATCCGGCATTAGCAATCATTTCTAACTGTTATTCCAGACTCGAAGGTAGATTACCCACGTATTACTCACCCTTGCGCCACTAGATGGTGATCCAAATCCAAATTCGTGCAAGCACTCATTTTTCAATGGGCCATCTCGTTCGACTTGCATGTCTTAGGCATGCCGCCAGCGTTCATCCTGAGCCAGGATCAAACTCTCAATAAAATTTATTTAAGTTTGTTTTTAATTATAATTATATCCTTAGCTACTCAAAATTGACGTTTTGCTTAGTTTTCAAAGATCAACTCACTTCTTGTAATAACTGGGTTGCGTTACCAATATAACAAATAAAATTTCTGTTGTCAACACTTTTTTCAAAAGTTTTTGATATTTTTTTACATTGCAGTAGACAGAAATTTAACACTTATCATTTTATTATATTCCATAACAATTTTTTTTATAACATGAAAGGTTAAAATATATATAGTACCCAAAAACCTTTAAAATATAATTTGATTACTATTTACATTTCTCTACAAATATACAAAATGTCAAAATAGTAAGTCAAAATATTCTTTACAGTCAACTCGAATTTTATCTATCCTTGGACTTTCCACATGTTTTTTTTGCAACATGCCCATCTAATATATCAAAGCACTTCCCAGTTGTCAACAAAAAAAAACAAAAAAATTAATTTTTTTTATTTTTATACTATTATATATGTAATAAATATAAATTAATTACTCTTTTACAAAATTTCTTTTTACTTTTTTATAAATCTCATAATAATGCTCTACCGTCCCATAAGCAAATGCCGACTTTCGCTTTTTGGCATTATCTATTAAGTTTGATAATTCATCCTTTAAAATGATATCCAATTCCTTAGAATATGCCATAATGTCTTTATGATAATTATACTCACCACAGTCTAATACCTTAAAAGAACCATCTGGAAAAACCCTTAAGTCCAAATCATAGTCAATATATTTAATAGTATCTTCTTCTATAATAAATGGAGATGCTATATTACAATAATAATATATACCATCTTTTTTATATTGACCTATAATATTATACCATTTATCTTTAAAAAAATATAACACAGCAGGCTCCTTTGTTCTCCAAGTTCGACCATCTGATTCTGTGACCTTAGTTTTCTCATTTCCAAATATTAAATAATCAGAATGGATTTCTAATAATACTGCCTCATCCCACGCTCTATGAATCTTACTATCATGCTTATAACTATGAATAATATATCTTTTTCCAATTTCTAAGTTTTCCACTTCCACATTAATACCTCGTCTCTTATATGAGTATACACGACTATCAACTTTTTTTCAATAAAAAAGAACCAAGATGACTCCAACATTATTGGCCTTACTACTTCTTTTTTTTCTTTTTATGAGTGTCTCCCTTTTTATCCTCCTCTACAATCTCGGCTTCTCCAATATTAGAAGAATCAATTCCTGACTTAAACTCATCTACATTCTTTTTTATAATAGCAGTTGAGACAATATCTAAGACGGAATATGATAAAATGAAAATACCTACAATCTTCATAATTAAAACAGCCCCAGCAAATGGATTAAACAACAAAACTACACCACAAATCGTACTGATAATTGCAATAGTCATGGTTGCTTTCCATAAATTGTTATTATCATTCCTTAAAACAAATGCATATTGAAGTTTGCTAGCACTATTAATAATAATTGCAATGCCTAACACAATAGGTAAAATACTGGCTATTGCATGTGGATTCATAATAACAATCACACCCAATATAACGGTAACAATTCCATAAAGAATATCCAAACTCAAAGTAGTTATAGCCTCTTTAGAATTTTTTACAAACCGAATCAAAGCAAAAACTCCTGCTGCTATTAAAATAGCCCCAGCAATATAAGAAATAGTAGCAATGGTAGCCTCAGATTGAAAAATCAAAAGAAATCCTAATATCATTAATATAATAGACGTCCCAATAGATGATTTAAAAATAATTCTCATATATTTCCCTCCAAAATCTTAATTATTAAATTATTATTAGTATAACATAAATTTATAAAATAAGAAAAATTATTATATCTTTTCTACTAAAAAGGTTAATAGCTCCTCTGGGTCTTTATTCTTATTAATGATTCCATAAATTAAACTAATAATAGGAATTTTGACCCTCTTATCCTTTAATAATTGGTAAATAGATTCCAATGTATAATACCCCTCAACTGTAGTATTTTTTATATACTGATCCAATTTCCTCTTATCCACTTTTTGTCCTATCATTTTTCCAAATGAAAAGTTCCTACTATTCATGCTGGTGCATGTTAGTAATAAATCCCCAAAGCCAGCAAAACTTAAAACTGTTCTCTTATCTCCACCAAAGGCATCTATGATCTCTTCCATATCATGGACAGCTTCCGTTATTAACATAGCACTAGTAGAAGAATTGCCACCTAGTCCGTCTAACATTCCTGCGGACAATGCAATAACATTTTTAATAGCACCACATATTTCCGTACCCACTATATCTTCAGTGTGTCTTAATTTAACATAACAATTCCTTAATGACTTTTTTACCACTTCCTTGGTTTCTTCATTTTTTGTAGCAAGAGTTAAACCGATTGGTTTTTTCTCCACCACGTCTTTAGCAAAAGATGGTCCAGAAATAATGGCAATATGATTTGTATTAATATATTGAGTAACAATCTCATGAATAAACAATCCCGTATCCTGTTCAATTCCCTTAGATGCAATACAAATATGTTGACTTGGCTGAAAATAACTTTGTAATTCTTTACATAAATCTTTAACAAACGCCGCTGGAATTGCTATGATTATTAACTGTTTGTCCTTGCAGCATTCTAAAATATCAGTAGTAAATTGAACAGACTGAGATAATCTAAAGTTCTTAATCAGCTGATCATTTCCTCTATTTTTTTCCAAAGCATCTTTTTCCTGTTCAAATTTTGTCCACATAGTAATCTCTACATTGTTTTCCTCTAATATAGAAGCCAGAGCCATTCCATATGCCCCTGTTCCAAATAATCCTACTTTCATAGTTTTCTCTCCTTTTAATTAAATTCTGGTGTTGTAGTTATAGGAATAATTTGAATAAAGGTATTTCCATCATTTACCTTTACTTGAGTACCATTTAAATATTTATATACAGTTTTCTTATTTCTTTCCATCTTTTCCCATGTAATAGGAAGGGCATATCCATTCGTAATATAATATCCCTCTCCATCGTCTACCGTATTTAAATCTTGTCTTCCATAACTATCTAAACTATAATTCTCAACCTTCTGAATAATTATATTTTTATAGTGTAATTGCTGATCTGTACTTTTGTCAAGATGTGCTTTTCCATCCATAAACCGCAAATAATATTTATTTTCAGCATCGTACTGATAACTAGTTGTTTGATTATTAGAATATTTTAAAGATAAAGCATTTGTAACTATCCTAGGATCTTCTTCATTTTCACCTGTTTCCCGATCAACTTTTGGTGTCTTAAAATAAATTTCATCTACACTATAATTTAATAATTTCCAATCCTCAGTCTCAGTACTATATCCTTTTTGCACTGCATATCTATATAAAGTCTTAATATTTGTAAATACATTGTGAGGAGCTGCTATTTTATGATCCCTCCAATAAGCAGACTCAGCCGTTAATCCATTAATATTATTAATCCCCAAAGTTTTTATATCATTTTCTGCATATGTACTCCATCCATAATGTGAGTAAATAGCATCACTTTCCATAGCATAATCCAAAAAATAGTGCCTTGAACTACGAACAGGTCCTATTAGATCCACATTCCTATCCTTAAACAAGGCCATAATTCTAGTATATCCACCTTCAACAATGATTTCATAATTCAAATAAGAATCCTGAAGTCCAGCATGTGTATCATAACCAACATTATTATCAATCATAACAGCAATAGGTCTTTGATTACTATCCTGATCCACTATTTTTAATTTTTTAAATTCCTTTTTCTTTATTAAACTCTCTTCCTCATTAAAATATAGAAAATATAAAACAAGTCCCATAATGCATAAAATAAATATAGATATACAAATACCAATAATTCTTTTATCTTTTTTCCTCATTCTCTTTTTCTTAGACATGTAACTCACTCCTATTATAAGGATATCATACTTTATTTAAGAAATCCATTTATTATTATTGAATCCAAGAATTTTATATGTTATAATTAATATGTAATATGAAGTGAGCTTTGTTTTAATATAGGGGATTAGTTAAATGGTATAATAGGAGTCTCCAAAACTTTTGTTGGGAGTTCGATTCTCTCATCCCCTGCCATTTATATTTTTAGAAGTAGTATAGCTAATAGTAGTATATAGTAGTATGAAAATTAAAGTTTCATCGTAATAGAAAACACATTACATATTATCTGTGTTTTTTTTTGAAAAATTATTTTCTAAATAAATTTTGTGTTTTAAAACCATTCTATTTTGTATTGTTTTATACTATAATATGATACCTTTTAGCCATACTAAACATATAGAGGTGTATGTTTATGGAATTTAAAACAATAACAGCAAAAGAGTTTGATTCTTTTGCAAAAAAACATGTGCAAGCTAGTTTTAATCAAACAAGCTCATGGGGAAGTCTAAAAAAAACAAATGGATGGAAAAGTCACTATTTAGCTCTCATAGAAAAAAAGAAGATTATCGCTGGAACTTTACTCCTTTCTAAAGAGCTTCCACTAATCAAAAAAAATATGTTTTATGCCCCAAGAGGATTTTTAATTGACTATAATAATTATGAAATATTAAATGAATTTACGACCCATGTAAAAAAATACGCAAAGGATAAAAATGCTATTTTTATCAAACTCGATCCTTATATTATTTACCAAGAGCGTGATATTGATGGAAAAGTGATCCCTGAAGAGAAAAACAATAAAAAAGCATTTCATAATCTAATTAAATTAGGATACCAACACTTTGGTTTTAACCTTATGCAGGATACCTTGCAACCGAGATGGCTTTTTGTTACAGATACAAAAGATAAAACCGTAGAAGAAGTCATGAGTAAAATGGAATCTAAAACAAGACAAATCATTAGGAAAAACGAGCGATTATGTATTAAAACTCGGGAAATAGACGAAACGGAATTAGAAACATTTAAAGATATTATGCAACACACAGGAGATAGAAGACAATTTATAGATAGGCCTCTTTCTTATTACCAAAACATGTATAAACATCTAGCCCCTAGTCACATTTTAAAAATTTTACTAGCAGAGCTTCATACTGATGAATTATTGAATAGCTTAGAAAAAGAAGTGGTTGAATGTCAAAAAAATTATGATAACCGAAAAAAGAAACATGACCAGGGACTTAATAAAATGAATGAAAATAAATATATATCTAAACAAAGGGAGGCAGAAAATAATATTCATAGGCTTCAAAAGAAGATGAAAGAGGTAAAAGAACTACAAGCTAAACACGGAAAAATTATTGTTTTAGGTGGTATTTTATTTCTAATCCATGGAAGTGAAGTGGTATCCCTAGTCGGTGGAAGTTATGAAAAGTTTATGGAATATCAGTCGGCTTATACCATCCATTGGGAAGGTTGTAAATATGCCATAGAGCATGGATATCACAGGTATAATTTTTATGGGATTACTGGAGACTTTAATGAGGCAAATCCTTTATATGGACTTTATTTATTTAAAAAAGGATTTGGTGGAAAAGTAGTAGAATTAATTGGTGAATTTGACTTAGTCATTTCTAAATTTTGGTATCATTCTTATCATATCGCCTTTAAAATTTATCATAGTTTAAAAAATTTAAGAATAAAAAATAGGATAAAGTAAGAAAATATCCTTTTTTATTTTTATAAAATCAAGTATAATAATTTTAATATTAATAAGGAAATGGTGAGAAATATGTATCATTGTTTTAGATTAAAAAAAGGAAATGATTTAAAGAAAGAATTAGAGAGTTTTGCAATCAAAAATAAGATTTCTGGTGTAATTTTATGCTGTGTTGGTTGTCTTGATAAACTGAACATTAGATTAGCAGATGCAAAAGATTATTTAATAGAAGAAAAACCATTTGAAATTGTAAGTGCAACAGGAACCTTATCTAAAGATGGAATGCACATTTTTAATGAATTTTATATTGTAAAAAAAGATATTAATCTTTCTAAGATTATCCTACAAGAGGAGGAAGTTCAAGACATAAAATGGGTTCCAAAAGAGGAAATTTTGAAAAGAATTAATCATAATTATGATCAGTTGACAGATAAAATTAGCTACTGGCGGTATTTAGAAAAATATTTAAATTCGAAAAATAAAATTAGGGAGGTATTATGAAATTATATGTAGTAAGACACGGCCAAATTGATGCAAATATAGAGGATAGAATGTATTCCCTAACAGATAAAGACTTAAATGAAGTAGGAATTAGACAAGCCAAAAAAACTGCTCAAAAAGCGAAAGAACTCTCATATGATTTTGTCCTTTGTTCTCCTTTAAAACGAGCAAAAAAAACCTGCGATATCATAAACTCTGTCAGAAAAAAAGAAGTCATTTATGATAAACGACTAGTAGAAAGGGACTGTGGAAGTTTAGAAGGGATTCTTACTAGTCAATTTAACTATTCTGATTATTGGAATTATGATAAGAATATCTCCTATGGAACTGCTTTGAAAATACAGCCCTTCTATCACAGTATTTGGAAATTCTTAGATGAGTTAAAAGAAAAGTATTCCAATAAAACTATTTTAATTGTTACTCATAATGGGGTGGCTAGGGCGATCCATTCTTATTTTCATGGAATTCCTAAAAATGGCGATACAGAACTCTATAGTTATCAGAATGCAGAGCTTAGAGAATATGACACAAAAGACTAACCTAATTGGATAGTCTTTTATTTATAATCATTTTTAAACAATTTATCATAATTTGCTTGAGATATATAAATCTTCAAATGAATCGCATCCTCATCATAACGAATCAATCTTTTTCTTTTTAAATGATTTAATACAATTTTATACATTTCTAAGATATCTACATCTTCTACATATAAATGATATTCATCTACATATTTTCCCTGATATTCTTGTACTTTATTATGATCAAGATGATAGTTTAAAATTTCTGGATAACTAATCTCCAATTGGATATCACTCTGCGTGTTATCAATCACAAACTCTTTCGGATAACGATCTAGTAAATATAATCTTATATTCTCGGTAACCTCTATTTTCTCAGTTTTGGTTGTGACTTTTCCTACTTTTTCTATATCATAGTAATCGTAATTCAAAATGGCCGTACAAGATAATCCTGCTCCTACCCCCATTAATGCTAAGCTAGATATAAATAAAATGAATATCACCTTCAATGGCTGTTTTCTATTAAATATAAAATTGTAAATAAAATATAGAATCAAGAAAGATAATAAAACACTTCCTGAAAATGCAATGGTAATAAACAAGAATAGTATTGTATATCGAATATGGGCAATACTCACAACCATTAAAAATACTAAAAATAAACAAAGACAAATTAATGGCATAGTACACATTGCAACGAAGATCTTAATGGCATAAATCATAATTTTACCAAGTAATGAAAAGAAACTAAAAGAGGCATGCTTTGGATCTCTAATGATTACCTTTTCCCTTTTGGATGGATCCACAAATTCATGTTTATCCAAAACTTCTTTTTCCAAAGTCTTCTTTTCTGCGTTCTTATCTTCAATCGTAATATAATAATCTAAATATCTAATTTTGAATAGATGTAGAACAATAATAAAACCTAATATCAATAACACAGTGATATAAATCGCCTCAAAAACTTGAATAACATAATTATTATAAGGATATGGAATAAAACTAAGAATACTAGCAGTAATTCCTCTGATAATTGCAAACGCTATTCCTCCTAATGCAGTCACTATAAGAATTAAAATAAGAACTTCAAAAATACATTTTATTCTTTGTTTAAATTGCATACTACAAAACATATTATATGTCTTTGTCACAAATTTTAATAAATCTTGCAAATAATTATTAAAACTCGCCTTAGGGTGCTGATATGAATTTGATTTTATAGTTCCATCATCTAGTAGATCTTCCAATGTACAATTTAATATATTAGAAATTTGGATGATTTTCTCCATATCTGGATAGGACGATCCTGACTCCCATTTCGATACAGCCTGTCTTGATACTCCTAGCTTATCTGCCAATTGTTCCTGAGAAAGATTATTATTTTTTCTTTGTTTTGCTAACTTATCACAAAACTTCATTTTTCTCACCTCCACTGCCATTATATTACAAATATGATCGGTAGCAAAACCAACAATCGATATCTTTTTGTATAAATTTGGTTGCAATTTATTATATAAAAGAAAAAAGACTATGTCTAGTCTTCTATCATTATCACCTTTTTTGACTCTTTCTTTGGCTCCTCCTTTGGAACAGATATTTTTAAAACATTATCTTTAATTTGAGCCTTCACTTCATCTTCTGAAACTTCACCTACATAAAATTTTCTTTCGCATCTAGTTGTAGATTGTCTCTCATGACGTAAGTATTTTTTATTCTCATCTTCTGTCATTTCCACTTTTTTCTCTGCTGATATTTTTAAATATCCATTCTCGAGTTCCATATGGATATCCTCTTTCTTAAATCCTGGAATATCCATCTCAATGATATAGGAACCTTCCTCTTCATAAATATCACATTTTAAAATTTGATCCATTTTTCCCCATGGTTCAAAATTATCAAAAAAATCATGGAAAAAAATTCTACTTGGTAACATCATTACATTCCCCTTTCTTTTTACTATGATTCATATTATTATTTTACTACTATCTGTACTATACCCTATATTATATGATATATTCACTTTCTAGTTATTTTATTTTAACAAGAAATGTTTCCACCTGAGGATTGTAAAATTTTGCTTTTATTTTTTTTCAATATATGCTATCTTTATTATATAATTAATAATAGAAAGGGTTGTATCTATGGAAAAGGCAATTGAATTTATTTTATCTTCCAAATTTATTGGATCGATTTTAGTTGTACTAATTAGTATTATTTTATTTTTTGTCATTAAGGAAAGTGTACTAAAATATATTGAGGTACAAAAAAAATCAGCTAATAAAAATAAAAAGAAACGATTAACTATTTTATATATGACTGTAAGTACTCTAAAGTATATCATCTTTTTGGTAGATATCATCATCATTCTGGGGATATTCAGTGTAGATGTTACTGCCTTTTTAGCAGGTCTTGGTATCTTTGGTATCGTAGTTGGACTTGCCTTACAAGATTTACTAAAAGATTTTATAGCGGGTATTATGATTATTTTAGATTCACAATATAGTGTTGGTGATTATGTAAATATCGAGGGGTTTGCTGGTGAAGTGATTGGTGTTGGGCTTAAAAGTACCAAAGTAAAAGATTATGGAGGAGATGTACGAATATTTGCCAATAGATTAATTGGTGAGATAATTAATTACTCTAGAGACCATTCTAAGGCTGTTATTACATTTACCTTTAATAGTGATGAGAATCTCCTAAAGCTTGAAAAAGCTATGGAAGAATTAATTAAAAGATGTGATAAAAAACTCGAAGATGCCACAAATAAATTACAATATAAGGGCGTTGAAGAATATAATGATTCCAAACTAAAATTAAAACTGACAGTAAATGTTAAACCCACTAAACAGTATAGTACAACAAATATAATATTAAGAGAGGCTAAATTAATATTTGATGAAATGGATATAAGGATAAAATAGAAAAACTCATTTTATCTTTTTTTACAACTGAATATGTAGAAAAAATAAGAAAAATATGGTATATTCTATATGAGGAGATGTAAAAATGAAAAAGATAAAATATTTATTAGTTATATTTACTTTCTTATTTCTTTTTCCTTTTGGAGTAGAAGCAAAGGAGAAAATAAATATCTATTTTTTTAAGGGAAATGGTTGTCCACATTGCGAAGAAGCAGAAGCATTTTTTAATAGTATTGAAGAAGAATATGGCAAGTATTATAACCTTATTGATTATGAAACATGGTATGATACTGATAATGCCGAATTGATGGCAAAAGTAGCTTCTAAATTAGGCGAAGAAGCAAATGGTGTTCCTTATATTATCATTGGGAAGAAAACTTGGAATGGATATACTAGCAACTATAACGATGAAATTATTTCTACTATTAAAAAGGAATATAATAAGAGTAATAAAGATCGTTATGATGTTATAGAAGAAGTCAATGGAAAAGCCAAAAAAAGTAATCCTAGTAGTGATATTGCAGCCATCCTTATTATAATACTTATAATTGGTAGTATTGTATATGGTATCATAATAGCTAGAAAAAAATCTTCATAAAAAAATTACAATGTTAAGAGATGCAAAAATCAGAAAGCACCTCTTTTGTTATGCTTTAAAATGGACTCATAGAAAAAGAAAACTAAAATTGAAGTAGCCAAGAAAACTTTATAAAAAAGAACATTCTATATTTTAATGTAGAACTTAGTCTTTCATTATCTTAATAATAAGGTTATTCTTCAATAAGTTTAAGAACATCTTTACAGTGTTTTAAATTAAAATCAATTATTAATTTTTCTTTAATCCTTCCATTTAAAGACTCATTTACTAAATTGTCTACAAGTATTGCCATAATATTTTTGTCATTCATATCATCCCTAATTACATTTTAACAAATAAAAAAGTAAACAGTTCTTTTTTCTGTCTACTTTTAGAATATCACCTCAAAGTAGTTTTCTAAATAGTTACATTACCATTTTTAACTCTATAGAAACTACTTGATATCTAATGATTCTATGCTGGAATCACCAATACCTGATTTAATTTTAATAGGGTAGATGTTAAACCATTAGCATTCATCAATTCATTTACACTAATATTATACTGCTTTGCAATAGACCATAAGGTATCTCCATTTTGTACAGTATGATATGTGTTTTTATTCGATTCTCCATTTGGAATTCTTAATTTCTGTCCGACTTGTAATGTTAACGTGGATAGATTGTTATACTGAATTAAATCATCTACTGAAACATTGAACTTTCTAGCAATTCCCCATAAAGAGTCTCCACTTTGTACAATATAAACACCCCCTGGCATGGGAATAGTACTGTTTGATTTTACTACTAATGTTTGCCCAACTGAAAGCATATCAGATTCTAAATTATTTAGCCTTTTTAATTCATCCACTGTTAAGCCAAACTTGTTAGCAATAGACCATAAAGTATCCCCCTTTAATACTGTATAAACATCTTCTGGCGTTGGCATACTACTTGTTCTAACTAATAACCTTTGTCCAACTGAAAGTACATCCGATTCTAGATTATTTAGCCTTTTTAATTCGTCTACTGTTAAACCATACCTATTAGCAATAGACCACAAAGTATCACCATTTACTACTGTATAATAATCCTCTCCTACTGGTGGAACATTGCCAGGTTTAGTATAAGGAACATTCATATAATCAGCTAAGGCCTTTACGACTCCCTCTGCGTAATCAGTTAAATTATTTTGAAGCTTTCTTAAATCATTTAGATTATCAATAAATCCATACTCAATTAGAACAGCTTCAGATGGTGTAGTTTCTCGAATAATATAATAATAGTCTTTACTAGGATTTTCTGGCAACCTTCTTTGATAAACCTTTCTTTTTATTTGACCTTCACTACCAATATTATCCAATATCATATTAGCGAGTTTGTTATTATTACGTAAAGCATAAACCACCTCTGCACCTTCTCCTCCACCAGAATTAATATGATTGGATACCAAAATTACATTGGGATCTATCCCCAAGTTTTTAATTTTTGCTATTCTTTCATTCTTGGGCAGACTGGTATCTCCTGTTCTAGTTAATTCTGCAGGAATCCCCAATTCTCTTAGCCTATTATAAATATATTGTGCTGATTGTAAATTAAAGTCTTTCTCATAAATATTCCCGTTTATTGCACCTGGATCATTTCCTCCATGTCCAGCATCAACGATAACCTTTTTAGCTACTCTATCATACATTTTTATCACCTATACTAATTTATGTTTTTCCACAATTATTGTGAATAAATCCTTTATACTCCCATAGTAATTCCTCGAGAATGTAAATAGCTTTTTCTTATGATATCAATGGGAATCACTGTAAATGCCAACAATACAGTTACTTCAAATTCTTGTAATGTAAGCCCAAATGATCGAAATAATTCTCCACCGAAATAAATAATATAAAGTTGAACCACAACAACAAATAACATCACTATTAAAAATATCTTATTCCTCCATAAGTTAGAAATAATATTAACACTACTAGTACGAGCATTAAAACTATTAAAAATCCCCATAAATATAAACAAGGCGAAAAAGGCAGTCATTAAGTACCTATTATTCAAATCATATCGGTATAAAGAATGAATCCAGGCACTTTTAAGAAAAAATAAACATAGCAATGCAGAATACATACCTGTAATTAATATTTCCCCATACATATATGGATTCATAATACTTTCATCCCTTCTTTTAGGAGCCTCTTTCATATACCGCATTAAGGGTGGCTCAAAAGAAAAAGCAATTCCCGCGAGCGTATCCATAATCATATTAATCCATAACATTTGAATCACTGTAACAGGAGACTCTACTCCAATAAATGGGCCTACAATAGATAAACTAATAGCACACAAATTAATAGTCAATTGAAAAATGATGAATTTTCTAATACTTTTAAAAATAGTTCTTCCATATAATATTGCTTTTGAAATAGAATTAAAATTATCATCTAATATTACGATATCACTAGCTTCCTTTGCAACCTCTGTTCCACTTCCCATTGCAAAACCAACATCTGCTTTTTTTAAGGCGAGTGAGTCATTTACTCCATCCCCTGTCATTCCTACCACTAGATTCATTTCTTCTGATAATCGTACCATTCTACTTTTATCCTGTGGAAGGCTCCTAGCAATAATTCGTAAACGAGGAATTAAGCTTTTTACTTCCTCATCACTCATGTTTTTCAATTCATCACTAGTAATTACTAAGTCCTCTTCACTAGTTAATATTCCTACTTCCCTTCCAATACTTTCTGCAGTATACTTATTGTCTCCAGAAATCATTACGACCTGTATTCCAGCATCTTTTACAAGTCTAACACCCTCCATTGCTTCTTTTCTAACCTCATCCTTAATATACAAAGCTCCAATTAAAGTTAAATCACTCATCTTTCTACAGTCATAACTATCGGTATAAGCAAGAATAATCACTCGGATTCCCCTTTTTGTCATATTAGAAATTTTATATTTTAAACTTTTCATTCTCGATAGTGGAATCTTCTTTCCAGTCTCCGATAAATAAAACTTGCACAAAGGTAAAAGCTTTTCTGGAGCACCTTTAATATAGTTTATCTTTCTACCAGTATCAACCAAGGCTGAGGAATATTTATTCTTACTATCAAAACTAACAGAATCTAATACTTTATGATTTAGTGTAGAATCTGTTTTAATAAATTCTAAAACCGCCCTATCTGTAATATTTCCACCGACTGCTATTCGCTCTTGATTATAATGACTACCATTATTATATAAACAATTATACTTCAAATGAGTATGGAATTCTTGATGAGGAATTAACTCCATTTCTGATTTATATTCTCTTAAAGACCCACTCAAAAATCCAACTACCTCTAACTTTCCCTTTGTTACAGTTCCTGTCTTATCAGTGAATAAAATATTCAAACTTCCCGCTGTTTCTATTCCTACTAATTTTCTTACTAAAACATTGTTTTTTAACATTCTTCTCATATTAGAGGAAAGTACCAAGGTAATCATCATAGGAAGGCCCTCTGGTACCGCTACTACTATAATGGTCACACTTAAAGTTAACGCATATAAAAGCATAGGAAATATTACATGAAAATTAGTAATAGTTTCAATAATTAACTTCATATTAAAATTATTTTGAACTACAATTTCAGAAAATAAATAAGAGAAGCTTACAAGTACAGCTCCACAATATCCTATTTTACTAATTACCGTAGCAAGTTCACGAAGACGATTTTTTAAAGGACTATCTTGTGACTTTTCCTGCAATTCCTTATTCATTTGTCCATAGAAAGTTTCATCTCCAACCTTTTGGACCTCCATATATGCTTCCTTGGAATAAACAACTGTACCCCTAAAAACCTTTCTATCTCCCTTGGAATCCTTATAAACCTCTCTTGCCTCACCATTTAAACTAGACTCATCAACAGTAACTTCCCCTTCTAAAATCACACCATCTGCTGGTATCTTATCCCCTGTTTGTAACAGTACCAAATCTCCAACCACTAAATCATCAATGTCAATCTCTAATATTACGTTATCCCTTTTAACCTTGCATTTAATTTTAGATGATTCTTCCTGCAATCGTTTAAATGCCATCTCACTTCCATACTCTGATATACTCGAAATAAAAGATGCAACAAAAATTGCGATCACAATTCCTAATGTTTCAAACCAATCAAAGTTCTGAAATAAAAAAATAGTTTTAATCGCTAAGGCAATCAATAAAATTTTGATAATGGGATCTCCTAGCGACTCTATAAATAGTTTAAAAAAATTATCTTTTCCTTTTGTACTAATTTTATTGGTACCATATTTTCTTCTACTTTCTTCTACTTCCCTTTGTGTTAATCCTGGCTTCATTCCTATCCTCCTATCTTCCTACAAAAGAGTATGAAGGAGTTGTCCAAGTTATGCCAAAATGAATAAGAGTTTCTACAAACTAATTAATTATCCTATATAAAATATATCAATTGTAAAATTATAATACATGCGAAAAATAAATACAATAAAAAATAACAATAGCATATATAAGATTAATATAATAAGCAATTTAAGATTTGGATATTTATACTTATGTAAAGCTATAAATTCCAACGACACTTTCATCAATTAAAAAATCTGTTTAATTTAGGTAGTAAGATCAGTCAAAGAATTATTTTTCTGTTTCAACAAAACACTATATTACTACAATTACTTTACTATACTGACTCAATTCTTTTATCTAGTAAAGTAAGTTAATTTTATTGCATAAAACCTAAGAATATGTTACTATGAATATATCAATATAAGGAGGAAAATATGAAAAACGAAACCAAAAGAAATGGTATCATAATAGGTGCATTATTAATTACAATAGCTCTAATGACAGTAGGATATGCTGCTCTTGCAACACAACTAACAATTAATGGTACTGTTAGTACAGAAGATGCAAATTGGAATATTGAATTTACTTCTATTACAAAAAATAATACCCTATCTACTGCCGGAGTAGCAGAAGTAAGTGCCCCAACGGCATCTGGAACTGCAGCATCATTCAATGTAAGTCTTGCAAAACCAGGTGAAAAAATAGTATATGATGTAATAGTCAAAAACAGTGGTACAATTGACGCAGTTTTCAAACAAATGAATGGTGTAGACGAGATTAATAACGCTGCTCCTACTAATATTACCTATACAGTTCAAAGATTAGATACCGATGATTCTATTTTAACTGGAGAAGGAGATTTATTGAATGGAGAAACCCATAAATTTAGAGTAACAATTGAATGGGCTGCATCTTCAACTGAAACTCCAGCTACTGTAGCAACTAAAACTGGTACAATCTATTTTGACTATCAACAAAAATAGAGTAATTTAAATTAGGTGATTTTATGAAAAAAAAGAAGAAGTTTCACAGCTTTATTACAATTAGTATTTTCTATCTGATTATACTATTGATTATAAGAGTGGCTTATTCTTTTTTTAATGCCGACTTCTCTCCAAAAACAGAAACGGGGAATTCTAAAAAATCAATCTCTTATAAAACGAGTTATATTCTACAAGAAAAGAAAAAAGAAAAAAATAGTTATTTCTATCATTTTATCCCTACTCTTACATATCTAGAAAACTCTCCAACCAATGGATGGAAATTATATATAAGGGTTCCTTTTGATACTGAGATAATAGGCTGCTATCATGCATCCACCTGTACCATAGAAGGAGAAACTCTTACTATTACTAATCTATCCAGTAATAAGAAACTAACAAAAAATAATAATTCGATTACAATGGGATTTAAAATGAAAACCAATCAATCAAACTATAAATTTGAAGTAATTGGTGCTAGTTTCTCTTCTGAATCATCAGATTATAATAAACTAGATAATTCTATCTCAAAAGATATACAAAAAACAACCACTATCGTTCCTAAACTATCAGTTACTGGTGGATGGAATAAATTAACCACATATAAATTTGAAGCAGAAAATTACTCAAACTATTTAACTCTTATATCATGGCAGGCCAAATTCATATTTCCGAAAAATACTACAATTAACAGTATCTGGGGTGGATCTTATCAATACGATGCTTCTAGTGGAATACTAACCATCCAAGGTCCAGATTGGGATTATACTCTTCCTCCTTCAAAAACTATAGAAATTAATATGCATATTACTACTGATGAGTATCCATATACTCCAGAAACTGGTGAATTTATAGGAATTACCGAAACAGGGGATAAAATAAAAGCAGATATAAAAATGGAGGGAGATTCATCATGAGAAAATTTGAATCAAAAACGATTATTCTATATCTTTTAATTATTTTATATATACTGTTCATAAATACTGTAGATTATAAAAGCTACAATAATATAGTTAACATCATTATAAATCCAATTTTCTGGTTTCTGTTATTTTTAATTGCACATTGGATTAACCATAGTATTAAAGAAAGAATAAAATTCCAGACTACTAAAATACAAACTATTTTTATTACTATAACTATATATTTAATATTATATTTTTTATTGGGACTTTTCCTTGGTTATTCTAAAAGTATCTATACCCACTCCATTTTGGGAATGGTTAAAAATATTTGGATCTACCTCGTACCAATTTTCTTCATAGAATATGTTAGAAAAACATTAGTGAATCATAATATAGGCATTTTCTATGACATAATAACAGTTATATTATTTTCCCTGATTAGCATAAACATCTATTCAATAATAAACAGTACTTCTTACTCCATTATATTTAAATATATCTCCTCTGTAGTAATTCCTACTATTACTACTAACATATTGCTGGTCTATTTATCAAGAACGTGTGGCTACTATGGAATTCTGTTTTACCGAGTTCCACAAATATTGGTAAATATTACTCTACCAATTCTTCCTTCTACAAATTGGTATTTTCATTCAATATTTGGGATTTTACTTCCTTTGATTACCTTTATATTCATTAAAAATATTCATAATAAAATTGAATTAGTTGAACCTCGTAGAATTATAAGAAAAAATAGTAGTCTAAAATTAATTCCTATCTTAATTCCTATCCTATTTATTATTTGCTTTATAACAGGAGTTTTTAAATATAAGCCAATTGCCATTCTTTCTAATAGTATGCATCCTATATTTAATAGAGGCGATGTTGTCATAATTCAAAAATTAGAAAAAAACGACTTAAGGAAGATAAAAAAGTATGATATAATCGAATATATGCTAGATAATGATATCATCACCCATCGAGTAATTCATATTGAAAAACATAATAATAATAACAAATTATACACTACTATGGGGGACAATAATAATGCACCAGATATAAAAAAGGTAAAAGAAGAACAAATTTTAGGAAAAGTAATATTTACAATTCCAAAAATTGGATACCCAAGTATCTGGTTAAGAGATTTTCTTACAAAAAATAAAAAACCAAATGTAGAAACAGGGAAATAGGAGGTAATTAGCAATGGAAAAAATAGAACGAAAACACCATACACTTAGACTATGGGTTCGAATTACTATGGCACTGATTATTACTTCTGGAATTTTCTTATCCCTTCTAGGTATTTATTTGGGATCAGTAATAAAAAAACCAGAAGAAAATAAAAAAATATATAACTCCACCATTAATAAAAATGTGGTATATAAAGTTTATTTATTTAACAATAACTTTGTAGATAAAAACGAAATGGATCCTGATCAAATCTATATTGCAGACTTAGTAAAAAATATCAAGTTTAATTTTATGTACACTTACTCAGGGACAAATAAAGCCAATTTGAACTATACCTACTCAATAACAGGAAAACTGTATGGGGAAAACATTAATAGAGAAACAGGAAGCAATGAAACAATCTGGGAAAAAAGTTATCCTTTAATAGAAGAATCAAAAAAATCCATAAAAAACAGTTCTGGTTTTAACATTACTCAAAACCTAGATATCAACTATCCAAAATATCAAGAAGAGGTAAATAACTTTAAGAAAAGATTTGGTATGAGCCTAACAACCAAACTCCAAGTTACTATGAATATCAATATTACTGGTAATTATCAAGGAAAAAATATCAATAAAACGGATAAAATAATACTCAATATCCCTTTAGGTATTCAGGCGTTCTCTATTACGGAAGATTACCAAAAACAAAATAATATAACTCTTTATGACGATAGTAAAACAATTAATGTAACTTATTCTATATATACAAAATCCTGTATCGTAATTATGATTGTATCTATTATTTTATTTACTTTAACCTTTAAACTAATCTTTAATATTAAACCGAAAAGTAAATATACAAAGACATTAAATAAGATCCTCAAGACATACGACCAAATTATTGTAGAAGTAGAATCTCCTGTAAAGGAAAAGGGGTATCATGTAGTACTAGTAAAGAATTTCGATGAGATGATCGACTTAGAAGAAGAACTACGGATCCCCATCATCTTCTATGAAAATATATATAAATATCGTTCAATATTCACCATTACTTACAATGATACAATCTATAAATATATTTTAAGAAATAAACGATAATTTATAGTAACTCAATACTAGTAAAATATATATATACAAAAAATAACCCAGTTTGAACTGAACCCCAAAAGTTGGACAGTTTATAAATAGTTTTTAATTAGAGGATTGTAAGCTGTAATTTACAGAAGACAATCCTTTTAACTTTGCTTTAACTCTATCATAATTGTAATAATTAATATACTCATCAATTGCTAAAATTAATTCATCTAATATTTTATATTTATCATCTTGTTCATAAGATATTTCTGTTTTTAGTAGTCCAAAGAAATTTTCCATCATACCATTATCCGTACTATTTCCTTTTCTAGACATACTTTGCTTTATTCCTTTATTAATCATATTATTTATTTGTTCTAGATTAGGAGATTTAGATGTGTTATATGAAATTACTTCACCATTAAAGCCATCAACTATTGGTGATAAATAACATTTTTCTCCTCTAAGATTAAATTCAGTAATATCTGCACACCATTTTTGATTAGGTTTATAATGTAATTATCAGCTATCTTACCAACAGTTCCTTTATATGATGAATATTTTCTCTTATTTCTTTTGAGCGGTTTTAAGTCCAATTTAACCATTATTCTATAAACTTTCTTATGATTAACATTATAACCTTGATTTCTGAGTTCTAATGTAATTCTACGATAACCATATCTTTCCTTATTATTAATAAATATTTCTTTTATTTTATCAATTATTTCCTTACTTTTATCATTCTTATCAGTATTAGATAAGGTTCACTAACAACATTTACCTTTTTTTGTTGTTGATCCTTTCTTGCTTGAACAACAGCTCTCAATTTTTTTTAATATTACAGCTCTGCTTTCAAATATAAATTCTCTTGTTTTTATCTCTCATTTTCTTCTTTAAGAGTTTCTTTTTTTTAATTTCCTTAATTCTAAACCCATACTTTTTAGAAATGTTTTTGATCGTACTTCCTTGTTTTCTTTCTTGATAGATATTCACTTATCTTCATAACTAAATTTTGACATATAAAAACCTCGTTTCTCATGTCCTAGAAACGAGGTTCATATCATAAAGGCTATTTTTTTGTTAAAGTTATCTTTGTTTTTCTTTCTTTTCCATCTCGAATATAGGTTAATTCAATGGTATCTCCTGGCTTATTTTTATATAATTCGTATCTCAAATAGGCAGTGTCTTTTACTTCAATATTATTTAATTTAGTAATGACATCCCCTGGTTTTAAATCGGATTTTGCTGCTCCTGTATTCTTGGTAATTTCTATCACTACAACTCCTTGTTTAATACTACTATCTACTCTAATATTATTGCTATATAGGTTCGCTGAATCATCTACATTTGCCATAGAAATCCCTAACATAGGCCATTCTATTTTTTTATTGTTCTCTAAATCATCAACATGTGCCATGGCAATTTCTATTGGAATTGCAAATCCCATCCCTTCAATCTCATCTTGAACCAATTTCATAGAATTTACTCCAATAACTTCCCCATTTACATTCAATAATGGCCCTCCGCTATTTCCTGGATTAATAGCGGCATCTATTTGTAGAACTTTCATAACCCAATCACTACTAGCGGAATTGGAAACATTAACAGAAACCATTCTATCCTTACCTGATATAATTCCAGAAGTCACTGTCCCACGATATTCGTATCCCATAGGAGATCCAACTGTAAATACGGTATCTCCTACCTGAATATTTTCAGAGCTTGCTATGGTTGCTGTTTGTAAAACCTTGCTTTTATCGATAGTAAGTACTGCAATATCTAAATACTCATCCCCACTAACAACCTTAGCCTCTACTTCCTCATCGTTAGATAACACAACAACTACCTTATCACAATTATTAATCACATGATGATTTGTCATAATATAACCATGTTTATCATTTGCCTTATAAACAAACCCAGTACCAGTGGAATACTTCTCCTCACCCTTATATGACTGAATCATAACAACTGCATCATATACCTTAGAAATAGAGGTTGCTAAAGACGATTTTTCATAAACTTTAGGTCCCTTACTGGTATTCTTAACAATAGAGGTATCTACATCCTTTAAAATAGGTGTCCATTTCAATAAACAAACTGTAACTAACCCCCCTACCACAAAAGAAAATATAACTGTTAAAATTAATTTACTATTATTTTTTTTATTATTCATTATTATCCTTACTCCTTTCAATATTCTTTAATTCTTTCCAATTTAGAGGAAAACCCATCTTTCGTAAGACATCCGTAATAGGAATCGTCTTCAAGTTATATGCAAGCGTTTGAACTGCATTTTCTACTTCAATTACCAAACTATTAAATTTCTCTTTTTCTAATAGCTGCTTCATAATAATTAATAACGAAAAGGCATCATTTTTACCATATATATATTCTCCATCCTGCCTTGGAATTTTTAATAATTGATGATAAACCGTATCTGGGATCTGCTTTTGAGTTCTATTCTCATATAAAATATCTTCATGGGCACATAGATTTCTATAATTCGCAAGAATTGGTAGATAAGTCTCAAAGGTATCAGGATCAATATCATAAATACTACTAATTGCTTGCCTATCATCTTCTTTTAATATAGAATACATTTCACTTACAATACCAAACGATAATACTTTTACTAAAATCCACAACGGTATATATCCATAATTATCTGCATAATGTTGGGTAGCCGCATGCTGATTGCTATTAATTCTAATTTGCCTTTTCATCTTCTTTAATAAATCGTTAATTTGCCTCTGCTTACTAGGATTACTAGTGAAATTCTTTGAACGTAAGTAGTCCCTCTCACGATACCCATATTTTTTAGATAATTGATATGAACTAATAGATTTAAAATTATTCTCAATAATAAGTATATTTTTAAAACATATATTTCGAAACGTTCTATCAAATAAAAACAGGCTATATAACTCCTCTAAAGTAGTCCCTTCTTTATATGTCCTATCTTTATTTAAAAACAAATGACGATATCCATTTAGAAAGAAATAATTTTCCCTTAGTAAAACTCTTTTTGCATATTCTTCATTATTTATTGTTAAATTTTTAGATCTAAATATTTCTATTTGCTCATCCAGGGTTTTAAACTTCTTATCTAACATATTCTCACCTATTATAGATTATACCATAGAAATGATAATATAAATATGAAATTTTTATGATTTTTTATGTTATAATAAAAAAAGGAGTGATTTTATGCCTGCTACTGCTGCTCATGCATTTTTTGCAGATGATGTCTACAAAAAACTAAAACCAAAAACTAAAAGATTAATTCAAAAGGATAGAAAGTCCCTTCTGATGTTTGCACAAAGCACAGATTCCATGATGTTTTATAATCTTTTAAGTATTAAAAAAGGCAAAGATCTTAGAAAATTATCTCATATATTCCATACAGAAAAAACTAACCAATATTTTTATAATTTAATAAATGATATAAAAAAGAATCGATATTATCACGACTCCCAAACCGTAACTCTTCTATATGGTTTCATTTGTCATTACTGCCTAGATACTATCGCACATCCTTTTATTTTCTATAAAACCGGAAGATACGAAAAAAATCAAAAGGAAACAATCAAATATAACTCTCTTCACAATTATATGGAAACCTTTATCGATAATACTTTAATTAAGATGAGAGGATTTCAAAGTAAACAATTTAGTTTTAGATCTCTTTGCTTTGATTTTAAAAAGTTCTCTAAAGAATTAAAAAACACACTAGATAATAGTTTTGATGCTACTTATCATGTTAAAAATATGGGTAAAATATATTACAGATCATTAAAACAAATGTGTTTCATTCTACAAGTTTTTCGAATAGATCGATATGGAATTAAAAAGTTCTTTTATAAATTAATCGATCATATCACACCAAAAACCGTAATGAGACTTGAATCTATATCCTATTATAAAATACCAGATCAATACGATTATTTAAATAAAAGAAAAAAAAAATGGTATTATCCATCGAATGACAATATCTCTAGTCAAAAAAATTTTTTTGAACTTTATGAAGAAGGAGTCGAAAAAGCTGTGGATATCATTGAACAAATAAATGATTACTTTTATAATGATAATTCCATTGATATAAATCATTTATTTCAAAATAAAAGCTATTTGACAGGTTTAGATTGTGATAAAAAATTAAATTTAAGATTTTTCGAATTTTAGTATATTTACTTATATTCATTCCATAATAAATATAGGTGAATATTATGTTTTATAGATACGAAATTAAAAATAATGGAAAAGAGGATATATTATATTTATATCTTACAATGACTTACGAATTTTCAAAAGAATTAGGTTCAAAGGAAAATCATAAAGAAATTACCAAAAGAACAAAACACTTTATTAAAAATAATAGTATTGATTTTAAGGGGGATAAAGTTTATCTAGTAATCGATGGCATTGTTGTAAAAACAATAGAATTAAAACATGAAGAAGAAATAGAGCAATTAGAGATGAACAATACTGAATATGGAAATAACTATTTAGTAACTGTAAAATTAGACAATGGAATTACAACTGAAATCACCTTAAAGGAATATCTATTAGGTGTACTTTCTACGAATGCAATTAGTAATTTAGAACTCACCACCTTAAAATCACTTTGTGTGCTATATAGAACCTATGCATATAAGATGATGAAAGAAAATCAGTTAATCGATGCCAGCAATCCTTATCAGCTATATAAACCAATATCCTATTATAAAATGATATGGTTAAATGACTATCAGGAAACTTATAATAAATTAGAAAAAGCAATTAATGATACAGAATGTCAATTTGTATGTTATCATGATGAATATATATTGCCGTTTATTCACATTACAAACAACGGAAAAACAGAATCTAGTAGAGACTATCCGTACCTAGATAGCAGAACTAGTTTATGGGATTATGCTTCGCCCTACTATTTAGAAATTAAAGATTACGACTATGAAGATATGAGTAAAATTCTAAAAATAGAAAAAAAGAAAGTAAAGGATATTTCTATCTTAGATGTAAGAGAAAAAAATCATATAGAAAGAATCAAAGTTGGAGATAGTATCTTTCACGGAAATGAATTTAGAAATTTATTAAGTCTAAGATCTACAGATATCAATATGATTATCAATCCTACTTTCATCCGATTCATTACAAAAGGATGGGGAAACAATTTAGGATTAAGTCAATTTGGAGCCAATGAAATTGCCAAAGCTGGATGTTCCCATATTGATATTATCAAATATTATTTCCCAAAAGTAAATATTAAAAAATATGTATAAAAACAGAACTAGCGATTACTAGCTCTGTTTATTTTTTTCTATCATAAATTTTAAGGCCTCATCAGAATCCTGATATAATTCCACATAAGTAGTTAAAAACCTAGAATAAGCATCAATACTATCACAAAAATCGTAAATTTCAGATACTTGATCAGAATTATACTTCTTCATAACATTCTTAATATTTAATGAAGATTTTTCCAACTCTCTTGCTAAATGGAGCATCTCATCATAAGATAAATTTCCTATCATTATAACAACTCCTCATCCTCTTCTATATCTTTTTTCATTTGACCTTGCAAAAAAGATGCTATTTGAATAACAGGATTTTTATACTCACTAATGTCTTCAATAGAGCTAAGACTATCATTATTTGTCCAAGAATTTTTCAATTTTTCCAATATAGAAAATATATTATTTACCTCAGTCACATATTTTTCATAATCATTCATAGGTTAACCTCCTTAAATCAAAATGACCTGAGAACCATTTTTTAAATCTGTCTCTATCAATTTTAAATTAACATTATAAATATCCCCCGTTTCCTTACTATATAAATTCGTATCTTCCTTCACCATATAACCATTATCAGAAAGATCTATAATTCCCCTCTCTATAATTTTTTTTATGGTTCCCATTGTTTTATTAACAGGAACAAAGACATCATATTCTTCTTCAATTATGGGGATAAAAACCTCTAATAAAATCTTATTTGTATCCATATAACCACCTCATCTATTCAATTACTAACTTAACTAATACTGCCTTTCCATTTTTTATGACATAACCAAATCCATCTGGAATTTCTTCTCTAAGTTCCCTAGGTGTAGATAAAAGTTTAATAGAATACTGATCACTTACTCCATTACCAAGCCAAATACCTTGTGAATCATCAACAGAGTTCTTATACCAATCATCATATGCAAATCCTTTCAACTTATCAGATGAATCAACTATAATGAAATTATCTACATTATATTCTTTACTACTAGACAAGGCATATCCTACCATTTCCCTATTTTCCTCACTAATTCGATTTAAAAAATTGGAAATACCAAAAATAATATAGGTAGTTTTAGGAAATTCTTTTAAAGCCGAATCATTATAGTCATTAGATTCATATACCTCTTTTTGGTTTTGATAATTTTGGCTAATCTTACTAGCGATAGAATCAAAATTATTATTGATATAATTATCAGTAATATCCTTACTACCAAATAGTTTAGCAGCGTCAATGACTACTAACTTTTGATAAGGAACCTTATCGACTAATTTAATTATTGCCCTTAAAAACCTTTTTTCACCATAAAAATCTAGTGCTGTAATAATAGAAACAGGATTATCCTTAAAATTAAATGTAGAAATACTCAAATCACTTTTTGCAATACCAATAGGTAAATAAGAAAGATCGCCTATTTTTTCTTCTACAAAATCTATCGAAACAATTTCTGGAAGTACAGGTATTCGCATAGCATAATCACTACAAATACTTCTAAGTCTTGTAGAAATCACCTTAATATAATCAGATAACCTTTCTGGTTTATAGGGATATGCTGTCTGAAACTCATATACATTACCAATTTCAATTAATCCCCTTCCATATACCTTAGATGGAACCTTTTTTCCGACATTAGGAATCACATCACTATAATCAGAAACATCGTTAAATTGTAAAGATATATTCTGCTTAAAGTTTTGTCTTAAACGATATCTAACAGCATTCGTACTGCTAGTTGTTAAAATAAAAATTACTCCATACTTAGTTCCTTCACGACTTAATTGAATCATAACGTCCTCATAATCTTCATATAGCTCTGCGAAAGATTCATAATTATTAATAATAATTGTAATCATAGGAATTTTTCTATTACTATGTTCAATATAAAAACTATACGATCCATTATAATCTGCAAATAATTTTTTTCTATCCTCAATTACTTGGCTAATCATCTTAAAAAGATTTTCTATTTTTTCAGAATCATTTTGAGATAGAATTCCACCTACCTGAGGTGCCTTTTCAAACATCTTTAATGTTTCTGCACCAAAATCTAAAATATAAAAGTTAAGTTCATCTGGATTATAAGTTGTAATCGCAGAATACAAAATACTAGATAACAACAACTCTTTACCTGAACCAGTCGAACCAAATAAAATAGTATTTCCACCATCTGCCAAAGATAAATTTAACAAATATTGTTTTTGATTATCTGGATCATCGTATTCCCCAATAACTAATTCCATATTACTACCTATTTGATAGTGATATTTTTTCTTTAATTGCTCTATATATATAAAGTCTGGAATCCTATCAAGCCATAACTGTGGAATTACAATACCTTCAGCCTCTGCTATATTAATAATGTACCTTACAATATTAGGTAACTCCTCTCCCTGTGAATCTATCTGAATCTGATTTTCTACAGTATCTAAGGACTTTATAATATTTCCTACATGATCAATAAAATCAACATCTGTATCAACTCTTTTTTTCCTTTTCTCCATTGGATAGTACTGAGCTCCAGTCCATGCCGATTGCCCTAGGGCAAATAATTCATTGTATCCTACCTGTAAATAAAATCTTCCTGGATTTTTTAAAGCTGCAGCATCAGGACACTTAATCATATCCATACTATCTGATCTATCCTGAACCTTTAAACATATTTTAAATTTAGAGTTAGACCAAATTTGATCATCTACTACTCCTGCTGGTTTTTGAGTTGCTAAAATTAAATGAACTCCCAAACTACGTCCAATACGAGCTGTTGAGATCAATTGATCCATAAAATCAGGTTGTTGAGATTTTAATTCTGCAAACTCATCAGAGATAATAAACAAATGAGAAATTGGTTCTTCAACTTTCCCTTCGCGAAATAATCGCTGATATTTATAAATATCTATTGTACTTTCATTTAAAGTATCTCTTGCTTTATTAAACATCCTTTGACGTCTTCTAAGCTCACTTTGAATAGATGACAATGCTCTGTTCATCTCAATCGTATCTAAATTTGTAATAGAACCTGCTAGATGAGGTAATCTTACATTATTTTCCTTATTTTGAAAAACACCAGCCAAGCCTCCACCCTTATAATCGATTAAAACAAAAGATACTTCATAGGGATGAAAGTTAACAGCCATTGATAAAATATAAGAAATAATCAATTCACTCTTTCCAGAACCTGTCATACCAGCAACCAATCCATGAGGCCCATAAAATTTTTCATGTAAATCTAACTTAAATTGATCTCCATTTTTATCAAGACCAATAGGAACTTGTAATGACTTAGTTGGATCATTCATCTTCCAACGATTTAAAATATTTAACTGTTCAATCATACCTACATTATACATTTCCAAAAAAGTAACTGCATCTGGTATATTCTTCTCTGCTTTTTCAATTTCTATTGGAATATTAGCTAATATCTTAGCGTATTGGAACATATCCAAATTAGAATCAAAATCAGCTACAAATTCTTTTTGTTTTTTAGATACTAACTCACTTTCAAATACGCCTGATTTTAAATCCCCAATACTAATAAAGGTCTTACATTCGTTTGGCAAATTAGTAATTTTAGGACTAACAACGGTTAAGCTAAATCCTAAATTAATATCTTGTGATGCAACATCTTTAATAATATCTAAATCTCTAACTGATTTATAATCATCTGTAATGAGAAAATAATATGGCTTGTAGGAAGCATAATCTTTATCCCTTAGTTGCCCATTTTCATCATTAAATTTACGATGCTGCAATTCCTTTTCTAAATGTAGAGAAATCTGTTTCATTTCATCATTGTTAGTAGCAAAGTATCTAATCGTTCTATCATTACTAAAACAGTGTGGCAACACCTTCAAATAATTCCACAATGAACTATTCTTTTCATTAGTAAATAGTACGATTTTTAAATCATCATAACTATGAAATGCAATCATTTGAAGAATCAATCCCTCAATAAACTTTTGCTTTTGACGCCCTTCCCCAATAATCGCTGTTACATGGTTTTTAACAAAAGATAAGGAAATTGGTACGTCTATTAACATTCTTGATTCAGATGCAACCTTAAAAACAAAATCTTTTAGGTCATCCTCATCTAAAGAAAATCTTTTTTGAGGAAAAGTTATATTACCTACAAGCTCCGTAGAACCAATACCTAATCTTAAATCTAGAAAATCTTCCTGATTAATTTCTCTTTCCCAAAGATTTCTCTTTTTACTATCAATAATTGCTTTTACAATATCTAAGGGTAAATAATTATCGACTAGAATTTGTTTTTGTATTTTCATTTGAGCGACAATCTCCTGATGTTTTTGTTCTACATACTCAGTATATTTCTTTTGCCTCAAAACTTCCCTTTTCCTTTGTTGTTTCTTTTGATACTTATCAGAAAGTAATGGCCAAAGTAACATCGTCATTAACATACCAAAAGTCATAACTAAAGTAGGCATAGCACTGCTTAACTGCATAGTACCATTAATTACCCCTGATAAAGAAGAATACCCCATAACAACAGAACTCATAGCCATAGTAAGCATAGGTCCCACTGTATAAATCATAGGCATTTCGTTAGGTTTTTCTCGCTCAGGAGGATCTTCCACCGTAATATCCACTGATTCGATTTTTGACTTGAATCTAGGAGACCTAAAAAAGAAATCGCCTTCCTTATAAAAGTCCACTACTTCATCTTCTGGATCATCTTCTACACTCTGTTCCTGAATAATTGGATTCATCAAAGAAAACGTATTACTATCATAACTTACAATATTAGATATATTATTAACAACAATATAATCCTTCATTACAATTATTTTCAATCCTAAAATAAAGATAATATCTCCATAGGATAAGACTTTAGAAGTAACAGCATAATTATTCACATAGGTACCATACTTACTATTTAAATCTTTAATAGTCCATACTCCCTTATTATAAGTAAGTTTAGCATGTTGTCTAGAGACCAACGGATAAGAATAATTAATATGAGCATTGGGATCATTTCCAATCAAAATATCTCCATTTCTGGTTATTCTTAATTTACTGATTTCTGGTTCAATAGAGGGAGAGCAATATAAAATAACATATTCTCCATCTGTATTCACTTTCAAAAAGTATAAATTATATTCCTTTAAGTAAGCAGACCCTAATTCTTTATTTCCAGACATGATTTTCGTCTCAAAATCACTCTTTATCTTCCATCTTCCCTCAGAAGCCTCTACATTTATTAAGTTTCTCTCATTACCATTTCTATCATCATCTTTAATCCAATAATTACCGGATATCTTAGTAGGCAAAGAAAAATTATAAATTTTTGTTTTCTTTATTAATCTAATAATCATTGGCTCCACCCCAATACTTCTATTCTTTATCCTTTTATACTATTTTATTATAACTTCTTTTATGAAGTTTTACAAGTAACAAAGTTAGGGTTTTAAATAATTAATAACTCCTCTCGTGATAATTTTACTTATTTTCTTCTGATACTCTTTGGTCTGTAGTAAATATCGATCATTTTTATTAGATAAGAAACCACACTCTATTAATACTCCTGGAACTCTCGTATTTCGATATAAGTAAAGGTCAGTAGTAATATTTTTTCTAGTTTTTATCTTATTTTTAGAAAATTCACTAGTAAGAATCTCACTTAACCTTTTATTATCTTTATTGATATTATTATATAAAACCTCTACTCCGCCATAATAATAATCTCGGTACCAATTTAAATGAATGGATAAATACAAATCACTCTTATTTTTCTCAATAAACTTAATCCTTCTATATAAATCACTTCTTTTTTTACGAACATCATACTTACTAGATAAATCCTCATCTTGATCTCTTGTCATAAAAACAATAGCCCCCTGTTTGGTTAATTCTTTTTCTAATGCTTTTGATATCTCTAGATTAAGATCTTTTTCTAATATTTTGCCATACCTAGTACCCGGATCACGCCCTCCATGTCCTGGATCAATTGTAATGACTTTTTGAAATAAAGGTAATTCCCTACTCTTATTATGTGCTTGTGCAAAGCTTAAGCTAAATACGACTAAAAGTAAAAAAACTAATAAACTTATTTTATATTTCATTCTTCTCATTTTATCACCTAATACTAAATTTTATGTAGTAGGTTCATTATTTTTCCAAAACAAAAAAACATAAAACAATGTTGCTATACATTTTCTAGTTTCTTGAATTTGGCAAAGCAATAAATATATAAAATTTAATCTTTCCTAATCGATTACTATATCACTATTTCTTTTGAATATTTTATCTATTGATGTCATTACTTCTATAATAAATAACCATACTACATCAATGAATAAACTTCCGAAAAAAATTTTGTTTAGTTGTCAATGATGTGACACCTAAACAAAATTTTTTCGGAAGTTCAAACTCTTTCTGTTTTAATACCTAAGGAATTCATATCAATAAATTATGAAAAACTATGATAAAGATACTTGTCTATGTAATAAAGGGCAATATAAAACAAATAAGTAATACCATTTACTTATTTGTTTTAAAATGAATGATTTATTATTTCTAAATGTATGTCTAATTAATCTCAAATCTTTTAATCAATTTAACTGGTTTTCCATTTGTATCTGTGATATTTATTGATAATTCATAAGTTCCTTTCATCAAGGTATAATTTAAAATATCAATACTCAAATGCTTTGGTGTATCATTATCTATTGAATATGTTAACTTACTTGGAAGGGAACCACTTCCTATAACAGTTAATTGAATATCATTAGAGGAAACCCAAGAAATGGTTTCATTAAAATCCATAGAAATAAAATTATTATTAGTAATATTAAATTTAGTTATTTGTACTGAACTATCCAGATTTGGATTATCATTATTTACAGAAGTTGGAATTTTATAATGATCAACAAATCCAACCCTATAGTTTCCTTTTTTGTCAACAAACAAAGCCCAAACTCTTGTATTTTTTGTTATTGTAATTCCTTTTAAATTAAGAAGTATCGTATTCCCCTCTGCGTTTAATTCTTGTTTTTGGCTTTTTATTGTTCCAGTAATCACATCACTCGCAAAAGGAGTGCTTGAATTATAATCATAAATACCTCCATTCCATTCATAAACCCCAAAGTACACAATCCCCTCTTCATCAGAGTAAAATCTTAATTCAGCAGTTTCTTCACCAGTTCTAATAACTTCTTCTCCTGTAATTCTTGGAGGATCAAAATGAGAAACAAAAGAACCATCTATTTTTTCTGTTTCAGACACTTGAATTTTAACAGTATATTTATTATCCTTATGACCATAATTATCAGGTACAACAATGATATAAGTTAAAAGATCTGGGCTGACAAAAAATTCTGCACCTTTTAAAGTTAAGTTCTTTTCAGTAGGACATATAATTTCAAAATCATCTAATGTCAATTCTTTTTCTGGGATTCGATTTAGAGTAAAAACAAAACGATTGGGAATTTCCTCTCTTGCAGAGTTTATCTGATATTTGCCTTGGTTTATTTGTTTTAGTTGACTAGGAACCTCAATTGGTCCCTTTACCTTAGCAGTATTTTCATAAAAACCTTCTACTACATAATATAAATGATAAGACTTCCCTGGTGCTAAATCTTTAATAGAAATGATATTATAACCTACCTTGACCAATTCAGATTTTCCATTTGTTTTGATAGATGATTCACTTACTACTTCTTTGGTAGATGCCTCCTCCAAAACATAATAAATGTATCCTCCCTCATCTAACCCATATAGTTCTAATGTAGCTTCCTCGTCTGATACTCTTTCCACTACTACTTTATTAACGTTTGGATTTGCATAATCAGTATCAAAATCTTTACTAATTATGTTTCCATTTGGAAGAGTAATATATAAAGCATAAGAATCATTTTTATAGTATGATGTGGTTAATGTATATGTCTTTTTATCTGTAGTTGTGAGATTATATAAAGTGATGCTTTTTCCTGCATTACAAATGACAGAAATGTCTTTAATAGTTAAATTATCTACTTCCTTCGATAATGTAAAACTCACTACTCCTTGTGCAGTTGATATGGCACTTTCAATTTTGATTTCCTTTTCTTGTCTAACTAAAATATTATCTGTATTTTCCATCAGTACAGGAGTATTCGTAAGATTTGTATAAATTCTTGTGTTCTTAGCATTAATTGTGGTCTCTATAATAGTTCCATTCCCAGAAACTATTGTATTATCTCCATTATTGTTAAACTTAGTAATTGTATTCCCATTATTTACATAAATAGTACTTTTGGTATGATTTGTTAATGTAGTAATTGGTGCATTCACAATAATTTTAGCACTATCTCCTAAATTGGTTAGGTTATTTACTTTTTTATTCACTGCAACTAATCCTTGAGTGCTTAATGAAACAGTATGAACAGGAACATTTAAAACCACTTCAGAAGTTTCATTAACCTTTATATTTGATATCAGTTTTTCTCCATTAATTTCAACATTACCATTTATCATGGCAGACTGTATTGTACTTCCCTTTTGTAAATTAACAGTAGGTCCTTCTAATTCCTTATTCATAGTAGTAACTGTTCTCATTCTAAGTAATGAAAACTGGGCTAGCTGTTTTACTGTAGTTAAAGTCGAAATATTAGAGTTCATAATATCTAACTGATATTTTCCTGATCCTTCTAATATCAGCCCTCCTTTAATTTCTATAGTATCCAGAATAATTTTTACATTATCCTTAATATTTGAACTAATTGTAACATTATTATATTTTTTATTTCCTACAATATATGTTCCATTTTTTATCATAGCATTAGTAATGATCAAATCTTCTAACTTTTGATTTCCCTCTGGTTTAGTGATACTTCCAGAACCACTTGGTTTCGATGGTGAAGTTGGTACTATGGTTTCATTTCTATTTACTTTTTTACTACCATTAGTAAGGCCTCCATAGACTGATTTCATTGAATGATCCACTTCTAACTCATTATTATTTTTCATGGTATCTTCTTCCATATCAGTCTTCTCTATTGGATCCTCCTCTTCTAAATCCTCATCATTATCCATTATGGAATCTTCATTTATATATTGCTTTGATTGATTATCCTTTAATTTATTTTGATTCATGATAAAATAAGCACTTCCAGCTACTACCCCAACAATCACAATCCCTGTAATAGTAATTAACTTTAATCTTATTTTCATCTAACTCTTCCTTTCTTCACCATATTATTACATACTTTTCTCTTGAAGTCAACCAATTGTAAATAGATAGAGTAAATATGTGTAAACTTTACGTTTTAAATTTTTAATAAAAATCCACATCTATCTCTAAAACATGGTAAAAAAAGAGTAAATGATCTTGCAAAAAATTTAATATCACTCATCTTAACAGTAAAATGACACTACTATAAAAAATCATTATTTCTTTATTGAATTTGTTCATACTATTAGACAATGACTAGAATTTGGAAATATATTAATAAAGTCATGAAAGCTTAAAAATGCTATTGTTTTTTATATTTTTTTTCTAATTCTGTTTTCCCTGTACCCATATAAGCCATAATTAATAGTTTTTCCATTTTATTTACTCCTCTTTGAATTTTTATTTGCTAGAGAAAAAATTTCTACTAATTCACTTAAATGTTTTTGTCCCTTTTCAATCTTATCTTTGAATTCTGGCGTTTGCAAATAGGTATATCTTGTAATCCTTAATGCCATTTTTGATATAGTGTATCTTAGTCTCATTAATTGGAACATCTCATCAAAATTATCATACACCGGTGTTTCACTAAAATACCCTTTTAGAAATGGCTTTATTCTTTCAGGATCAAAGAATGTGGACCAACAAGCGATTTCTTGTATTGGATTTCCTGCAACACATTCATCCCAGTCAATAATACCAGTTATCGTATCACCATTAGTTAATAAATTCCAATCTGCAAAATCATTATGAATTAAAACTGAAGTATTTGAATTTAATAATTCGTTATCTTTAAATAATTCCTTCATATTACTTGCCACTTCTTTAGTTAGAATATGATAATTTACTAATCTTTCTAAATTTTCCTCTAACCCAGCATTGATAGAATTTTTTAAAGATTGATGTTTTCCGATAAGCTTTCCATTTTTAGCTTGTTCATTATCAAATGGTCCAAATCCACTTACCTTAATTTTATGTAATTCTGCCATGGTTTTACCTATCTCATAAACAAGTTGTTCTTCTTTTTCAGGATGTTCTTTTAAAAAGAATTGTACTGTAGATCCATTTAACTTCTCTATTACTTGATAAGATACATCACTTTCATTTTCTAATTCATGAATAGAATAGGTTTCATAAGCAGGAAGGGCATTTTCTAATGCAATTTTTGATGTTAAACTTTCAGCATAAAAATAACCATTTCTAACTCCCTTTGGATGACATCTTATAATAACTTCTTTACCACTTTCTAAAACTCCAACTCTTATGGAATTAACATTTCCTAAACTTGTCTCTGCCTTTTCATCAAAAGGTTTAATATATGCTAGTTTATTATCTTTTAATGAATCATTAATTTTATCTAACAATTCTTCGTTAGTGATAGCAGAATGCCTATCTTTCCATATCATCGCAGCTTCTTCAGCACTTATTTTTCTATCTGTTTGCCAGTAAAAACAATCTGATCTATCACTAATTCTTTGGTTTATTTCACGTAAATTCATCATATTCCTCCTAAATTTGATTACATTAAATTATACTTTTTTCTAGTTTCTTACTATCAGAATATATAGTATCTACAAAATCTGTAAATTCATCATAACTATCTATTTTATAGTCTGTAATATCATCAATTTTTTCCCTATCTATATCAGCATACTTATCATATATATTAACCACTTCAATTCCTGCTTTATTTGCTGCTAAAACGCCAGTATAAGAGTCTTCAAATATTAAACATTCATTTGGTGTAGTATGATAATACTCTACTATTTTATTATAAATTTCAGGATGGGGCTTTTTATACTTTACATCTTCTTTTCTAATAATTAAATCAAAATCTTTATTTATACACATTTGTTCTGCCATTTTCTTATTTTTATTAGAATAAATATCTAATTGCACTTGTGTTGTCATAGTAGCAAGAACAACAGTAAACCCTAAACTTTTAAGTTTTAAAATAAGTTCTACAGATCCTGGCTTAAAATCCATTTCTTTTTCTAATATTTTATTAGAAATATCCCATCTTACTTTAAGTAATTCTTCTGCATTAATACTAAGTCCATACTTTTTGATTAAATACTCAACATATGTTAAATAGGAATCTCCTTTCGGATTACTATTTAAAAATTCATCTCTTTGTTTTTGAATAATATCTAAATCTATAGTTATCCTACCATATTCTTCCATTAGTTTTTGATCAGTTCTATTCCACACGCCTATTGAATCAATCAACGTACCATCCATATCAAAAATGATATACTTTTTATCCTCTAATTTAAGTTCATCTAATTTCTTCATATCTATTCTACTTCTCCTACAAAATATTTTTAAAATAAATCTGTATAATAAAGAATTTCCTTATTTAAAGATTTTGCAAACTCAATTTCACTTTTTGTACTATTTCCTATATAATTATCTACATTAACAACTAAAATAGCATCAGCTAATTTTATTCTTTCTTTATGCATTTTATCAAGCATGAGAGCCTCTTCCTCTGTAAAATCATCTTTATTAGGTTTACTTGGATTATAAATAGGGACTAGCATACAATTTCCCTTTAACTCCATTTTTTCTGTTACTTCCATCATTTCCTTATAAAATTTTAAACTACCACATACTGTTATTATTTTCATAAAATACCTACTTTCAACTTTATTATTATACTAATAAAATGCCACCATTTACATTAATATTTTCTCCATTAATATAATCTGCTTCTTGACTCAATAGGAATAAAACTAAATTGGCTGTATCCTCACATTCTCCTAATCTTTTACTAGGATTTTTTTCTGCTGTTTTTTTTATTTCTTCTTCTGTATAACTTTTCTTTCCTAAAGGAGTTAATGTTAAAGAAGGACTGACAGTATTTACTTTTATATTATATTTGGATAACTCCAAAGCACTAACTTTACTTAGCATAATTGTTGCTGCCTCACTACAACAGTAAGCTAAAGAGTCATACATAGGCCTTTGTCCTAGGCGAGATGCAATATTGACTATTCTAGGATAATCTGATTTTTTAAATAGGGGAATTGCATATTTAATACACATCCACCTAGCAACTAAATTGACATCTAATTCTTTTTTAAATTCTTCAGGTGTCAAATCCTCTAAAGATAAGATTTTATCATAGGCAGCATTATTTACCAAGAAATCTAACTTTCCAAAATTATCCTTGATTTTTTGAAACATTTTCTTTACTTCATCTTCTTTTGAAATATCTGCTTTTACCAATAAAATGTTATCTAGATAACTATTAAACAATAACATTGTTTCTTTCGCCAATTCCTCATTATGAGCATAGTTAATCACAACTTTTGCTCCCTCTTCTAATAACTGTTTTGCAATTTGTCTTCCTATTCCTGATGTAGAGCCTGTAACTAAGGCAACTTTACTTTCAAATTGTTTCATATATTTCCTCCATTTTTCTTTCTTTACTTTAAACACTTTACGTAGCGTTTTATTTCCTTCTTACTTACTTTTGAAATAATACTATTCGTATATTGAAAATCTAACTCATCAATAAAATGATTGCAATCATATTCTACTATGCGAGGTATCAAAGTACCCTCATATATAATCATATTATATCACATATCCTTTTATAAAGGGTAATTTAATATACTTATTTTCAAAAGAAAAAGCTACTCTAAATATAGCTTTTGTCCTTTCTTTAGTTTAATTGCATACGTATCATCTTTATTACATGTAAAGATTAATTTTTGTTCTTTCTTCGTAGATGTTTCTATGTCTTCTACTTTTTCATTACTTGTAGGTAGTTTTGTATTACTAGGTTCTTCTTTTGTAATAGGAGACTCACTGCTTTGGTTTTTCTCTATCTTTTTAAATTGATATCCTCTACTATTTATAATCGTAATGCTGTCATCTATCCACAGACATTCTTCTGGTTTTTTCCCATTATTGATGCTCCAAAAACCCGCTGTATTTTTATGCCATCCAGTTCCTGAAAACTTACCCTTAGCACATTCTATATGACAGTGATTCCCACTGGCATTTCCCTTAGTTCCTTCCTGATAAAAGACCTCCCCCTTTTTAATTACCTTTCCAATAAATAAATCATCTACATTGTTATCATGGCAAAATAAAATTGTCATATAATCAACTGTTCCATCTGGATATTCTACTTTATCTACACTTTCTAACCACACCTCATTAGCACCCGCTTTATATATTTTTTTAATTGCCCCAGTAAAAGGTGCCCTAAGATCAGAAATACCAGTATCTTTTCCAGCCTCATCTATTGCATAACTGTCTAGATGGGTCCCCATCATATAACCTTGTGTAATTCGCATGTAAGAATTTGGATATAAAGGTTTTTCCATTTATTGATCCTCCGTCTTTATTAAATTTTGTTTTTTTACATAAATTAAATCATTAGAAACAATATCTTTATGGGAGGCTAACTTTCCTTCTAAAGCTTTAAATATGGTATCAGCACCTATAAAGGAAAACAAACCCACCCAAAGACTTGTTGGGAAATCAACTGTCGTAAAACTAATACAAAATAAAATACCTATTATAATATTCACAAGGAATGAATATCGACATAAGTGTTTATTCGATTTGAATAATTTTTTAGTTTTTTGAATAAAGGCACAAGTTACAGTAGAAAGGGCTATAGCGATTACTAGAAGTTGCTGCAATAACTCTAGTTTTAACATCAAATACCTCCGTTTCCTACTATAATATATGCAAAAATTCAAAAATGGTTACAAAAAAAGACATATATATGCTACGAAAATGTCTTAAATATTTATAAAATTCCTACTCCTGATAGCCTTTTATTTTATCCTGATATTTTAAAAACAATTCATACCCTTTTTTTATTGCTTCATGTATTGGATAATTTTTAACATAACCTCTTAATATATCTATAATTGATTCTTTTTCAATAAAAATCTTATAAAACATAGGATAAGATAATAAATCATCTGTATATTTTTTAAAATGGTCATTATTGATTAATGGATCTATCATAGCTTCACTTAGATACCATGCTATATGTGGAAAATTAAATTCTTCCTCTTTATAATTGGGAAATATTTCTATCCATTTTTTAAAATAAATAAAATGACATAATTCATGGATTGCTATTCCCATTATTTCCTTTTTATCACAGCCATAGTTGATAAGAAAGACTTTTTCTACTATATCTCTAGGACATACTGGAAGTAATCCTATCTCACAGGTTACTAACTTACAATCCCACTTAGTATCTAATATTTTTTCTAAAGAGGTCATTACATTATCATTTACTTGATCCCAAATAGATTGGCATTTTAAGCAATATTCAGAATCATTATGATTTTTTTCTAAAATAGGTCTTATTCTTTTATCAAGAGTCATATATATTTCTTCCATACTCATGTTTTCTCTTAGTTTATCATTTAATTCTGGAAATAGTTGAAGTGTAAGATGAACAAAATCATGGGGTCGATTCTTACTATTTTCTGGATTCAAATACCATACTAATTGTTTCATGTTTTCTTCAATATCAAAATTTTCAAACTTTACCCTTGGAATCATCATCATACACTCCCTATAACTAAAACTTTATTTGCTTTCTATTTTTTATTTATTATAACATAATCTCTACCTCTATACTTAAAAAGAGCAAAAAAAGTCCATAAACTCGGACTTTTGAAACATTGAAATATGTAACTTTTAACGTCTTGTGAATTAACGTTCCTTATTTTATGGAAAAAGGAAGTATTTGGTGGTTACCTGTTGTATACAAATTAGTATCTTACATATTAAATAAATCACTATGTCTACCTGTTGCAAAAAGCAATAATATCAATTCGTTATTTTCAATCTTATATATAAGTAAGCAATCAGGTTCAATATGACACTCATTACAATCCTTAAAGTTTTTATCATTAATCAGTTTATGATTTTTATATTTTGAATCAAGCTCTTGATTATTAGCAAGTTTTTCTACAACTTTTATTAACTTTTCTATATCTTTATTTTGCTTAATAACTTTTTTTAAATTTTTATTAAACCTAGATGTAGTTTTTACTTCGTATAAAGATTCTTCAACATTAATCTTCATTTATAATATCCTCAAACATTTTTCTAACATTATGGTAACCTGTTGCTTGTATTTTGCCGTTTAATATATCTTCGCCTTCTTGTAAGGATCCTAAAAGTTCCTTACTTGGTTTAGATTGCTAACTTCAAATGGTATACCATCTTTATTTATTAATTGTTTTATAGCCATATTAACAAAAGTGCTCATGTTTAAACCTAAATTTTTAAGAATTCCATTTGCAACTTCTTTATCACGGGTATCAACTTGAACACTAATGGCACTGGTTAATGTCTCCATATGTACACCTCTTTTCATATAAATATAATATCATATATCAAATATATATATATCAACATTTCAACGATATATTATCATGTATTTAATGTTTATATTAATATTTTATAAAATAATACAAAATATATGCATTAATGTTGTCTATTAGTTGACTACTTGTTGACTATGAACCAAATTTAATGAGGTTCAGGCATATTCTTAGCCAAAGAAAAACCCTTATAACACTTATGTTTAAAGGGTTTGAACAAACTTGATATCCTATCGTTTTGAAAATTGTGGTGCACGACGTGCTTTCTTTAAACCTGGTTTTTTACGTTCTTTCTTACGAGCATCTCTCGTAATAAAACCATTTACTTTTAAGATTTTTCTAAAACTATCTGGAGCCTCACTTGAATTATTACTATCAGACTCTAATAGTGCACGTGTAATTCCTAATCTTGTAGCACCTGCTTGACCAGAAAGACCTCCACCTTTTACTTTTACATCGATATCAAACATATCTTTAGTTTTAGTTACCTCTAATGGTTGACATAAATCTAGAACTAATAATTTATTAGGAAAATATTCATACACATCATGACCATTGATTGTAATTTTTCCTTTTCCTGGTGTTAAAGTAACACGAGCTACACTCGTTTTTCTACGTCCAGTACCAGTATATACATTTTTTACTTTATTTGCCATACATTTACCCTCCTACTTAACCTCAAGCACTTCAGGTTTTTGTGCTTGATGCTTATGTTCACTACCTACATAAACGAATAATTTTTTATACATTTGACGTCCTAATCTATTATGAGGTAACATTCCTTTTACTGATCGCTCTACCATTTCAACTGGATATCTTTCTCTCATGACCTTAGCAGTTCTTTCTCTAAGTCCACCCTGATACATAGAGTGATTATAATAAATTTTCTTTTCTTCTTTATTCCCTGTTAATTTTACTTTTTCCGCATTAACAATAATAATATTATCTCCGCAATCAATATGTGGTGTAAATGTAGGTTTATTTTTTCCTCTTAAATAAGTTGCTGCTAAAGAAGCGACCCTACCTAAAGATTTTCCTTCAGCATCAATCACATACCATTTGCGTTCTACTGTCTCTTTTTTTTGCATAAAACTTTTCATATTCTCTCTCCTTTACTTAAATCAAGCTTCCCACCGCCTAATTTATGTGGGGATATAAAATGTACCGATTATGATTATACTAAAAAAAGTATTAAAAATCAATACTTTTCCCTATATTTTTCTAATTTAACTATATTCATCGATTAAGAAAATTATTTACATTATCTATCTATTTTAGATTCTAAATAAATAATTAGATAATTCATCATAACATTCATCTCTAGGTACCAATAAATTCTCTTCTCTCATTCGGTTTAATTCATTAATACTTACAAATTTAATATCTTGAACTTCACTTTCTTGAAATCTAATATTCTCAGTTCTAAGTCCCGATTGTCTTAGAATAAAAAAGTCATAAAACTGTCTATCATAATGATCTTTATTGACCTGTTCTTCTTTGCGATAGGAGAACATAAATCGGAAGTCTTTCACTTCCACACTGTATCCTAAACTAACACTTACCTCTTCTGATATTTCTCTAGTAGCGGCAGTTAAAGAGTCTTGTCCGGAAGATAAATGGCCAGTTACAGAAATATCCCACATTCCAGGGTTTTTATCTTTATTATCACTTCGTTGTTGAATTAAAATTTCATTTCTTTCATTGATAATTGCAACCACAATAATTCTATGCCATAATCCTCTTTTATGAACCTCCTTTCTAGATAATACTTCTCCTGTTTTAATTCCATTCCCATCTAATACATCAAGCAATTCCTCTTTCACTTAATACCCTTCTTTCGTTTTTATTATATAATACTTTTATAGAAAAATAAACTATATTTTTGTTTTAAGCCTCTTGATATATTGTAAAAAATTTTCATTCTTACTCATAGTACTTTCTACATACTCTCCCATAGTTTTACATTGTGATTCTCTATAATTTGTTTCTAATTGTCTTAGCATAGGATGTTTTGCGAATCCTAAAGCATAATCGGGATAAAAACTGTAAGTAATCATTTCTCCCAAAATAAAGGAATTAAAGACACTTTGATTATAGTTTCTAATTTCCGAAATCTTTTTAGAAGAACAAAATTCATATCTGCCAGCATCCACAAATCTAAATATCCCATCAAACATAAAATTTTTTCTAATCCAATCATGAACCATAACATAATGTCTTGATAATAAGTCTAGTTCTTTTTCCACCTGATAAATTTCCTCTAGAAATTTATCCATAATCATTATATATATGTCGCTTTGTTCTATGATTAATTCAGTAGTATAACAATGTAATGTTCCATATAAATCCGTAAATGCATCATCTGGTAATAGAATTCTTTTTGTCTTAATATTTTGTAAGTGCTGACACTCCCTAAGAGTAAGATCCTTTACATTAGGATGGATTACTTTTAATGCCCTATTATGATATCTATAAATTTTCCCCTGTGTTCCATATCCTATCTTTTTTAATAAAAAGGGATATATTGTTACTTTTTTTCCTTTCAAATAAAGTCTCATTTCATGCACCTACCTCTATTTATATTCAACCCTCACTAAATATAATCCCTCAGCCTTAGCAGTTACCCCTGTTTTTTCTCTATTCTTACTTTCTAAAATTTCCTTTAATTCCTTTCTATCTATTTTTCCTTCACCTAGTTTAATTAAAATTCCCACCATATTTCTTATCTGATATCTTAAAAAACCATTTCCCTTAAAAATAAAAACATATTTATCTTTAGAAACCTTTTTAATGGATGCCCTTGTAATTTTCCTAACACAATTTTTTTTATCTTTATTTTCTGTTACAAAAGCTCTAAAATCATGAACTCCTAAAAATATCTTAATTGCTTTTTTCATTTTTTTAATATCTAATTTATAATTATACTGAAAAACATAATTTCTTTCTATTGGATTATATTCACCCAGGTTTATAAAATAACGATATTCTTTTGACTTTGCTGAGTATCTAGCATGAAATTCATTAGAAACCTTCTCTACTTTGACAATATGAATATCGTTAGGTAAATTACTATTTAGAGCCCGTTTTAATTTCTTTGAGGTAATATCAATATCTAAGTCAACATGAGCACATTGTCCCAAGGCATGAACCTTTTTATCTGTTCTACCAGATGATTGTAATATTCTTTTTTTATTATTATTTACCTTTTTAATCGCCATTTCTAAGGTTTCTTGAATAGTTGGAAAATTCGGTTGTGCTTGATACCCACAATAATTCGTTCCATCATAAGAAATAGTTAATAAATATCTCATCTTCCTCACCTAAACTTTCTTATAAATATCTTTAATCAAGTCGCGAGAGTCTTTATAATAATTTAATTTTACATTTTTTAAAATATTCGCTTGATAGCTAAATAAAACAATCTCTGGAACCTCAATTCCCTGAGTTAGTAAAAATTTTATATTATCACAAAATAACCTTTCTGTAGAACCCTCCAATAGTTTTTTCTTACCCTGAATAATGATTGTTTCTGTTGTATATTTATAAATGAGATCTGATTTCTTACTACACAAGATTATAGTTTTTTGATACTTTTCAATCAATTGGGTAAATAAATTACATATTTTTTTTCTAAATTTAGTATCGAAAGGCTCCAAAAAAGAATCAAAAATAATAATGTCTGGGTTAGATAAAAGTGCTGCTGCAAATTGAAGTAGTTTTTTCTCACAATTAGATAAATCAATCATTCTTTTACTTAAGCTTAATGATTTTAGACCAACAATACCAAGAGAATCTTTTATCTTTTTTTGGTAATCCTTTAACCCCAGGTGTTTTTCCATAATATGATGCCTCATATATTGATAGACATCAAAACATAAAAGATGAGATTCTATTTGCTTTGGGACAATTTCTATACCATTTAAATATCTTCTTTTTTCTAACTGTGTCAATCTTACCCCATTTATAGATATAGTTTTATTACTAAAGAACAAATCCTGAAAAAAGTTAAGGAAAAATTCATCCTGATCTAAAATGCCTAAAATACTAGGCTTTAATATAAAACTACCAATTTTTACTTCCATAATTTTTGAACCATCCCATTCATATCTAGTTCGATATCTTCCAATAGATTATAATACTGTAATTTTAATGACAAGTCTACCATAAAAGGTAAATCAAGTCCTAATTTATTAATAATACTATCCTTCCGTAATACCTCCATCGTTTTCCCACTTAAAATTAATTTTCCCTTATGGAAAAGATGAAGATAATCACTATAAAGACAAGAAGATAAGTCATTGCTCGAAATAATAACTGTTAAATTCTTTATTTTTTTTAATAGCACCATAAACTCTTCTTGCTTCTTTTTTGTAATATAAGTAAAAATATTTCCCAATAACAAAATTTTAGGTTTTTTTACTAATTGGAGAGCAACTAATAATTTCAGTTTTTCATAGTCATTAAGAGCCAAAGTACTCTTTTCTACTTCCTCTTTTAATTGTAAAAGTGTAACTACCTCCTGATATCTTTTCAAATGCTCTTTTCTATCAAAATTCAATCGATCCAGTTGATATAAAATTTCCTGTTTAACTATGGTAAATGAAAATTCTTTATCTAATGTTAACACTTCTCCTACCATTTTACTAAACTCATAACAACTCATGGTATTGATATCCTTTCCTTGATAAAATACCTGATTAGAAGAAATAATATCTCCATTTAAAATTTTCATAAGTGTACTCTTACCACAATTATTAGAACCTGATATATAATGAATACTATTTTCATAAAAGGTGAGACTAATATTATCTAAAATACTATTATAACTTAATTGCTTCACTTTTACAGTCTCTTTCATTTTACTCACTCCTAGAATTTAAAAGTTAACTTATTTCGTTAACTTTTTCTTTTGAAATTTATATGTCATTCTTAGGATAAACTTATCGGATACAAACCTAGAGAAGAACTTAGCTAATTTCATTTTTATCCCTGGAATAATAATCATTCTTTCCTTCCCTATCATTTGATCAATCGCATATTTAGCAACAAACTTACTAGGCAATGGTTTAGATGAAAAATCCACATTTGCTACCCGATTAAAATTAGTTTCCACAGGTCCAGGACAAAGAGCAGAAACCACAACCCTACTCTTCTTTCGCTTCAATTCATAATGAATGGCCTGAGTTAGTGACAATACATAAGATTTAGTAGCATAGTAAGTACTAAGTAATGGTCCACCTTTCATAAAACCTGCTGCTGAGGCTACATTTAAAATATATCCTGAGTTATGTCTCATCATATTTTTTAAGGCAAATTTAGTTAAAATATGAACCGCCTTAATATTTGTATGAATCATTTCTATATCTTTTGATAACTCTGTTTGTGTAAACTCTCCAAAATCTCCAAAACCTGCATTATTAATAAGCATATCGATTCGCTCATTTTTCATCAATACACATAATTCCTTTACCTTTTGCTCACTACTTAAGTCCATTACAATAATGGTAGATTTTGTTGGTAATGTCTGTTGAACTTCTTCTAATTTTTCTTTCGATCTTGCCACTAAAATTAATTCATATTTTTTTGATGCAAGATATTTAGCAATATCTAGTCCTATTCCACTGGATGCACCCGTAATTAAAGCTTTCATTACAACACCTCGCTATCGCTATTATACCAAAATATTGACAAAATTCCTAGTAATACAAATTAAAAATCAGAATACTCTAAGATTTAATAATCAATTATCCCCCTTGCTAGGAACCTTCATTTCCTCATTTATTATTTTACTTTAATAGCAGATTAATAAAAAAATATTTGATTAATAATGGGAACTATTATTGTTGTAATTACCCCAGTAGCAATGATTGATAATCCACTCATAGCTCCCTGAACTTCTCCTAATTCTAAAGCAGTAGTAGTACCAGAACCATGTGCAGAAGTACCACAAGCAACACCTTGGGCAATCTCGTTCTTAATGTGTACAAATTTAAATACTACAGGGGCAATCACTGCTCCTATAATTCCCGATAATATTACTGCAAAAATAGTAATAGATGAAACTCCTCCTAATTCTTCAGTTAGAGCAACAGCAATTGGAGCAGTTATAGATTTAGAAAGCAAGGAAGTTCCTAATCTATTTTCAATTTTAAATAACCACGCAAATAAAACAATTACAGTGGCGTTAGCAATGACACCTGCTACTATGCCTAATAAAACACCAATAATATTTTTCCTTAATACTTTTATTTGTCTGTATAAAGGTACTGCCAAACAAACAGTAGTTGGAGTTAAAAAATATGAAATATATTTAGCACCTATAGTATATGTTTCATAGTCAATATTAAAAATCAATAATATAGCCACCACTACTATTGTCGTAACTAATATAGGATTGAATAGGGCTATTTTAGATTTGTTTTTCAAAAGATCTGCAAAATAATATATTAATATCGTTAATACAAATCCGAAATAATTTGTTTGTTGTAAAAAATCATTCATTCCTATTTCCCGCCTCTCATTTTTCGATTGGTTATTTTTATAATATATTGTGATACTAACCCCGATGTTATCATAACAACAATTGTGGAAATAATCACAATTATAACTATCAAAATCATACTTGACCTATAGAGAAAAAAGGTATCTATAATTCCCACTGATGCAGGTACAAAAAATAATAACATTATTGATAACAAAAATTCTGAGGTTTCTCTAACCTGTTCTAATTTAACAATTTTCGTTACTAATGAGATAAAAAACAAGATCATACCATATACGCTTGCAGGTATAGATAGAGGAATTATCTGATTCAAGGCCTCTCCCATAAACGAGAAAATTAAAATTATCATAAGTTGTTTTATATACTTCATAAAAATATTTCTTCCTTTCAAAATAATTATTTTTACTCTTTTTATCAACTACTAATCTATCCAAAATTTTTCTAAAACAAGATTCTGTTCATATTTATCAATAAATTCTTCCTATATAACCACCCTTATTATTTATTTTTAACATTTTATCTCTATGTGAATTGATAATATCTTAATCTTCTAAAACAAAAAGACTACTATTTGATATAGCAATATGTCTTTTAGTAGTCTCCCTTGTATTACCTTACCTATTTTTTAGATTCTTTCTTTTCCTTTTTTGTAGCATTTTTCTTTTCTGCAACTTCTTCTTTTTTCTCACTATCCATTAATTTTAAAACAACAAGTAAAGCATCGTCTCCACGTCTCTCATCTAACTTCAAGATTTGTGTATATCCACCATTACGATTCTGGTAACGTGGTGCTAATTCATTAAATATTTTATCCACAACAGCCTTATCATTGTGTAAGAAAGCTAAAGCTCTTCTCCTAGAACCCAAGTCGGCTTTTTTACCATAAGTTATCATCTTATCCATAAATTTACGAACTTCTTTTGCCCTAGTAATTGTAGTGGTTATACTTTCATTGATAACAAGTTGCTTTGTCAAAGTGGCAAGCATACTTCTTCTATGCTTATTATCTCTTCCCAACTTTCTATATGCCATAACTCTTCCTCCTTATATTTTAATCATCATCACGTAAAACTAATCCCATATCTCTTATTTTGTCTAATACCTCTTTTAGGGATTTTTTACCTAAGTTACGTATTTTCATCATATCGTTTTCACTTTTATTTACAAGATCCTGCAAAGTATGAATGCCCGCTCTTTTTAAACAGTTATATGCTCTTACAGAAAAATCCAAATCTTCAATAGAAGTTTCTAAAGCTTTTACCGCTGGATCCTCTGTCTTTTCAATCATCATTCCAGTTGCATCAGCAATAGAGGATAAATCTGTTAGAACTTCAAAGTGTTCAATTAAGATACGTGATGCAAGAGCAATAGCTTCCTCCGGTTTAATCGAACCATTTGTCCATACATCCATTGTTAACTTATCATAGCTTTCATCTTGTCCCACACGAGCGCTTCCAACCTCATAAGATACTCGCTCAATTGGAGAATACAATGAATCAATAGCAATTTCTCCTGCTTTCTTTAAATCATATAACTTTTTATTTTCTTCACTCTTAACATATCCACGACCATTTGTAACAGTCATTTCCATTACTAAACTTCCACCCTTAGATAAAGTAGCAATTACCTTATCAGGGTTGATTACTTCGATATCAGCATCATGCTCAATATCTCCTGCTGTTACTTCTCCTTCCTTAGAAACATTAAGACGTACTACTTTAGATTCATTCGAATGATTTCTAAAAACTACACCCTTTAAATTTAGAATAATAGTTGTAACATCTTCATAAACTCCTTCAATGGTTTGAAACTCATGAAGAACGCCTTCAATTTTAATACTACTAATAGCACTTCCTGGAAGTGATGATAGCATTACACGCCTCAATGCATTTCCAATTGTAGTACCAAATCCTCTTTCTAATGGTTCTAGTTCAAACTTACCATAGAAATTGCTTTCTATAGAATCTGTTATTTTATATATTGGTTTTTCAAATTGTAACATGAATTAACCTCCCTTTATTTAATTAACCACGTGGTCTCTTTGGTGGACGACATCCATTATGTGGTATTGGTGTTACATCATTGATTGCAGTAATTTCTAAGCCAGCTGTTTGTAAAGAACGAATTGCAGTTTCTCTTCCTGGACCCAAACCTTTTACATATACTACTACTTTACGCATACCCATGTCATAAGCAGTTTTTCCAGCGGCCTCTGCAGCCATACCAGCAGCAAATGGAGTTGATTTTTTACTACCCTTAAAACCAATAGATCCACTTGAAGCCCAACTAATTACATTTCCAGACTTATCTGTAATAGTAGTAATCGTATTATTGAATGTTGAATGAATGTGTGCAACACCCTCTGGAACATTCTTTTTTACTTTTTTCTTTCTAGTTTTGTAAGCCATAAGTTTAACCTCCTTTATTTAATTTATACTTTTTTCTTATTTGCTACTGTTTTACCTTTACCCTTGCGAGTTCTAGCATTACGATTTGTTCTTTGACCTCTAACAGGCAATCCTTTTTTATGACGAGATCCTTCATAAGAATTAATTTCCATTTTTGTCTTGATATTCATATTAATATCACGACGTAGATCTCCCTCAGTTAAATATTTGTTAATTTCGTCACGAAGTTTAATTAATTCATCTTGAGTTAAATCACCTGTCTTTTTAGTTTCTTCTATACCTGCATCTTTACAAATTTTCTTTGCAAGACTTCTACCAATTCCATAGATATAAGTCAATGATATTACGATATGCTTATCATTAGGAATATCTACACCTTTAATACGTGCCATTTATCTACACCTCCTATTAACCTTGTCTTTGTTTGTGCTTTGGATTTTCACAAATAATTCTTATTTTACCATTGCGTTTTACAATCTTACATTTTTCGCAAATCTTTTTAACTGATGCTTGTACTTTCATTTATATCTCTTCCTTTCACTTACGATAGGTAATACGCCCACGTGTTAAGTCATATGGTGATAATTCAATCATTACAGTATCCCCTGCTAAGATGCGAATATAGTGCATTCGTATTTTACCAGAAACGTGGGCTTCTATAATGTGTCCATTTTCAAGTTGGACTTTGAATTTACCACCAGGTATTATCTCAAGGACTTTACCTTCTACTTCTATTGTATCTTCCTTAGCCATCATTTCACTCTCCTGTCAAGATTTTATATCCATCCTTAGTTACTACTACAGTATGCTCAAAATGTGCTGCAGGATGGCCGTCTTCTGTTACTACTGTCCAGTCATCATCTAATATTTCCACATTAGGACTTCCAGCAGTTAACATAGGCTCTATAGCAATTGTCATTCCCTCTTTTAATCTCACTCCTGTATTGATAGTTCCATAATTTGGAACATCAGGAGCTTCATGAAGGTTTTGCCCAATGCCATGACCGCATAACTCTTTTACTACTCCTAAATGATGCTCTTTAGCAAAATTTGAAATAGCATTTCCAATATCTCCAATTCTATTTCCTGGCCTTACCTCTTTCAGACCAATATATAAGGCCTCTTCTGTATATTTCATAAGATGTGATTTTTCCTCATCAATATTCCCTATTGCATAACTCCATGCAGAATCACCATGATATCCTTTATAACAAGCACAAATATCAAGCGTTACAATGTCCCCATCCGCTAAATTTCTATTTCCAGCTATTCCATGAACTATCTCATCATTGATAGAAATACAGATTGAAGCAGGAAAACCTTGATAATTCTTACAAGAAGGGATAGCTCCTTGATCTCTTATATATTGATCCGCCAAATCATCGATTTTCTTAGTCGTAATTCCAGGCCTTAAAAATGGTTTTAAATATTGATGGGTCTTATAAACAATATTACCAGCTATTTTCATGAGTTCTATTTCTCTATTACTTTTCAAAGTAATCACGATTTATCATCTCCACTAATAATATTATCTATTTGATTAAATACTCCTGAAATAGAATGATTTCCATCTATTTCGTATAATACTCCTTTTTTTCTATAATGATCTATGATAGGACCTATCTTTTCTAAATAGACTTGATACCTATTTTGAAAAGCCTCTAAATTATCATCTTTTCTTTGATATAATTTTCCTCCACATAAATCACAGGTAGAATTTACCTTAGGAGAATTACTTTCGCTATTAATGTTATATATAGCTTTACAATTCTCACAGATTCTTCTTCCAGTTATTCGTTTTTCTAATTCCTTTTCTCCTATATTAATTAGAAATACGTATCCTATATCATAACCAAGCTTATAAAGAATTCTATCATAAATCTTCGCTTGATCGATATTCCTAGGAAATCCATCGATAATATAACCATTTTTACAATCTTCTTTCCTTAGTCTTTGTTCAATCAATTGATCAGTTATATCATCCTTTACTAAACCACCATTCGATAAAACCTCAGATACATAATGACCAACTTCACTATTTTCCTTAGAAATATCTCGTAAAATATCTCCAGTAGAAATATGTGGAATATGGTATTTCTCTACGATTAATTCAGCTTGTGTTCCTTTGCCAGCTGCTGGTGGAGCAATAAACATTATATTTTTCATTTTCTTCTATAACTCCTCTTATATCCCCTCGCAAGTAGACTACCCTCTAACTGTTTATATGTTTCAAGAGCTACTCCAACTACAATTAATAGTCCAGTACCTCCAATGGAAACTGTTGTTGGTAAACTTGTAAAATTAGAAAATATAATCGGGATTCCTGCAATAATCACTAAGAATAAGGCCCCTAAAACTGTTAATCTAGATAATACTCGACTAACATATTTCTTGGTATCACCACCTGGTCTTACTCCTGGAATATATCCTCCATTATCCTGAAGATTTTTTGAAAACTCTTCTGGTTTTAATTGAATAAATGTATAAAAATATGCAAATAAGAATATCAATAATACATATATGATAAACCCTATTGGAGTTGTATAGGATAAATATTTAGAAACGATCATAGAAAAAGTTTCATTATTAAGAACTTTAGCTAAAATTCCTGGTATTGAGATTAAACTAGATGCAAAGATTACTGGAACAACTCCTGCAGTATTAATTTTAATCGGCATAAATGACTGCCCAGCTTTACCAAAAGTTGCCGTTGATTTATTAGCATATTGAATTGGAATTCTTCTTTCTGACTCTTGAACGAAAATCATACCAATTACAATTGCAAAATAGACAATTACAAATAGAATAAATTTTACAATTCCAAATGTTGTTATTTGTACAGTATCAAATGTTACTAAATTTTGAAAGGCAGTAACAAACATTTGAGGAAGTGTTGCTATAATACCTGCCATAATAATGAGGCTGATACCATTTCCTACCCCCTTTTGTGTAATCTGGTCTCCTAACCATAATAAGAATGCCGTACCCGCCGTTAACACAGTTGCAATATATAAATACTCCATTGGATCTCCACTTTTACCAATGAATGAGAAAGCAAAAGCATACCCTTCAATAAATGCAAAAGCAATACCAATATATCTAGTAATTTGATTAATTTTTTGACGACCTGTTGGTCCTTGTTTACTTAATTCTGCAAAATACGGAATAATATCCATTTGTAATAATTGCACAATGATAGATGCAGTAATATAAGGCATAACTCCCAATGCGAAGATTGAAAAATTCCTTAGAGCTCCTCCACCCATCGTATTAAGCAATTCTAAAAAACCTAGATTACTTGATAAATCTTCAGTGCCTGGAACTCTTATCGATATCCCTAGAATAAAGATTAGTAAAGATACAAGTGTAAAATAAATTCTATGTCTTAAATCTTTATTAGTTGAAGTAAATAATTGCTTCATAGTTTTAAACACACTAGATCACCTCAGCTTTACTTCCTGAGACCTTAATCTTTTCTAATGCACTAGATGAAAATTTATGAGCTTGAATAGTTAACTTTTTATTCAAAGTTCCATTTCCTAGTATCTTAATTCCATTTAACTGTTTTTTTACAATTCCTTTTTCTTTTAATAAAGCTGGTGTAACAACAGTTCCATCATCAAATATATTTAAATCTGAAACATTGATCACAGCATATTCCTTTTTAAACAAGGCATTTGAAAATCCTCTTTTTGGCAATCTTCTATAAAGTGGCAATTGTCCTCCCTCAAATACTGGATTGATACTACCTCCACTACGTGATTTTTGTCCCTTTTGACCACGACCACAAGTCTTTCCAAGTCCACTTCCTGGTCCACGTCCTACACGTTTTTTCCTTTGTTTAGCACCGATATTTTTCTCTAATTCATGTAATTTCATTATCCTAATATCTCCTCTACTGTCTTACCACGTAATCTTGCTACTTCCTCTGGTGTTTTAATAGATGTAAGTGCATTTAACGCAGCTCTAGCCATATTTAATTTTGTTCTTGCTCCAAGGGACTTTGAAACAATATCACGAACTCCTGCTAATTCAAGAACAGCACGAACAGATCCTCCAGCAATTACTCCAGTACCAGCAGCAGCAGGTTTAATAATAACTCTAGCGGCTCCACTAGTTCCAACAGCTTCATGAGCAACTGTTCTTCCATCAATTAAAGGTATTCTAACCAAATTTTTATTAGCATCTTGAATTGCTTTTTTAATTGCATCAGGTACTTCATTGGCCTTTCCAATACCTAATCCAACACGACCTTTATGGTCTCCGACAACAACAATAGCAGAGAATCTTCTTTGACGTCCACCTTTGTTAACTTTAACAACGCTTTTTATTTCAATGACTAACTCTTCTAAAGCCTTGTCTTTACCTTCTTGTGCTCTTTTTTTCATAATACCCTCCTAGAATTCTAATCCATTTTCACGTGCAGCATCTGCTAATGCTTTCACACGTCCATGATAAAGGTATCCTCCTCTATCAAATACTACTTTTGTAATCTTTTTCTTTGAAGCTTTTTTTGCAATTTCTGCTCCAACAACTTTAGCTGCTTCAATATTGCTTCCATTTTTAAGTTTTAAACTTTTATCGAGTGATGAAGCAGAACAAAGAGTAGTTTTAGCCTCGTCATCTATTATTTGTGCATAGATTCCAGTATTTGAACGAAAAACACATAATCTTGGTATTTCTGTTGTACCACTAATCTTAGAACGAATTCTTTCATGACGTACAACACGCATACTATTACGAGATTCTTTTTTTATCATCTTATTTTCTCCCTTCTACTTACTTATGCAGCTTTCTTTCCTTCTTTACGACGAACATGTTCATCCTTGTAACGAATACCTTTTCCCTTATATGGTTCTGGTTTTCTTACTTTTCTTATATTAGCAGCAAATTCACCCACTAATACTTTATCAATTCCTTTTACTGTAATTTCAGTATTTCCATTTGCTTCTACTGTTAATCCTTCTGGAATATCCATTTCTACTGGATGAGAATATCCAGCATTAATGATTAATTTTTTTCCCTGGACATTAAAACGATATCCTACACCAATAATTTCTAATATCTTTTCATAACCTTTAGTTACACCATGAATCATATTTGTGATTAAGGAATTCATTGTTCCATGCATTGCTTTTGCAGATTCACATTTACGACTTAAAGTGATCTCATTATTTTCTTGTTTCATGGTAATATCTTTTAACATTACTTGCTTTAGCATCCCCTTAGGTCCTTTTACAACTACTTCATTATCCTCTAAAGTAACAGTAACTCCTTCAGGAACTTCAATAATACGTTTTCCAATACGACTCACAAAAACACCTCCTTATATTTTATTGTTCTACCAAATATAAGCTAGAACTTCCCCACCTATATTTTGCTTACGAGCTTCTTTATCTGTCATAATCCCTTTAGATGTAGAAATAATTGCAATTCCTAATCCATTCAACACTTTAGGAATTTCATCATTTTTCGCATATACACGAAGTCCTGGTTTGGAAATTCTCTTAAGTCCAGTGATTACTCTCTCACGTTTATCAGTATATTTTAAAGTTAAAAATAGAGTTCCTTGAACATTATCCTTTTCTAATTTATAATCCTCAATAAATCCTTCTTCTTTTAAAATTCTTGCGATTTCGCTTTTTAAATTAGAAGCAGGAACCTTTACTTGTTCATAACGCATTTGGTTTGCATTACGAATGCGTGTTAACATATCTGCAATGGTATCTGTTACTACTGCCATAATTTGTATCCTCCTTTCCAATTACCAACTTGATTTTTTAATTCCTGGTATTTGTCCTTTATAAGCTAATTCACGAAAGCAAATACGACATATACCAAATTTACTCATAACTGCATGTGGTCTTCCACACCTTGAGCATCTAGTATATTCACGAACTTTAAACTTTTGTGGTCTACTAGCTTTTACTTTCATACTTTTCTTTGCCATTCTTACCCTCCAATTACTTTCTAAAAGGAATTCCTAGTCCATTTAATAAGTCAAATGCCTCTTCATTCGTCTTAGCTGTAGTTACGAATACAATATCCATACCACGAACCTTAACTATTTCATCATATTCTATTTCTGAAAAAATCAATTGTTCCTTAATTCCCATTGTATAATTTCCTCTACCATCAAATGCACGAGGAGATACTCCTCTAAAATCACGTACTTGTGGTAAAGCAATGGAAATTAATTTATCCATAAAGGTATACATAGCCTCACCTCTTAGTGTGACCTTGCATCCAATAGATTGACCTTCTCTTACCTTGAATCCTGCAATTGATTTTCTTGCCTTTGTAATCACTGGCTTTTGACCAGAAATCTTCTCTAAATCTGCTACAGCAGCATCCAATAATTTAGAATTTGTAGTGGCATCTCCAACACCCATATTAATTACAATTTTTTCTAATTTTGGAGCCTCCATTATTGACTTATAATTATGTTGACCCATTAAATTTGGAATTACTTCATTTAAGTATTTTTCTTTTAGGCGGTTCATAAGTTACCCTCCTTTCAATTAATCAATCATTTCGTTTGATTTTTTTGTTATTCTTACTTTTTTACCATTTTTATTTGTTGTATGTCCTATTCTAGTTCCTTTTTTTGTTTTAGGATCCACAATCATAACATTAGAAGCATGAATTGGAGCTTCCATCTCTACAATCCCTCCAGATTCTTGTCCATTAGGTTTTTTATGTTTTTTAACAACATTGATCCCCTCTACAACAACCCTGTTACTACCTCTAATTACTTTAATAATCTTTCCTATTTTTCCTTTGTCAGAACCAGTGATAACTACAACCTCATCTCCTACTTTTAAGTTCATATTTATCCTCCTCTTATAGTACTTCTTTTGCTAAAGATACAATTTTCATAAAATCTTTATCACGAAGTTCTCTTGCAACTGGTCCAAAGATACGAGTTCCTATTGGACTCTTATCATCCTTAATGATAACACAAGCATTGTCATCGAACTTAATATAACTTCCATCCTCACGACGAACACCTTGACGGCTACGAACGATAACTGCTTTTACAACTTTACCCTTTTTAAGGTTTGAATTTGGTATTGCCTGTTTAACCGTACCAACTACTATGTCACCAATGTTTCCAGTTTTAACATGACTTCCACCAAGCACACGAATGACTAATAATTCACGAGCTCCAGAGTTGTCTGTAACTTTCATACGACTTTCTTGTTGTAACATAAATTATTCCTCCTCACCTAAAGCGTTAAATAATAACTGCTTCTTTTACAATTTCTTTTAAATAGAAATGTTTCGTTTTAGATATAGGTCTTGTAGATACAATACGAACAGTATCCCCAACCTTTGCCTTATTTGTTTCATCATGAACACAATACTTTTTAGAGTGTTTAACTCTTTTATGATATAATGGATGATTCTTATAAGTTTCAATTAATACAGTAATCGTTTTATTATTAGTAGAACTAACAACTTTACCAACGAATTCTTTTTTTATCGCTTTTTCCATATCATATCCTCCTAATTATTTACTTCACGTTCTTTAAGAACGGTCTTCATTCTTGCAACGGTGTGTCTTAATTCTCTAATTCTTGAAGGCTTTTCAAGATTACCTGTAGCCTGTTGAAAACGTAAATTAAATAATTCCTGTTTCGTTTCTACTAACTTCTTTTTGATATCCTCAGTAGATAATTCCCTAATTTCATTAACCTTCATTTATTTCACCACCATTTTCTTTTTTTACAAATTTTGTGGCAACTGGTAATTTATGAGAAGCAAGTCTTAAAGCTTCTCGAGCAATTTCTTCGCTAACTCCAGCAATTTCAAACATAATTTTACCTTCCTTAACTACTGCTACCCAACCTTCTACATTACCTTTACCCTTACCTTGACGAGTGCCAATTGGTTTTTTTGTTAGTGGCATGTGTGGAAATATATTAATCCATACTTTTCCACCACGTTTCATATAACGAGTCATAGCTACACGAGCTGCTTCGATTTGATTTGCTGTAATCCAAGCCCCACTCTTTGCCTGTAAACCAAACTCTCCAAAACTTAATGTTGTGTTTCCTTTTGACTTTCCTTCATAAGGTAATCTATGAACACGACGATATTTAGTTCTTGATGGTATTAACATATCAATTACCTCCTTTAGCCTTTTTTGATGAAAGAATTTCTCCCTTATAGATCCAAACCTTTACACCAATTTTTCCAAACGTTGTATCAGCCTCACTGGTAGCATAATCAACATCAGCTCTTAAAGTATGTAGAGGTATCGTTCCTTCTGTATAACCCTCACTACGAGCCATATCAGCTCCGCCAAGTCTTCCAGATACAGAAGTTTTAATACCTTTAGCACCTGCCTTCATTGCATTTCTAATTGCACGTTTTTGAGCCATACGGAATGATGCTCTATTACTAATTTGATTTGCAATGGAATCTGCTACCAACTGTGCATTCATATCCGCTTTTTTTATATCAACAATTGATATTTGAACATTTTCATCCACAATTTTCGATAAAATCTTTTTTAATTTTTCTATTTCTTCTCCACCACGGCCAATCATAACCCCAGGTTTAGAAGTATGAATTACTACTTCGCATCTCTTAGCATTTCTTTCAATCTCTACTTTTGCAATTGACGCATTCTTCATATTTTTTGCTAAATATTCACGAATTTTAATATCCCTTTCTAAATTCTTAGAAAAGTCCTTTTTATTAGAATACCATCTAGCTTCCCAGTCCTTATTGATACCAAGTCTTAGTCCATTAGGATTAACTTTCTGTCCCATATTGTAACCTCCTTCATTATTTTGTAGCCACAGTTATTACTATGTGACTAGTTCTATGATTGTTTTGTCCAATATGAGAACGTGAATCAATCACATGACGTTTCATAACTGGACCAGCATCTACTCTTGCTTCCTTAATATAAAGTGTATCAGCATCTGCACCTTCATTATTAACAGCGTTCGCAATAGCAGAATCCAAAACTTTTTTAGTAAGTCTAGCTGCTTTATTGTTCATATTAACTAATATGGTTAATGCGTCACTCACCCTTTTACCACGAATCATATCACTCACTAAACGAGCTCTAATTGGCGATAATCTAAGTGACTTAGCAATTGCTCTTGCTTCCATATATTTTCCTCCTAGTCATTTTTTATTTCTTTTTATCAGAACCATGTCCACCAAATTTACGAGTTAATGCAAATTCCCCAAGTTTATGTCCAACCATATCCTCTGTAACATATACTGGTATAAATTCCCTACCATTATGAACTGCAAATGTGTGTCCTATAAAATCAGGAAAAATAGTAGAACGACGTGACCAAGTTTTTATAACTTCTTTTTTTCCAGACTTATTTAGTTCTCGGACCTTTTTCAACAATCTCTTAAATACATAAGGTCCTTTTTTGGTACTTCTAGCCATTTTTTATCATCCTTTCCTATTTACCATTACGACGACGTACGATAAATTTATCAGATTGTTTTTTCTTACGTGTCTTGTATCCAAGTGCAGGTTTACCCCAAGGAGTAACTGGTGCCTTACGTCCGATTGGTGCACGTCCTTCTCCTCCACCATGTGGATGATCATTTGGATTCATGACAGAACCACGTACTGTAGGGCGAATTCCCTTATGACGATTACGTCCAGCCTTTCCAATCTTTACAAGAGAAGAATCCTCATTCCCAACCTCACCAACTGTTGCCATACAGGTTCCTAACACTTTTCTTTGTTCTCCGCTTGTTAAGCGAACCATTACATATTTACCTTCTCGACCAAGAATTTGAGCAGATGTTCCAGCACTTCTTGCTAACTCTCCTCCTTTTCCAGGACGAAGTTCAATATTATGAATAACAGTTCCGACAGGAATTAACATAATTGGTAATGCATTACCAACCTTGATGTCTGCTTTTTCTGAAGATATAACTTTCATACCAACCTCTAAATTCTTAGGAGCAAGAATATATCTTTTTTCTCCATCCAAATAATTAATTAAAGCGATATTAGCAGTCCTGTTCGGATCATATTCTATACTTGCTACCACTCCAGGTACATTTAATTTATTTCTCTTAAAATCAATGATACGGTACTTTCTTTTCGCACCTCCACCTTGATGACGAACTGTAATCTTACCCTGATTATTACGTCCAGCATTTTTCTTAATTGTAACAGTAAGACTTTTCAAAGGAGAGTTCTTAGCAATTCCTTCATTTACTAAAGTACTCATCTTTCTACGTCCTGGTGTAGTAGGTTTATAATTTCTTATTGCCATAATTTATTTTCCTCCTCTAACCAAGATCTATGGTTTGCCCTTCTGCTAGTTTTACAATAGCTTTTTTTGATCTATTGGTTAAACCAGTATAACGACCAACTCTTCTTTTTTTAGGCTTTTCATTTATTGTTTTAATTGAAACAACCTTTACATTAAAAATTTTTTCAATTGCCTGTTTAACTTCTGTTTTATTTGTTCTTGGATCTACCTTAAATGTATATTGTCCAGCCTCTTTTAACAACTGACTTTTTTCAGTAATTACTGGTGCCTTAATAATTTCTAAATATTTTGTATCATTCATTACAATAGCACCTCCTCAATTTGCTTCAAAGCATCCTTAGTAACAACCAAATAATCTGATCCTACTAAATCTAATACACTAATTTCTTTTGGTGTTACTAATAAAATATTAGATAGATTTCTAGTAGCAAGAATCACATTTTCATCTAAATCCTTTACTACTAACAACACCTTTTTATCAGTTAGTTTTAATAAATCTAACACTTTAACAAAATCTTTTGTTTTTGGTGTTTCTAAAACCAAATCCTCTAAAATAACAATTGCATCTTCCATAGCTTTATAGCTATATGCTGACTTAATAGCAATTCCACGTTCTTTACGATTCATCTTTTTGCTATAGTCTCTAGGAACTGGTGTACCATATCTTCCACCACCTACCCATTGTACAGATCTGATAGATCCCTGACGGGCATGTCCTGTTCCTTTTTGTCTCCATGGCTTTCTTCCGCCACCTCTAACTTCTGAACGAGTCTTTGTACTGTGTGTTCCTTGTCTAAGCGATGCACGTCCTAAAATGATTGCATCGTATAAAACTTTATCATTTGGAGTTACTCCAAATATATTCTCATTTAATTTTTCATCATTAATCTTTTCACCCTTAAGATTGAAAATATCTACTTTTTTCATATCTCTTTCCTCCTTTCATCACAAATCATCCTCTTACTTCCTGTGATGATATTATTCTGCACTTTCTATTACTTCTTCTTGAACTGATTTTTCTACATTTTCGTCCGTTGGTTCTAATTGTTCAACTTCTTCAACATAGCTAACTAAATCAGCAGGAGTATTCACAACATCAGGATTTTTCACTGCTGTGCGAATGATAACTAATGATTTTTTTGGACCTGGAACATTTCCTTTTATAAGAATCACACTATTTTCTTTATCAACAGAGACAATTTCTAAATTTTGAATTGTTGTTTTTACATGACCCATATGCCCAGGCATTTTTTTACCCTTTAACACATGCATTGGCAACATTGTACCAAGAGATCCTACACCTCTATGATATTGAGATCCATGTCCCATAGGACCACGAGATTGGTTGTGCCGTTTAATAACTCCTTGAAAACCTTTTCCTTTGCTGATTCCACTAACATCAACCATTTCTCCTTCTTTGAAAGTATCTACACCTATTACTTGTCCCAAAGTATAATCACTTGTATTTACTCCCCTAATTTCTCTTAAGAAGCGCTTAGGTTCAGTATTTGCTTTTTTTGTATGACCCATTGATGGTTTGTTGCTAGATTTTTCTTTAATTGTTTTTGTTGCAAGTTGTACTGCATCATAACCCTCTTTTTCTACCGTTTTAATTTGAGTCACAACATTTGGTTCTACTCGAATCACAGTAACCGGAATCAATTTACCTTCTTTAGTAAATACTTGGGTCATTCCGATCTTTTCACCTAAGATTCCTTTCATTTTTATTTCCTCCTATTATTTTGTTTTTATTTCAATATCCACTCCGCTAGGTAAGTCTAATCGTGCTAAAGCATCGATTACTTCCTTGCTGGGATTTTTGATATCAATAAGTCTTTTATGTGTACGCATTTCAAACTGCTCACGACTATCTTTATATTTATGAACAGCTCTTAAAATTGTAAACTTTTCCACCTCAGTTGGTAGTGGTACTGGCCCTGATATTGACCCACCCAATCTTTTAATTGTTTCAACAATTTTTGTTACAGCATTATCTAAAACTCTATGATCATATGCTTTTAACTTAATACGAACCCTTTCTGTCGACATATAAATCCTCCCTTCGCCTATATCTAGTATAGACTTGCTCCATGCAAATAACCTAATAACCTAATTAACAACTTAACCCGGTGTATCAGCAACCTTGCACATCTAAGCAGTCACACAGATAAAATTATATCACACGTATTCTCTATTTTGCAAGGCTTTTTTATATTTTTTTTAAAGCCCACTATTCAATTTTATTCTTTTTTCAAAAAAACTAAACCTAATTATACTAAAATATCATTTTTACAATATTTAATCATCCTTTTTAATAATAGAAGCGGGTATTAAAGTATTAGCACCAAACTTATTGTTAATTTCATCAATTGTTCTTTGAAATTGCTCAGTATCTCCCCTATAATCTTCCTGTTCGAACAAAGAAATTTGTTTATGAGCACAGTCCGTCAAATCTGCCAACCGTAGTCCAATTAATCTAATAGGATCTTGTCTCCAGCCTATTTTAAGTAACTGCTTAGCCTCTTTAAAAATTTTGCCCGTATCATTAGTAGAATTCTCCAATTTTGTCTGTTTTGAATAACTTTTGAAACTACTATTTTTATAAATGATCGCTACTGTATTACAATACTTATTTTTACTTCTTAGTTGGCTTGAAACCTCGGAAGCCTGTCTAAATAAAACATCCTCCAGTAAACTCAAATCAGTAATATCCTTTGGCAAAGTCTCAGAAACACTAATACTAGGATTTTTAGTTTCTAGTTTTTCTACTTTATTGTAATCAACTCCATTTGCTGAATCTTTTAAAAACTGTGCCTGATTTTTAAAGTGTTTTCTTAGTAAAACAATATCTGCATTCGCAAGTTTTCCAATTGTATCAATCCCCATTTTTTTTAAACGCTCTGCCGTTTTTTTACCAACCATAAATAAGTCCTCAATTGGAAGTGGCCACATTTTAGACCTTACTTCCTTAAAAAAAAGAGTATGAACCTTATCTGGTTTTTCAAAATCACTAGCCATTTTCGCACACAACATATTATTAGCAATCCCCACGTTTACTGTAAATCCAAATAACTCTTTAATTTCTCTTTTAAGTTTATAGGCTAAACCTACATAATCCTTGTAAATATAGGATGTTCCCGTAAAATCTAAATAAGCCTCATCTACTGAATATCTCTGAATAGTGGGTGTATATTTTTTTAAATATTCATGGAATAATCTAGATTGTTCATAATACCACTCGTAGTTCGGTGAAAAAACCTTAACAGTAGGACATTTCTTTTTAGCCAAATAAAGAGTCTCTGCTGTTTTTATTCCATATTTTTTAGCAACCATACTCTTAGCTAAGACAATTCCATGACGAGTGGATTCATCCCCACCAATAATAGATGGAATATTTCTTATATCCACTTGATACCCATGTTTTAAAAGATAAAGAGCAGTCCACGACAAAAAAGCATTATTCACATCTACATGAAAAATGATTCTTTTACCCATATCGTCACCTCTATTCTACATTAATTATAGAACATTTTTTCGATTTTCACAATTCTTTAAAGTTCCTAAATATAAGAATGGGACATAGTATTTAAATCCTTGCTAATTTCTAAATTTTTATTAACTACTGCTACAAATTCATATGTGTTATTATATGCCCTATAGTTTCCCTACTTTTAAATTTTATTATCATTCAAGCAAAATACAGCATAAATAGGAATATATCTAACTTCTTTTTTTGTTGAAAAGTTATTTTCAGTAATCCTATAAGCATTAAAAACTGTATGTTTTTTCATAAGCACAGATAAAGACTTTGCCTTAGACATCGCTTTTATAGTTATTTCAATAGGAATGATTTGTCCCATACGGTTTTGCACTACGAAATTAACTTCCGCCTTACCATCAGACTGATAATAATATAACGAATATCCGGCTTCCATTAAGGTTTTTGCGATATGATTTTCATATAGTGTTTCCTTCATCTGCTCACTATATAGAAATGACTTTCTATTTAAATGCATCATAGAAAATAAAATCCCTTCGTCGACCAAATACAATTTAAAACTATCTGTCTCTCTACAACTACTAAGGGGCGATTTTACTGTCCTTATTTTATAACTTCTGCACACCAACTGATTGTCAACTAAATATTTAATAGCTGTATCATATTCCTTTGCCCTTTTGCCATATCCCATTAAACCATACTGAAATTTCCTATTTTCCTTTTGTAGTTGTAAAGGAATGCTATTTAAGACCTCTATTCCCCTGGAAATATCAATCAAAGTAGGATTTAAAGCAATTTCCTTAATATAAGAGTCTATAATCTTCCCTTTAATTGCCTTAATCTCATTATCACTAGCTCCATTTATATAGGATAAAATCACCTCTGGCAACCCTCCAGTGACTAAATATTCATAGAACATATCAAGTGCTACTTTATGAAAAGGACAAGTCCTCTTTTTTTCAAACGATTCTCTGATCAAATCAGCCAATTGCCTCTCATCACGTACCCAAAGATATTCCTCAAAATCCATTCCCGTCATACCCTTAAATTGTAACTCAATCCCCTTAAAACTATGTAGGTTCTCCCTTCTAGAAGTAATCGCTATAATATGATAAGGATTATTCCCATTTCCGAACAATTTTAAACCTCTTATAATTTCTATATCATTAACATTATCAAAGACTAATAACGAATCATTTTCCAAAATAGTTTCCCCTGATAATAAAGACAAGCTTATAATCAACTTATCTACTGACCTTTCTTTTTTGAATATTTCTATCAACTGTTTATTATTATTAGAATCAAAGTAAATACAATTTTTATATTCGCCTTTTCCAAAATTTAGGATAGTAAATGTTTTTCCTACCTGTTTTGGACCATATACTACCAGAGGCTTTCGAATCAAGTCATTTTTCCATTTTTGTAGGAATGATTCTATTTTTCGTTCCATAAATTGTAACCTCCATACATATTTTATAAAATAAGTATATCTTTATTTCTATAGATAGTCAATAAAAAACCAAAATAAAAAGACTAATACTGCTCGTCTTATTAACTCATTATAGATGGTTTATTGAATTCCAATCTTAATTTATCTGCAACTGTTACTATAAACTCTGAATTTGTCGGTTTTGCTTTATCAATATCCACACTATGACCAAATATTTCTTCCATTAACTCCCAGTTTCCACGATTCCAACTAACCTCGATTGCATGTCTAATAGCACGTTCAACTCGAGATACAGTAGTATCATATTTACTAGCAACCTCTGGATACAATTCCTTAGTAATTCCACCAATCACTTCTGGTTTCTCATAAAGCATCATGATACCTTCTCTTATATATTGATATCCCTTTATATGTGATGGCACCCCTAGTTCATGTAATATCTTAGTCGTAGAAATCTGTAAATTGTTATGATAAAGATCAATACTCTTCCCTTCAAAATTGACACCCTCAGAAATTTCTATAATTCGCCTTTCCAAATCAGATAATTCAAACGGTTTCAAAATATAATAATTAACCCCTAACTCTGATACTTTTCTAATAATATCTGGAGTATTATAAGAAGTTAACACTATAATCTTTCTATCCATATTTTTCTTTTTCATATATTCAAGAACAGACATTCCATCTTTATTAGGCATAATCAAATCTAAAACAATTACATCATAAAGATCTGATTTCTTATCAATCAAATTCAACCCTTCTACACCATCATAAGCCTCTAATGCCACCTCAATATCTGCGTGAGTTTTAAAATACTCTTTTATCATACTGACTAATTCTTTATTATCGTCAATTACTAATAATCTAGTTTTTCCCATTTTATCTCCTTCCCTATACTACCACGCAATTATATTATAGCTTATAATAGAAAAATTGAAAAGAAAAAAAAATGACAAGTTTTGTCGAATTTGTAAAAAGAAAAAGTCCGATATAAAAACTATCCGACTTATTTCTCACTAATTCTAACCTTAACTTTTTTTGTTTTAGAAACGTAGGTAAGCTTTAGATCCGTTCCCTCTACTTTAACAGGAACTTCATGTTCTCCTACTCCATATCCTTTCAAATCAATATAGGCTGTGATGGATGAGGCATCTATACTATTAACAACATCCTGACTTCCTCTAACAACAACTATTACCCTACTATCCGTCTCAGATAATGCCTGGACTTTGTATTTACTATCTAAATTTTCTGTTGCAATAGAAATATCTGCTAATTCTTTACTAGTAGAATTATCAATTATCACTTCTACTGTTATTGTTTTAGCACTAATATCAGTAATTCCTGTTGGTTTTTTAAGCGTTACCTTATAATTCTTATTATCTGTCAAACCTGTAACATCCACTTCCACTGGTAAATACTCGATTTTACTGATAGCCTCTTCTGTCCCATAAACAGTTACTTTTTCAACACTTGTATTAGCAGACTTAATTGCTTTTCCAGTTGCTAGACTTCCCTTTGGAATTACTCTTATTGGAACCTCTTTGCTTGGAGAAGATATCATCACCTTTGCAGTCACTGTTTTAGGAACAATCTCCACATCCACCACTTTTCCTTTTGTATCATAAGCAACTAACTCCACATCCTTAAGAGTTAATTCCCCTTCTTTTGGATTTACTAAATCATCCACATCCACTAAAGCTTTCACCGTTGCAACTTTTTCAAGTTTGTATTTAGCACCTTTAATAATGACATCATCTCGATCCAACTCTACATCTTTTATAAATAACTTTGTATCTAAGTTATCGGAATGTAAAATATCATAAGTAAGACTTCTTGTTTCTGACACCTTAGGATAAATAGTAACAGTTACAATAGAAGGATCCAATTTATAATCTAGAGATTTTAATCTTTGAGAATACTTTAAAGTAACCTTGTGATTTCCCTCACTTAATCCAGTTAAGTCAACAGATACCCCCTTTGATGGTGATTGTTTTGCTAAAAAGATATGTCTTTTTTCTCCAACCAAAGTAATATCCACTGTCTTAGGTAATCCCTCTACCACATATAACTCCTCATTATAAACTGCTGATACAGGTTGATTATATAATATCTCCGCATACTGATCCTTCATAACACTAGATTCCTGATCAATCAGCAAGAATACACCAAAAGCGAGAATCAAACTCACAATAATTAAGGTAGACTTTTTTCCAATAAATTTATCAATCCCTTTACTATTGTCTTTAAAAAAATCTGTGATTCTTAAAATAAACTTTGTAATTGGAGTAATTATCCATTTATCAAAAAATGCCCCAATGTGCTGAAAAAACTTTCCCATTATTTTAACTATTCTCTTCATAAATCTCTTCCTCGTCTATTTCACCCTCATTAAAATCAATATCCTTTTTAGGCCTTAATTCATCAATTAACATAATTCTAACATCATCTAAAGATAAGTTATAAAAAAGTTCTCCTTTAACAGCTACGGATAATCGCCCTGTTTCTTCAGATACCACTAAAGAAATTGAATCAGATTCTTCAGAAATACCCAAAGCCGCTCTATGTCTAGTTCCTAACCTTTTATTAATCTTAGAACTGCTACTAGTTGGGAATACAGCACCAGCACAACTAATACGATCTCCTTGAATAATTACCCCTCCATCATGAAGTGGATTACCCTCATAGAAAATAGAAATTAATAAATCACTTGATAAATCAGCATATAGTTTCTTTGCTTTATCAATATAATTTCCAAGACTAATATCACGTTCTAAAACAATCAAAGCTCCAATCCTATTTTTTCTTAGATAATCCATAGATTGAATTATCTCATAAACTAAGTGTTCCCTTTCGTCAACTGTTAAAGTTTTATGTCGCCCTAGAAGCTGACTTCTACCAAGTTGTTCTAAGATATTTCTAATTTCTGGTTGAAAAATAATAATAAGTGCCAAAAATCCCCATTGAATAATATATTCTAGTAAAACTTCAATAGTAGTAAGACCAAATATCTTACTAAAAAACTTTAATAAGATGATGAAAGCAACCCCTTTAAAAATTAAGGAAAGCTTTACATTGTTTTTGATATTCTTTAAAATAAAATAGAAAATCAACCATACCAAAGATACGTCTACGATCTTTTGAATTATGGTTATGATATCAGTTACTGTGATTGACATTACATCGTCTCCTTTATCATAATTAATAGTATACAAAAAATATTAAAATTAGTAAAGTTACTTACCTACATTTTGCGTAGAGTTAACACCCCTGTTCCCATCATTATTTATATTAGATACCTCCATGTCAGATATTTCTGGTATAGCTTGTTGGGATACATCAATATCCGAAACATTATCAACACTAACAGTTTCCATAGGAGCTGATTCTTCCGAAACCTCGTTTAATATTACCTCATTTACTACTATATTATTTTCTTCATTAGAATTGGCTGAAACATTAAAATGTTCTTGCTCATATTGTGTTCTTTCTTTTTTTCTTTCGATACTTCTTTCTGCTAAATAACCAATACAAGAACAAATTAAAATTCCTGCTATTACAGCAATAACAATATATAAAGGACCATCTAATACATCTCTAAAAAAAGTAATAATAAAATCCATCTAGTCACCCCTATCTTATAATATATAATATCATTTCCATAAACATTTTACAAGTTAGAGATATTCTAATAATCTCTGATATAATAAAAAATTAATTGAATATAAATGAATCCAATTAAAATTTTTCTTTTATATCTTGTATAGCCTTTAAAGTTTTCTGTTTATCATCTTGTGTAGCATGATCTAATATATAATCACAAATATCTCTAGTATAGGATACCCCTCGCCCAAATTTCTGATCCATCCAATCATGATGAGGAAAAATCCACATATGAAAGTGCTTAGACCTCTCCTCTTGAATTAATGTAACCTCATTCGTTATCTTTAATTCTTTTAATATCGAAACAGCCCTACTGATAATATCTACCATGTTGCATCGTTCTTCCCTCGTGAATTCAACAATTGAATTAACATGCCTCTTTGCTGTAACCACTAAAAATCCCGCTAAGGGTATCTCTGGTTCACTTGCTAATACAAATGCATCATCTTCATAAATAACACCTCCTGGCAAGGGTATGCTTTTTTTACTAATTTCACATCCTAAACAATCATAGAAATACTCATTACCTAAATAGTCTACCATATGTCTCGAATTACCAATTAAATTTTCATTACTCTCCATACATTTTCATCTCCTCTACAATATAATTTATTCATCAATATTTGATATACCACATAGCCTAAAAACATACTTAGAAAGTTCACTATTTTGGGAAAAATCTGCTTTAGCAAAAAAACTAACAACATCTTTTTGTTTCATAGCTTGAATAGCCTTGGTATCATTATCAAGATAAACAAAAATAGTAGTTCCTCCATGTGCTTTTACATAGTCCATAGCATAAAAATCAGTTAAGCCATCACCAATATAGATCACATGTGAACAATCCTCTTCGGAAAAACCATGATCCTTTATAATTTCTTTAATTGCCTCTACCTTCTTTTTATCACTCATTAAATAAGAAATCCCAATTGCATCTTGTCTTTCATTATATTTAAATGTTGTAGCATATATTTTTTTAAACAAAGTAGCATACTTCGTTTTTTGTAAAAAAACAGAAACTCCTGAGCTTATTAAATAATTACTAATATCACTTTGTACCAAAGTAGTTAAGAAGTACTCAACACCTTTATTGTATTCTACTTTATCAAATCCAAGACAAAAATTCTTATCTACCAACCTAAAGCCAGCCTTATAAATAAGTTCAAAATATACTTTATATATTGCTTCATATAAATCAATGTTTGAAGCTTCCGCCTCTTTTTGAGATAACTCCAAAAAACTAGGACCATTAGCACCATCCCTTAGACCACACCTTTCTAAAATCTCAAATTTAGGACTAGAATAAGGTGTTAGAGTTCCATCAAAATCATAAATTATAATCTTTTCTTGTTTCATAGGTTACCTCCAATATTCTAAATCATAAAAATCTATACATACATCAATAGTTCCCAAAAAGGAGAAGTAAGGTCATCAGTTTAAGAAACTACTTGCTTATTTATATTAGTACGGGTATGGTAAATATCTACAACTCTTACATAGTACGAAATTATATAAATATAACTTATTAATAACATTATAACATATTCTAGTAATTAATTATAGTTTTTCTTAATGGATAAAATCTAAAAATTGTAGTGTTACAATTGATGTGGCACCATGAGAGTATACAAAAAGCGATAGATACTTTAAAATGTTAATTGAACAA